>NZ_CP075371.1:3926412-4580814 GCF_018459925.1 Nocardioides aquaticus
GCTGTCCGCGAGCGTCATCTCGGCTGTCCGCGAGCGTCATCTCGGCGTCAGGTGAGGCGCCAGACCCCCGGGGACGGGGCGACCAGGAGGCCCTGGTCGGCGAGGTTCTTGCGCGCGGTGCGGCAGGCGGTGCGCCAGCGCAGCTCGCCGGTCGGGCCCTTCTCCTGGTCGCCGGGGCGGAAGACGTCGGCCAGCCGCTCACCGACCGCGACCATGACGTCCTCGGCCGGGGCCTCCCCGCCGAGGTCCTCGAGGACCGCCAGCACGTGGGGCTCGAGGTCGGCGGCCGGCGTGTGCCGGCGGGCCCGCGGCGGCGGCGGGGGCTTGGCCGAGGACCCGGGGACCCGCGGCGCGGCCCGGGTCGTACGGACCGGGGAGGCCTTGGGGGCAGGCTCCGGCGGCGGGGCCGGCGGGTTGCCGTGGACGCAGGTGCTCAGCGGCAGGTCGCAGTGCTCGCAGTAGTCGTCGATGGTGCTCACGCTCCTTCAGCGAAAACCTACGCCGGTCACCAGCGCCCGTGGACCTCGGCCCGGACCCGCTCGTCGTAGATCCGTCGGACGCCGTCCCCGAACGCCGACGAGAGCGCAGGCAGCTCGCCGGCCGCGGCGTTGGCGCGGGCCTGGTCGGCCGACCGCGCACCGGGGATGACGGTGGAGACGCCGTCCAGCTGCGCGACCCAGGCGATCGCGGCCTGCGCGGCCGTGGCGCCCTCGGGACCGTGCTCGCGCACGAGCGCGGTGAACTCCTGCGCCGCGGCCAGCCCGGTCTCCCACGGCACGCCGCTGAACGTCTCGCCGACGTCGAAGGCGCTGCCGTCGCGGTTGAAGGTGCGGTGGTCGTCGGCGGCGAAGGTCGTCGACGCGTCGTAGCGCCCGCTCAGGAGCCCGGAGGCCAGCGGCACGCGCGCGATGATCCCGACACCGGCCTCGCGGGCGGCCGGGAGCACCGCCTCCAGCGGCTTGAGCCGGAAGGCGTTGAGGATGATCTGGATCGAGGCGACGTGCGGGCGCGCGATCGCGGCCAGCGCCTGGTCCACGGTCTCGACCGAGAGCCCGTACGCCGCGATGGTGCCGTCGGTGACCAGGGCGTCGAGCGCCTCGTAGGTCGCGTCGTCCTCGACCGTCGCGGTCGGCGGGCAGTGCAGCTGGACGAGGTCGAGCGTGTCGACGCCGAGGTTCTCCCGCGAGCGGTCGGTCCACGCGCGGAAGGCGTCCATCGTGTAGTTCTCGGGCTCCTGCGCGGCGAGGCGGCCCATCTTGGTGGCGACCGTGACGCCGTGGTCGGCCGGCAGGTCGCGCAGGAAGGACCCGAGCACCCGCTCGCTGCGGCCGTCGCCGTAGACGTCGGCGGTGTCCAGGAAGCGCACGCCGGCGTCGTAGGAGGCCTGCAGCACCTCGCGCGCGTCGGCCTCGCTGACCTCGCCCCAGTCGGCGCCGAGCTGCCAGGTGCCGAGCCCGACGACGGAGACGTCGCGCTGCTCGTGGCCGCGCTGCGAGGAGATGAGGGTGCGGTGCTGCACGAGGGTGCCTCCGGGGTCGTACGGACGGGGTCCCGACGCTAGTGCGCGCCCGACCCGGCCGCGAGCGAGGGGTCGCCCGCCCTGCTCCGGACCGGCCTCGGAGCCGCCGCCCGCCGCCGAACGCCACCGCCGGCGCGACCGGGCGGGCATGCTGTGCCCGTGCCTGATCCCGACGAGGTCGCCCCGCGCCGCTCGCTGCCTGCCTGGACGACCACGCCGGTGCCCCTGGGCGCGGCGCTGCTCGCCGTCGTGGCGTCAGCCGTCGGCGGGACCGTGGTCGGCACGAACCTGCCGTGGGGCGACGTGCCGCTGACGGTGGAGCGCGGGACGGCGCTCCTGCAGGAGCCCTCGAACGGCCTGACGAGCTTCGAGGGCGACGACGGCACCGTGATCGGGCTCGACGCCGACGCGCTGTTGTGGTCCGCGGAGAGCGAGCACGGCGAGGGGAGGCCCCCCTGCCTGCGCGAGGGCCGCGAGGTCGCCGTCGAGCTCGGCTACCGCTGGGTCGGGCTGCCCGACGGCGGGTCCAGCCTGACCCCGGTCTGGGTGGGCTGCTGACCCTGGCCCGACCGCACTACCGCCGGCGCAGCAGCACCAGCACCTCGTGGTGCGCGGTCTGCGGGAACATGTCGAAGACCCGCCCGCGCACCGGCTCCCACGAGGGCATCGCGTCGAGGTCGCGGGCCAGTGACCCGCTGTGGCAGCTGGAGTAGAGGACGTGGCGCGCGCCCGAGGCGTCCAGCCAGCCCGCGAGGGCGGCGCCGATCCCCCGCCGCGGCGGGTTGACCACCACCAGGTCCGGGGCGTGCTCCTGCGCAGCGGCCCAGGCCGTCGCGTCGCCGGCCTCGAACCGCACCCCGTCCAGCCCCGCCCGCTCGGCGCTGTCCCGGGCCGCGGTCACCGCCTCCGCGCTGAGCTCGACCCCGACCACGTCGGGCACGCCCGCCCCGGCCAGGGTGAGCGCGAACCCGCCGACACCGCAGTAGAGGTCCCAGGCGCTGCGGGCCCCCAGGTCCCGCGTCCAGGCGGCCGCCTCGGCGTACAGCGCCGCAGCGACGGCGGTGTTGGTCTGGAAGAAGCCTTGCGGGCGCAGCCGCAGGTCGAGCCCGGCCAGCCGCAGCGGCAGCGTGGACTGCTCGGTCAGCACGACCTCCTCGGGCCCCTCGAGCACGGCCTTGTGCTCGGGCTGCAGGTTCACCGACGCCACGACCAGGCCGGGCAGCTGCTCGTGGAGCCAGGGCAGGTGCTTGCGCAGCCGCGGCAGGGACTCGGTGCTGCGCAGGACGAAGCGGACCATCAGGCCGCCGTCGGGGGCGACGGTGGCCAGGACGTGCTTGAGCTCGCCGCGGCGGGTCGGGACGTCGTACGGGACCAGCGCGGCGCGGGTGACCAGCGCGGCCAGCACCGGCAGCGCGTCGTGCAGCGCCGGCTCGTGCAGGCCGCAGTGGCGCAGGTCGACGCCGTGGCCCGCACGGTCCAGGATGCCCAGCGTGGGCTGCTCGACGGTGCCCCCGACGACCATCTTCGCCTTGTTCCGGAAGCCCTCCTCCGCCCGCGCGACGGGCTCGGACCACACCAGGCCGGGACGCTCACCCAGCGCCGCGACGGCGGCGGCGTGCACGGCGGCGAGCTGCTCGTCGTACGGCTGACCCATCCACGTGCAGGACCGGCAGGCCCCGGCGTCGAAGTAGTCGCACTGCACCCGCCGCAGGCTACGGGCCCGCACCCCGCCTGTGGCACGGTGCACCCATGGCCAGGGGGACCGTGCAGCTGACGCGCGTGGCGGACGACGTGCACGTCGTGACCGGCACCAACGTCAACTGGGCCGTGGTCACCGAGGGTCGCGAGGTCACCCTCGTCGACGCGGGCTACCCGCTGGACGCGGACGCCGTGGTCGCCTCGCTCGAGGCCCTCGGGCGGCGTGCCTCCGACGTGGTCGCCGTACTGCTCACCCACGCCCACCTGGACCACATGGGCGGCGTCCCCCACGTGCGGTCGCTCTCGGGCTGCCGGGTCGTCACCGGCGCCGACGAGGTCGCGCACGCCCACCGCGAGCGCCTCGAGCAGGTCTCGGCCGGGCGGGTGCTCGCCCAGGCCCGCACCCCCGCCGGCGCCCGCTGGGTCGGCCAGACGCTGCGCGCGGTCGGACCCCACCTCCGGATGCGGCTCTCCGGGGTGGAGGCGGCCCCGCACGAGAGC
Organism: Nocardioides aquaticus; assembly: GCF_018459925.1. Lineage (NCBI taxonomy): Bacteria > Bacillati > Actinomycetota > Actinomycetes > Propionibacteriales > Nocardioidaceae > Nocardioides > Nocardioides aquaticus. The sequence continues at coordinate 3,930,131 of NZ_CP075371.1, forward strand.
CCCGTCGACGCGCCCGGGCGCCTGGTCGCCGTGGACACCCCCGGCCACACCTCCGGCCACACCGCCTTCCTGATGCCGTCGTCCGGCGTGCTGTTCAGCGGGGACGCCCTGGTCACGGGTCACCCGCTGTGCCGCCACGACGGCCCGCAGCGGCTGCCGGGGCTCTTCGCCCACGACGAGGACCGCGTCCTGCGGACGCTGAGGGACCTGCGCGACGTCCCGGCGGACGTCCTCGTGCCCGGGCACGGCCGGCCGGTACGCGCCCCGCTGGCCGACCTCGTCGACGGGGCCCTGGAGCGCACCGACCACCGATGAGCCCCGGGACCCCGGGCGGTCGGTACCCCCGACCACGTCCCGTCCCGTCCCGGAGGCCCCGATGTCCGTGCAGCTCAACGCCTACCTCAACTTCGACACCACCACCCGCGAGGCGATGGAGTTCTACCGGTCCGTGCTCGGCGGCACGCTGGAGGTGATGACCTTCGGCGACTACGGCGCCGAGGGCGAGGCCGCCACCCTGGTGATGCACGCGCAGCTGCGGACCGACGACGGCTTCGTGCTGATGGCCTCCGACCGCACCCCCGAGATGGGCGCGGTCGTGCCCGGCGAGCAGACCCTGCTGTGCCTCAACGGCGACGACGTGGACCGGCTGCACCGCTGGTGGGAGGGCCTCGGCGAGGGCGGGCAGGTCCACATGGCCCTCGAGAAGCAGATGTGGGGCGACGAGTACGGCGACCTCACCGACCGCTTCGGCCAGCGCTGGATGTTCAACATCGACCTGTCCGGCCGGGCCTGACCACGCCGGGCCCGACCAGACGTGGCCTAGCGACGCGACGGCCCGGCGGCGCACCGGACGCAGGTGGGCGCCGCCGGCCGCGCCTCCAGCCGCTCCGGGGCGATCTGCTCGCCGCAGGCGGTGCAGGTGCCGTACGTCCCCGCGGCCACGCGCGCCAGCGCCGCGTCGGTCCCCGCGAGGTGGCGTACGGCCTGCTGCACCAGCGACCCGGTCTGCGAGCGCTCGAAGGCGATCGTGTGCCCCTCCGGGTCGTGCTCGTCGTCGGCGTTGGTGTCGCGCGAGGCGTCGACGACCTCGGCGTAGTCCGCCTGCAGCCCGGCCAGCCGCCGCAGGGTGCGGTCGCGGTCGGCGAGCAGGGCCGGACGGGGGTCGTGCACCTCGCCAACCTACGCGCGGGTCCCGACCGGGCGGGGCTGCGCGGGACGGTACGACCGTGGGGGCGCCGTCGGCGTGTCGCCACCCGAACGTACCGCGCGAGCCGGGCGCGGGGTCAGGGCGCGCGGCCAGGGCGCGGTCAGGGGCGGCGGCGGGGCGGCAGCCGGTGCAGCACGACGTCGGTGAGCTCCCCGTCGGTCACGGTCGCGCTCATCCAGGTGCAGTACGGCTGCTGCCGGCGGTCGGTGGGCGAGCCCGGGTTGAGCAGGCGCACCCCGCGCGGGGTCGTGGTGTCCCACGGGATGTGGCTGTGCCCGAAGACCAGGACGTCGAGGTCGTCGTAGGACGCGTCCACCCGCTCCTCGCGGCGCAGCTTCTGCCCGGTCTCGTGCACCACGCCCAGACGCAGGCCGCCGAGGTCGGCCCGGGCCACCTCGGGCAACCGGGCCCGCAGACCGGGGCCGTCGTTGTTGCCCCAGCAGGCCACCAGCCGCTGCGAGGACTCCTCGAGCAGGTCCAGGGCGGCCTCGTCGACCCAGTCCCCGGCGTGCACGACGACGTCGGCGGCGCGTGCCGCCTCGAGCAGCTCGTCGGGCAGCACCTTCGCCCGCCGGGGCAGGTGGGTGTCGGCGGTGAGGACGAGGGACAGCGTGGTCATCGGGCGACCTCCTTCGCGACTCAGTAGACGACACCAAGCCAGGAGGACGCGCACCCGTGGCACACGTCGGGCTCCCACCTGGTCTCGGGCGCCTGCGGGCTCCGGCAGTAACGGCACCAGCGGAAGGACCGTCGGCGACCGGCGACGATCCCCCGGACCACCTCGGGCCCGCGGTCGGAGAGCTCGTGCGCGGGCACGTAGACCGGCGGGCCCGGCCGGTGCTCGAGCCCGTGGGTGCCCCCGGCCCAGACGCCCTCCGGGCTGGCCAGGAACACCCCGTGCGCGAAGACCCGCGCCATCAGCTGCGCCGGGTCCCCCGCGACGTGCCACGGGGTGACGTCGAGCGGGAGCAGGTCGTCGGGGTCGAGCCCTCCGGAGGGGTCCAGGTCGAAGTCGTGGTCCGGCGTGGCCTCGCTGCGCCGCCACCCGGCCCCGATGACGTCGGCGAGGTCGCGCGTCTCCCACCCCAGCCTCGCGGCGAGCTCGTCCAGGGCGTCGGTCCTCACGTCGCCCACCCGAGGTCGAGCGTGTCCTCACCGGGGTCGACCTCGGACACCAGCGGCGCCTGGACGCTGCGACGGCGGCGGGTGACGTCGCCGCTGCCGGGGCGCGGACCGTCCGAGACCAGCCGCAGCGCCTGGCGGAGCGCGGTCAGCACCAGCTCCAGGTCGAGCCCGGCGCCCTCGACGTGGTCCCGCAGCACGGTCGCACCGGCCGAGCCGCTGCGCAGCAGGACCAGCTGCCGGATGATCTGGTGCCGGTCGTGCCCGAACAGCCCGGCCACCGTGGCGGGGCGGGCGGGGCCGAGCACCAGCAGCTCGACGAGGCCGGCGACCTCGAGCCCGCCGAGGTCGAGCGGCACCGGACCCGGTGCCGCGGCCGCCGGCGGCACGGCCGGGGCCACCGCCCCCGGCCCCACCACGTCGCCGTCCTCGGCCTGCTCGTCCCCGTGCCCGTCCTCGGGGTCGTCGAGGAAGAGCCTCCCCCCGACCCGCTCCGCGAGCCGGCGCGCGAGGTCGTCCATCACGGCGGTGAACAGGCGGGCGGACACGACGAGGTGCGACTCGCAGAACGGCAGCGCCAGCACCTCGAGCCGCATCACGACCGCACCGCCGCGGGCGACAAACTTGAAGGAGCCGTGCTCCTCGTTGAGCAGCGCGACCTCGCGACGGACGGCGTCGGGGTCGGTCGGGTCGTGGACCAGCTCGGCGAACAGCTCGACCACCGGCCGGTCGTCCCGCACGCTGACCCAGCACACGCTGCGCCCGTCGCGGATCGGCACGTCGCCCTCGGCGTCGTGGCGCACCTCCCCGAGCATCCGTCCGAGCGCGGCGTCGACGAGCTCCTGCAGGTGGTCCCGGTCGTGGGGCGTGGTGACCCGGTCGGCCGGGTCGGCCGGGTCACCCGCCCCCGCCGGGCCCCCGCCGAGGCCGCCGCCGTGGTCGCCGCCGTGGTCGCTGCGGGGCTGCGGGGGCGCGGGGTCGTGCTCGAGGCCCTCGGCGCGCAGCATGCTCGGGTGCAGCACGACCAGCTCGTCGCGCAGCACCTGCACCGCCCGCGCCGCGGCCCGGTCGACCTGGTCGCGGGGCAGCCGTTCCTCGCGGTGGCCCTCGTGGATGTCGATCTCGAGGGTGAGCACGTCGTCCACGGCGACCAGGATCCCCAGACCGGGGCGACGTCCGATCCGCTGCGAGAGCTCGGGCGCGAAGAGGCTCACCGCGCCGCCCGTCTCCGTCGCGTCGACGCGGTCGGCCAGGCGCACCCGGAACCGGGACCACGCGGCCTCGATCGCCGCGTCGAAACCCCCGTCGTCCTCCCGGTCCGGTGCATCCAGCGGGTCGTGCTCGTCCTCGTGCCCCATGTCGCCTCCAGGGTCGGTGCCCGGCCACCACGACCGGACGTCGTCGACGCTAGGTGCGACCACCGACAACCCTTCCGCCCCCACGCCGCGGGGAGCAGGATGGACCCATGGCGTACGACGACGCGCTGGCCGCCCGGGTGCGGGACCTGCTCGCGGGCCGGGCGGGCTGGGCCGAGAAGCGGATGTTCGGCGGGCTGGCGTTCCTGCTGGACGGGCACATGGCGGTCACGGTCAGCGGCGCCGGCGAGGGTGCGCTGATGGTGCGCCACGACCCGGCCGAGGGTCTGCTCGGCGAGGCCCACGTCGCTCCGATGGAGATGCGGGGCAGCACGATGACCGGGTGGCTGCTCGTGGAGCCCGCCGGCCTCGCCGACGACGCCGACCTGGTCCGGTGGGTCGACGTCGGCGCCGCCCGCGTCCGGGCCCTGCACCCGCCGGCCTGACCCGGGTCAGGCCCCGACGACGAGGTCCAGCATCGCCCGGGCGGCCTCAGCGGGGCGCTCGAGGGCGAGCAGGTGGCCGGTGCGCGGCAGCACCTCCACGGTCGTGACCAGGGACGCCGGGCGCAGCGCGGCCATCTGCTCGACCGTCCCGGCCGGGACCTCGGTGTCCTCCTCGCCGTAGAGCAGCAGCACCGGGCCGGCGAAGCCGGCGAGCACCGCGCTCGTGTCCGCCCGCGCCGCCAGCGCCCGCGCCACCCACGCCACCCCGTGCGGGTCGGCGGCCCGCACGATCCCGGCGACGAGCCTCACCAGGTCGGGCTGGTCGGCCCGCGCGGTCTCCCCCAGGCCGCCCTCGACCGCGTCCGCGACGGGCTCGGTGTCCCCGCGCCGCTCCAGCTCACCGGCCACGGCGAGGCGGTCGGCCGGCAGGTCGGGCGCCCCCACCCACGGCGTCGTGCTCGACAGCAGCAGCGCGGTGACCCGCTCGGGCGCGAGGTCGGCCAGCGCGAGCGCGACGTAGCCCCCGGTCGACACCCCGTGCACCGCGGCCCGCTCCACGCCCGCGTCGTCGAGGGCCCGCAGCACGGCGCGCGCCATCGCCTCCACCGACGGCTCGCCGACGGCCTGGTCCACGCTCCGCCCCAGCCCGGGCAGGTCGACCCGGACGACCCGCACCGCCGCGGCCAGGTGGGGCAGGACCCGGTCGAAGGTGGTCGAGTCCAGCGGGAAGGCGTGCAGCAGCACCAGGACCGGTCGCGTCGACCCGCTCCCCCGGCCGGGTCGGAGTCGTCGTACCAGGGCAGGTCCGTCCGCGCGCTCGTCATCGTGGCGACGGTAGCCAGCGCGGCCGCGCCCACCCCTCACCCCGGTACGCCCCCGGTGCGCCCCCGGTGCGCCCCCGGTGCGCCCCCCGGTCTTGCCACGCGGCGCCGGAGGGGACACGGTGGGGCGATGGACCTGGCCGACCCCGTCCGCCGCGCGGCGCTGCCCGCACTGGACACCCTCGTGGCCACCGCCGACGAGGGGCTGCACCCGTGGGTGCGTCGCCGGGTCTGCGCGGACGAGCGCCGCACGGCGCTGGCCGAGGAGCTGCGGTTCTGGCTCTGCACCGCCGCGCAGGACCTCGAGCACGCCCGCCGCTACGCCGACGCGGCGCCGCAGAGCGGCGAGCCCGCGGAGGCGTACCTCGACCGGTGGCTGCCGCTGGCCACCGGCGGCCACGTGCTGGCCGGTCCCCGCTACCTCGGCCGCGACCCCGACCTGCCGTTCGTCGGCGTCACCGCCTCCGACCGGGTGCTGCGGCCCGACGACGCCGGGGCGCTGCGCGAGGTGGCTCGTACGGAGTTCGGCGCCTTCGCCCCCGGCTTCGTCCTGCTCAGCACCGCCGACGACCTCGCCGGGGTCGCGTCCTGGCCGGGGGGCCGCCCGGAGATGCGCCAGGTCGTCGGCCGCCTCGGCGACCTCCGCGCGCGGCCGGTGCCCCCGTCGCTGACCACCACCCCGCGCCGCGACACCGCCTTCTACGGCGAGTACGAGCGGATCCACGCCGAGCACGTCGCCCGCGACCCCGCCCACGCCCGCCACACCCGCTGCGAGGACCGCGACGACCTCCGCGAGCTCGCCGAGGCGGGGCTGCTGCACGACGTCCGCGTCGACGGGACCTGGGCCGGGATCGTGGCCGCCGAGGCCGACGCGCGCCGCGGCCTGCACGGCGCCACGGTGGTCGAGCTGCTGCTCGACCACCCCTTCCGCGGCGCCGGCCACGGTGCCCACCTCTCGACCCTGCTGGCCCGGACGCTGCCGATGCCGAACGACCAGTACCTGCTGGGCACGATCCACGCCGAGAACGTCCCCGCCTACCGCGCGGCGCTGGCCGCCGGCCGTGTCGACGTGGGCGGCGAGGTCGTCCTGCCGCTGGACCCCGGGTGACCGTACGGCTCGTCGGCGCGGGGCTCCCGCGGACCGGCACGTCGTCCCTGCGCGCGGCGCTGCAGCTCCTGCTCGGCGGGCCGGTCTACCACATGCGGGAGGTCTTCGCGCGCCCCGAGCACGTGCCCACCTGGGTCGCTGCCATCCAGGGTTCGCCGCCGGTCTGGGACGACTTCCTGGCCGGGTACGTCGCCGGCGTCGACACCCCGTTCTCCAGCTGCTGGCGGGACCTGGCCGGGGCCTACCCGGACGCGCCGGTCCTCCTCTCGCACCGCGCCAGCGCCGAGGTGTGGCACCGCAGCATGGACGTCACGGTCCTGGCCCGCACCCGCGAGCTCCTGGCCGGCACCGACCCGGACGACCCGGACGGCCCTCTGGGCGACCCTCTGGCGCCGCTGTTCCGGGTGATGTTCGACGGCGTGATCACCGACGTCGACGACCCCGCCGACGCGATGGCCGGCTACGAGCGCCGGCTGGCCGAGGTGCGGGCCGCGATCGCGCCGGAGCGACTGGTCGAGTGGCAGCCCGGCGACGGGTGGGAGCCACTGTGCCGGGCCCTGGACCTCCCGGTCCCGGACGTCGCGTTCCCGCACGAGAACACCACCGCCGACTTCCTCGCCCGCGCCGAGCAGCGCGCCCGCGAGGCGTGACCGCGAGGCGTGACCGGACGGCCGTCACATCAGCAGCACGGCGGCGGTGACGCCGCCGAGGACCACCAGCACCCGGAACACCGTCGGCCGGAGCCGCCGACCGACCCGCGCCCCGACGTACCCCCCGCCGACCGAACCCGCCGCCAGCAGCCCGATCGCGGTCCAGTCCAGGTCGGCGAAGACCAGGAACACCGCGGTGGCCACGACGTTGCTGGCCAGGATCGCCAGCGTCTTGAGGCCGTTCACCACGCGCAGCTCGAGGTCGGTGCCCAGCCCCAGGACGGCCACCATCATCACGCCGGACCCGGCGCCGAAGTAGCCGCCGTAGACCCCGGTCAGGGTGGCGAAGACGGTGGTCACCGGGCCCATCTCCTCGCGCGGCGCCGCGTCCGGCCCCTGCCGGCGGCGCAGCCAGCCCGCCAGCCAGGGCTGGACGCCGACCAGCAGGCAGGTGAAGAGGATCAGCCACGGCACGACCACCTCGAAAACCCCCGGCGGCAGGAGCAGCAGCAGCCACGCCCCGCCGGCGGCGCCGACCATGCAGACCAGCAGGACCCGCAGCGTCGCGGCCGGGTTCTCCCGCAGCTCCTCGCGGTAGCCGAACGACCCCGACAACCCGGCCGGGACCAGCCCGACGGTGTTGGAGGCGTTGGCGACGACCGGCGGCAGACCGACCGCGACCAGCACCGGGAAGCTGACCAGCGAGGCCACGCCGATGGTCGAGATCAGCAGCCCCGCCCCGAGGCCGGCGACGAGGACGAGCAGCACGTCCGAGAGGTCGCCCGGGTTCACCGCGGGGCCGGATTCACGTGTCCCCGCGCAGCAGCGCCACGTCGCTGACCATCCCGACGTGGGCGTGCATCGCGGCCGCCGCCGCCTCGGGGTCGCCGGCCCGGATCGCCTCGGCGACCGCGCCGTGCCCGGCCAGGGAGGCCCGCGGGCGGCCGGGCTGGGAGAGCGACTCCAGCCGGGTCTCGGCGATCAGCGTGCTGATGGTGCGCATCATCTGCTCCAGCAGCGGCGAGTGCGCCGCGCTCGTCACGGAGGCGTGGAAGCGCTCGTCGCCCTCGACGCCGCGCCCGCCGGCCTCGACGTCGGCGGCCATCACGGCCAGCGCCTCGTCGATCGCGGCGAGGTCATCGGTCGTACGACGCTGCGCGGCCAGCGCGGCGAGCTTGGTCTCCAGGGCGTCCCGGGCGTCGATCACGTCCGGCAGCCGGTCGGCGTGCGCGCGGATGGCCTCGGTGATCTGGTCGGCCGGGTCGCCCAGCGGCGCCCGCCCGGCCGCCGCCCCGCGGACGCCCTGCTCGGTGACGACCGTGCCGTCGCCGTGACGGACCGCGACCACGCCGACCACCTCGAGCGCGACGAGGGCCTGACTGAGGGTGGCCCGGCTGACCCCGAGCCGGGTCGCCAGCTCGCGCTCGGCCGGGAGCCGGTCGCCGGCGGCGAGGTCCTGGGCGGCGATCCAGTCGGTGATCTGCGCGGCCACCTGCTCGTAGAGCCGGGCCCGGCTCACGCGCTGGGGGAAGGACCGGTCGGGCAGGGACGCCATGGCCGCACCCTATTGACAGATGGATCACATGCCTATTGGCTAGGCCACTGATCCACCGCGTGACCCCAGTCACAGGGCCCGCCGCTCGCGCGGCCCACGCGGTCCGGACGCCCCGCGGACCACCGTCCCCGGGCTCCTCGCACGAAAGGAACAACCATGGGTCCCGAGTGGGTCGCCATCCTGGCGCTCGTCGCCCTGTTCGTGGTCGGCACGGTGCTGCCGATCAACATGGGCGCCCTGGCCTACGTCGCCGCCTGGTTCGTGGGCATGTACGCCCTCGGCCTCGACGAGGCCGAGATCCTCGGCGGCATCTCGGCCAGCCTGGTGCTGACGCTGATCGGCGTCACGTACCTGTTCGCCATCGCGCGCCAGAACGGCACCGTGGACCTGATCGTGCGCAAGTCGCTCGGCCTGGTCGGCGGCCGGGTGGCCTTCATCCCGTGGGTGATGTTCGCGGTCACGGCCCTGATCACCTCGATCGGCGCGGCCAGCCCGGCCGCCTGCGCGATCATCGGCCCGATCGCGCTCGGCTTCGCCGGCCGCTACAAGATCAGCCCGCTGATGATGGGCATGTTCGTGGTCCACGGCGCCCAGGCCGGCGGGTTCTCCCCGATCAGCATCTACGGCACGATCACCAACTCGGTGATGATCGAGAACGGGCTCGGCGACGCCTCCATCACGATCTTCCTGTCCAGCCTCGTGGTCAACCTCCTGCTCGCCGCCGTGCTGTTCTTCGCCCTCGGCGGCACCAAGCTGATGTCGATGCGGATCGCGCCGGGCGACGAGGCCCTGGCCCCCAGCCCCCACCACGACGGCCCCCTGCACCGCGACCGCACCAGCGCGACGTCCGGGACCGGCGCGACGCCGACCACCGGCACCTCGCCCGCCGGCACCGCCGCCGCCGGCACGGTCACCACGGTCGACCCCGCCACGCTGGGCAGCACCCGCGACCACGTCCTGACGATCCTGGCCTTCGTGGCCGTCGCCGGCGTCGCGCTCGGCCTGGACCGCGACATCGGGCTGGCCGCCATCACCGCTGCGGTGGTGCTGTCGATCATCTCGCCGAACAAGTACAAGGACACGGTCAAGCAGATCGCCTGGCCGACCGTCCTGCTGGTGGCCGGCGTCAGCACCTACGCCACGATCCTGACCACCGCCGGCTCCCCTGAGGCCGTCGGCCTGTGGGCCGCCGGGCTCGGCGCGGCCGCGATCGGTGCGCTGATCCTCTGCTACGTCGGCGGCGTCGCCTCGGCGTTCGCGTCGTCCACCGCGCTGCTGCCGGTGATCATCCCGATCGCGATCCCGCTGATCGCCTCGGGCAACATCTCTGCAGGACTGTTCGTCGCCGCCCTGGCCGTGAGCTCGACCATCGTCGACGTCAGTCCCTTCTCCACCAACGGCGCGCTGATGCTGGCCAACCGGCCGGACTCCATCGGCGAGCAGACCTACTACCGACAGATCCTCACCTACAGCGTGATCGTGACCCTCGCGGGCCCGCTGCTGGTGTGGGCCGCCCTCGTCCTCCCCGGATGGTGATCCGCATGACCGACCAGACCTCCTCCACCCCGACCTCCTCGACCGGGGGCCCGCTCGCCGGCACCGTCGTCGTCGACCTCTCCCGTGCCCTCGCCGGGCCGCACGCCACGCAGATGCTCGGCGACCAGGGCGCCCGCGTGATCAAGGTCGAGACGCCGAACGGCGGCGACGACACCCGCAGCTGGGGCCCGCCGTTCGTGGGCGACGAGCACGTGTCGACGTACTTCCTGTCGACCAACCGCAACAAGGAGTCGATCACCCTCGACCTCAAGGACGAGGCCGACCGCGAGGTGCTGCTGCAGCTCGTCGACCGCGCCGACGTGCTGGTCGAGAACTACCGCACCGGCGTGCTCGAGCGGCTCGGGCTGGGCATCGAGAGCCTGACCGCGCGCAACCCGCGCCTGGTGGTGCTCTCGATCACCGGGTTCGGCCACGACGGCCCCGAGGGCGGGCGCGCCGGCTACGACCAGATCGCCCAGGGCGAGGCCGGCCTGATGTCGCTGACCGGGTCCGGCCCCGAGGACCCGCAGCGCGTCGGCGTCCCGATCGCCGACATGCTCTCGGGCATGTACGGCGCCTACGGCGTCCTCGCCGCCCTCCACGAGCGCGAGCGCACCGGCGTCGGCTCGGTCGTGCGCACCTCCCTGCTCGCCGCGGTCGTCGGCGTGCACGCCTTCCAGGGCACCCGGTGGACCGTCGCCGGCCAGGTCGGCCAGGCCCAGGGCAACCACCACCCCTCCATCGCGCCGTACGGGCTGTTCCGCTGCCGCGACGGGGCGGTCCAGATCTCGGTCGGCTCCGAGGGCCTGTGGCGCAAGTTCTGCGCCGGCTTCGACCTCGACCCCGAGGCCGAGGGCCTGGCGACGAACCCCGAGCGGGTCGGCAACCACGCCCGCGTCGTGGAGCTGGTCGAGACCGCGTTCGCCGACAGCGACGCCGAGCCGCTGCTGGCCCGGCTGGCCGAGGTCGGCATCCCCGCCGGCAAGGTCCGCACCCTCGACGAGGTCTACGCCTGGGACCAGGTGCACAGCCAGGGCCTGGTCATCGACGTCGAGCACCCCCAGCTCGGGACGATCACCACGCCCGGCCCGCCGCTGCGGTTCTTCGCCGGCGACGGCACCGAGGTGACCCACCGCGACCACGTCGCTCCCCCGACCCTGGACCAGCACGGCGCGAGCGTCCGCGCCTGGCTCGAGCAGACCCACCCGCAGTCCGAGGAGGGTCGCGCGTGACCCGACGCTGGCACGCGCGGGAGCTGATCGAGCTCGTCCTGGACGACGGCTCGTGGGAGTCGTGGGACGTCCCGGTCGACCAGGGCGAGGTCACCGACGAGTACGCCGCGCAGCTGCGCAAGGCCGCCGAGCGCTCCGGGGTCGACGAGTCGGTGATCACCGGGCGCGGCCGGGTCCGGGGCCGTGAGGTCGCGGTCGTGCTCAACGAGTTCGACTTCCTGGCCGGCTCGATCGGGCAGGCGGCGGCCGGCCGGATCGTCGCCGCGGTACGCCGGGCGACCGCGGAGGGTCTCCCCCTGCTGGCCTCGACCGCCAGCGGCGGCACGCGGATGCAGGAGGGCACCCCGGCGTTCGTCCGGATGATCGAGATCTCGCGGGCGCTGATGGCCCACCGGGCGGCGCGGCTGCCGTACCTGGTCCACCTGCGCAACCCGACCACGGGCGGCGTCTTCGCCTCGTGGGGCTCCCTGGCCCACCTGACCGTGGCCGAGCCGGGCGCGCTGGTCGGCTTCCTGGGCCCGAAGGTCTACGAGGCGCTCAACGACTCGGCGTTCCCCGAGGGCGTGCAGACGGCCGAGAACCTGTCGGCGCACGGCATCCTCGACGCGGTCGTGCCGGCCGAGGCGCTCACCGGCCTGGTCGACAACGCCCTGGCCACGCTCGTGGACGCCCCCACCGCGCCTCAGCTGGTCGCGGCGGCGCCCCTGGTCACCGAGGTGGCCGGCCTGGACGACCTCGAGCAGCTCGACGCCTGGGAGCACATCACCCGCTCCCGCAAGCCCGAGCGTCCCGGTGTCCGCGAGCTGCTGCGGGTCGCGGGCAGCAGGACCGTACGCCTGCGCGGGACCGCCGAGGGCGAGCGCGACAGTGCGGTGATCGTCGCCCTGACCCGCCTCGACGGACAGCCCTGCGTGATCGTCGGCCAGGACCGCTCGCGGCAGAGCGCGGCGCACCCGATGGGCCCGGCCGCGCTGCGCCAGGCCCGCCGCGGGATCCGGTTCGCCGAGGAGCTCGGCCTGCCGCTGGTCACCGTGATCGACACCCCCGGCGCCGAGCTGTCCCCGTCGGCGGAGGAGGGCGCGATCGCCGGCGAGATCGCCCGCTGCATCGCGGCCATGTCCACGCTGACCGTCCCGACGGTGGCGCTGCTGCTGGGCGAGGGCTGCGGCGGCGGTGCGCTGGCGCTGCTCGGCGCCGAGCACGTGGTGGCGACCGAGCACGCCTGGCTGGCCCCGCTGCCGCCCGAGGGTGCGAGCGTCATCGTCCGCGGCGACGCGTCGTACGCCGCCGAGATGGCCACGCACCAGCGGGTCCCGGCCGGCGAGCTGATGCGCGCCGGCATCGTGCACGCGATCGTCCCGGAGACCGGTGACGCCGAGACCTTCACCGCGAGCGTGGCCGCCGCGGTCGTCGGGCGGCTGCGCGAGGTCGGGGGGCGCTGAGGCCGCGTGCCCGGCCGTCTCAGCCCGCGTGCCGCGCCACCCACCGGTCCAGGTCGATCCCGGCCCGGTCGGCCGCGCGGCGCACGGCCGGCGACGTCAGGTCGGGGACCCGCACGACCTGCGGCTCGATGCCGCGGTCGAGGGCGGCGTACTGCGCCTGCGACGCCGCGATGTCCCGCGCCGGCACCCGGACGAGGCCGGTGCCGGCGCTCTTCGCGGCGGGCACCTGCGCGGCGACCGTCGGGAGGTAGCCCGACGCCTGCCCGGCCTTGTTCGGGTGGAAGCTCTCGACCACGGGGTTGGACAGCCCGTTGAGCCACTCGGCGTCGGCGCAGACGGCGTGGCCGACGAACCGGCCGGTCGGGTCGGCGAAGGCGAAACCGCGGGCGGCCGCGGCCTCGCGGAGGCGACGGTTCATCAGGTCCGCGGTGGCGTTCAGGCGGGTCATCTCGGCGCCGGAGAAGAAGGTGGCGGCGTTGCAGTCCTCGCCGCCGAAGATGCGCGGGTAGCCGACGACCACCACCCGGGCGTTCGCCGCCCGCGACCGGACGTCGGCGTACAACGACGACAGCCGCCCGGGCAGCGTGGTGTTGATGAAGGACTGCGCGCCGTCGACGGCCTTGTCGCAGCTCGCCGCCCACCAGGGCAGGGCGCACTTCGTCAGCACGTCGGCGAAGCCGGCGTCGTTGCCGCCGACCGAGACCGTCACGTACGACGTGGTGGATCCCAGCGCCCCCAGCTGGGCGGCGGTCACGTCGGGGATGGTCGCCCCGGAGCAGGCGCGGAAGTCGAGCGCGTAGCCGCGCTGGGCCGCGAGCAGGCTCGGGAACGCCGAGGTCGACCGGAGGCAGTCGGTGCCGTCGGCGACGTACGAGCGGGTGCCGGTGCCCGAGGAGTAGGAGTCGCCGAGCGCGACGTACGACGGCGCGGCCGCTGCGGCGGGCGGGGTCCCGCCGGCGGGGGCGAGCAGGCCCGCGGCCAGGGCGAGCGTGCCCAGGCCGGCGAGGGCGCTGCGGCGCACGGAGATGAGGCGGAGGGATGGGAGGCGACGACGTGCCACGAGGGCTCCGATCGGAGGGGTCGCCCCGATGCGACCCGGGTGTGAGACGTGTATCACACCCGGGGTCGGCTCCCGGCCGGTCAGGCCAGGGCGGAGCCGGACCCCCCGTGGGAGGCCACGCGGGCCAGGGTGACCAGGTCGGCGCCGGTACGCCCGGGCCAGCCGTGCACCCGCTCTACCCACTCCTCGGGCACCGACGTGGCGCCCCACTTCGCGCCCAGCAGCGCCCCCGCGATCGCGGCCACGGTGTCGGTGTCGTCGCCGATCCGGATGGCGGCGTGCAGCGCGTCCTGCAGGTGCTCACCGGCGTGGCCGTGGCTGGCCGGCGTCAGCACGATGGCCGCCGTCGCCGCCTGGAGCGCGGTGACGGTGAAGCCGTTCGGGGTGAAGTCGGCAGCGGGTCCGGCGAGCGCGTCGTCGATCCAGCGGGCCCAGTCGGCGCGGCGCTCGGGCGGCAGCAGGTCGAGGCCGCCGCGCACGTCGGTCTGACCGCCGACCACGGCCACCCGGATCGCCTCGCACCAGAGCACGCAGGAGTCGGCCGCCAGCGGGTCGGCGTGGGTCAGGGCGGCCACGGCGCGTGCGGCCTCGGCGAGCTTCACCCGGTCGTCGAGGTGGGCCAGCGCGACCGCACCGGTGCGCATCAGGGCGCCGTTGCCGGCGGACCTCTCGTGCTCGGCGGCGTAGTCCGCGGCGACCTGGGTCATCAGCGCACCCGGCGCGACGTCGTCGGTGAGCCGGTCCCGGGTCGCGCCCAGGACGGCGGAGGTCTGCACCCCGATGTCGGCCGGACCGGAGTCGTACCAGGCCAGGAAGCCCGTGGCGATCGCGTCGAGAGCCTCGGGCGACGTCAGGTCGGCGCCGGTCGCGGCGACGTCGGCGATCGCCACGGCCATCGCGGTGTCGTCGCTCCACTCCCCCGGTGCGAACCCGCCGAGCCCGCCCCCGGTCATCTCGGCCGCCTCGCCGGCGCCCGGCGGGGTCGCGAACTCGTACGGCACCCCGAGCGCGTCACCGCACGCCTGGCCGATCAGCACCCCCGCGGCCCGGTCGCTCTGCACGTCGTCGAGTCCGTCGGTCGCTGAAGCCATCGGGCCACTATGGGTGCCGCGCGGTGCGGCGGTCTACCGGCGCGGGGGCGTGTCACCCGCAGGGGTAGCGCGGCCGGCCTCAGTAGTCGACCTCCACGATGTCGACCGCGAGGGGACCTACGGCGGCGGCGCGCGGATCGAGCTCGATCGTCCAGGTCCCGGCCTGGGGGCCGGTGCGGATCGTGGTCAGCACCCGCCCGCTCCGGTGCGGCAGGTAGAGGGAGTCGGCCGCGACCGGCAGGTCGTAGCCGGCCACGTCGAACGTCGCCGGCCGACCGGTCGGGTCGACGAGGCCGAGATCGGCAGCTCAGTCGCACCCGGTTGCGAGCTCGCGACTCAGCCACGCCGGCAGCCCGCACGCGCGACAGAACTCCTCGACCACCTCGTCCGACAGCACGGAGCGGTGCACCACGACCGCGGTGAGGTCGTTGACCCAGCACTGCAGGACCGCCTGCAGCCGGCGCTGCTCCCGCACCAGCTTCCGCGGCCCGAACACGGTGACCCCGTCCACCTCGAGCTGGACGGTCGGGCCGTGGCTGGAGCCGAGCATGGTCCGGCCGCCCAGCACCTGCACGGCCTCGGTGCCGACCTGGCGGTCCCACTGCCTGGCGTGGTCCACCATCGTCTCCGACCCGAGCCGGACCATCAGGGCCCGGACCCGGTCGAGGACCCCCTGGGGTGCCAGCCACTCGGGCCCCGGGGCCCGCCCGTCGGTGGTCAGCGAGCTGCGCACCGCACCTTGACCGAGCGTCAGGGCCTGGTCCGGGACCTCGTCGGCGACGGCCTCCACGAGCAGGCAGGACTCGATGCTCGCGCCCGCCGCGTCGAGCCACGCCTCGCGCAGCTCCTCGTCGACGACCGGGCCGAGGAGCGCCCGCAACGCGGCCCCGACCTCGTCGACCGCCCAGGTCAGGCCGAGGTCGGTCCGCAGCCGGTGCACCGCCTCCTCGAGCCGCACCAGGGCGTCGCGACGGCCGGCGCCCCGGGCCGCGGCGTGGGCCACCGCGATCGCATGACCCGCCGGCGCCTGCTGGTGCTGCAGCATCGCCGACATCATCAGGCGGTACCAGAAGGACACGTCACCGCTGAACAGCTGCGCCGCCCGCGCGAGCACCATCGTGTGCCGCGGACCGTACGGCTGCCGCGGGCCGGCCGAGAACCGCCCGGGCAGCGCCCACCCGGGTGGCGCGACCCCGCCGGGCGGGAGCAGCGCGCACAGCTCGTCGTACTCCGAACGCAGGGCCACCCGCTGGGCCGCCGCCAGCGCCCGCGGCGGCGCCACGGGTGGACGGTCCAGCGACCACCGCACCGGCAGCACGGGGGCGTCGCGGGCCCCGAAGGCCTCCACACTGGCGGCCTCCACGGGCTCACCGACCTCGAAGCGGACGGTGACCAGCCCGCCGTCGTACGTCTCCTCCCACCGGTCCCCGACCCGCAGGGTCCCGTCGAGCAGCCGCCAGGCGAGGTCGTTGAGCAGGACGCAGGTGTCGCGCTGGCTGAAGTGCCAGTCCTCCCCGGGGTCGAGCCCGTCGGTGGGCCGCGCCCAGATGTGGAGCTCCGGGTGCCCGCGGGCGGCCAGCCCCTCGGTGTAGGAGAAGTCGGCTCCGCCCCCGTCGGGGTCGAAGATCGCGTTCACGATCCACCAGGGCCGTCGCGTGGTCTCGGTCGTCATGCCCCGGATCATCGGCCGGACGGCACAAGGCCCGCTGCGCCCACGGGCGGACCTGGGGAGAACCCAGCCCCGACCGGTCCGGTGGACCGGTCCCGGCCCCCGCAGGCCCGAGACACGGAGTCGTGGGTCCGTCGAGGCGCTCTGGCGCGTCCTCGGACCCACGACTCGGCATGACGTCAGACGTCAGCCCCGCGCGCCCCCACGCCCAGCAGCGCCGCGAGCCCGAGCGCGCTGCGTGGGGCGTAGCCGGTGCGCCACAGCCCGCCGTGGGCGGCGGCGTACGCCTCGTCCTCCCAGGGGTGCTCGTGGCGCGGCCCGCCGCCGGTGTGCAGGTCGTGGACCAGCAGCGCGGCCATCAGCACGTTCGAGGTGGACGGGTCGAAGACCTCGACGCCGAAGCGGTGGGCCCCCGCGTACGCTGCCGCGAGCCCCCGGTTCTTCAGCACCGACCGGGTCCGGGTCGGCGGGGCGACGTTCATCGAGACCGTCACGCCGTCGTGGCGGGCCACGGTCGCGCGCCAGCGCTGCAACCGCTTGGCCAGCGCGTAGTTCGGCCCCTGCTGGGGCACCAGGGAGTCGTTGATGCCCGGGTCCGAGCCGGGGGCGTACGGGCGGCGCAGCAGCCGGCCGCCGGAGGCGGTGCGCAGCGGGCGGCCGAGGACGCGGGCCACCCGCGAGCGGTCCTCGTAGGCCCGGGTCGCGGCGTCGACGGCCTCGGCGGGCACCGCGAAGACGTCGGTGGGCGTGGCCAGGAACGCCAGGTCGACGGCGTCCGCGCCCCGGTCGGCGGCCAGCAGCCGGCGGCTGAGCTCGTCGACCGCCGTGCTGACGCGGACGTTGGTGGCGCCGTCGGCGTAGACGTAGCTGCCCACCACCAGCGTGCCGGGCTGGGCGGCCAGCCAGTCGGCCAGCGCCGGGACGTCGGCGAGCAGGTCGGCGCCGCGGTGACCGTCGCGGGCCGGGCTGACCACGGTCGCGGCTCCCCCACGCACTGTCTGGTCTACCCGCGCCCAGAGGTCCTCGCGGACCAGGTCGACCGCCGCGACCCGGGCGCCCCACCGCACCAGCGACGGCAGCGGTCCCATCTCGGAGCCGGCGCCGACCACGGCGACCGTCCGGCCCTCCAGGCGCAGCCAGTCCGGGTTGTCCAGGACCGCCCCGACGGCCTCGGCCAGGCTCGGCTCGACGACGCCGGCCGCGACCCAGGCGTCGACGCGGCGTCGTACGGCGTCGCCCCGCAGCCGCTCCCCGCGGTAGGGCAGCACCAGCTCGGTGACCGGCTCGCCCGTGCCCTGCTGCTCGACGGTGTCGAACGGCGCCGACGGCGGCCAGTCCGCGAGGTGGTCGTCGTCCTCGCCGGTGCGGTCGGTCGCCACCCGCATCCGGTCGTGCAGCGAGGCCAGCCCCGCTCGCGCCACGTCGACCGCGGCCTGGGGCGAGGCCAGGCCGGCCTCGACCAGCCGCCGGAAGTGCACCAGGTAGTCCGAGCGCCACCCCGTCTCGGCCGCGGCCGCCCGCGCCCCGACCTCGTCCACGGCGCGCAGCGCGTCGGCGACCACCGCCCGCCCGAGCGCGGTCGTGCTCCGGCGGCTCGGGTCCTGCGGGTCGGCGGGGAAGACGAGGCCGTGCTGCTGGTCGGGCATGGGGGCATCCTGCCGCGTCCAGGCGTCGTCGCGCGCCGCCCGCCCGGACAGGGCCGGCGGGTCCGGAGACCGAGCCTAGAAGTAGCCGCCCACCCGGATCTCGTCGTAGCCGCGCGGCACGGCGTCGGCCGAGAAGCAGTCCATCCGCGAGCTCTCCCCGACCCGGACCTGGTTGCCCGAGCAGGTGATCTCGGCGAGGTTCTCCGACCCGTCGAAGAAGCGGAAGATCAGCACCGAGCCGATGCCGGTGCCGAGCGGGCCCTCCTCGGTGGCGGTGACCCGGAGGCCCCTGATCGTCGTCCCGCCGAGCCGCTCCCGCCCCACGCTCCACCCCTCGTCGGCGTCCAGGCCGTCGAAGCGGAACGCCGCGCCCTCCTCGACCACCACCGGGTCGCCGCCGGCGATCCCCTCCTCGACGGCGTCGTCGACCCCGGCCACCAGGCCGACGACGAGGGCGGCGCAGCCGGCGAAGAACAGGATGCCGACGCCGAGCAGGATCAGCAGCACGTTGCGCGTGGTGTGGTTCTCCTTGACCGGCCCGCCGTAGGCGTACCCGCCGGGGGCGCCGTAGGGCGGCTGCCCGCCGTACGGGTTGTGCGGAGGATGCTGGCCGTACGGGTTCGGCTGCCCGTACGGGTTCGGCCGGCCCTGCGGGGGCGCGCCGTACGCCGGGGGCTGCTGGCCGTACGGCGGCTGCTGGGGCGCCTGCTCCGGCCCGCGGTACGACGTGTCCGGCGGCGGGTCGCCCTGGTACGGGCGGTCCCACGGGCTCTCGGGTGGCTTCTCGTCGCTCAACGGGTCGTCCTCTCGGGCCGGCGACCTCGGCGCCGGTCGGGCCCGAGGCCCCGGACGCTACCGAGGATCGGACCCGGCCGCGGTCGGACGTGTCATGGGAAGCAGGTCTTCCGGCCCCGCAGACCCGCCTCTCATGACACGAGGCCCCGGACCGGTCCGATCAGCCCTCGCCGGGCACGTGGTGCCGCGCCACCGACGGCCCCAACCGGTCGGGCTCCTCGGTGGCCAGCGCCGCCCGCAGGAACCGCCCGAGCACCGGGGACGGCCGCTCGTTGCGGCGCCAGACCACGGCGGCCTCGACCGGCGCCAGCGGCGTGGCCAGCCGCACCGCCCGCAGCCCGGACCCCGTACCCGGGCCCAGCGCCCTGACCGACGCCGGCACCAGCGCGATCCCGAGCCCGGCGGCGACCAGGCGGACGACCGTGCTGACGCTGTCCACCGTTTGCCGGGCGTCGGGGGCGATGCCGGCCAGCTGCCACGCCTGGCGGGTGTGGGCGGCCAGCCCGGGGAAGCCGTCGTGCGCGGTCGGCACGATCCACCGCTCCTCGCCGAGCGAGGCGAGGTCGACGGTCGGCGCCGCGGCCAGCGGCGAGTCGCCGGGCACCACGACCACGACCGGCTCCCGGTGGATGAGCGCCACCTCGAGCTCGCGGCCGCGCAGGCGCTCGAGGTGCTGGGTGCGGGTGCAGTAGACGACGCCGACGTCCGCGCGCCGGTCGCGCACCCGGTCCACGACCTCCGGGTCGTCGGCCTCGACGACCTCGGAGTCGACGTCGGGCGAGCTGTGGTCGAGGGCGACCAGCAGGTTGGGCAGGATCTCCCAGGTCACCGCCGAGGTCGTGGCCACGGCCAGCCGGCCCGTACGCCCCGAGCCGATCCCCCGCACCGCGGCCGCCATCTCGTCCACGTCGGCCAGCACCCGTACGGCCTCCCGGGCGAGCAGCTCGCCGGCGACGGTGGCGTCGACCCCGCGCGAGTGCCGCTCCAGCAGACGCACGCCGAGCTCCCGCTCCAGCTGCGCCACGGCTGCGCTCAGCGGGGGCTGGGTCATGTCGAGCGTGGCGGCCGCTCGGGAGACCGATCCCTCCCGGACGACCGCTGCGAAGTAGCGCAGCTGCCGCAGGTCCATACGCAGACCCTATCGCCGGCCATGCCGATAGATATTGGACGTATGGGACCGCCCGGACCGACACTGAGTGCACGCCGCACGTGTGAGCACGGTCACAGCGCGGCGCTCGACCGGGAGGACCGATGACGGCGCTGGAGTTCCGGCACCAGACCTACGCGCAGCGACTCGTCTTCGGCGCGGGCACCGCCCGCAGCGCGCTGCCCGACGAGGTCCGCACCCTCGGCGCCACCCGGGTGCTCGTGGTCTCGACCGAGGCGGAGGCCGACCTCGCCGACTCCCTCGCTGCCGACCTGCCCGTCGTCGCCCACTTCCGCGGCGTCCGCCCCCACGTGCCCGTCGAGGTCGCCGAGGAGGCCCGCCGGCTGGCCGCCGACGTCGACGCCGACCTCGTCCTCAGCGTCGGCGGTGGCTCGACCACCGGGCTGGCCAAGGCGGTCGCGCTGACCACCGGCCTGCCGGTCGTCGCCGTGCCGACCACCTACGCCGGATCGGAGGCCACCCCCGTCTGGGGCCTCACCGAGGGCCGGACCAAGACCACCGGCACCGACCCGGTCGTGCTCCCCCGGGTCGTCGTCTACGACCCCGATCTCTCCGTCACCCTGCCCGTCGACCTCGCCGTGGCCAGCGGCCTCAACGCGCTGGCCCACTGCGTCGACTCGCTCTGGGCGCCGCGCACCAACCCGGTCCTCGCGGTCACCGCCACCGAGGGCGTCCGCGCCCTCGCCCCCGCACTGAGGGGCGTCGTGGCCGACGGCGACGACCTCACCGCCCGCGGCGGGTGCCTGTACGGCGCCTACCTCGCCGCCGCGACCTTCGCCGGCGCCGGGTCCGGGCTGCACCACAAGATCTGCCACGTCCTCGGCGGCACCTGGGACCTCCCCCACGCCCAGACCCACGCGGTGGTGCTCCCGCACGTGCTCGCCTTCAACGCCGAGGCCGCCCCCGACGCGGCCGCCCGGGTCGCCGACGCGCTCGACGCAGGCGACGCCCTGACCGGCCTGCTCGACCTCTACGCCGACCTCGGCGCCCCGAGGTCCCTGCGCGACCTCGGTCTGCCCGAGGACGCCCTCGACGAGGCCACCGCACGCGTCGTCGAGGCCGCCCCCGCCGACAACCCCCGACCCGTCACCCCCGCGGCCGTGCGGCGCCTGCTCCAGCGCGCCTGGGCCGGCGAGCACCCGCTGACCGAGAGGAACGACGCATGAGCGCCGACCCGACACCGGACCCGACCCCCGACCAGGACGCCCGGGAGCAGCACGTCACCGACCAGGTGCTGGCCAGCTTCGGCGACGCCGCCGACCCGCGGTTCCGCGAGCTGATGGAGGCGCTGGTCCGCCACGCCCACGCCCTGGTCCGCGAGGTCCGCCTCACCGAGCCCGAGTGGGAGCAGGCCATCGGCTTCCTCAGGCGCGCCGGCGACCTCACCGACGACAAGCGGCAGGAGTTCATCCTGCTCTCCGACGTGCTGGGGCTCTCGATGCTCACCGTCGCGGTCAACCAGCCGCCCGACCCGCGCGCCACCGAGGCCACCGTCTTCGGCCCGTTCTTCGGCGACGACGCACCCGCCGTCGAGATCGGCGGCGACATCTCCGGCGGCGCGGCCGGTCAGCCGTGCTGGGTCTCGGGCACCGTGCGGGGCACCGACGGGGAGGTCGTCCCGGGCGCCCGGCTCGACGTGTGGGAGGCCGACGACGACGGCATGTACGACGTCCAGCACGCCGGCGACGTGACCCAGGGCCGCGGCTGGCTGAGCACCGACGACCAGGGCCGGTACGGCTTCTGGGGCGTCACCCCGACGCCGTACCCGATCCCGCACGACGGGCCGGTCGGCGACCTGCTCTCCGCGGCCGGGCGGGGCCCGATGCGTGCCGCCCACCTGCACTTCATGGTCACCGCGCCGGGCTACCACCGCCTGGTCACCCACATCTTCGTGCGCGGCGACGCCCACCAGGACTCCGACGCGGTCTTCGGCGTCAAGCCGTCCCTGGTCGTCGACTTCGACGAGCAGCCGGCCGGCACCCCGCCGCCCGATGACGACCCGGGCGGCCGGGTCGTCGAGGGCACGTGGACCCGCGCCCACTTCGACGTGCACCTCGTCCCCGACCCCCACACGCCCGCGAGCACCGCCCAGGAGCAGTCATGACCGACCCCAGCCTCGAGCAGGAGACCCGCCCCTCCCACCCGGGATCGATGACGCGCCTCGACGACGAGCACGAGGGCGACCTGCACACCGACGTCCTCGTCATCGGCAGCGGCCCGGCCGGGGCGTCGGCGGCGCTGTTCCTCGCGACGTACGGCGTCGACCACCTCGTGATCACCAAGTACCGGTGGACCGCCAACACCCCGCGCGCGCACATCACCAACCAGCGCACCGTCGAGATCATGCGCGACATGGGCATCGAGCAGGACGTCATCGACGAGGCGACGCCCCACGAGATGATGGGCGACACCGTCTTCTGCTCCAGCCTGGCTGGCGACGAGATCGGCCGGATCCGCACCTGGGGCACCCACCCGGTCCGCGAGGCGGAGTACCGGATGGCCAGCCCGTCGATGAACTGCGACCTCCCGCAGACCCTCTTCGAGCCGATCCTGATCGGGCACGCGGCCTCCCGCGGCAGCCGGATCCGCTTCGACACCGAGTACGTCTCGCTGGTCCAGGACGACGCCGGCGTCACCGTCACCGTCCGGGACCGGCTCTCGGGGCACGAGTTCCGGATCCGCGCGCGCTACGTGATCGCCGCCGACGGCGGCCGCAGCCAGGTCGTCGCCGACCTCGGCCTGCCGATGGCCGGCCAGATGGACCTCGCCGGCAGCATGAACATCGTCTTCCACGCCGACCTCACCGAGCTGGTCGGCCACCGCCCCAGCGTCCTGTACTGGGTGCTCCAGCCCGGCGCGACGATCGGCGGGATCGGCCTCGGCCTGATCCGGATGGTGCGGCCGTGGGACGAGTGGCTGATCACCTGGGGCTACGACATCAGCCAGCCCCCGCCCGACCTCGACGACGCGATGGCCACCGAGATCGTGCACAACCTGATCGGCGACGACAGCGTGCCGGTCACGATCCGCTCGCTGTCGCTGTGGGGCAACAACAAGATGTACGCCGAGCGCTACCGCGAGGGCCGCGTCTTCGGCGTCGGCGACGCCGTCCACCGGCACCCGCCGAGCAACGGGCTCGGCTCGAACACCTCGATCCAGGACTCCTACAACCTGGCCTGGAAGCTGTCGTACGTCCTGCGCGGCCTGGCCGGGGAGGGCCTGCTCGACAGCTTCGACGAGGAGCGAGCCCCGGTCGGTGAGCAGATCGTGCTGCGCGCCAACAAGAGCATCGAGGAGTTCGGCGCCATCCTCGAGGCGCTCGGCCTGGAGGACTCCGGGCAGTCCATCGAGGAGATGCAGCGCGGCATCGACGCCCTGGCCGACGGCACCGAGGAGGGCGTGGGCCGCCGCGAGTCGCTGCGCAAGGCCCTCGAGCTCAAGGACTACGAGTTCAACGCGCTCGGGGTCGAGCTCGGCCAGCGGTACGCCTCGCGGGCCGTGGTCGGCGACGGCACGCCCGAGCCGGCCTACGACCGCGACCCCGAGCTGCACCACCACCCCACGACCTGGCCCGGGGCGCGCCTGCCGCACTGCTGGCTCGGCGACCGCGGGCGGCGCGTGAGCACGCACGACCTCGCCGGCAAGGGCGTCTTCACCCTGCTGACGGGCGTCACCGGCGCCCCCTGGGTCGAGGCCGCCCGCCAGGCCGCCGCCGAGCTCGGGATCGAGGTGCGCGCCTTCGTCATCGGGCCGAAGGCCGACTACAGCGACCTGTACGACGACTGGGCCCGGCTGCGCGAGGTCGGCGAGGACGGCTGCGTGCTGGTCCGCCCGGACGCCCACGTCGCCTGGCGCGCCGCCGGCCTCGTCGACGACCCCGCCGAGGCGCTCACCGACACGCTGCGTGCCGTCCTGGCGCGCTGACCCACCCGGTTTCCCACCCCCGCGGTGGGAATGGCTCGCCGCGTGAGTCGTTGGGTCTAGACAGCCGCCGCCGGCACGGAGGCGGCCGATCACAGTCCCACCGCAAGGAGTCACCATGTCGAAGGTCATCATCGTCGGAGCGCACGGCAAGGTCGCCCGTCTCGCCGCCCCTCGCCTCGTCGCCGCAGGTCACGAGGTCACCGGCGTGATCCGCAAGGAGGAGCAGGCCGACGCGATCCGCGAGATCGGCGCCGAGCCGCTGGTCGCCGACGTCGAGTCCGCCTCGACCGACGAGATCACCCGCGTGGTCACCGGCCACGACGTCGTCGTCTGGTCCGCCGGCGCCGGCGGCGGCAGCCCGGAGCGCACCTGGGCGCTGGACCGCGACGCCGCGATCCGCACCATCGACGCGGCCGTCGCCGCCGGCGTCCCGCGGTTCGTGATGGTGTCCTACTTCGGCGCCGGGCCCGACCACGGCGTCGACCCGGAGCAGGACTTCTTCGCCTACGCCGAGTCCAAGACCCAGGCCGACGCGCACTTGTCCGCCTCGGACCTGGCCTGGACGATCCTGCGCCCCTCGGGCCTCACCGAGGAGGCCGGCACCGGCGGCATCGAGACCGGCCCCGGCGTCACCGGCGGCCAGGTCGCCCGCGCGACGGTGGCCGACGTGATCGCCGCGGCGGTCGACGCCCCCGACGCCGCCAAGGGCGTCACGCTGGAGTTCAACGACGGCGACCAGCAGGTCGCCGACGTCTTCGCCTGACGAGGACGGCGCCGCCCGGGCGATAGGTTCGGGCGGTGCAGACGGACGTCGTGACCCCTCGTGGCTGACCCCGACGAGGGCGTCACGCCCGACGGGCTGATCCGCACCGGCGTCTCCCGCGACCGGGTCCCGGCGGCGTTCGAGCCCCTGCTGGCCGACGCCGTCGGGCTGGTCGGCACCGTCCCCGACGCGTCGCTGCTGCTCTACGGGTCGGTCGCGACCGGGACCACCGACCCAGCCCGCTCCGACGTCGACCTGCTCTCCATCGGGCTGTCGACGGAGCGGGCCGAGGTCCTCGGTCAGCGGCTGGGCGCCCGGTACGCCGACCGCTGCCGCAGCGTCGACGTCGTCCCGGTCGAGGCCGGGACGTTCGCCGGCGAGGGCGACGAGGCGTACGGCTGGCGGGTCCTCCTCCGGCACTACTGCCTCCCCCTGGTCGGTCCCACCCCCGACGAGGTCGTCGCCGACCTCGCGCCGGGGTACGCCGCCGACGCCCGCGCGGCCCGCGGCTTCAACGGCGACCTCGCCCAGCACCTCGAGCGCTGGCGCGCCGAGGTCGACGACCCGACCACGTCGACCGGGCTGCTCGCGGTGAAGGTCGCCCGCAAGACGCTGCTGGCGCTGACCGGGCTGGTCAGCGTGCACGACGGCACCTGGACGACCGACCGCGCGAAGGCGGCCGGTCGGTGGTCCGGGGTGGAGCCGGCGTACGCCGCCGAGCTGGCCCGCCTGCTCGGCTGGAGCGCCAGCGCCCGCCGCCCCACCGGCCGTCGACCCGAGCAGCGCGACCTGGTGCGCGCACTGGAGGACGACGGCGTGGTGGGGATGGTGGCGTCGCGGTTCGGCGTGCTCGTGGGGATGTGGGGCGCCACGGGGTCCTGACCGGTCCGCGGCTCGTATGCTCGCCCGCATGTGTCCCACGTCACCCGCCGTCCCCCGGACTGCGTCGCGCCGACCGTGAGGCGGTTCCGCTGGGGCCACTACCTCAAGACGAGCCTCTGGGTCGTGCCGCTGGGCTGCGTCGTCGTGGGAGCCGCGACCTCGGTGCTCACCACGTCGGTCGACGACGGCACCCTGGTCCCGCAGAGCATCAGCGGCGACCCTAACGCGGCGCTGCAGATCCTGTACCTGATCGCCTTCTCGATGCTCACGCTCACCGGCCTGGTGCTCTCGCTGCTGGTGGTCGCGGTGCAGCTCGCGATGGGTACGTTCTCCCCGCGCATCGTCCGCCAGATCCTGCAGGACCGGCCCAGCCAGGCCGCGATCGGACTCTTCGCCGGCACCTTCACCCACGCCATGCTGGCCATGCGGGCCGTGGACATCGAGCCCGACGGCGGCGGCAAGGTGCCCGGCCTCGCGGTGGTGGTGGCCATCGTCCTGGTGCTGGCCTGCATCGGCACCCTGGTCTGGTACCTCAACCACATCACCCAGTCGCTGCGGACCGCGGCGCTGGTCGGGTGGGTCACCCGG
Organism: Nocardioides aquaticus; assembly: GCF_018459925.1. NCBI lineage: Bacteria > Bacillati > Actinomycetota > Actinomycetes > Propionibacteriales > Nocardioidaceae > Nocardioides > Nocardioides aquaticus. The sequence goes on from NZ_CP075371.1 coordinate 3,956,191, forward strand.
GACACGCTCACCACGCTGGACCGGATGTACCCCGACCACGGGCCCGCGCAGGAGCTCGACCCGGCGCTCGTCCCGGCGCCCCGGAGCGGGGTCGTGTTCACCATCGGCCACGACCGGCTCGTCGCCCTCGCCGAGCGCGCGGACTGCTGCTTCGAGGTCCTCTCCACGGTCGGCGACTTCGTCCCCGTCGGCGCCGCCCTGGTGCGGGTGCACGGCGAGGCCGGGCCGCAGGTGCGCGACGAGGCGGCGCGCACCATCGTCCTGGGCCCGGAGCGGACGCTGAACCAGGACGTGGCGTACGGCATCCGCCTCCTGGTCGACATCGCCGAGCGCTCGCTGACGGGCGGGCCGTTCTCCGACCCGACCACGTCGGTGCAGGCGATCGACCGGATCCACGACATCCTGCGCCACATGGTGCGGCGCCCGATGCACGACGGCCGCTTCCACGACCGGTCCGGCACGCTGCGGCTCACGGTGCCGACGATGCAGTGGAACGGCTTCGTCCAGCTCGCCTTCGACGAGATCCGTCAGGTCGGCGCGGGGTCGCCGCAGGTGTCCCGCCGCCTCACCGCCGCCCTGCAGGACCTGCTGTCCATCGCCCCCGAGGAGCGCCGCCCGCCGTTAGAGCGGCAGCTCGCATCGTTGGGCGAGCTGGTCTCGTACGCGGCCAACACCGACGCCGACCGGGATGACGGGATGGTCCCCGACCCGGCCGGCATCGGGTCTGCGGCGGTGCTGGTGACGCCGCCGTCGTCAGCGTCTGAGTAGGGCGGGTTCAGAGCGCCGCGTAGAGCGCCTGCTCGAAGTCGCCGTAGAGCTGCAGCGCCTCGCGCTCGATGAACGGCAGCGAGTTGGTGTAGATCGAGGCGCAGACTCCCGTGGTGCGGTCGATGAAGAAATGCGTGTTGAACAGCCCGGCCCACGCCCCCGTGCCGGCCCGTCGCCCGCCGGGGACGTCGACGGTGTTGAGCAGCAGCCCGTAGCCCCAGGTCCACCCCGGCCCGACCCGGAACGAGTCGGTGGTCCCCGGGTCGGCGGTGAGGATCTCCTCGGGGAAGCTCAGCCCGCGCAGCTGGTCGGAGAACGCCTCGTCGACGGTGGCCTGCTGCAGGATCCGCGCGCCGTCGAGCTCGCCGCCGCGCAGCAGCGCGCGCTCGAAGCGCATGTAGTCGCGCGGGGTGGAGAACAGGCCGTGGCCCCCGGCCCACCAGTCGGGCTCGTCGTTGAGGACGTTGCCGATCGAGCTCCAGGCTCCGTCCTCGCCGCGCACGTGCACCGCGACGGCGTTCGCCTTGCGGCCGTCGTCGAGGGCGAACATCGTGTCGTCCATCCCCAGCGGGCCGGCGATGTGCTCCTTGACCACCACGTCGAGCGTCGTCCCGGCGACCGACTCGACGACCTTGCCGAGCCAGTCGGTGTTGATGCCGTAGTTGAACCGCTCCCCGGGGTGGGCGACCATCGGCGCCCCAAGGGCGGCGGCGTCGCCGGGCACGACGTTGGGGGTGCCGGTCGCGGTCTCGTAGCGGGCGAGGTCCTCGTTCCAGAACCAGTAGCCCAGGCCGCTGGTGTGGGTGAGGAGGTGGTGCACGGTCGCCTTCGTGCGCGGCTCGACCAGCCGCGGCGTGTCGCCGTCCCATCCCTCGAGGACCTTGATGTCGACGAACTGCGGGCAGTACTCCTCGACCGGGGCGTCGAAGTCGAGCTCCCCGCGCTCACGCTGCTGCAGCGCCGCGGTGGTGCAGACCATCTTGGTCATCGACATGATCCGGAACTGGGTGCTGGTGGTGACGTCCTCCTCCGCCTCCCCGACGACGCGCGGCCCGACGCCGGCCTCGTAGAAGACGCCGTCGGCGTCCGCGGCGATGGCCGCGACGTGGGGTACGGCGCCGCCGTCCACGGCCGCCTGCAGCACGCGGTCGATGCCGCTCCCGTCGATGGTCCTGGTCATGGTGGGTGCCTCCCGGTCCGTGTCCCGGCCTTTCCGGGCCCGTCCAGCCACCGTGGCACCAATGACGCAGGTGTGACACCCGTCACACGGACAGGATTTGCCGGCGGTCGAGGAGCGAGCGCAGCGAGCGTCTCGAGACCTCACTCCCGGCTGACGACCAGACGCGGCCGAGCCCCACCTGCTCTTGCAGCCGGGGAGTCACGACGCCGGTTGTCCCGGTCGCGGTTCTCGCGATCGATGGCCTCCTGGTAGGCCAGCGGCGGAAAGCCACCGAACTCGAGGTCCCCCCGACGCATCACCTCGCGACTCACCACGTTGTCCTGGACGACGAGAGCGAACAGCTCACGGTTGTCACGTCGGCAGCCGACGATGATGCCGTCGAGGTGGTGGTCGAAGGTGAACCCAGCGAGCTGAGGATGGCTGACACCGGCTGCGATCGCATCCGGTCCCAGCAGGTGGTCGACCAGGTAGATCAACCACCGCGTCGGCTCGTAGAACTTCTCGTTGCCGTCGAAGGAGAGGCAGCAGCCCTCCCCGCATGCGGCCCACTGGCAGTAGAGCTGTGGCTTGCCGGGGCCGAGCTCGCTCCTGCGCTCGATCGAAAGGTCGTCGGGCGCCATCGGGTTGCCGCGGACGTCGTACGGGGACCCGCCGTGGTCGCAGTGCCGCGTCCACCTGAAAGCCTCCAGATAAGCGCGCTCTGCTGCGTTGAGCGGCGGGCTGATGTCGAGGTGACCGACGAAGTCGGTGGTGTGTCCCATGGTCCCTCCCGGGGATCGGCGCGTGCACCGATGATGGGCGCGGCAGGGCACCGGGCGCGACCGCCCGCCGGCAGCCTGTGGACAACCGGACGCACGACCCTGGTGTCTCGGGGCATGGTCGGCCGATGGACGTCATCGATCTTCAACCCGTCGTCATCGAGCCGTTCGAGCTGCGCTCGCCCGCCGACCTCATGGCCGAGGTCGCGAGGCTCGTCGACCTCACGGTCGGGTGCGCGTACGCCGTGCTCGTCCTGGACCCCTCCGGTCGTCAGCAGGTGGCCGAGGCCGCGGTGCTGCCGATCGACTCGAGGCTGGACCGCGCGAGCGAGGCGGAACGCCGGCAGCTGAAGACGTACGTCGAGGTGCTGACGGATCGGTGGCAGCACGAGCGCACGGGAACGTGGCCCTCGCCCATGAGGGCCAAGCTCGTCACCGTGGTCGTCCGGGAGGGCCTGTGCGTGTGGACCCCCACCGAGTGGGCCTGGGCGAAGTTCTGGCGGTACGGCATCCGGCCCGTCTCGGCCGGCGAGGTCGTCGTGGTGACCGAGCACGGGTGGTGCGACCTGATGACGAAGCACGCCGACCACCGGCCGGCGGCGGCGCCGCCGGTCGGTCACGCTGACCCGATGCCTACCGACGACTTGACCTCCCTGACGACCCAGATCCGCGCCGAGATCGGCGAGGACCCCGGCGCTTGGCCTGGCGGGTACCCGCAGGAGATCGAGGCGTGCCTGATCGACGCGGTCCTGTCGATCCGCGCTCGGTACGGAGCGACAGCTGACACGGGCGTACGCAAGCGGGTCCGCGACTACAGAACTGCCGAGGCTCGCGGCGCCGTCGACGATCTCTCCGTGCTGGCGGACAAGTCGGAGGCGGCGCTACTGGCGGTCACGGGTCACCAGAAGCTCAGCGGAGGTGCCACCAAGGCCGCCGCGATCATCGCGGCCGCCCGGGCACTGAAGGACGTGGGCGTCGTGAAGGCCGACGACCTGACCGACCGCCACGACGAGGCGAAGCGGGCCTACTGCTCCGTCAAGGGTCTCGGCTGGGTGACGTTCGAGTACTTCACGATGCTGGCGGGCCACCCCGGCGTGAAGGCCGACACCTGGGTGGTGCGGTACGTCGACCGGGCGGTCGGCCGCCCGGTGGACACGAAGACAGCTCGCACCCTGGTGCACGAGGCGGCCGCGGAGCTCGACCACGACGCGAGCGCGCTCGACCACGCGATCTGGAAGTACGAGCGCACGCCCCGCTGACGTCCTCATCAGGCTGCCCGACCGCTGACCGGGAGCGCCGTCGACAGCGGCTGCACCCACCAGTCGAAACAGGCGTACACCTCGATGTGCCAGTCGGGGTACTGGTCGCTGGTCCCGTAGCCGGGACGGCCGTCCCCGGGGTGCACCACGAGGGCGGTCAGCGTCGGCTCGTCGGCCTCGCGACAGATGTGCTCGACCAGCAGCAGGACGTAGTGCATGAGGTCGCGTCGCACCTCGTCGTAGAGGCCGACGCAGACCGCGACCTCGCTGAACGTCGCGGTCGTCCTCCGTTGGGCGGCCATGATGAGCGCTGCCCTCGCCAGGGGCGCGAGGAGCCACACCTGCTCCTGCTGCTCGACCCTCACCGGAGCTCTGGCCCGGCGGCCAGGAGCGTCGCCCTCGCACGCTCGTACTTGTCCTTGAGCTTCGCCGCTTTGGCTGGCTCGGTCTCGGCCAGCGCGGGGTTCGAGGCCAGGTTGTGCGCGTTGTCAGCCAGCTTCACGACCCGGCCGAGCGGGTGGGCGGCGGCGCGGGCGATCGTGTCGTCGTAGTGCTCGCCCTCCACCTTGGTGACGGACACGACCGCGTCGACCACCGCTTGCGGGACACCGAGGTCCGACAGGCTCGTCGCCGTGTGGTGGGTGTCCTCGATGATGTCGTGCAGCAGCCCCGCCATCTCGGCGTCGATCCCGTGCTCACGCAGAGCGCGTGCAATCGGCTCGAGGTGGGCCTCGTAGTAGTCGCGCCCCTGCTTGTCGCGCTGGCCCGCGTGGGCCTCTCGCGCGAGCGCGCGCACGTCGTCCAGGTCCATCTGTGGTCCCCTCATATCCCTAGTCGTCGCGCCACGTCGTCGCCGGCCACGCGCCGCAGCACGTCCGGGTCACCGACGACCGTCAACGAGTCCGTCGCCCGCGACATCCCGACGTACAGGCGCTCCCGCGCGCGGTCGCGCTCGCCGCCCTCGTTGACGCAGAGCACGACGGCGGCCCGCTCGAGACCCTTCGAGCCGAGCACGTGGCCGTAGAAGACGTCGTCGCCCTCCCAGAAGCTGCGCCAGTAGCCGGTCTTGCCGTGGCGCTCCACCTGCGCCTCCTGCTCGGGGTGCCGGTGACCGGTGGTCAGCAGGCACACCCGCTCGGGGTCCCACCCCTCGTCGAGCAACCGCTCCACCTCGTCGTCGGCGGCGCCCATGGCCTCGTCGCTGGCGCTCGCCACGAAGCGCACGTCCGGGCCGTCACCGCCCCGGGCGTACATCCGGCTCGGGGCCAGCGGACCGAAGCAGGCGTGCACCTGCTTGGTGTTCCGGAGGTTGTGGTCGAGCACGAGCGGGACCAGCTCCACCGGAGGCCGCCCGAAGCGGGCGAAGATCCGCTGGTTCTCGTCGGAGTAGAGGTAGAGGCCGCCGTCGACCTCGTCGCGCAACGACGTGAGCAGGGGCGTCCACCAGTCCTCGGCGAAGTCCTGCGCCTCGTCCACGACGATCGAGTCGAAACGCTTGCCGTGGCCGAGGTCCTGGGCGCGCTCGGCCATCAGCCGCGGGAGCTCGACCTCCCAGAAGTCGCTCTCGACCTTGCCCCCGGTCTCGATCCCCCACTCGCAGGCCAGCTCCTCGAAGGTGCCCACGAACGCCGGCCGGTGCTGCCGCTTCCAGGTCCCGACCTCCCGCTTGAGGTACTCCGCCAGCCCGATCGAGTAGCAGAGCATCGCGACCCGCTCGGCCCTGCGCTCACCGGTGCCCCGGCTGAGCTCCTTGGCCTGCTGCAGCGCGAGCACCGTCTTCCCGCTCCCCGCGCCACCGCGGATTTCCACGCGGCGCAGCAGCCGTGTCACCCGCAGCAGCGTCGCCTGCTCCTGGGTCAGCTGGTCGGCCCGGGATGCCCGCTCGAGGGCCTCGGCGTTCAGGTCGTAGGCCGTACGCCGCCGCCCGGCCAGGATCTCGACCAGCGCCTCCACGTCGTCGTGGGTCGGTGCGGGCCTCCCGTGCGCCAGTCCACGGGCGTTCTGCCGCACCCGGGCCGCCAGGTCCTCCTGCTCGGACCGGTCGTGCAGCGCCCACCGCGGGAGTTCGGGCAGGTCGAAGTCGTCCTCGAACGAGGAGTACGGCGTGACGACACCGTGCGCCCAAACGACGCGCCTGCGGCTGCCCCAACGGGAGTCGCTCTCGGCGTAGTCGCGCGCGGCGTACTTCATGTCCCGGGCCTGGTCGACCGGGTGGATGACGTCGACGCGACCACCGCGCTTGATCCGCCATCCGTCGTCGAACCACACCGAGCTGCCCTTGACCTCGAGCACGACGACACCGTCACCCGGCATCAGCACGACCAGGTCGCCCTCGTGGTCCTTGGACTCGTCGGTGAGGCGCACGTTGACCAGCAGGACGTCGTCCGGCGTGAGCTGGTCGCGCAGCCTCACCCAGACCTCCCTCTCCGACGGGGTCGTGAAGGTCGGGTCCTCGGGGATGCACCTGGCCACCATGGTCAGTCGTCCTCTCCGTCATCGAGCTCGTCCGGGTCGCCGGGACCGTCCGACGTCCAGGGCTCCCACTCCCGACGGTCGGCGGAGTGCATGCTCGAGACCACGTCGTCCTCGAGGTCGTCCAGGGCCTCCTGCACGACGCGGAGCGTGGTCGGGAACGGCAGCGTCACGCCGTAGCGGCCGATGACCAGCACCAGCTCCCCCGCGAGCGCGTGGTCGGTGTCGACGAGCACGTCCAGCTCGAGGTCCGCGCTCAGGAGGTCGCCCAGCTCCTCCTCGTCCGCCGCACCTCGGAGGAGCAGGAACTCCTCGAGGCTTTCGATGCGCACGTCGCCGGCATCCGCCGAGCGCCACCGCAGACCGCACTCCGCGCACGCACGGTCGTGGCCCGGCGGCATGCAGCCCACCCACGCCACCCAGGACGGCGTCTCGACCGGGCCGACGGGAAGACCTGCCAGCACGTGGGTCACCTCGCCTGACCCGCAACGCGGGCACGAGCCGCGCGGGACGTCGTACGACGGCGCAGGCGCCGCCGACCACGGATCCGTCATGTCCGCCAGCTGCTCTGGACCTGCCTGCATCGCGCCTCCCCCATCGACTGTGAGGCGACTCTAGGAGCCGCCACCGACACCGTCAGCAGCTTGCGCTGAGTCGCACCAACCCGCTCAAAGCGCCGGAAACGACCACCGATCCGAACTACCGTCCGGCTACCACTCACCGACCTGGAGACGCCCGTGGCCCACGACTTCGACATCCGCTACGACCGCCGGCTGACACCCGAGTTCCTCGCTCACTTCTGCCCTGGCGGATTCGCGAGCTCCCTGGCGACGATCACCAAGTCCGGGCTCTACCCGTTGGACCTCCGCACACGACGAGACGCCAAGAGTGGCGCCGAGCACGTGACCCTCTACACGGGCCTGACCGCGGTGCTGCAGGTCCTCTCGAGCAAGAACGGCACCATCCGTCTGGCCGCCCACAGCACTCACCAGAAGCAGGGGACCTTCGACAAGGCCTGGCAGGCCGCGCGCACCGTCGAGGATTGGACGACGCTGTGGCCCGAAGTAGAGCTCTACCTCGAGCGGGTCATCCCTGCGGCGAGCCAGTCGCACGGGCGCACCGAGGGCGCCGTGCAGGCCGCCATCGGCAGCTACCGCGACGACGCCCGCATCGTGCTCGACCGCGAGGTCACCCCCTCCTTCCGCGACGCGAAGCTCAAGAAGCAGGTCATGGACGAGTGCCGTGACCCGATCCTGGCGGCACTCAAGGCAGCCGACCTCGGGTTCAGCGGCATGCCGAAGCCCCTGGGCAACGAGTGCGACGCCCTGGCGATCTCCTCCGACGGCACCCTCGAGGCCATCGAGGTCAAACCCCTGCGCGGAGGTTCGATCGCATGGGTCGCCGCCCAGGCGCTCATGTACTCCCGCCTGTTGGCGACGTGGGTCGAGTACGTCGCCGACGAGCCGGACCAGGTCCCCGGTCGGGTACTTCGGGAGATGGCCGAGCAGCGGGCTGCGATGGGGCTCGCCCCCCGCGCGGTCCCGACACTGCCAGACCGCCCCACCGTCATCCCGGTGGTCGCCGTCCAACGCGGCGCCTCCCCCACGATGGTGTCCCGCATGCTCGCAGTGCGCGATGCCCTAGCCGCGTCCGAGCACAGCTTCCCCCGGGTCAAGATCTTCGAGGTCTCCCTCATCGGGGAGCTGATCGAGCTCGACGAGTCTCGGACCGCGACGGGGAAGCCGAGACCGCTCGTGACCTCCTGGGCAGCGCGCCACAACGCCGCAGGTCAGGAGTGGAAGGCTCGCACGCCCACGCTCCCCGATGAGGCGCGCGGCCCCGGCACGGTGAAGAACCGCGCCGGCAAGCAGGTCGACGTCGACTACGCCCTCCCGCGCGAGCACGCCTTGCTCAACCTGCTGCCGGAGGTCCGTGCCACCGGGCTCGAGATCTTCAGTGCGCTCGAGATCCCCTGGAACCAGGGAAGAGACGGCCAACCGTCGCCGCACCTGCGCTCCAGCCAGGTGCAGTGCGTCAACGCTCTCGCGCAGATGATCAAGGACCCCGACCGCATCGAAGCGGCGTTCGGGTCCGTGCTGGACATCGCCGCGGTGCGCGACCTGGGCAAGGTCCACCCGTCGGAGAGCGGCCGCTTCCTCACCTTCGAGTACATCGGCCCCACCGACAAGGACTACCTCTCCGAGGGACGCAAGGGGAAGCGGACCCGGGGGTCGCAGTGCACCAGCATCGACGCCGCCTTCCCCTACCGGACCTCGGCGGGCGTGGACGAGCTCGCGCTCGTCGAGTGGAAGTTCACGGAGACCTACCCCTCGGCGGACCACGGCGCCGACCGCAAGCTGAAGGAGCGCACCAAGCGGTACGGCCACCTGCTCGAAGACCCGGACAGCCCGATCGATGTCGGAGACGTCGAGATCGGGGACCTGTTCCACGAACCGTCTACCAGCTCGTCCGTCAGCAGCTGCTCGCGTGGCAGCTCGAGACCGACCCGGACGTGGCGGCGGAGCGGGTCCGAGTCGTGCACGTCCTGTCCCCGGAGAACCTCGCGTACGAGCGGTCGTACCGCGCACCGTCGGTCGCACCGTTGGGCGACGACGTCAGCCAGACGTGGCAGCGACTGCTGCGTCGACCGGACCGGTTCGTGAAGCTCGACCCTGCGGTGTTCCTCGATCCCGCCATCACGAGCGAGGAGTACGTGGACCGCTATGGCTTGGGCAACGACGGCTGACCGAGGAGCACGCCCCGGGCGACTGGGCAGACTGTTCACACCGATTACAGCTCCCCCGCCGCGTCGAGCTCCTTCCTCAGGTCGATCGGCCTACCGGTGCCGTGTCGCGCCAGTCCTAGCGCCCGGTCGAGCAGCGCGAGCCTGTCCGCCCACTCCTTGCGCGACTGGCCCCGGGGCGCGAGCTGGTCGTGGAGTTCCAGCTCCTCCGCTGCGTGGCCCTGGGCCGCCTCCAGCACCGCGACGAGGTTCTGGCGCCGGCCGGCCCGCCCGAGGGCCTCGGCTGCGTCGCATACGGAGAGCGAAGCCACCAGCAGGTGTCGGAGCTGTCCGACCGACAGGTCCTCGAGAGTCCGGGCGAGCGCCTCGATCGTCTGACCGTCCGTTGTGTCCGCCGACACCTTGCCCGTCGACCCGGCGGCTACCCCGACGAAGGCGCCTCCTGTCCCCGTCAGGGCCGCGATGGTGACCATTCCGCCCACCATCCCGCCGGGACCGAAGGACGCGAGAGTCGCCGACAGAACAGCGGCGCCGGCCAGTCCGACAGGAGCGGCAGCCACCAGGCCGACACCGGTAGCTGCCAGGATCGCGGCGCCGAACAGCAGCCACCACCCAGCGCCCGAGCCTCGGCCACGCAGCGACCGCTCGTTCGTCTCCACCGCGGCAATGAGCCGCGCCATGAACTCGCGCTCCGACACCTTGCGGTCCGTACGACGGATCAACCGAAGCAGCTTCTCAAGCGCCTCCTTGCGGTGAGTGTCATCGATCACGACGTCGAAAGGCGCGGTCGGAGAGGACATGTAGAGGCTGACGGCGAGCGGCAGCAGCTCGTCGTCCGACCACGTGTCGACCACGATGTCGGCCGCGTGCACCAAGAGGTCGTCCATGGAGGGCGCCTCTCGATCATTGAGGGCGAGAATGTCCGGGCGGTCGTCAGACGCCTGCGAGATCTCGGACCGGGTCCGCAGCGCCTGCACGGACCGGATCGTGTCGAAACGACGCTTCCAGCGTGCGCGGTCTGGCTTGCATGTTCGTGACAGCTCGTTGCTGAACGCGAACGCGAGCAGCGCAACGTTCCAGTCGGGCGAGACGCGCCGAGCCGGCGGATGCGCGACACCAGACCCGTCCTCGGCCGGGACGTTGCCGATCACCGCGTCCCCAAAGATCCCGTCGGCAACCGCTGCCGCCACGGCAGGATGGGAGAAGTAGCCGAGGACCTCGTGCCGTCCGGCTAGGACCACAGGGACGTCGAGCGCCATGGGGAACCCGGCGCTCACCCGGTTCCACCCTGCTACCGGGTCCCGCCCGTCGGCGACGTTGATCCAGGCTCCGACACGGTCGTACGGGAACCGACTGCGGAGCCCGGCCAAGAACGGCCAGATCGACGGTGTCGACAAAGGACTGCCCACGGTGATGAAGCTTCGTACGAAGAGGCCCGGCGGAAGGTGCCTGATGAGGTCCAGACCAACCACAGAACCGAGGCTGTGACCGATGAGGACGAGCTCGCCATCGTCGGGGATCTGATCAAGGACGTGACGGAGGACGGCCGCCCGCGCTTGCGCCGACGTCCGGTAGATCTGGGCGTCTTTCAGCGTGCGCGACACAGGACCGGCCGCGGCAGACACCAGCCACTGGGGCGCCACGTCCAGGTTGACCCTCCCGCGGGCTCCGAATCGCTGGACGGCGAGTCGCGCCTGCTCTGTCATCCGCCGGAAGCGGTCCTCGGCCGCGTCGGGAACTGTGTCGAGAAGAGTCAGGGGCGGGGGTTCGACGTCGTCCTCACGCTTCGCTCGCAGCGGTCGGCTGTAGTCGATGTCCAAGATGTCGTCGTCATCGACGTCCAGCGGGGACAGCGCGAGGTGCCCTAGCCCGACGTTGAGAGGCTCGAGCCAGGCCTTGCGATCGGTTGGACCGCCGACCCCGTGTAGATAAGCGATGACAGCCATGTGCGATGTGTATCCCGTCCGTCGGTAACCGCTAACTCTGTCTGGAAGACAAGACCGTGACGATGGCGAGTGGCTAAAAGCCTGGTGCTACTGGCCGCGGCTCGGCGTGCGCGGCCCCGGGAATCCCCTGGATCACCGAGGCAGTTCGGGGATGACCAAGCCTCGCTCCTGCATGAGCTGAGCGCTCATACTGGGCACGTCCGCGAAGTTGATGAACTCGTCAACACTGTCGAGGCGTCCGATCTGGTCCCGGATGTTCCGTAGCGCATCTGTCGTGGGCTTTGACAGGTCGAACTCGGCGGCAATGATCTCGACTGGTACGGCGTTTAGGTCGATCAGTCCACCGTCGTCGTACTGACGTGGGCGGTCGGGACGTCCGATACCGAGCTCACGGGCCGACGCCGGGTCTTTCTGCACGAGCCGCCGGGCTTCTGTTCGTCGGCCACGGGTGGCCCCGAGGGCCGCGAGCGCAGCCTCGTTCGGATCGATAGTTTGAGGTCGAGGCGCCTGACCTAGAACGGGGTAGACATCCCGACGGAAACCCACCTGCTGGATAGTGGCGACAAGCAGGAGGGCCAGCAGAAAGATCCCAGCAAGGTTCGACAACCAGCCGGTTGGCTCGCCCGCTTCGTTCTCCGGCGCGAGTCCGACGAGGACGAGCCCGACGATGCTCGCTCCGGCGATCCAGGTTCCGGTCTTGCGCAGCTCCGGTCGGTTCAAGCGGGACGCCGCGTGGAAGTGGGGCACCGAGGCCAGCAGCCCTGCCGACGCCCAGCTGATAACGAAGTACCATCGGCCGGTCGGTAGCTTCGACGGTGGCTGCGACTGCGGCTGCGGCTGCGGCTGCGGCTGTGAATGCGTCATATTGATGTCCCCATGTCTGTGGCGAGCTCTGCGCGACGTGTCTGCGGCGACAGCCTAGATCGCAACCGTCCGCGTGCTCGCCGTCCTGCACCTTGGCGCGGCGAACACTGACGCCGAAGACTCCCCGCAGGTCGCGGGGGTGCTGGCAGCGCTCTACAGCAATGGGCGTAGCGGCCCCGGACCGTCTTACGTGGCCAGAGCTGGCGGTGTTCCTCGCCCCGCGATCACGAGCAGAGAGGACATCAATCGCCCTGGTCGCCGAATCCGCGGACTCATCATTTGCGCCGCCCTCAAAGGTGAAAGGGCTGTTGATCAGGCGACCAAACCGAGGCACACCAGGCACCGCGCAGAATCGCGTCGAGAACGACATGCTCGAGCGCCGTCCGCCGGGAGGTCAAGCCGTCCCCCACCCCCAGAGCACCGTCGAGCAGCTCTCAGGCGCACTCGTTCAGAATCCGGCCGGTGTCGCTCGCGGACGATGTCAGCCCACTTCTGGATTGTCCCCCAGCGAGGGCCGCGACCACAGGTGCAGCTCGGGCACGTCCCGGGTCGCAAGGCCAACGGTGTACCCGAAGTCGCCGCCCTCGCCGTCCGGGTCGAAGATTGCGTTGACGCGCCACCAGGGGTGGCGCTGGTCGTCACTCATGGACCCCATCGTGACGGACGGCGCCGACACCACCGCCGACCCTGGGACCGGTCACCCCACCTAGAGCACCGCGCCCGCCGCGTCCCACACGAGCCCGTACCCCCGCGTGCTCCTCAGCGCCCCGACCACGGCCCGCCGCACCTCGCCGACCTCGTGCCCGAGCAGGACGCCGTACTCGACAGCGACGCTCGGTGTGCGCTGCTGCGCCGCCACGCAGTGCAGCAGCACGACCTTGCCCTCGGCCCGCAGGCCGCGGACAGCGTCGGCCGCGTCGCGGAGCGTGAAGGCCAGGTTGGGGTTGGCGGCCGGGTCCTCGCTGTCCATCAGTCGCGACTCGACGACCACGTCGGCGCCGTCGAAGCACGCCTGGTCGCGGCCCACACGGCACATCGACACGACGGCGTCGGCGCCGTGGTCCCGGCTCCGGTGCGTGCCCAGGAGGACGCCCTCGTCGAACGGGTGCGGCACGACCCGGGACGACGCGGGCTCGTCGTACGCGACGTCCTCCACCACCGGCCAGCCCTTCGGGTCGGCTCGTCCGCCCGCGACCGCGAGGCAGGCGTTCGTGACCAGGTCCCGGCCGTCCCTCCCGGGCCAGCCGTGCACCGCCCGCCGCCAGCGCCAGGGGACGGCGCTCGCGCCCCACCGCGCACCGAGCAGGCCGCCGGCGATAGCGGCGACGGTGTCCGTGTCGTCCCCGATCCGGACGGCGGCGTGGAGGGCGTCCTGCAGGTGCAGGCACGACATCGGGCCGTCCGGGACCGGGGTCAGGCTGATCGCGGCGACCGCCGCCTGCAGCGCGGTGACGGTGAACCCGTTCGGGGTGAAGCGGGACGCCGGCCCCGCCTCGGCCTCGCCGAGGAGGCCGGTCCACTGCTCGCGGCGGTCTGCCGGGAGCAGCTCGAGACCGGCTCGGACGTCCAGGCGCCCGTCAAGGACTGCCACCCTGACCGCCTCGCACCACAGCACGCACGAGTCGCCGGCCAACGGGTCGGCGTGGGTCAGCTCGGCGACGGCGCGAGCCGCGCGGGCGAGCCGTTCGCGGTCGTCGAGGTGTGCCAGCGCGACGACTGCGGTCCGCATGAGGGCACCGTTCCCGGCGGACCTCGGGTTGCGGGCGGCGTACCGCGCCGCCTCCTCGCGCATCACCGACCCCGGCCGCCCCCCGCCGGCGAGACGGCGCCGGGTCGCCCCGAGCACCGCGGAGGTCTGGATCCCGATGTCCGCGGGGCCGGACGCGTGCCACTCCAGGAAGCCGTCGGCGACCGCGTCCAGCGATGCCGGCAGCGTCAGGTCGACGCCGGTGGCCGCGACCCGGGCGATCGCCCCGGCCATCGCGGTGTCGTCGCTCCACTCCCCCGGGGCGAAGTCACCGAGCCCGCCTCCCTTCATCTCGGCGAGCTCGTCGGCACCCGGCGGGCGGGCGAACTCGTACGGCACGCCGAGCGCGTCGCCGCAGGCCTGCCCGAGCAGCACGCCGGCGGCGCGGTCGTGCTGGGCGGTGGTCAGTCGTCGTGCCATCTCAGGCCTCCTGGAGGATTGGGTGTCGGTGGTTGGTGGCACGCAGGTGCACCACACGGTGCCGGTAGCGCAGCGACATCACGTCGAGCGCCTCGGTGCGGGCGCGGCCGAGCCGGGCGGTCTGACCCACGTCGGGCTCCAGGTCGAACCTGGCCCGCTCGAGGCGGGCGACCATGCGGCGTGCGCGACGCCCGGGCGTCGGCAGGGCCGGGCGGCCGTACGCGTCGAGGCTCGCCGCGCGCACGATCTGCGGCAGCTGCTCGACCAGGGTCTGCGGGTGGTCGAAGACCTCCAGCGAGATCGGGTGACCGCCGATCCCGACGAGGACCCCGGTCTGACCCGGGAGCGGCCGAGTGCGTTCCAGGACCAGGTCGGCCTGGGTGTCGAGCACGTCGAGCCGGGAGACCAGCGAGCCGGAGGGTGACGCGAGGCCGTGCTGCTCGACCCGGCGCCAGACCTCGTGCTGCTGCCCCGTGTCGAAGCCGTTGCGGACGTACGTCGACGCCCGTCGGCCGCGGGTCGTCTGCCCGGACGCGCCGCCCCAGCGCCGCTGCTCGACGCAGGCGACGTCGATGGGTGCGCTGCCCCCGGCGGCGACCATCGCGGAGCGAGTGGCCATCCGGTGCTGCCAGCCTCCCTCGAAGAGCTGACCGTCCAGCACGAGCGCCGGCAGCTGCCCCCGGTTGTCGACGTGCAGCTGCCCGACGGCCGGCCCGTCCGGGCTCTCGCCGAGCACCAGGTCGGCACCGCCGGTGGTGTAGCGCCGCGCCCCTGTCGAGGTGCGGTCCTGCCAGATCGGGAACACCGTCAGCGCACCGACGGTCCTCCCCTGCCCTAGGTGGATCATGGTCATCAACTCCTCTTTAGCGTGAATATGCTGTTTCTGTAGTCATGTCGGAGCGTCAGTCGTCACAGCCCGAGCAGGCCCCGGTGAGCGACCGCACCTCGAAGTGGTGCAGGCAGACCTCGCCGACCCGCTCCTCGCGCGGCGTCCCGCCACCACCACCGGCCCGGTAGCCCGGGAGCTCGACGAACGCACCGGTCGCCTTGACGAAGACGTACCCCTTGCCGATCCAGGCGGCGCCGCGACCCTCGAGGCCGAGCGCGATGTAGGACTTGCTGTGCGGCAACCAGATCTCGTCATGCGCCACGCCGCGCAGCGCCTCGACGATGAGCCGCTGGGTGCCCTCGTGGCAACCGAGTGACCGCATGGCCTCCACCAGCGTGCGGGGGTGGGTGCGCCCGACGCCACCGATCTCCGCGCGGCACCAGGAGCACGTCGCCATGCGGGCGAGCTGCGCCGGCGTGGCCTCACGCAGGGGCGACCCGACGTGGGGGCACCCGGGGACGTGCAGGCGCTGGCCGGTCGCCGTGCACCAGCTCGCGACCACCGGAACCACCGGAACCGCGGGGCGTTCGTTCTCGATCATGGTCATGCGAGCCTCCTGGCTTGTTTGCGTGGATGTGAACATATCACAGGGTTTGCGTGTCGTTGCGTTAATGTCTGGTCTATGCCTCCTGCCGACCTGCAGCAGTACGCGCGACCGAACGTCGCGGTCGACCTGGTGATCCTGACCCTGCTCCCCGGGGAGTCGCGGGAGGCACCGGATCGCCTAGGCGTAGTCGTACAGCGTCGCGCCGACACCGTGCCCGTGCTGCCGGGCCGCTTCGTCCGCGAACGCGACACCGTGGAGCGGACCGTCGCGGTCGCGATGGAGGACAAGCTCGGCCTGCGCCCCCGCCGGGAGATGCGCCTCGAGGCCCTCGGTGTCTACGACGACCCGCACCGCGACCCCCGGGGCTGGTCCTTGTCGCTGGCCTACGCCTGCTCCCTCCTGCCGGACGAGCGGGACCGCCTGCTGCGGAGCGACACCGAGATCCTCCCCGTCACAGGGCCGGCCGCCCGCAAGGAGCGGGTGACCACGGAGCCGCTCGCCTACGACCACGACGACATGGTCACCACCGCCGTACGCCGGGTCCGTCGCCGCTACGAGCGCTCCCCCGACCCGCTGCCCCTCCTGCGCGACCCGTGGACCCTGAGCCAGCTGCGCCACGTTCACGAGGCCGTGCTGGACGAGGGGCTGAAGCGCGACACCTTCAACCGCCGGATGCGGGAGTACGTCGAGCCGGCCCTCGACTCCCGGGGCGAGGAGATGTTCACCTCCGCGACGGTGGGACGTCCGGCGCAGCTGTTCAGGCGGGCGGGGGCCAGCCGACGGGACCCGGAGGCGGGGCCGTTTCCGCTGCCGCGCCGCTAGGACAGAACGCTCATCTGCGTAGCTCAGTCCACCTAGGTTGGCCCGCCAAGCATTCGCTCCAAGGAGACCCCGTGACCGACTCGCGTCCTGTACTTGTGCTCAAGATCGGAAAGTCGTGGAACCCCTCAATGTCCGCGCTGGAGGTCTACGAGGTCACCCGCAAGTGGTGGAGGGTGAGCCTGCCCAAGGCTCGCTCCGCCCACCTCGTCCTAGCAGTTAGCAGCACCAAGGTCGTGGGCGCTTTTCTTCCTCGGCGGTGGATGCCTTCGCCAGACCACGAAGACCCTCTTCGCTTCGGTTTCGAGGGTGCCGTAGCCGATGACTGGGACCGCTGGGTCGGAGCGGACATGGCTCCCCTCTTCCCGAAAGGCGCAGCGAACCCCGTACGGCACAGCCTGATGAGCGAGGTGGAGGCACTTCTGCCGGAGCAGCCGCTGCCCGTCGCTGACACGGCCGCTCATGAGCCTCTCGTCCTCGTGCTCCGGATCAACCAGCGGTGGTCTCCGGACCTCGATCCCGACGAGCTCTACGAGGTCACTCGCAAGTGGTGGGTGATGTCTCGGGCCAAGGCTGAACGGGTCGACCTGGTGCTCGCGGTCGCCGATGGCTTGGTGCGGGAGGCTTACAGGCCCATGGTCTGGCTGGACTGTCCTGAGCGCGGTCTAGAGAACCGGATCGGGTTCGAGGGTGGGCGGTCCGAGGAGCGCGACGACTGGATCGGAACGGATCTCCGGAACCTCTTCAAGCAGGGCGCTGCAAATCCGGTCCGCTACCTAGAGCGTGAGGCGCTGTCGGTGGGACCCAGGGACGGATCCGCTGTCTCCCCAGAGGCAGATCTCACGCTGCGGCAGAGCACCTCAGAGCGCCTTTTCATCCCAGCCTACGAACCGACTTTGCTGGAGCAGATCACTCCTTTGGTCGCCTCGCTGGAGGCGGACTTGCTGTGGTCGATGTCCCAGGCCGGCCAGGAGCTGTTCCACTCCAACGCGCTCGCCTGGCTGCTTGAGCACCACCCAGTCGCGATGCGGCCTGTACTCGAGACCCTGCACGGAAAGCGCCTCGAACCAGTTCAGGACATCGTGGTCTGGCGCGAGTACAGGAACCTCGATGTGGTCATCGAAGCAACGCAGACGGATGGGTGCAGGGCCAGGGTCGTCGTCGAGAACAAGCTCTACTCGATCCCGTACCCCAAGCAGCTGAGGGACTACTTGGAGAAGCCACTCCCGTGGAATGGCGG
This sequence comes from Nocardioides aquaticus, assembly GCF_018459925.1. Taxonomy (NCBI): domain Bacteria; kingdom Bacillati; phylum Actinomycetota; class Actinomycetes; order Propionibacteriales; family Nocardioidaceae; genus Nocardioides; species Nocardioides aquaticus. The sequence continues at coordinate 3,973,843 of NZ_CP075371.1, forward strand.
GCCGGACAAGAATCCTGATACCCGGTACGTGCTGCTGTCACTGATGGAACCGGCTTTCACGCTGCCGACTGGGTGGTCGTTGATCACTTACGCCGCGCTCTCGGAAGCGATCGGGCGGATCGATCCGCAGCTGCTCGGCAGCGACCGGGACATCTTCGGGCGCTGGCGGGACCTCGTGCGACGCCTTGCCTCGCTCGAGGAGGCCGTCAACCCCGCCATGTCGCTCGATCAGCCGTTCGCAGCCAAAGAGCTCCTTGACGGCCTGGTCGGTAGCAAGATCGGGGGCCCGCTTCAGCGGCTTCGGTTCAACTCGCTAGCCGGCCTGATCCGTTCCCGCGTAGGCGGGGACCCCGCCGTCACTGCTGGCTTCAGCAAGGGGAACGGGCTGGCCACCTTCGACCATCAGCTCCCCGACGGAATGGTCGTCGGATGGCAGCTCCAGCACAACCAGCTACGGCAGCACGTGATCTTTCCGAAGGACCACGATGCACACGGGGCCACACCAGCCCATCGGCTGCAGCGCGAGCAGGTGGCGGCAGACCGATTCGCACCCCTCTTCGATCTCGAGGTCGTCGAGGAGGTCCTCGGCCCACTGCTGCAGCAGACGAAGGCATGGGACGCCGGCACCTGGGGGGCGTTCGCCCCGAACTACGTCTACCGCTACCGCAAGGTCGACCCGTCCGCCACGACTGACGAGCTTGTCGAGGCACTGTCTGAGCTGACGACCTGGACGCAGCACCTGCTGCTATGACGCCAGCACCGCGAGGGGGCCTGTCGTTGCCCGTCGACCATCAGCGCACCCATCTGAGCGGCGCCCCTTGCGTCAGCCCGGTCAACGCGCGGCACTCGCCGGACTCCTGAGACGGTGGTCGGTGGCGCGACCTACGATGTGCGCTGGCACACAGCCAGTCATGGGGAGGACGATTTCGTGAGCTCGGTTCATCCGGAGCTGTCGCAGGAGCAGGCGTTCGTGGACCGGGCGTACCAGCTCCTCGACAAAGGGTTGGGCGACGCCGAGCGGAGCATGGCCGACTTCCAGTCCCAGCACCGGTCGACGGCGGTAGCCATCCAGCGGGCACTACGAGTGCTGAAGGAGTCCAAGGGGACCGGGCAGCTCGTCTTCGGCAAGATGCGCTCGGACGGCGAGGACCTCTACATCGGTCGTCGGCGGGTCCGTGACGAGAACTACGAGCCTGTGGTCGTGGGCTGGCACGCCCCCGCCGCCCAGGCGTTCTACGAAGCATCGCCGACCGAACCCGGTGATCTCTCGCTGAAGCGAGTCTTCACCGAGGAGCAGCGTCGTCTCGTCCGCGTGATCGACGAAATCGTCGCTTCGAGCGCAGGTGACGCGTCCGACCCCGGGGTGGGATCCGCTTTCAGCGACGCCCTGCTCGAGGAGCTGGACCGCTCCCGGGACGGCGCGATGCGCGACGTTGTCGCGACCATCCAGTCCGAGCAGTTCCGCATCATCCGGGCACCCCTGGACCGCATGGTCGTGGTCCAGGGAGGTCCCGGCACCGGCAAGACGGTCGTCGGACTCCACCGCGCCGCCTGGCTGGCCTTCAACCACGAGGAGCTCCGTCGTGCGGGGGTGCTCGTGGTCGCTCCCTCGACCACGTTCCTGACCTACGTCAGCGGCGTGCTCCCGTCGCTCGACGTGACGGACGTCGACCAGGTGGAGCTGCAGCGCCTCTACGCGGGAGAGGCAGAGGCCGTGAGCGCCGAGGAGACGGACACCGCGCGGATCAAGGGGACGGCCGCCATGGCTTCGGTGCTCGCCAGAGCTCTCGAGCAGAGGGTCGGCTGGGGCGACGACGACCTGGTGCTGAGCCTGGGTGCGGACCGCATCACGGTGCCCGCCGAGGACATCAGAGTGATCGTCTCCGACGTCTCGGCCCGACGCCTTGCTCACTCCGACGCCCGCGACCAGGTCCGGGCACGCCTGTCGCAGCTCGCCCACGAGAAGCACCGTGAGGAGCAGCGCGCTGCCGGGCGCCCCGTCCGAGCGAACGAAGCCACCATCCGGAGGTTGTCGGCGTTCACGAACGCCGTGGACAGGATGTGGCCGAACTTCACGCCGGAGGAGCTTTTACGCAGCCTTTACGGGACGCAGACCTGGCTCCTGCGCGCCACGGACGGGCTGCTGACCCCGGACGAGCGAGCGCGGCTCTACCGACCCATGGCCGAGTCGATCGGCCAAGAGCCGTGGACCGAGGCCGACCTGTTCTGCCTGGACGAGGCCGCCGCTCTGCTCACCCGAGACACGGTGACCTACGGCCACCTCGTGGTCGACGAGGCGCAGGACCTCTCCCCCATGCAGGCCAGGGCACTGGCCAGACGATGCCCTCACGGGTCCTTCACCATCCTCGGGGATCTCGCGCAGACCACCGGCCCCTGGCTTCGACGCGACTGGACCGAGCTGACCCAGCATCTCGGGAGCACCGCGACCGACCTGCAGACGCTCAGCATCGGTTACCGCGTCCCTGCACCGGTGCTCGAGCTCGCAGCGCACCAGCTGCCGTTGACCGGGGAAGATCTCGTGCCGCCGACCTCCATCAGGTCCGGGCTCGGGCCGCCGGAGATCCTGGACGCCGGTCCCGACGGCCTGCAGGACACCGTGGTGACCGTCGTCGAGGAGAAGGTCGCCGCCGGCATGTCGACTGCGGTGCTGGTCCCCGACGCCACCTATGACGACTGGCTGGCCTCGCTGCGGTCGGCCGACCTCGCGCCCGGGGACGGACGGGACGGTGACTTCGCCGCGAAGGTGACCGTGGTCCCCCAGTCCGGCTGCAAGGGTCTCGAGTTCGACGCGGTCGTGCTGGTGGAGCCGGCTGAGCTCGCTGCGGAGTCGCTGCACCCGCCTCGGGCGCTGTATGTCGCCATGACCCGGTGCACGCAGGACCTCACGGTCGTCCACGCAGCGCCCCTCCCTCCCGGCCTCGCAGCGCCCGCCCCCTCCCCCGCTAGGGGGGAGGACGATGCGGACGTCGAGGCCCTGGCGGAACCGGCACCGCCGGAGGACCCTCGCCTCTCCCACCCGGGCACCGAACCGCGTCCGGACCTGCACGAGATGGTCGACCGCCTCTCCGACGCTGACGCCGACCTGCTCAGGTCCCTGATCGGCCGCCTGCTCGACGAGGGGACACCTGATGCCTTCTGAACCCCGCACGCTGACGCCCGAGCTCGAGCGTCGGCTCGCGACGCAGGTGGACGCGTGGCGCCGTGATCTGCTCACCCTCGACCGACGCCAGAAGCTGGTCTACTTCAAGCACACCCGGACGGCCTCGATCGAGGTCGCCTCGCCCGGAGCCGCGGCGCTGTTCGAGCGCGTCTCCCGACCGCTGCTGGTGGCTGCCGACGAGGAGAACACGCCTCGGGACGCCATGGTCGTGGCGGGCAAGACCGCAGCGGAGACCGTCGCCGCCTGCCGGCGCCTCGACCTGAACGCGCAACAGGTCTACGCCGACCGTGGCTTCTGGACGCTCTACCTCGGGATCGGGATGCTCCGCTGGGTCGACCCCGCGGACGGCAAGGCGGCCGAGGCCCCCGTGGTCCTGTGTCCGGTGACGCTCAAGCGAGCGGGGAGTCAGAGTCCTTACTTCGTCTCACGCAACGAGGACGACGTCGTCGTCAACCCCGCGCTGCGTCTCCACCTGGAGAACACGTTCTCGATCAGCCTGCCGGACGTCGACCTGGACGACCCCGACCCCCGGAAGGTGATGTCGTCGTTGCGCCAGTCGGTCGCCGGTCGGGCTGACTGGTCCGTGGACGACCGTGCGGTGATGACGACCTTCAGCTTCCACAAGGAGGCCATCTACCGCGACCTGATGGACCACGAGTCCCACGTCGTCAGCCACCCCGTGGTCCAGCTCGTGGCCCTGGGCGCTGACGCACCTCACGTCGACGCCTTCAGCTTCACCGCACCGGGCAGCAGCGGGAACATCGACGAAGAGCGGCCCCCGGAGATGCTGCACAGCATCCTCGACGCCGACTCGTCGCAGCGCGCGTGCATCATCGCAGCGCGCGACGGCCGCAGCTTCGTGATGGACGGCCCCCCGGGTACGGGCAAGAGTCAGACCATCGCCAACATCGTCGCCGAGCTCATCGCCGACGGGAAGCGGGTGCTGTTCGTCTCGGAGAAGGCTGCCGCGCTCGACGTCGTCCGCGACCGTCTCTCGGGCAAGGGGCTGGGCGACTTCACCTTCGAGCTTCACAGTCACGCCGCCACCCGGCGTGAGGTCGTGCGTCAGCTGAACGAGGCGCTGACCCGGCGTTCGACAGCCCGCGGGGCCTTCACCGAGGGCGAACGGCACACGCTTCAGCGCACACGTTCCGACCTCAGCGGCTGGGCAGCTGCGGTGAACGAGGTGCGCCCCGGGCTCGGCCGCTCGTTGTTCGAGGTCCTCGGACGGCTCGTCGAGCTGGACCAGGTCGAGCACCGCCCGCACGAGTCCCCGGCAGAATGGCTCGACCTCACGCCGACGCGGCTCGACGACCTGCTCGACACGGCCGGCCGTCTCTCGCGGGCCTGGCGACCCGCGAGAGACGGCGACGACTTCCTCTGGCGCGACCTGGCGGTCTCGCAGCACTCACGGGCTCAGATCGATGAGGCTGGTGCGGCGACTGCTGCCCTGGCGGACGAGGCCCGGGCCCTGGCCATGCGGTCCCGGTCCGTGGACGAGGACCTCGCCCTGTCCTGGCCGACCGACGAGCGCTCCGCCCGCACCCGCCTCGCCCTGCTCGAGGCGCTCGAGGCGCGGCCGGTGGTCCCGCCGCACTGGCTCACCCGGCCAGACCTCCGGGCGGTCCTGGACCGAGCGGCTCAGCTGGAACGCGCCGTCGACGAGCACGACCGGAGCACCACCGGGCTCGCCGAGGTCGTGGGAGCCGACGGGGTGGACCGGATCGACCCGGACGCCTGCGCGGCAGTCACCGGTCTGGAGGACCTCGGCGCCGTCGTGCTCTGGAGCCCGGCGCCGTCCACCACGTCGACAGACCTGGACGCAGCCGTCGACTTCCTGCGCGAGTCACCCATTCGACTGGCGCAGGTCGTCGAGGACGCCCGTCAGATCGGCAGCATGCTCGGCATCCCGACCGAACGGGTCACCATGCGCAGAGCGGTCGAGCTCGGCCACCTGGCCGCGCTCGGTGGGTCGTCCGCACTGCCCGAGCGCGCCTGGCTCAACCCCGCCGTCCAGGCCGCGCTCCAGGAGTCGATGCGCGCGCTCAGCTCCGTCGTCGAGCTCGTCCGAGAGCGCCGGCAGGCAGTCGAGGAGGTCTTCACCACCGAGGCTCTCAACACCGACCTGCACGCCCTCGAGGTCAGGTTCCGCGACTCGCACACCGGCCTGCGGGCCTTCAGCGCCGCGGCAAGGGCGGACAAGAAGCTCCTCCGGTCCATCAGTGTCTCCGGACGATCCGACAAGTCCGTCCGCGCACGGCTGCCCGAGGCAGTCGCCTGGCGCCGCGCGGAGGCGGCGCTCTGGGACACCGAGCAGGAGCACAGCGGCCGGCTGGGTTCCTACTACCAGCGCACCGCCACGGACTTCGGAAGGCTCGGCGACGCTCTGGAGACCGCCCGGCGCGCCGTCGAGCTGGCCGGCAACGACCTCAACGGCGGTCCGATGGGCGACCAGCTCAGCCGGGACGGGAACCCCGACCCTCGTCTGACGGTCGTCTCCCAGAGGCTGCTCAGCGCAGCCGGCTCGTGGTCGACGGACGCGGCCAGGCTCCTCGGGGAGGAGGTGTCCGCCGGCTTGCAGGACCTCCCCGTCGACGTCGCAGCGGATCGCGCCCAGGACACCTTCGTGGCGCTGGAGCCGGTGGGCGCTGCTGTCCGTCATGTGTCGGTGGCTGCGGGTGGCCCTCGCACCGTCGAGCAGGCGGTGCTCGTCCACGCGCACTCCATCCGGCTCGCCTCGGCCCTGGTCAAGATCTACGACTCGTACTCAGCGGACCAGGAGCTCCTCGGGGACCTGTACCAGGGCCTCGCCACCGACTGGGGGGACATGAGGAAGGCGCTCGACTGGACGACTGGTGTGCGCGACCTTCTCGGCGGTGCCGCGCTCGACCGGCAGGCCGAGCGCATGCTGAAGCCGGTCGTCCTGTCGAGCGACCTCCGCGCGTCGCTGGAGACCTTCGGCCGTGCCCTGGACCGCTGGTCGGTCCTGTTCGAGGGTTCGCGCGCGCTCGTTCTGCGTGCAGAGGTCGCATCCGACCTCGGGGACGGAGTGACGCTGCTCGACGACATGCACCGTTCTCACGTGACCGACATCAACGAGTGGGACGCCTACGAGACGTTGAGCCGTTCGCTGGCACAGTCAGAACTCCAGGCGGTGGTCCGACACCTGGTGCGGTCGAGGACCGACGCCACCGCGGTCCCGGGTGCGATCGAGTGGACCGTGCTGCAGGCCTGGACCGAGGCTGTCGTCGCCTCCGACGAGCGTCTGGTGCTCAGTCGCTCCGCTGACAGGGACTCGCTGGTCGAGAAGTTCCGCAACCTGGACCGCGACCAGGTCGGTCGCGCCAACATCTCTGTGGCAGCGGCGTGCAGTGCCCGGCGGCCGAGCTCGGTCACGGGCTCCTCGGTCCAGCTGATCCGACGCGAGGCGCAGAAGAAGACACGCCACCTCCCTATCCGCGACCTCCTCGCGCGGACTCACGAGATCGTGCAGGAGCTCAAGCCCTGCTTCATGATGAGTCCGCTCTCGGTGTCGCAGTTCCTACCGGGTGACATGACCTTCGACACCGTCATCTTCGACGAGGCCTCCCAGGTGCTGCCCTCGGACGCCATCAACTGCATCTACCGGGCGGGTCAGCTCATCGTGGCGGGTGACGAGAAGCAGCTGCCTCCGACCTCCTTCTTCGCCCAGGCCGTCAGCGACGAGGACGTCGACGAGGACCTCGACCTCTTCGAGTGCGTCCTCAAGTCCTGCAAGAGCTCGCTGCCGTCCCTCCCGCTCACCTGGCACTACCGCAGCCAGCACGAGTCCCTCATCACCTACAGCAACTACCGCTTCTACACGCCTGACGGCGACGCCCTCCAGACGTTCCCCGGTGCGACGTACAGCGCGCCAGACCTCGGGGTGGAGTCGTACGTCGTCAACGGCGTCTACCAGCGCGGGAGCAGCCGGGACAACCCGGTCGAGGCAGAGGCCGTGGTCGACCGTGTGCTGTTCCACCGTCAGCAGCATCCTCACCTCTCCATCGGTGTCGTCACCTTCTCGTCGGCACAGGAGAACGCCATCGCCGCCGCCCTCGAGCGCAGGTCGTTGTCCGAGCCGTCGCTGGCCGGTCTGCTCGACGACCACGACCGCCTGAACGGGTTCTTCGTCAAGAACCTCGAGAACGTCCAGGGCGACGAGCGCGACATCATCGTCTTCAGCATCGGGTACGGACCCGACGACCAGGGCCGGTTCACGATGAACTTCGGTCCGGTGGGACGTCAGGGCGGATGGCGCCGGCTGAACGTCGCCATCACCCGTGCCAGACGCCGGGTCGAGGTCGTGACGTCCTTCCGCGCCGGTGAGATGCGTGAGGGGTCCAACGAGAGCCTGGCTCATCTCCGCGGCTACCTCGACTTCGCGGAACGTGGACCGTCAGCGCTCGGCATCGAGGACGCGGACGACGGCCGGGACGACAGCGACGCACTGGTGCGGGACGTCGTGGCAGAGATCAGCTCCTGGGGGTACGACGTGTCGACGAAGGTCGGGAGCGCCGCCTACCGCGTGGACATCGCGGTACGGCACCCGGACCGTCCGGGCGAGTACGTGGTCGGCATCGAGTGCGACGGGCCGACCTACAGGGACGCAGCCAGCGCCCGCGACCGCGACCGTCTGCGGGAGTCCGTTCTCCGCGGGCTCGGGTGGCGCCTGCACCGGGTCTGGGCCGTCGCCTGGTACCGCGACCGTCGCCAGGAGTCCGCCCGGCTGCGCCAAGCCATCGACGCTGCCATCTCCGGCGGCAGCGGCACGAACCTCCCGGAGGCCCCGGCGCCGGTCGCACTGGAGACCGAGGAGGTGGACCTCGACGCTGCACCGGACTGGGCAGTGCCCTACCGCGCGTTCCTCCGCTCCCCCGGGGGACCAGCCACCCCTTGGCCTCGGTCGAGGCACGACCTGCGCTGCAGGCCTACATCTCCCAGGTGCTGGCCACAGAGGCTCCGGTTCACCGCGACCTGCTCTCGAAGCGGGTGCGTGAGGCGTTCGGAGTCGGGCGGGTCGGGTCGGCGATCAGGCAGAACGTCGAGTTCGTCACCACTCGCCTCACGATCGAGGGCGAGCCGGTGACCACCGACATGGGCGGGTTCTTCCGTCTGGGGCCCGCAGAGCGGGTACGGGTGCCGGCCGACGACGACGAGATCCGCACCGTCGCCCAGATGCCACCGGACGAGATGGACCTCGCCGTCGTGAACCTGACCCGGGACGCCGTGACGGTGGAGGACGAGGCCCTAGTGGGCGCGGTGTGTCGCCTCTTCGGCTGGCGTCGGGCAGGCGGAGACATCCAGGCCGCTGTGCAGACCTCGGTGGACCGCTGCCTGCGCGCGGGGACGCTCGTGCGGCAGTCGAGCGGGGTGCTGCGGGCAGCCTAGATTGTGCCAGCCACAGATCTGCGATCCGGGCCCGCCATCGACTCCGAACGTGGTGGTCGCGGCATTCCGCTCCACCGAAGAGTCACCCGCCGATAGACAAACCGATTCTCGGCGATCAAGCACTGCTCTCGGAGAACCGCAATAGCACCGCACCCGCGGTGCAATTGATGTAGGCAGTACATGTGATCTCCCGGCACGAAACCCTGAGCCGGTGCCACCCCGGCGTTCCGCCGGAACGGCACCTGCAACTCGACTGACACGAGGTCGGGCAATCGACGCAAACTGTCTCCCCCGCAGAAGTTGTCGCGCAGAGTACAACTCCCCGCAGACGACTACGGCGCCAATCAGTCCGCCCGCGAGGTTAATCCAGTCCGGTTCCTGAGCGAGAAGCCCGACATCAATCACAGCGCCCAGTCGATCCGCTCCAAGCGAAAGGCCTAGATGACCCAGCCACTGGACGACGATCAGGAACACGCTGGCGACCCCGCTCCCGCCTACGACCGGGAGGCGGAGGTCCGCAGGGTCTTGGCGAGCGACGAGAGCCTGATGGGGCGCATCTACTGCTACGAGCGTGACAAGCTCACGCCCCAGCAGATCGCAGATGCGGAGGGCAATCAGACGCCCGCATTCGTCTACAACTACCGGCTCCAGATCAACTCCATCGTCCACGGCGAGGTCCCCGACAGTGCGTGGGTGGCACGAGGCGTGGCAGCAAAACTCCGCCGCTGGCTAAGGGTCGTTGAGCTGTCTCCCGATCTCCGACGCGATCTGCAGAAGCTCGAGTCGACAGCCAGGAGCCGGGCCGACGACCCCGACGCGGAGGCTGACCTTCTCAAAGAGGCGGTCACCAAGACCGTCGAAGCAGAGCAAAAAGCCGGAGCCGGCATCTACGTCTACACGCTCCCCCACTACCTTAAGCACCCAATCGACCCCGCGTCTGGCAAGACGCTGTTGAAGGTCGGACACTCCGCGAGGGATGCTCACTACCGAGCCGGATCCCAGGGCAGGTTGACTGCGCTGCCCGAAGATCCGCTCCTCCTGAGGATCTACCCGGCGCAGGAGTCGTCCAAGACCGAGCGGGAGTTCCACGCCTGGCTCCGCGATGCCGACCACGTCGCGGGCCGCACGCGCCGCGCCGGCTCCGAGTGGTTCGTGACCTCGGTCAAGTTCCTCGACCGGATCGCAGGGTCACTGAACCTCGAGGTGATCGAGGTCAACCAGTTCGACACGAGCGACGACGCATGACCTCGGTCTTCGGGTGGCTCGATCAGGACGACGCCCAACGCGCAGCGATGAGTGACGTCATCAAGATGTTCCAGGACCCCGGAAGTGTCGACGAGCTCGGTGTCGGCGCGATCCGCGACGCCTACTCCAACTCGTTCTTCCCAGGGACTTCGGTGCTGCACACCCGTGTGCGCTACCTCCTCTTCGTACCCTGGCTGATCCAGGAGGCGTCCCGGCGCGGCAAGCCGATGGACCAGGCCCGCAAGGAGCTACGGGAGCACGAGGTTCGATTGATCCGTTCCCTGATCGAAGGCGGGATGAAGTCCGGAGTCATCGGCAGCCAGGCGCAGGACCGGCTCAAGACGATGCCGAGCCAGACCTACTGGCCCGCTCTTCAACGACTCGGCATCGTCCGGTGGGACGTCAGCATCGACTCACATCTGCGCCGAGCGACCCAGAGCGCGCGCCTCGGCGTCGAGGTCACCGAGGCAGACTCGCCAGACCGTGGCAGCGTCGACCTCGGCTGTGACCGGCAACTGCCACCGCGGCCCCGAGACCTGCTCACCTCAGCGACATTCGACCTCACCACCGACGAGGCCTCCTACCTTCAGTCGGTGTTCGCACGTCTCCCCGGCAACAGCCTCTTGTCGTGGCTGGCGGTACGCCCGGAGGCCGCCACCGGTGACCGCCTGTGGGACTCACCCGCTGTCGCGGGACTGCCAGCGGAACTGGGAAGCCGCGTCGACCACGCCCGACGACTGCACCACGCGTGGCACGGCGCACCCCTTCTCTACAACCTAATGCTTGCCGAACTCGAGGAGAACGACGACCTGACCGAGGAATACCACGAGCGACTGACGAGGTGGGAAGACGAGCTGCACGACCACCGCGTGTTCGAAGGCTGGTCCAGACCCGACTTCTGGACCGTCACCCAGGCTCTGAACCCGCGACTTCGCCGCAGCACCCGAAGCTTCGTGGAGCGCTGGTTTGAGCTGGCCGAGGCTGGCGAGCACGCGGGCAAGGACGCCCGCGAGCTCGTCCGAACCCGCGAAATGCAGCTGAAGAATAGGCGTAGCCGGCTGTTGGACGCGCAAGCGCGCCAGACGTGGACCCCGGGAGCTGGCACAGGGCGCCTCGCCTTCCGGTGGGACATCGCCCGCAGTTTCCTCGGCGACGTGCGCGCCGCCCTCGACCCCGACCTCACCTCGGCGGGCGCCGTCGAGCCGGAGCGTGCCTGATGCTGAATCCCGAGAACCGACACCTGCTGACCGACGCGCTGCGGCCACCTAGCGGTTTCACCGTCGACGTCGCCCTCGCGACGACGTACACGCTGGACCTGCACTCGTTGCTACTGGCGCCCCTGGCGATGGCGGCCTACGACCACACGTCAGCGGAGACCCCCGATGCCGCGACCCCGGTCGCCCTCCTCGAGTCGATCCGACGCCACGCAGAGCACACCACCGTCCTGTGTCAGGCCGCCGGGATCCACGTACCAGGGACCTACCACCGGCTTGCGGCCTTCGCCGAGGGCATGGTCGCCGAGGTCGTACCCCCGACGGGTGGCACCTTCCATCCCAAGATCTGGGTCATCAGGTTCATCGACGTCGACGGCACTCGACGCCATCGTTTTGCCTGCCTGAGCAGGAACCTCACCGGCGACCGCTCCTGGGACACCGTGCTGGTCTGCGAGGAGGACCCCGCCACCGAGGCGCAGCTCGACCCTCAGCCCGTCGCCACCTTCGTGCGCGAGCTGCTCGGTTCGCTCGTACGGCCTCTTTCGCCGGAGCGTCAGGCACAGGTGCTCGACCTGTGCGACAGCCTCGCTGGCGCACCCCTGGCGGTCCCGTCGCCCTTCACCGCAGCCCGGGCCGTGCCGCTTGGCACCCCGTCAGGCGACAGCTGGCCTCTGCCGGAGCGTGCCTCGCGCCTGGCCGTGATCTCACCCTTCCTTGAGTCGTCCGCTCTCGGGCGACTCCCTAAGACAGACGGCCGCAGCATCCTCCTCTCCCGTACGGAGACCTTCGAACGGGTCGGTCGCGACGCGTGTGGCGACGCCGAGACGCTCGTGCTCCAGGCGATGGCCGACGTCGTGTCAGCCGAGGAGGACCCTGCGGATGCGGTGAACACAGACCGCGCGACAAGCGGGCCGCCTCCCCGCGGTCTCCACGCCAAGGTGTTCGCGTGGGAGGAAGGCCGCACGAGCCACCTCCTCACCGGGTCAGCCAACTGCACTGCTGCAGCGTTCGGCGCCAACATCGAGATGTCGGTGTTGCTGAGCGGGTCGAAGGCCGTCTGCGGGATCGATGCCGTACTCGGTGATGCCAAGACCGGACTGCTCGCGCTCACCCAGCCGCACGAGATCGTCGAGGCGGACGGGGTGGAGGACTCGACTTACGTCGTCGAACGTCGCATCGAGCAGTGGCACGCGGCCCTCGCCTCGAGGTGTCCGACACTGTCCGCGGAGACGACTGGCGACGACTTCTGTCTGAAGCTCGACGTCAATCTCCCCGCGGACCCGCACGGTCTCGCCAAGTCGACCACCGTGCGGCCGGTGGCTTCGAAGAACTCGCCCGCGCGACCATTGGGCTCGGACCTCAGCTGGCGGAACGTCAGCTTGCACGGCCTGAGTCCCTATCTCGTGGTCAGCACCACGGCGGGCGTCGACGGCTTTCCGCTCGTCCGGGAGTGCGTCATCCTCTGCGAGATGGTGGGGGCGCCAGGGGACCGTCTCCGTCGCCTGTTGCGCGACCTGCTGTCGCGTCAGCAGGACGTACTGCGCTACTTGGCACTTTTGCTGGGCGATGTCGGAGCCTCCGACCTGCTCGACCGGCTGCTTGCCGACGACGACCCGGATGATCCGGACGACCAGGCGGATGGTGGCTTCAGGCCGGGATTCCACGACCTCGTGCTGCTCGAGCCGCTGGTCAAGGCCGCGGCGCGCAACGACGACGCGCTCGTGCGCGCACACCGACTTCTCGACGACCTCCGCGACTCGGAGGGCAACCTCACCCAGCTCGACGAAGACTTCCTGCACCTGTGGCAGGTCGTATGGGAGGCAGCTCAGCGATGACGAATAAGTCCGATGGCCCGACGTCCGAGCAGTCGGGCCGGCCCGACGTGGAACACGAGCTGCGCCAGCTCAAGGACTTCCAGCGGCGCACCGTCGATCTTGTGCACGATCGCCTCTGGAGCACAGAGGACCCGACTCGACGTTTCCTCGTCGCTGACGAGGTCGGCCTCGGCAAAACGCTGGTAGCCCGCGGCGTCATCGCCAAGACCATCGACCACCTCTGGGATTCGGTCCCCCGCATCGACGTTGTCTACATCTGCTCGAACTCCCAGATTGCCCGCCAGAATCTTCCGAAGCTACGCGTCGGCGGCGATGTCGAACGCCACCACGCTGACCGGCTCACCATGCTCGCCACCGAGCTGCGTCACCTCGAAGGACGCAAGCTCAACTTCGTCTCTTTCACCCCAGGCACTTCCTTCAACCTGCGCAGCAATGGCGGGAAGGTCGAAGAGCGAGTCCTGCTCTACTGGTTGCTCAAACTGACCTGGAGCTCCGAGGTACGCCCGGGGCCCTGGATGAACTTCTTCCGCGGCCGCGTGCGAGTCGAGACCTTCCGCCGTCGAGTCGACGAGTTCGACCCGTCCCACCTCTCGGCTGACCTCGCGCGGGACTTCGCCGAGAGTCTGCAGACCCCCGGGTTGGAAGGACGCGCGCTCATCGACGACGTCCGCGAGTGCGTCCAGCGGTACCGCAACGCCGGCGGGCGCGTGTCGTCCCAGCTCAGTTCGGACCGTTACTGGGTGATGGGGAAGTTGCGCAGGATGCTCGCTCGTGCCGCTGTCAAGCGCCTCGAGCCCGACCTCGTGATCCTCGACGAGTTCCAGCGCTTCAAGGACCTGATGGCAGACGAAGGGGAAGGCGCCGAGCTGGCGCGGGAGCTCTTCGACCACGGTGACGCTCGGCTTCTCCTCCTCAGCGCTACTCCGTTCAAGATGTACACGCTGCCCGACGAGCCCGAGGGCGACGACCACTACCGCGACTTCGTCGACACCGTGGGCTTCCTGGCCGGCAGCGACCGGGCCGCAGCCGTTCAACAGCACCTCGCCGACCTCCGCACTGGGCTGTATGCGGATGACGGCGACAAGGCTAAAGCCGCGCGGGACCTTGCCCAGACCGAGCTGCGTCGCGTCATGTCACGCACCGAGCGGTTGGCTACCACGCCCGACCGTGACGGCTTCGTCGTCCCGCACGAGCTGCCGGAGACCTCGCTCCGCGCAGACGACGTCCGCGACTACGCACGTGTCAGCGCTGTGTCCAAGGCGGTTGGGGGCCAGGAACCGTTGGAATACTGGCGGTCCGCGCCGTTCGTGCTGGAGCTCATGGAGGGCTATCAGATCAAGCAGAAGCTGCTGACCCACGCATCCGACGACCCTGCTCTGGTCGATGCGGTCGACCGTGACGGCGGGTCCAGACTGCGCTGGTCGGACATCGTGCGCTACGCACCGCTCGAGCCGGGAAACGCGAAGATGCGGGGGCTGATGGCCGACGTACTCGACCGCGGAGCCTGGCAACTGGCGTGGATCCCCCCGTCCCTGTCCTACTACGACCTCGATGGGCCCTACGCCGACTCTCGGCTCTGCGACTTCACAAAGCGGCTGGTCTTCTCTTCCTGGGCTGTCGCCCCGAAGGCAATTGGCACAGTCCTGAGCTATGAGGCCGAGCGACGGATCAACGAGGTCGCCGCGACCTCGAGCCGATCAGCGAGCCTCAACCGGTATGACGGACCCCGGGCAACCGGATTGCTGAACTTCCAACAGTCCGAGGGGCGACTCACCGGCATGCCAGTGCTGAGTCTCCTCTATCCCTCGGTTGCCCTGGCAGAGGCCGGCGACCCGGTCACTGTCGCTCGCAACCTCGGCGCCACCTTTCCCCTGTCCTGGGAAGACATGGAGCGTGTCGTCCGAACCCGCGTCAGGGGCCTCCTGGACACCCTTCCGAGAGGTCCGTCGGGAGGCATGAGAGAGGACGCCGACTGGTACTGGGCAGCGGGGGCGCTCTTGGACCGAAGTCGTGGGCTCGACCGGATCGCCACCTTGCCCTACGGCTCGTCCGATGACGAGCCGGACGACCGCCGACGGTTCGTCGACCACCTAGCCGAGGCTCGAGCGCTCGATGCCACGCAACTCGGACGCCGCCCTGAGGACCTCGAGGACGTCCTCGTCCTCCTGGCGGTCGGAGGTCCCGGTATCGCCGCACTGCGTGCCCTGTCGCGGGTCTCGGGTGGAGAGTCGGTCATCTCCACCCAGGGCACACGCGACGGGGCCTCCCGGATGGCGTGGTCGCTGCGCAACCTCTTCAACAAACCCGAGCTCATGGGGATCATCCGTGGTGCTGGCCGCGATGCGTACTGGCAAGACGTCCTCGTTCACTGCGTCCATGGGGGCCTCCAGGGCGTCCTCGACGAGTACGTCTACCTACTCGACCAAGCCGTCGGCCGTGACGACCCGACCGACAAGGCGTCCGCAATCGCACGCCGCTTCGACGAGGCAACATCGCTGCGCACGGCGACCCAGACATTCACCGACGTGTCCACCGCCGATGGCCAGGTCAAACTCGAGTCCCATCGCACGCGCACCCACCTTGCCGTGCGGTTCGGCCGCGGCGTCGCCGAGGACGACAAGAGCGTCATGCGCGAGGGGCAAGTGCGCGAAGCGTTCAACTCACCGTTCTGGCCCTTCGTGCTGGCCTCGACTTCCGTGGGTCAGGAAGGCTTGGACTTCCACCACTACAGCCATGCCGTAGTCCATTGGAACCTGCCATCTAATCCAGTCGACCTGGAGCAACGCGAGGGGCGCGTGCATCGCTACCAGGGCCACGCCGTGCGGAAGGACGTCGCAGCCAGCTACCACGACCATCCCGCCGTCGTGAACGCGGACAACCCGTGGGCCTGCATGTTCGAGCTCGCGCTCGACGAACGCAAGGCTGGACTCAGCGACATCTACCCGTCATGGGTCCCACCCATGGACAAGGGCTCGGCACGCATAGAGCGCTACGTGCCGGCGCTCCCCCTGAGCCGTGAGAGCCACGCGCTCCAGCGGCTGCTGCGCACGGTCGGGGCCTACCGCATGGTGCTCGGCCAGCCACGTCAGGAAGACCTGTTGAGATACCTCGGCGAGCGGGCGCACGACTTGACGGGGTTACAGATCGACCTGGAGCCTGGCCGCTGAAGATCTAGCGACTTGCTCTCTAGTTCCCGGCACATCTAGGGCTGTCGCGGCCAGGTGCTCGTGGACCGACTTATCAGTTGTTGGGCAGGGGCTGAGCAACGCCGAGCACGGCCGAGAACGAGTGTGAGGTCAAGGGGGATCCGGCGAATAAGATCCTGGAGATGTCATGCTGGAGATCGTGGTGGATCTGCCCTTGGAATTCTCGAAGCGCGAGGCCTTGATGCACGCGCTCGCGACGGAGTTCGCGCAGAATGCGGTTCTGACGAGCAAGTGGCTCGGGCGAGTCGATTTCGGATTTGGTCCTGAGCGCGTCAAGGACGTAGGCAAGGGAATCTGGAATCCGTCGGCCTACGTCGGCACACTCACGATCGTCAGCGACCCCGACAGCGAGTACGACGACGGCGATCATGGCGACTCGCTGTACCGCTACTCTTATGAGAAGCGGCCGGCGGGCCAGGACCCGCTAGGCGGATCCAACATCAAACTTCGCCAAGCAATGCGCCTGGGTCTACCCATTGTGATGCTCCGCAAGATCTCCGACGGTCGGTTCGTTCCTGTCATGCCGGTCTATGTCGTGAAGGAGGAACCCGAGCATCGTCGATTCCTTCTGGCTCTCGACGAGAGTCTCCGTTTCCTTCCCGACCCTGCTCATCTCACCGAGGACCAGCGTCGCTACGTCGAGCGGGTCGTTCGCCAGCGCATGCATCAGCCGGAGTTCAGATCGCGCGTGCTGGGCGCTTACGAGCTGAAGTGCTCGGTGTGTGACCTCAAGAAGACCCCCCTCCTCGACGCCGCGCACATCACGGCCGACGCGGCGGTCGAGGGCCTGCCTGTGGTCACCAACGGTCTTGCTCTGTGCAAGATCCACCACGCTGCCTACGACGAGAACATTCTCGGGGTCTCACCCGACTACGTCGTGCACATCAACGATGCTGTGCTCGCTGAAGTCGATGGCCCGATGCTGAAGTACGGCCTGCAGCAGATGGACAAGGGAGCGCTTTGGGTGCCGCGACGGGTCGAACATCGCCCCGACAAGGACCGCCTCGCCGATCGATTCGAAGCCTTTAAGAGCGCTGGTTGACCACACGAGGCGCCGTTCTGGTCTCTCGGCCAGAGGCCTAGGGGCTCCAACCGCCGGTCATTGATCCCACCGCTGCAGACATCGCCTCGGGTCCTGGACCTATCGGCGCAGTGACATCGGCTCGCGAGTAGGCGAAGAGTCTGATTCATCACCGGGGCGGTGCTAACTTTCGATCCGGCGGCCGGGAGGCCTCAGGAACCCATCCGTGTAGATGGGGCCGACCTCGGGTTCCGGGGATGCTCTCGCCATCGCGAGAGCAGGAGGGAACCGAGCAATGGCGGTAGTGCACATCAGCAATCAAGGTGGGGCCTCCCGGCGGCCGACACCCACCGCATTTGTCCAGCAAGTAGCCCGCCGCGTCGACGTCCCGGTCACTTACGCCAGGGACGTGCTCACGCGGTCGATCTTTCCCTACCGCAGGGTCGAGGTCCGCAAACGCACTGGCGGCCAGCGGATCCTCCACAGCCCGGAGCTACCGCTGATGAGGATGCAGCGATTGTTACTCGACGACCTCCTGCCGTCCGCGCCCACTCACGCGAGCAGCTACGGCTACGTCCCCGGCGCATCGGTGCTGGATTGTGCAAGCGTGCACCTTCGCAGCCACACGGTGGTGCGGATCGACATCGCTGACTTCTTCTCCTCGATCACCGAGCGGCACATTTTCCGGGCACTGTCGACAACCGGATGGCCCTCTCACATCGGCGGACCTGTGGCAGGCGCGCGAACGAGCCACGTCGGTCCGAGGATGAGCCGCTTGCTTGCGTACGAACTCGCGGTCCTCACAACGGTGAGCCCCCCAGGGTCTGCCACGTGGCCGAACCGCGGCACGGGGTCGCGAGTGATCGACGAGGACAGCGCGATTCCGCGGGCCCATCCGTACTCCGGCCAGACCGAGGGATTCCTCCCCCAGGGCTCGCCAACGAGCGGAGCACTCTCCAACCTGGTGATGCGGCCGATCGACGACCTCGTCCACGACGTCGCGCGCAGAATGCACCTCAGGTTCAGTCGGTACTCGGACGACCTCTTCTTCTCCTCCACGCGTCCGATAACGCCGGACACTGTCGCCCGACTCGTTCACGAGGTCCGCGCGGCGCTCCAGATCATCGGGTTGCATGTCAACGACAGCAAGACACGTGTCGCTCGGCCGGGGTCTCGTCGAACTGTGTTGGGCGTCCTGGTGGACCAGAGCGCCCCCCGTGTGGGGCGGGACGTCCACCGCCGGATCGACATGCACCTCCACGGCAGCCGCCGGTTCGGCATCGATGAACATGCGGAGCATCGCGGCTTCATCGACCCTGAGGACTTCCGTTCGCACATGCAGGGGCTGATCTCGTGGATCCAGATCGTCGAGCCGGGTCGTGGTCACCGCTATGCCGAGGACTGGGCGCGCGCCATCCGCCATTCTCGCCTCTACGCATCCCCCGACCTCGCCCTGGGAGAATCGATCGCCGCCCTCAGCCCAGTGAACCCGCCGACTGAATCCGCCGCGAAACAGTCGATCGATGACCTCATCGTGGCTGGCGTTCGTTATCGATCGACAGTCGAATACTTGGAGTTGCTCCGCTTTATCGAGCGCTTTCACCACTATGCCCCTTCAACGCGATGCTCGTGAACCTGCAGAGACCGGGCGCCCGCTACGTCCTTACGCGATCTGATTGGCGTTCGCAGTACAAGCGGGTTCTCGCTCCGGGGGCACAATCCCTGGTGATCCTCCAGCCGCGAGGGCCCTACATGGTTGTTTATGACGTCGGCGATACCGAACCCATGCCGGGCGCACCACGCCTACCGCGAGAGGTGACCGATCCACTGGCGGCGCGGACACCGTCGACGCCCCGGGCTGTCGCCGACATCTGGAGCCGGACCATCGACAATGCCATCCGCGATGGAATCCGGGTGTCGATGGTGGACACCGCCGCTGGAGCAGCCGGTCAGGCGTACCGCAACAGGGGCCGAGGGCAGCTGGAGCGACCAGGATCGCGAAAGCAGCCCCGAGAGTATTTCGAGCTGCGCATCGAGGTCGAGGTCAACCGGAACCTGACTGCTCTCGACCGCTATCTGACATTGGTACACGAGCTGGCCCACGTCTATTGCGGGCACCTCGGCGCCCTCTCGGACGAGCCGTGGCCTGACCGCGAGAAGGGGAGTGAGGCTCGAGACGAAATCGAAGCCGAGTCGATTGCCTACGCGGTGGTGTCCCGGCTGGGCCAGCAGATCGAGATGGGCGACTACATTCTCGAGTACGCACAGACAACAGAGTCGGTTCCGGCCGACGTCGAACTGCGCATGGTTGCGAGGGTCACGGGTGACATCGAAGCCATGGGTAAAGCGCGGTTGCCCTCACGGCCCTACGCTAACCGGTAACGGCGCACGAACGGGCCCGGCTCAGCGGAGTGAGCTGGTAGGGCTCGACATTGGCACCACTGCGGAAGGGCGCCTGCACGGTTCCGTCGTCCGCGCCGGTGATAGCACCCCAGCGCAACGCGTCAACGAACGCCGCGAGCCTGTTGGGGTCGTCAAAGCGTGAAGGCTCGATCTCGTCCGGAAGCCCGCGATGGGCGAGGGCGCTGCGGCCCAGCTCGAGCTCCCACACGACGCGGAGCTCCTGCCCGAGCCGATCCTCCTGCACGGACTGGAGCGTGACCGCGTGTTGAAGCTGCGCGGTGGCGTCGTCTGCAGTGCTGCGTCCTAGCCCTTGCTGCTGCACATCGACGACCGCCCAGTTGGCTCCACGCACGGTCACGATCTGACCGACATCGGGTACAGCGCTTGGTGGACTCACAACGGTTGGCACACCGGCGACCCTAACGAGTCCCCGACATCATCTGGCCACTTCACGGATACCTCCTGCTGGCGGCATGACTTGCGAACTAGCGGAGCCCCGCTACCCACAGGCACGCCTGCGAGGAGTGTAGGACGACAGTCGGATGTCATGTAGGACGACAGGTCGGATGGAGTTGAGCGCGACCCGGTTCGTCGGCCCGCTGGATCTGGACTAGCGGCTCACCCCGTCCGGCCAGATGATCCGGACGGACTTCCCTTGAGTGATCGCGTAGTCAACGACGTCCCCCGTGCCCCCGGTCCCGGCGGCGGGTTTGCCGTCCCAGACAGCGACCAAGAGGTCCGAATCGTCGACGACTCGTTTGCCTGCTGCGTAGAACGCCTCTTCCGATGGCTCAGCGAAGTCGAGTGTTGTGACGGCCTCTGCTTCCGAGAGAAAATGGACGTACCGCTCGCGCGTTGAGTCGTCGAAGGTGGAGGCGTAGCCCTCGCTTGGGACTATTACCTGTAGGGACAATCCGTGACCGAGGGCAATCTCGGCGCACTCCTGGTCGGCACCTTCGGCGAGGCTGCCTACCAGGGCAGTCGCGTGCGCCTCGACCAGCACTACCGGCAAACGTTCACGGAGATAGTCCACTGCAACGCTCGGGAGACCTTGGTGTCCCGTAACACCTACCGTGGTCACAGGCTGCCCTTGTCGGCAAGCGCCCAGAGCATCCGACCGGCGGGAGTGAGGAACACATCGTGATGCTGCAGCGTCGCGAAGTAGAAGTCCTCGTCGTTCTCGGTCGTCGCCAGTCCCACGTTGCGGAGCCGCTTGAGGTAGTCGAGTTCCTGCTGCGCAGGCGTGCCCGGTGAGGAGAGTGGACGGCCCTCTCCTTCGTGTTCGTCGGTCAGCGAGATTCGGGACGTGGCGGTGTCGAAGTGATCGGGCAGGTGCCGCGCGTCCTCTGCCGAGATCCACTCCGGGCCGCTGCGAAGCAGGACAGCATCGGTCACGTGAGCCTTGAATACCGGTGTCTGCTCCCAAGCGTCGAACGCGCGCGAAGCGTGCGCGTACAGAGACAGGGCGGTGATGTTGCCCAGGTGATCGGTTGCCGCACCGTCGAGGCCATCAAGGAGCAGGCGCGTGAACTCCCCGTGTCCTGCCGATTCCATCGAGACCTCGGTGGACTTGGATGCGGCAAGGACCGTTACCCCTTCGGACAGTGCCGCGATGGCCTTACGGAAGTCCGGGGCAACCTGGGTTGCTTGCAGCCCTGGGGTGTTGCCGACATCGCCACTGAAGCAGCAGTCGAGCACGATGGTGACGGTGCTGGCTGCGCTGTTGTTGGCCAAGGTCATGAGTTCGTTGACCGGGACGCCGTCGTTGTCAGAGGTGACGAGTTCCGCGCCTCGGATGTCTTCTCGGCCGTGCCCTGAGAAGTAGAAGAAGAGATCCTTGCCGCTCGCGTTCTCGAAGAGTTGGGCCATGGCCTCCCGCAGATCAGGACGGTCGACGGGATCCGCGCCGTGGTCCGCTGTCAAGATGGCAACAGTGAAGTTCGGCGCACCGTCGTCATGTCTCGCGAGGCGGGTGGCAATCCCTTCGGCGTCGGCGACACACCCGTACAGAGGTCCGCGCGCGTAGTTGTTGATTCCAACTACCAGTGCCCGGCGGTTCCGATGCGACATCACGCCCATCCGGCGGCGCCCGCGTTCTTCCCAAGGTTGGCGCACTGGTCGACCATGTTCGCCACCGATTCCCACTTCCAGGCAGTAACGCTCTTCCGAGCGAGCCCAGTCGGCAAGGTCGATGTCGCTCCGGCACCGTTGACGTAGACGCCGAAGCAGGGCACGTTCTGCGCTCGTGCCATCTCGATCTCCTTGACCACGCCTGTGGCGGTGCTCATGTTCTTGCCGACAAGCACGATAAGCATGTGACAGTTGTTGATCTTGGACTTGATCAACTTCTCCCACTCGGCTTGGGGAAGGGCGGTCTTCGAGGACCAGTCTTCAACAGCGAAGGGGGTAGGCGAGTCCTTCTTCGCCTGCCCAGCGAACATAACCTTCACATCAGAATCATTGTCGAAGTCGAAACTAAGGAAAGCGCGGGGCAGGGACATGGGTACTCCTTGGGGTTGGTGTTGTCCGTAAATGTAGGTGAGGGCACCGACAGTCCTGGTGGTCATCGGCAGGGTGGTTGCACGTTCCCGACGTCAGGGAGGCACGAACGTTCCGCATGCAGTCACCGACACATGGCGCACCGCGGGTGACACCGATTCCAGGTGTGCCGGACATGCAGGCTCCTCAAGTGCCGTCCGGCGTCGGGAAGGGAACGCCTGACATCTGCAACGCGGACGCGTGGCAGTTCTAGATCAGCATTCCCGGTCACCGGGTCCGGGCCGACACGCCCAACCGCGAGGTGAGTCAGTACCCGCCGAACATGCGGGCGACGGCGTGGTTGACGCTGATGGCCCCGACGGCAGCGGCTTGGGGGTTTGGCTGTTCGCTGAGGGTTTGCTCGTAGTCAAGCCGTTTGCGGACTGCGTCCGGTGGGTCGAAGCAGACCCCGGCGTCTCCGGCGAGGCACCAATGGGCCTGGGCGACGGCGGTGGGCTGGGTGTCGCACGTGATGGCCTCGTCGCCGCCGTGGGCGAACTCTTGGCTGAGGGGCACGTCACCGGAGACGCGGTTGCAGTGGGGGCAGACGAACGCCATGTGCTTGGCGCCGCTGGTTTTGGTGACGCGTCGTCCCATGTTGGCTGCGGTGAGATTCCGTGCCCCAGCCCATTCCGCTACGGCTCGTTTGATGTCGTTGTCGTTCTCGGGCCGGTCGGGCGAGAAGACGCCGACTCGGAAGGTGCTGAACCCCTTGCTCTCGCAGTTGCCGGTGACGGTGGTTTGAGCAACGTCCCAGACGACGAAGTCCTTGCGACAGTTCCAGCACGCCGTGGAGAGGACCTCGACTTCGGTGTGCGCCGGTTGTCCGTTCGCCACCCAGTCACGGTGCTTGAGCCGTCCAGTTAGTAGACGCTGGATCGTTTCGGAGAGGGGGATGTCCTTGGTCCCGACGGTCACGACTGGGTTGTTCTCGTCGTCGATAGCCAGGGTGAGAATGGGGAGGTCTCGGCTTGTGAGCGGGAGTCCGTCGGTGTGGCGGGCGAACCACGCGGTCGAGGCAATTCCGGCATCGCGGTACCGCTTCTGTCGAAACTCGTAGTCAGTGAGCGACTGACGGCTCCACTGCACTTCGAAGGCGACACGAACGTTGCCACGGGTTGCCATCACGTCGGCAACCCAGCCATCCCCCGGAACTTCCGGTTCGGCATGCCATCCCGCCGCTAGGGCCGCATCCACGATTGTGGCTTTCGCTAGGAGGTGTTGGGCCGATTCACCTGCGCTGCACCCGTCACCGCCGGGGTTGTGCGCGAAGTAGGTGGTACCTAACTTGCTGGTCTTCGCGTGGCCTGCGAACCCGCAGGGCAGGGTGATCGTGCGGCGCTTGGCACGCCCGTCCTCCACGAGGGCAGTCCACTGTTCCGTGGTGAGCAGACTGCTGACGACACGTTCTCCATCGACTAACCCGACTAGCGGCATCTGGACCCCACCTCTTTCCTGTCCGGTGTGTATCGGAGGCCACCGACGTCAACTGTTCTGATTCATGGCCTTTAACTGGGCGGGAAGGGGCTGCCCGCAACAGGCTGGCGCGGCGCCCGATGCGCAACCCGCGTCAAGTCAAGTGCGGGTTGCTTGCATCCAGAGCGCGATGTCGAGGATGCGGAGGTCGGACCAGTCGACTGTCCAGGTGGGGTGTTGTTCGAGCACGTTGTCGCGGGCGGTCTTGATCCAGTGGCGCACGGTCGGGTGAGTGCTGAGGTACGCGAAGACCTGGATGTCGCGACCGAACGATCCGAGCCGCCCAGGTTTGTTTCCCGTGAGTCGGTTGTCGGCGAGGTACTTGCAGACCTGGGAGTCGCGGACCGGAAAGAGCATCGGGCGCTTGCGGGCGCAGGTCTTCGAGGCCATGACCCACTGATTAGTGTCGCGCTTCCCCAGCGCCGGGAGCATCGTCCTGATGGCGGTGTAGAGGTCGTACATGTGATCAAGGTGCTGCGGGGCCACGTCGGAGAGCGGCAGAGTCGCAGGAAGGTGGTGGAGTTTGCTGCCCACGATGGTGCGGAGCGGCCCGGGGTTCATCAGCGCCCGCCCGGCGTTCGGTGGCACCTCCATGCTCAGGGTGGTCACGGCCCACAGGTCGGCGGCGGTAATGGCGTACTCGTCGTACTCCTCAACGTCCAGGAACGTTGCCCCGGAGTAGGCACCTGCTGGGTCGTAGTACCGGACGAGGTTGCCGACGGCGTGCTCGACCGAGTCCTCTCCCCCAGTGAACGCCATCGCCGTCTGTGCCAGGCCGGTCGCGAACATGGACTCCTCGACCGGCGCCCACCCCTTCGGCAGCGTCAGGGTCCGTCCGTCGCCGTAGGCAACTGTTGGTAGGGCCTCAGGGGTGCTCATGTGGCGATGGTGCCCGACCGCGCCGACATCCGTGCAGCGCGGATCTCAGGATGGCGTAGGCCGCAGCCAAGTTGATCATCGGTCTATTCGATAGCCCGAGCCGCTCTAGTTGGTCGCTCTGGCCTTCGCGCGTAACCAGTCGGTGGGGCTCGCCTGCTTCGGCCCCGCCGGTGCGCCAGCGTCCGGGTCCTCGGTCGTCGGTTGCTCAGTTGTGTCCGCGAGGTCGTCGTAACCCAGACCGAGTTGGGAAGCGTCGATCCTCTTGTCCCAGAGTCCGACCTTGGTGCCGGTTCCGTCGGGTACGGCCTCGTCGGCGTAGTGGAGGCTGGCGTTCTCGAATGACTTGAACTGGTAGATGGCGGCGTTCATGTGCTGGGCGTTGAAGAGGCCAAGCCGGTTGAGGAGTCGGAAGTCTTTGACGGTCAGCCCCGTGACGCGGGTGAAAAGTTCGGAGTCGAGTGACTCGATGACGTCCTTGAGCGATTCCTCACGGAAGTCCGTGACGTACATGAATACGGGGATCTTGGCGAGAAATTTCTGCAATTTCTCGCGGATCTGCTTTCGTGCACTGTTGGACTCCTTTCTCTCCGTTTTCTCGTCGTCGTCGAGGTTGTTCTTACCTTTCTCACGCTCAACCTTTTTCAGTTTCTTGGTTGAGGTGACGACCTGCTGGGCCATGTTGGCGAGGTTGCGGAAGTCCTCGATCTGCTCCAGCGCTTCCAACAGGTCGGGGTGTTCGAGGAGTGCGCTGAGAGTGTGCTCATTGACGTCGACTAGGACCGGCGAATTCCAGCGGGCAGCGAGGGCAGATGCCCCCACGCCAGTTGTGGCGATGTTGAGTACGTCGGCGGCGTCCAGTTGGCGCATCTGTCCGCCTGAGAACTGGAAGATGGGCAAGTAGTTCATGAGGTCGCCAATGGCCTGCTGTGGAGTGGTCTCTCCAGTCGTCGCTAACTTCATGCCGTATTCGGCTACCAGAGTGAGCGCACGGTTGGGATCAAACTCGAAGACGTAGACGGTGTCCTTCTGGACGTCGATGCTGCCGCCTGCCGTGCGATACGACCAGGGTGACTGGACGCGGAACGCGGACTGGAAGTAGGACTCAGGCGACTTGAGGCTGCGGAGCATGAGGATCGCGCCCCACTCGCGGATGGTCACACCTGTCATCAACTTGCCGCAGGACAGCGTGATGGACCCAGACAGCCTTTGGTCGCGAGCCTTTTTGATGGCTTTCTCGACGGGTGGCTTGGCCTCCGCACCCATGCCCGCACCGGCACCCGCCGCGACGTGGATTTCGAAGCCGTTGAAGTATGGGTGCGCCTCAAGGATGTCACGCATAGCGAAGCAGGAACCCACGTCAGCCATGTACCAGACGGAGTGCTGGATGGCGTCTCTGAAGTCGGCTGACTCGTAGGGGAAGGGCGCCTTCTTCCCGCTCACCCCGAGAAGTTGCACCTTCATCTGCTCGGTTAACTTGCCGCGCAGCATTTCCAGGAAGTCTTTGACGCGGGTCTCGTCGTTGAAGGTGTAGGTGCCGCGCTCGACCTTCTTGGACTTGGATTCGGGGTCCGCCTTCTGTGCCTTGAAGTATTCGGTCAGGCTGAACCCGTTGAACTCGCCGTCGTTAGCCCACTCTGTTGCGGGCGCACCGATCTCGTACGCGTACATCTTCATACCCGGCAGGTCTACGTACGGGTTTTGTCCGTCCGCGTCATCCCAGTGAGCCTTGGCGTTCTGCTCGTCTACGTAGGTCCAGTTGAATACCGCGTCTTCGGTGAACTCGCCGTTGGTGATGGCGCGGAACGGCGTGCCCGACAGGTAGAGGTAGTGCTTGGAGTTGAGACCAAGGTCTTCCTCCGTCACCCAGTCGTCCGGTTCCTCGACCTCGGCGAGTTCTTTCTCGGTCGGGTCGTAGAGGTCACGCGCACCGTCTCGCCAAGCACCGAAGTGGTACTCGTCGAGAACGATGCAGTCCCACTCGATGTAGTGGAGTGTCTCGTTGCGTTCCTTGATGCCGCCGCCCGCTGCCTTCCCGGTGATGTCTTGGAACGACGCGAACCAGACCAGCGGGTCCGCTCCGTCAGCCAACTCATCCGCGACGTTGACCGGCGTTGTCCGGTCAACGAAGTGCCACCCCTCGAAGTCGACGTGCCCGAGAAGGTCGTCGCGCCAGGCCGACTGGACTGCCGGTTTATAGGTGAGGACGAGGGTTCGCTTGAAGCCCATTTCTCGGGCCAGTTGGTAGGCGGTGAAGGTCTTCCCGAAGCGCATCTTGGCGTTCCAGAGCACTTTAGGAGCGTGTGTGCCGCCTCCCTGGGAGAGGAAGTAGCCAGCCGTTTGCGCGACTGCGTCCTCCTGCTCGGGTCGCATCGGGAAGTCTTGTGTGCGCTGAGACTCGTAGGCAGTTCCGTTGCGCACTGCAACGAGGGCGGCTTTCACCTCGTCGAGAGTGGCTTCAAACCACTCTTGCTCTTTCGAGATCCCTTGGGTGACGAGTGCGCGGTGAACGTCTCGGTCGCCGAACCACGAACCGTCGGAGCGTTTCGCCTCTTCTTCTAAGAGGATGTCAACCCCACGGAGTCCCGGGTAGGCGGTGTTGAGTTGCTGCTTGATGCGTTCGAAGGCGGTGGGCTTTGTTGTCTCGCCGACCTTGATGAGGCCGGTGCCGGTTGTGTGCATTTGACCGACGGTTCGGTCCCAGGCTTGGTCTTTCCGTCCGGGCACGGTGTAGGCGTAGATCAAGCGGCGGGTCTCTGGGGCAGGGGCCGTTTCAGGAACCTCTTCAACGAACGCTTTTTGCGGATGCATGCTCATTGGGGACCTGCGTCGGAAGCGGGGTTGACAGCCATCTCGCGGACCTGCGACTTGATGAACTCGACTTCAGACGCGTCGAGCCCGTACCGCTGGTAGAGGTCAGCGTCCGTCCAGCGCGATGCCATGGGCAAGTCTGGGACGAAGGCGAAGGTGTCTCTTTTGATGTCTTGCGTGTTCATGCGGAGTTGAATGAGGAATCGCACGAACCGTGTCCGAAGGAACGCGTCGAGGTTTCCGGCCTGTTCCATCTTCTCGTAGGCACCGACAACGAGGTAGGTGCCTGAGCAGGCGGTGTCTTTCCCTACCAAAGTTGGGGCGGCTGTGACGCGGTACGGGGGCTCACCGTCCTCTCCGTATGCCCGGTGCATCAGCACCTTGCATAATCCGACCTCGGACTTGTTGACCGTGATCGCGTTGCGGTCCATCCACGTCTGCTTTTTGCTGCCATAGAAGCGAACCGCGTCGGGCAAGCCTGCGGAGGTGTCCTTGCCATGCACGTTTGTTTGGAAGCCGAACGGAAGTCGGGAGGACACCTTGGCGTCGAGTGTGGCCTCGTTCTTGGACTGGACTTTCCGCAGGATCGAGACCGCTTCGTTTCGGCGGATGAGAACGTCCCATTCGTCGAGGTGGCGCTCAACCGGCTCGCCCAGGGGCTGACCGTTCCACATGGTCTGGACTCGGCAGGTTCCGGGTTCGTCACGGTTCCAAAGGAAGTAGGAGACGCCGCCGCGAATCTTCACGCCCGGGAAGGCGTCGTAGAGGCGGGGGTAGTCAACCAGCACACGCATGTGGCGGTCCGCCAGTCGGGCGGCTCTGAACTCAGCGAGTCCGAGTCCTCCGGCGAACCACCTCGATGGAGTAATCATGGCTACGTATCGAGGCCGTAGAGCGATTGCTTGGTCCACAAAGAGTTGGTAGAGGGGTCGGTCGCGGTTCGAGCCGTCTACGCCGATTTGGTAGGGAGGATTGCCGACGATCACATCGAACTTCATGTCGCGCATCTCCTCCGTCGGGTAGGCGTCGTGAATGAATGAGTAGGCGTAGTTCTCGCGTGCTTCACCGCGTTCAAGGTCGAACGCAGCGCCGCACTTTAGACATCCGCCCGTGACGGTTCCATCGATCTTTTTGGGGTAGGTGTGTCTTGTATGAACAAACGGGAGGTTGCCCGCTCCGTCGTCGAACTGCACAACTGAGTCTGATCCGCTCGCGTCGCGGCTGTAGTAAAGCGAGCGCCGCGAGATGAGTCCGGTCATTTCTGTTATGGAGGTTCCCCAAAGCATGTTGCGGTAGATGTGGTCGCGGCGCGCATCGAAGTCGGGGAATTGGTCCGAGAGGCCCTCCAAGAGCCGCCCTGCGGCTTCGCGGAGGAACACTCCCGACTTACAGAATGGGTCAAGCCACACGTAGTCGGGTGTCCCCCAAACGTTGCCGGGGAGTTCGTCCAGCACTGCTCGGGCCAACTTGGGCGGAGTGGGGACCTCGTCGTTGGACAGTTGGGCCAAGCAGTCAAGGATGTCTGGCACGTACTGACCGGTGCGGATCTGATTGGCGACCTCATACTGGCTCGCCCTTACTTGCGTCATTCCGTGCCCCCGCGCGTCGACTTTTTGCTGTCACCGGCTCCGGGTTCTTCGCGAGCAGGCCGTAGTGGATAGGTACATCATCCCCCTTCGGCGGCGCAGCGGGTTCGCTAAACAAGTCGAGTTGCTCTACCGCGGGTGGCTCCTCCAGGAAGGACCAAGTTCGGGTGAAGGTGCCTCCACGGCCCGGCCTGTACTCAACGAACTGGATGGTCCGAGCATGCGAGAGCGTGTCCCCCTGAACAATGTTCGTGGCAAGAACGACGTTGACGGCGGACGCGAACCCCTCCGACACAGACCAAGAGACGAGGTCGTTGTCTACATGAGAGGCGATGACCCAACGGAGTCGATCGCGAGTTTCGGTGACGTTCTCCTGGTCGATGTCGACGGCGTAGATGCTCGCGAGACATCGGAGGATTCGGTGCTCGTACCGTTCGCCGTGGCCGTAGCGGCGGACTGTGACAGTCGACAGTTTCCGGCGGAGGATCTCTTCGAGGAAGTTTCCGGACCCACACGCAGGTTCGAGGAACTTTCGGTCGTGGTTGCCGGGGTCGCGCGCGCTGGGGAACATGTTCGCGACAAGGTCGAGCATGGCGTTGACTTCACGCTCGTGGGTGTACACCTCAGCGAGGTCTCGCACGCGGTCGCGGGTTTTGATTTGGGTGCGGAGGGCCGCGATGACGTCAGTGTGGTCGTGGGAGAGAGCCGCGCTAGGTCGTGCGGTCGTACCCATGAGTCAACCCTCCTTCCGTCGCTGTAGTCATCGGCACGTTCCTCGACCCGCCCTCGTCGGCTGGTTCTCACGATATGACTGACCCCTGACAGGACGGGCGAGGCTCGCGCACGGGCGCGAGGCGGGACCACCGCCACCAACGGGCCCGGCGCAACGATGCCGGGACCACGATCGAATGCATGCTGCCGCAGTTGGCGCTACCCGATTCTTTGCGCCGGGCACCCCAGCCAGCGGGTGGTCCCAACCAACGATGTGAACGGCTCGGGCCACTCGCCTGTCTTCGCGGGCGCGTCCACCCAGCAAGCACCCTGGGGGCACCTGAGAATCAACCGGTGACCCTCACAGACGACCCCGCCGGACTACCTGTCGAGCCGTACCAGGTGATGCCTGCGCTCACGGACGAGGAGTTCGCAGCACTGAAGGAGAGCCTGCGTGAGCATGGGTGCCTCGTCGCGGTCGAGTACGACGAGCACGGCGACGTTCTGGACGGGCACCACAGGCTTCGTGCGCTGCGGGAACTGGGCATCGGGAGCCACCCAAGGGTCATCCGGGCGGGTCTTGGCGGTCACGCCGAGAAGGTGGCGCATGCGCTGGCATTGCACCTTCACCGTCGCCATCTGACCCTGGAACAGCGGGCCGGGGCGGTTCTGCGGCTTCGGGGTTTGGGGTGGAGTGTGCGCCGGATTGCGGGCGAGACCGGCATCCCTCGGTCGACGGTCTCGCGCGATCTGACCCGGTCACCGGAGGCGGGTCCAGAGGTCATCGTGGGGGTAGACGGGAAGTCGTACTCGGCCCGACAGCCAATAAGGCCGACCACCGTTTACGTCCAGTCTGCTCACCAGCAACGCACGGCTCAAGACGCGTTACGCGTGCTCGGGCAGGACACGCCACGTAAGGCTGTTGACCTGCGACGACTCGAACGACTGCGCCGTGAGAAGAACGCTCGGACCGGTCGGGAGGCGTTGGCATCTGAGTCGGTGGTGCCCGACGTGGACCTGCGATGCGCCGCCATCGCAAACCTCCGAATTGCGGCAGGCACTGTCGACCTCGTTCTGACCGACCCGCCTTTCCTCCGTGAGGATTTCGCTCCCGGTGGCCCTTGGGACGTGCTCGGGCATCGGACGAGTGGCTCCGACGATCGGAGTCAGAGGGCCGGGCCGCGCGCAACGCACAGCGCGAGCAGCAACGGGCACGAGAAGAGCACTTGCTCAGCCTCACCAACGAAGAACGTGCAACGTACCTGTCCAAAGAGCAACAGATCGAGCAAGCCCGGCAGCAAGTCGAGGAAGAAGCCTCTCGCTACTGGGACGAACTAAGGCACCGTGCGTCGCGTGTGGCTGCCGAGCATCACAGACGCAGCCGACCTTTCCTTGTGCTGGACACCTGGCAGTCGCTTTGTCACCACAGACTCTCCGCTGAACGGCGCAAAGACTTTCTTGCGCACCCCGACGTCGAAGCAATCGGGTCATTCGACCACGAGACCATTGAACTGGCGGCTCGCCGGGCGATGGCTGCGAACGACGGTGACCTTCTCCTTACGCAATGGCTGGAGGAAGCGCGGGAGCGCGACCGTAAGCAGCGGGCGCGCGCCGAGATCCCCGATTGGAAACGCAACCTCCCACCTGGGTGAGCCGAAACAGATCCCACGTTCTCGGAGTCTGCGTGAGTCCTGTCGCGGAGTCGCCAACCGCTCGGCACCGGCCCGACGCGTTGCGAACGACCCGGATGCTCCCTCTGAGCAATGCGGCAAGACCGCATCAATGTGAAGTCAGCGGCACCGCCCGGTGCCGTGCCGTGTCGATGGCCCGCGTGACCGGTGACGAGACCGTCACCCCACACAACTCCTACCCGGACGCCGAACAGTTCCTAGCCACACTCGGGGACTACGAATGTTTGGACGCAGAAGAAGCAGCGGCGGTGCTGGACAAGGAACATGACCGGCGCCTAGTCGTGTCGCGTCGCGTCCACCTGTCAGGGTTGCTGACGCATACCTCTCTCGACAGCGGCCAGCACTGCGGTCCGGTTGTGTCCGTGGCTCGCGGCAAGTCTCACAGCCGCCTCGACCGCGCCGATTCGGTCAACCAGGGCTCCGTCGCGCCGGGCCACGGCGCTTCGCAGGCCCCCTGCCCACCTATCCTTCAGGACTTTCGCATCACTTCCCCTTGAGAAGACGTACTTGTCTTTCCCAACGTCCCATCGCACACCCGCGACACGGAGCCGCTCGCAGATGGGGCCAGCGATGACCTCGGCGGCGACCTGAACTAACGACAGTGTGATGTCGGGGTTAGCCGCCAACACACTGTCGTAAAACGCCGCAGGTTTGCTTACACGGGCTGAGTCATCAGCATCGTCTGGAAGATTGAAGCGGGTCCCACCGTTCACGCCGACAGAGTAGCGACGTCAGCCGACACGCGTTGCCCAACTCTTGGCCTCGCGGACACGCCTCTCCAAACGACGGCATCGGCGCAAGACGAGCGAGCCTCCACCGCATCCCCGCCCGTGCCGAAGGCGAACACCATCACCTGACCACCTGGGTCGTCAGAACCAATTACGACGACCCCGTCCAGGGGTGCCTTGACCCAGGCTCCCCGACCCGAACCAACTCGGCGACTCGTGAGATTGGCCCGGTGACGAACCCGCATCATCGGCCACCGCAAAGAACCGCAGGCCCCTAGAGAGATCTAGGAGCCTGCGGTTCACTTCGCCATCACTCAAACCCGGGCCAGGCTCGAACAGTTGCTCAACTAAGCACTTGTCGCAGCACTTGTCGCAGCGGTTGTCGTAGCACTTGTCGTCAGCCCAGCATCAAACTGTCGTCCTACAGGAGCGGGGCTCAGCGGGTCGCTTCTAGCTGCAGCCCGACGTGCTCCCGCAACCCTCGCACACGTAGCAGGACCCGGCCGGGCGCATCTTCGTCCCGCAGGTCATGCAGAGCGGGGAGTCGACGGCGGTGCCGGTGAGCTTCTCCATCAGCTCGGCCGAGGTGTGGGCGACCTTGGCCGGCTCTGCGGGGACCTCGCGCTGCGAAGAGCCCTCTGAATCATGGGTGATGACGGGCTCGCGCACGTCGAACTCCTCGTCGAGCAGCTCGCTGGCCGAGCCGGTCTCCTCGAGGAGCTCGTACGAACCGGTCTCGAGGTGGCGCTGACGCTCGTCGGCGGAGTAGATGCCCAGGGCCGCGCGGGAGTCGAAGTCCAGGTAGTCCAGGGCCAGGCGGCGGAAGATGTAGTCCATGATCGACTGGCTCATCCGCACGTCCGGGTCGTCGGTCAGGCCGGCGGGCTCGAAGCGCAGGTTGGTGAACTTGGAGACGTAGGTCTCCAGGGGCACGCCGTACTGCAGGCCGATGCTGACCGCGATCGAGAAGGCGTCCATCACGCCGGCCAGGGTCGAGCCCTGCTTGCCGAGCTTGAGGAAGACCTCGCCGAGCTCGCCGTCGTCGTGGGCACCGGAGGTCATGTACCCCTCGGCGCCGCCGACGGTGAACGACGTGGTGCGCGAGATGCGCGACTTCGGCAGGCGCTTGCGGGTGGGGGCGTAGACGACCTTCTCCACGACCTTGGTCTCGACCGGGGCGGTGTCCTCGGACTTGCCGTCGTCGGCCTTGCCCTCGTTCTTGCCCTTGCCGGTGGCCATCGGCTGACCGACCTTGCAGTTGTCGCGGTAGACCGCGGTCGCCTTGAGGCCGAGCTTCCAGGACTGGAAGTAGACGTCCTCGATCTCCTCGACCGTGGCGGTCTCGGGGAGGTTGACGGTCTTCGAGATCGCGCCGGACAGGAACGGCTGGCAGGCAGCCATCATCCGGACGTGGCCCATCGGGCGCAGCGAGCGGGCGCCCATGGCGGTGTCGAAGATCTCGTAGTGCTCGAGCTTCAGGCCGGGGGCGTCGATGACGTGACCGTTCTCGCCGATGTAGGCCACGATCGCCTCGACCTGCTCGGGCTGGTAGCCGAGCTTCTTCAGCGCACGCGGGATCGTCTGGTTCACGATCTGCATGGAGCCGCCGCCGACGAGCTTCTTGAACTTGACCAGCGAGAAGTCCGGCTCGATGCCGGTGGTGTCGCAGTCCATCATGAAGCCGATGGTGCCGGTCGGCGCGAGCACCGAGGCCTGGGCGTTGCGGAAGCCGTGCTCGGCACCCTGCGTCTGCACGTCGGACCACGCCTGGGTGGCCAGCGCGTGCACCGAGCGGTCGTGGGAGTGGATCGTGCGGACCGCGTCGTTGGCGGCCTGGTGCTTGCGCATCACGCGCTGGTGGGCCTCGGCGTTGCGGGCGTACCCGGCGTAGGGACCGACGACGCTCGCGAGCTCGGCGGAGCGCTTGTAGGAGACACCGGTCATCAGCGAGGTGATGGTCGCAGCCATCGCGCGGCCGCCGTCGGAGTCGTACCCCAGGCCCATCGCCATCAGCAGGGCGCCGAGGTTGGCGTAGCCGATGCCGAGCTGGCGGTAGTCGCGGGTGGTGTCGCCGATCGGGTCGGTCGGAAAGTCGGCGAAGCAGATGGAGATGTCCATCGCGGTGATGATCACCTCGACGGCCTTGCTGAACAGCTCGGCGTCGAACGTGTCGTCGTCCTTGAGGAACTTCATCAGGTTCAGCGAGGCGAGGTTGCACGAGGAGTTGTCCAGCGACATGTACTCCGAGCAGGGGTTGGACGCGGTGATCCGGCCCGTCTCGGGGTTGGTGTGCCAGTCGTTGATCGTGTCGTCGTACTGCAGGCCCGGGTCGGCGCAGGCCCACGCGGCCTGGCTGATCTTGGTGAAGAGCTCGCGGGCGTCGACGCGCTCGATCTCCTCGCCGTGCTTGCGACCGCGCAGCGCGAAGTCGGTGCCGTCCTCGACCGCACGCATGAACTCGTCGCTGACGCGCACGGAGTTGTTGGCGTTCTGGTACTGCACGGAGGTGATGTCGGCGCCGCCGAGGTCCATGTCGAAGCCGGCGTCGCGCAGCGCGCGGATCTTGTCCTCCTCCTTGGCCTTGGTCTCGACGAACTCGACGATGTCGGGGTGGTCGACGTCCAGGACGACCATCTTGGCCGCACGACGCGTGGCGCCGCCGGACTTGATGGTGCCGGCGGAGGCGTCCGCGCCGCGCATGAAGGAGACGGGGCCCGAGGCGGTGCCACCCGAGGAGAGCAGCTCCTTCGACGAGCGGATCCGCGACAGGTTCAGGCCGGCGCCTGAGCCGCCCTTGAAGATGAAGCCCTCCTCCTTGTACCAGTTCAGGATGGAGTCCATCGAGTCGTCGACCGAGAGGATGAAGCAGGCGCTGACCTGCTGCGGGCTCTGGGTGCCGACGTTGAACCAGACCGGGGAGTTGAACGAGAAGTACTGGTTGAGCAGCAGCCAGGTGAGCTCGTGCTCGAAGACCTCGGCGTCGCCGGCGGAGGCGAAGTAGCCGTGGTCCTTGCCGGCCTTGACGTAGGTCAGCACGACCCGGTCGATGAGCTGGCGCAGGCTGGTCTCGCGGGCGTCGGTGCCGACGGCGCCGCGGAAGTACTTGGTGGTGACGATGGTGGATGCGTTCAGCGACCAGGTCGTGGGGTACTCCACGTTGCGCTGCTCGAAGACGGTGGCGCCGGTCTTCCAGTTGGTCTGGACGACGTCGCGACGCTCCCAGGTGACCTCGTCGTAGGGGTGCACGTCGCGGGTGGAGAAGACGCGCTCGATGTGGAGCCCCTCTCCGCGGGCCTGCTGAGCGTCGGCCCGGTTCACCGTCTCGGTCATCTGGTGTCTCCTCGTGTGCTGCTGGTGTCGGTCATCAGTCTTGCGCGGTCCACCGACAGGGGTCGGCGCACCGGTGGAGCGGGGGGTCCCGATCGTGGTGCGAGCACGGTCGAGCAGGTGGGGATGAGGTGGTGCACCCCGGCAGGCAGCTTCCCCACTCCCTGCCGGGGTGGTCTGGGTCAGCCCGTGGGGGCTGGGGCGCGGCCGTCGAGGCCGTCGAGCGCGGCGGGCGAGTCGGGCGTACGCCGCTCGCTGCGCAGCTGCGCGATCTCGTCCTCGAAGTCGTCGGCGGACTCGAAGGCCCGGTAGACGGAGGCGAAGCGCAGGTAGGCGACCTCGTCGAGCTCGCGGAGCGGGCCGAGGATGGCCAGGCCGACCTCGTGCGCGGGGACCTCGGCGGCGCCGGCGGCGCGCAGGGCGTCCTCCACGGCCTGGCCGAGGCGGTCGAGCTGGTCCTCGGTGACCGGGCGGCCCTTGCAGGCCTTCCGGACGCCGGCGACGGCCTTGTCGCGCTGGAAGGGCTCGGTGGCGCCGGAGCGCTTGAGCACCGTGACCTGCATCAGCTCGACGGTCGTGAAGCGCTTGCCGCACTCCGAGCACGTACGCCGGCGGCGGATCGAGCCGCCGTCCTCGGCGACCCGGGAGTCGACGACCCGGGTATCGGTGTGCCGGCAGTAGGGGCAGTGCATCGCGGGTGTCTCCTCTCGGGTGTGTGGATGTCGGGCGGCGTGTCAGGGTGGCCGGGCGCGCTCGTAGCACCGCTCGAGAGCGGTGGATGAACCTGTGGAGAACG
Source organism: Nocardioides aquaticus (assembly GCF_018459925.1). NCBI lineage: Bacteria > Bacillati > Actinomycetota > Actinomycetes > Propionibacteriales > Nocardioidaceae > Nocardioides > Nocardioides aquaticus. The sequence goes on from NZ_CP075371.1 coordinate 4,009,897, forward strand.
GCGTTTCCCTGGGGATAACACGCGCTGGCCTGTGTGCCATCCGCATCGAACTGTGAACTAGATGTGGATAACTACATCCGTGTAAGTACTAGATGTAGTGGAACCGTACGCCCGGGACCCCCAGAGCGCAACCTGTTGCGCAATCTCGGCGTTATTGTTTTCGGCGGGCCGCGTCGTCGCAGGTCAGCGGTGGTCCGGGCATGCTTCTCGACCGGTCCGGGGCGCGGCTTGCGTCGGCACCGGCGACCGGTCACGGTGGGGACATGGACCAGATCGAGATCGTCATCGAGGACCTCCCGCCGGCGAAGAGCGAGGGCAAGTCGATGCTGGCCGCCGCGCACCGCCACCACTCCCGGGTGGTCGCGCTGCTGCAGGCCGCGCGGGACCACATGAAGTCCACCGGCCACCAGGGTTTCGGCAGTGCCGCACTGACGCTCGACGTCACCCTGACCTCGCCGGAGCCACCGGCCTCGGACGCCACGAACTACCTCGGCGGCATCACCGACGTGCTCGAGGCCAAGGGCCAGCGTGGCCCGCTGGGGCACCTCGGCGAGCTGGCGAAGGTCGCGCTGTACGACGACGACCGGCAGTTCCAGGACGTGCACTTCCGCTGGCAGCAGGGCAAGCCGACGGGCTACCGGGTGCGGATCCGCCCGCGCGCCTAGACGGTTCTCCCGGACGACGAGCGCGGAGGCAGCGTCAGCAACAACGCGGTCGACGTCCTAGCGCAAGCCAGCGGGATCTCGGCGTCAGCAATCCGGATCTTCCATATAGCGATCAACGTTGCAGAACCCGTTGCTCGGAAGACTGTTGATCTCGTCATAGGACACGGCAGCCACGATCGCACCGATGACGAATACCAGCGCGATGCCGATGCCGATCCAGCCGAGGACGATCCCCGCGACAGCCATGCCACCGCCTACCTGCTGACCATGAGAGCGCTTGATCTGGGCACGGGCGACATAGCCGAACACGAGTGCCAGGATCGAGCCGACCCAGTAGAGCCACAGGATGCCCAGCACCATCGAAGCGATGGCCAACCCGTTGGTGGCTCGGACATGCATCTGTGGCAAGTACGGGTACGCGCCTGGAGGAGGCGGCAGGCCCGGTGACTGCTGAGGCGGGTAGTAGTGCCCGTCGCTGGCCTGCCACCAACCCGGCCCGGGCGGGTTTGCGCCAGCGGGGACACCGGGGTCGCTCTCACTCATGGCGCGAAGGTTCTCATGCCAGCCCGGCTGTCGCGGGACAATCTCCATGACGCTGCAGCCAGCCCGACTGGCGAGCTGCGGATCGAGTCGGCTGGGGCGCACCCTGGTCCGGGTTGATCCCCGGTAGCAGTCGGCTGGTCGGCTCCGCGGTCCCAGACGCAAGAACGGCCGCCCCCGCGCGATGCGGGAGCGGCCGTACGAGGGGTGGCGGCGCCGTCAGCGCCGCCGGGTGATCACGGGGTGATCGAGCGCGGCGAGGACGCGTTCGCGACACGGTTCTCGGCGTCGATCATCCAGGCGAGCTGCTCGAGGCGCTCGAGGATGCCGTGCAGGATGTCGGCCGAGGTGGGGTCCTCGGCGTCGACCTCGTCGTGGATGCGACGGGCGGTGCCGGCGGTGGCGTAGATCGCGGAGACGATGCGGTCGACGGTCTCGGCGGTGTCGACCTCGGTCGAGGGGAACTCCGGCAGGCTGGTCTGCGCGCCGACGGTGGCGGCGCGGGCGTCCGGGACGACGTAGAGGGCGCGCATGCGCTCGGCCACGGTGTCGGAGAAGGTGCGCGCGTCGTCGACGACCTCGTCGAGCTGCAGGTGCAGGTCGCGGAAGTTCTTGCCCACGACGTTCCAGTGCGCCTGCTTGCCCTGCAGGTGCAGGTCGGTCAGGTCCACCAGCAGCTGCTGCAGGTGGGCCCCGAGGGTCTCCGAGGCGCGGTACGGCGGGTGGGCGGTGTGCGCGCCGGCGCTCGCGGAGGTGGTCAGGTCGGTGCTCTGCATCGTGTCGCTCATGGTGAGACGGTCCTTCCGATCGGGGATGTCCCTACTGTGACACCTTTTCTTGATTGGTTCCAGAAAGGGAAGGCTTGCCTGCGTTGGCGGATGCGGCAGGTCAGACCCGGTCGGGGCAGGAGCAGTCGACCGGGAGGCGCACCGTGCGCAGGTCGGCGCCGGTCGCGGCGCCGCAGCCGTCGAAGGGCACGTGCCAGCGGTCGACGCCCTCGGCAGTCAGCACGGCCAGCTCCACGCCGTCGCGGTCGACCACGAGCGGCACCACGGCCGCGGCGTCGTACCCCTGGGCGCGGGCACCGGCGAGGAGGTCCTCGCCGTGCACGGCGGCGAGGTGGCGCAGCACGGCGGCGGCGTGGTGACCGAAGGTGTCGGGCTCGGAGCGCAGGAACGCGTCGACCGGGACCACTACGTCGTCGCGGCCGGGCTCGACGAGGCGGATCGAGAGCAGCGTCGGGACGTACGCACGCATCCCGGTGTCGTCGGGGCGGTCCATCGTGAAGGAACCGGTCAGCCGGACCACCCGCGAGCCGGGACCGGGCAGCGTCAGGGTCGCGACACGGCAGGCGGCCAGCGCCGGGACGGCAGGCGAAGTGCCAGCGAGGAGGACCCGGACGCGGCCGTCCTCGGCCACGTCGACCGAGACCAGCGTCTCGGTGGAGGGCGTACGGCAGCTGCGGGTGCGCAGGGTGCCGGTGCGGGCACCCGCGACCGAGGTCCGGGCCTGCTCGGCCCAGGTCGAGGCGGGGTTGCGCAGCAGCTCGCCGGTCATGAGGTAAGGCTACCCTCACCCCCCGCCTCGGCGGTAGGTGTCCGCGGTCTCAGTCCGGCCAGTGGACGCCCGCGCGTCGACCGCCCGCCCGGGCAGTTCAGCAGCGCGTGAGGCGGCCTTGGTCAGTCGTCGCGCAGGGCACGGTGCTGGTCCACGTTCCGCCCCGCCCGGGGGTCCGGCACCGTCTCTGCCTCGACGGTGGCGATGGTCTCGTCGAGCCGCACGTCTCGCGGGAGGCTGCGGTAGTCACTGGTGGCCTTCGCACCGCCTGGGCGGTCGTCGTCTGTCGGCATCCTCTGACGCTAGTGCTGCAGTCCAGTCCGTTCTCGCGTGCTCCGCGATGCCTGCTCGTCGGACCCATCCAGATCCCGGTCGACGCCTCTACCGGGTCTCGGTCACGTCGATGCCCGGCTGCCCGAGGTCCTTGCGCAGGTGGACGTCGTCGCGGCCCGGCGTGGGGACGGGCTTCCGCCGGACGATCTCCTCGTACCCCAGGCGCCGGTAGAACGCGGGAGCCTGGAAGGTGAAGGGGGTGACGAACGCGTGCGTGCACCCGCGACCGACCGCCTTGGTCTTGAAGGTCGAACCGGTCGAGCTCATCGCTGAGGCGCTGATCGAGGGCGGTGTCGGTCCGGTCATGCGTCGGACGGTTCCAGGTCCGGACCCGCGAGGTCGGCGAGGTCCGCCATCTCCGCGAGCTCGCGCCACCAGGACACCCGGGTGGGACGGCCGTCGTAGTCAGGACGCCGGTTGGCGCCGCTGGGGCCGGGGAGCACGAACACCTGGGTGCGCCCGACGTACCACTCGGTGGCGCCGAGCAGCTTCGGTGGCCTGCGACCCAGCGCCCGGGCCGCCTGCTGGGCCGCGCCCTTGCCGGTGAAGGCCAGCCAGTCCGGCTCCCACCGCTCGACCTTGGCGACGAGGTCGTCGATGTCGGCGAGATAGCGGGTCCCGTCGGGAGACGGGCGCCCGACCAGGTCGGTCAGCCCCAGGCCGAGCGCGGGCAGCCGGTGGTCGTCCTCGGGGCGCAAGAGCGTGGGCGTCATCCCGGCGAGGTGCAGGCACTCCCAGAAGGAGTTGCCGGGGGTCGCGTAGTAGTGCTCGCGGGTCTTCGGACTGTCCTGACCGGCCTGGCCACAGAAGACCACGGCGGGATCCGGACCGACGATGTCGGGCAACTCCTCCACGCCCCCACCCTCTCGTCCTACACAATGACCCCCATGGGCGGAAAGCGAGCCGGGTCGCGACGAGGTCCCCGGCCCCAGCGACGAGTCTCACCGACCCTCCTGGGGTTGTCACTGGGGGTCACGCTGCTCGTCGTGGCGTGGGGCTACCTGGTCTTCGCGGCCATCGACTTCGGGTCCGAGGCGCGCGGCGGACGGGGCGAGGCGTGGTGGTTCCTCGGGCTCGCGTCGCTGGGTGCGGTGGCGTGCCTGTTCGCCGGGCTGATGCTGGTCGCGCGGATCCTGCGGCTGCTGGCGACCCCGCCGGCGGCTCCCTCCGTGGGGCACGCGAACGACGTCGACACGGTCGCGACGAGCGAGGGGTACGTCGGGCGCCGCGTGCGCTGACACGACTGGCAGATGCGTGAGGGGCGGGGCGGCCGTGGCCACCCCGCCCCTCAGCGTTCCCCTGCTCGTCGACGGGGTCGAGTCGTCGACGAGCCTCTAGCCCACCAGCGGCGCGGGTCGATGCGCCGGCGTGGTGGCCGACACGTCACCCGAGCGGGACGCGCAGCTCCTGACCGGCCTGCAGCACGCCGGAGTCGAGGTCGTTCAGCTCCTGGATGTCGGTGACGACCGAGGCGGCGTCGCCCTCACCGGTCGCGGCCACCGTCTCCTGGGCCAGGCCCCACAGCGTCTCGCCCGGGGCGACCACGACGACGCGGGTCGGGTCGGGGGTGTCCTCGCCGTCGGCCATCGAGGCCTGCGCCAGCAGGAGGCCGGCGGCGAGCAGGACGACCAGTGCGAGGAGGAGCACGGCCAGCCGGCCCCGACGCGTCAGACGCACGGTGGTGGTGGGGCGGGCAGACTGCAGGGTGGCGCTCATGGTGACCTCCTGGGGAAGGGGGCGGTCAGCGGTGCCGGATGCGGTGCTGACCACCGGGGTCGGTGGTGGACGAACCAATGTCTAGAGGCCGGCGCCGACAGCCCTCGGTGACGAGGCGGTCGGGCCCGGTCGATCAGACGTTCGATCGAACACCTGAGCGACAGTAGATCACCTGTTCGAACGAGCGCAAGACCCCGCTCGATCATTTGTTCGACAGCCTTGGCCGGTCACCCGCGACACGCGGGTTCGAACAGGTGTTTGAAGTGGGGGTGCCCGACGGTCTAGCGTCACTCCTGTCACACCGACCCCGGAGAGGTGCACCCGCATGCCCAAGAAGAACGTCAGCGAGCTGCCCGACGGCCCGGCGGACGCCACCGGGCTGACGCCGCGCCAGCAGCGCGTCCTCACGCACATCAAGGAGTGCCTCGAGGCACGCGGCTACCCGCCGAGCATGCGCGAGATCGGTGAGGCCGTCGGCCTCACCAGCACCTCGAGCGTCTCCCACCAGCTGCGCGTGCTGCAGGAGAAGGGCTACCTCAAGCGCGACCCCAACCGCCCGCGCGCCCTCGAGGTGTTCCTGCCCGAGCACATGGCCTCGCGCCGCTCGCTGGGCAGCGGCGAGGAGTCCAGCATCGACGAGACGGGCGTCGGCGACGTCGTCCCGCAGGCCGCCAACGTGCCGGTCGTCGGCCGGATCGCCGCCGGTGGCCCGATCCTGGCCGAGGAGCGGATCGAGGAGATCTTCCCGCTGCCGCGCCGCATCGTCGGCGACGGTCAGCTCTTCCTGCTCGAGGTCAGCGGCGAGTCGATGATCGACGCCGCCATCTGCAACGGCGACTTCGTGGTCATCCGCCAGCAGCCGACCGCCGAGAACGGCGACATCGTCGCCGCCATGATCGACGGCGAGGCCACGGTCAAGACCTTCCAGCGCAAGGACGGCCAGGTGTGGCTGATGCCGCACAACGCCGCCTACTCCCCCATCGACGGCACCCACGCCACGATCCTGGGCAAGGTCACCGCCGTCCTGCGCAGCCTGTAGGACCCGTCCCCGGGGTCGGGTGAGCGGTCCCGGGGATGTCGGGGGCGGCACGTACGCTGCGGGTTGCCCGCACCGCCCACCCCCGGGAGCCCCCCATGCGTCGTCCTGCCACCACCGCCCTGCTCGGGGGTGTGCTGAGCGTGCTGCTCCTGGCCCCGCTCACCGCGGTGCCGGCCGCGGCCGATCCCGACCCGGGCCCCGGCTCGGTCCCGGGCTCCGTTCCGGACTCGGTCCCGGTGCTGCCCGACGTCGTGCTGGGCGAGCGTCCCCCGCTGCCCGAGGAGACGCTGGAGGAGGTCCAGGAGCTCTTCGCCGACGGCGTCGGCGGGCCGGCCGCGGACCCCGGCGAGACCGAGCCCGGGCCCCCGGTGGCCGACGAGCGGGACGTCACCCTGGCGCTGCGCGACCTGCTCGCGGCGCGCGGCGACCTGTCCCGGCAGGACCGCGCCACGGCCGACGCCTACCTGGCGCGTCCCACCGACGGCAACGGCTCGCCCTTCGGCGTGCGCTACCGGGTCCGCGAGGCCGCCCCGACCTGCAACGCCGACGTGTGCGTCCACCGGGTCGACTCGACCGCCGACGCCGCCACGCCGCGCTTCGCCCGGCGGGTGCTCACCTCGGTGGCCGGGGTCCACGACACCTACGTCGCCGCGGGCTACCGCGCTCCCAGGAGGGACGGCCGGGCGCGCAACGACGGCGGGAACGCCAAGACCGACATCTACCTCGCCGACATCGGCGACAAGGCCATCTACGGCTACTGCACCTCCGACCCCGAGGGCCCGTACGACGGTGGTTCGGCGCGGTTCAGCACCTGGGCCTACTGCGTGCTCGACAACGACTACGTCCGCCAGCAGTACCCCCGGAACACGCCCCAGCAGAACCTGGACGTCACCGTCGCCCACGAGTACTTCCACGCCGTCCAGTTCGCCTACGACCTCTTCGAGGACCCTTGGCTGATGGAGGGCACCGCCACCTGGGTCGAGGACGAGACCTTCGACGGCGTCGACGACAACGTCTCCTACCTGCGGTACGGCCCGATGGGCAGGCCCGCCCGGCCGATGGACCTCGACCGGGGTGGCCAGGAGGTCTACGGCGCGTGGTCGTTCTGGCGCTTCCTGACCGAGAGGTTCCCGGCCAAGCAGGGCGGGCTGCCCACCCTGGCGCGCGACGTGTGGGAGGAGGCCGACTTCCTCAACCCCGACGAGACCTACTCGCTGGCCGCCCTCCAGCGAGTCCTCAAGGCGCGCGGCACCTCGGTGCGGGCCCAGTTCGCCGACTACGTCGCGGCGAACCGCTTCTCGCGCCAGCGCTACGAGGAGGGCAACGCCAACGCCTACCCGCGCAGCCCCGTGGCCGACCAGCGCGAGCTGACCCTGCGCCGCACGGCGTACTCCTCGACCCGACGCCTCGGGCACCTCACGGGCTCGACGGTGCGCCTCGAGCCCGGGGGCGGCCTGAAGTCCAACCGCTGGGTGCTGCGCGTCAAGGCCGACCTGGCGGCGCCGAGGCGCGGCTCCGAGCTGCGGATCTCCGTGGTCGCACCGGACGGCACCGCGAAGACCAGCCGGGTCGCGCTGGACCGCAACGGCAAGGCCTCGGTGCGGACGCCGTTCTCCACCCGCCGGGTCCAGGCCGTCGAGGTGCACCTGGTCAACGCCAGCACGCGCATCCGTGACTGCTTCAGCCTCGGTTCGGTCTCCTGCCAGGGGTACGCCCGCGACGACCGTCAGCCCGCCGTCCTCCGCGCCACCGCCCGCGCCCGCTGACCCGGGGCCCCTCCCCGCGCGCCCGACGTGGCCGGAAGGTGAACACTGGCCAGCGGCTTCGTCCGGGGCGGTGACCCCGGGGCCGGCGTGACGTTGGATCAGGCTGTGACCACCCCGACCCGTCGTACCGTCCTGAGGACCGGCGCCGCCGGCGCCCTCGGCACCGCCGCCCTCGCCCCCGGCGCCCCGGCCCCCGGGGCGCTCGCCGCCCCCGATGCCGCGCGTCGCCGCGCCGACCGGCGCACCTTCGCCCACGGTGTCGCCTCCGGCGACCCCCTCCCCCGCCGGGTCGTGATCTGGACCCGGGTCACCCCGACGCCGGCCTCGACCCCCGGCTCCGGCCAGGGGCCCCGCGTGACCGTGCGGTGGGAGGTCGCCCGGGACGCCGACTTCCGGCGGATCGTGCGCCGGGGCAGCGTCGTCACGGGGCCGTCGCGCGACCACACGGTCAAGGTCGACGTCGACGGGCTCGAGGCCGACCGGTGGTACCACTACCGCTTCGTCCTCGACGGCCGCCGCAGCCCGGTCGGGCGGCTGCGCACCGCCCCGCGCGCGCGGGCCGCCGTACGCCGCCTGCGCCTGGGCGTGGTGTCCTGCGCGAACTGGCAGGCCGGCATGTTCGCGGCCTACCGCGGGATCGCGGCGCGCGACGACCTCGACGCGGTGCTCTGCCTGGGCGACTACCTCTACGAGTACGCCCCCGGCGAGTACGGCTACGGCAACGCGAACGTCGACGTCCGCCCGCACGACCCGCCGCGCGAGATGGTCTCGCTGGAGGACTACCGACGGCGGCACGCGCAGTACAAGACCGACCCCGACCTGCAGGCCGCGCACGCGCGCTGCCCCTGGATCGTCACCTGGGACGACCACGAGACCACCAACGACGCGTGGCGGCGCGGCGCCGAGAACCACCAGCCCGACACCGAGGGCGACTTCCGGTCCCGCCGCGCCCGCGCGCACCGCGCCTACGACGAGTGGATGCCGGTACGGATGGACGGCACCGCCGCCCTCGGCGACGGCGCCCGGCTCTACCGCCGCCTGACCTGGGGCACGCTCGCCGAGATCAGCATGCTCGACCTGCGCACCTACCGCTCCGAGCAGAGCTCGGACCCGCAGGCCATCTCCGACCCGGCCCGCACGATCACGGGCAAGCGCCAGCTGGCCTGGCTGCTCGACTCGCTGCGCCGGCGCGCCTCGCAGTGGAAGGTCATCGGGAACCCGGTGATGATCGCGCCGGTGACGCTCGGCGCCCTGCCCGCGGCCAAGGCCCGGGCCGTCACCGAGGTGACCGGCCTGGCGCCCGACGAGGGCGTCCCGATCAACGTCGACCAGTGGGACGGCTACACCGCCGACCGCCGCCAGGTCTTCGACCTGCTGCGCGACCGCAACATCGACGACGCGCTGTTCGTCACCGGTGACATCCACTCCGCGTGGGCCGCCGAGCTGCCGTTCGAGAAGGGCACCTACCCGCTCTCGGGCACGGTCGGCGTCGAGTTCGTCTGCTCCTCGGTGACCTCCAACAACCTCGACGACATCACCGGCGGACCCGAGGGCTCCAGCGCCGGCGTCGAGGCCGCCATCCAGGCCGCGAACCCGCACATCAAGTATCTCGACTTCGACCGGCACGGCTTCTCGGTCCTCGACATCACCCCGGCCCGCGCGCAGATGGACTGGATCGTGCTCGGCGACCGCCGCGAGGCCGGCACCACGATCACCCACTCCGCCTCCTGGCTGACCCGCGCCAGCAGCGGGACCGTCCAGCGGGCCGACGGGCCCGTGCGGTGACCGGGCACGGCTGTGGCGGACCCCGCAGCACACCGACCGATTCGCGCCTCGCCGGCCTCGCGGAGGCGTACGCCGGTCGGCGGACGCTGCTCGGCGCCGCCGGCGGGGCCGGCCTGGTCTTCTCGGCCGCGGCCGGGACTGCGGCCGCCGCGCCCCGTCGCCGGACGCGCAAGCGGGCCTACGTCGTGGTCGTCGACGGGTGCCGACCCGAGGAGATCGACAGCGGGCTGACACCGAACCTGCGGTCGCTGCGCGACGCCGGTCTGCGGTACGGCCGCGCGACGTCGCTTCCGGTGATGGAGACCATCCCGAACCACACGATGATGATGACCGGGCGACGCCCCGACCGGACCGGTGTGCCGGCGAACTCCGTCTACGACCGGGCGCTCGGCGAGGTCCGCACCCTGGACCGGCCGCGCGACCTGCGGGGACCGACCATCCTGGAGCGGCTCGACCGCCGCGGGCTGCGGACCGCGACGGTGCTCAGCAAGGAGTACCTCTACGGGATCTTCGGCACCCGGGCGACCTACCGCTGGGAGCCGGGGCCGGTCATCCCGGTCGCGGAGTACGCCCCCGACGAGTTCACGATGGCCGCGGCGCGCGAGATGGTGACCGCGCACGACCCGCACCTGATGTTCGTCAACCTCGGCGACGTCGACCGGTTCGCGCACAGCGACCTCACCGGGCCCAGTGGCCTCGAGGTGCTGCGGCGCACCGCGCTGCTGAACACCGACCGGCTCGTGGGCGGTTTCGTCGATCTGCTCAAGGAGACCGGCCGGTGGGAGGACAGCCTGCTGGTGGTGCTCGCCGACCACTCGATGGACTACTCCACCCCGGACCGCGTGATCAGCCTGACCGCGCCGATCGAGGCCGACCCGTTCCTGGCCGGGAGGGTGGCGATCGGCGACAACGGCGGCGCCGACCTCCTCTACTGGCTCGGCCCCGACCGGCAGCGGGAGCGGGCCGTACGCCGGATGCGCGCGATCGCCCAGGGCACCGAGGGCGTGCTCGAGGCGCTCGACCGCCGCACGCGGTCGCTGCGGCTCGGCCCGGAGGCCGGCGACGTGGTCGTGTACTGCCGCGCCGGGTGGCGCTTCTCCGACCCGGACCCGGTCACCAGCAACCCGATCCCGGGCAACCACGGGCACCCGGCGACCCGGCCGATCCCGTTCTTCCTCAGCGGCGGGCACCCGGCCGTACCGCGGCGGACCGCGCGTCCCGGCCTGGCCACGACCGCCGACGTGGCGCCCACGGTCGGGGAGTTCCTCGGCCTGCCGGCCCCGCGCGGCGGGTACGACGGGCGCAGCCGGTTGTAGGCGCCGCAAGCGTCACCTCGAGGCGCCGCGAGCGTCATCTCGGCTGTCCGCGAGCGTCATCTCGGCGTCAGGTGGCGGAGGCCGACAGACGCTTCAGGGCCTGGCGGACCAGGGCGGGGTCGGTGGTCGGCCACATCGGCGGGAGGCTGGCCTTGAGGAACGAGCCGTAGCGGGCGGTGGCCAGGCGGGGGTCGAGGACCGCGACCACGCCCCGGTCCTCCCCGCTGCGGATCAACCGGCCGGCGCCCTGCGCCAGCAGCAGGGCGGCGTGGGTGGCCGCGACCTGCATGAACCCGTTGCCGCCGGCCTTGTCGGCCGCCTTCTGCCGCGCGCTCATCAGGGGGTCGTCGGGGCGCGGGAACGGGATCCGGTCGATGATCACCAGCTGGCAGGTGTCGCCCGGGACGTCGAGGCCCTGCCACAGGCTGAGCGTGCCGAACAGGCAGGTGTGCGGGTCCTCGACGAACTGCTTGGCCAGCTCCGGCAGCTGCGCGTCGCCCTGGGCCAGCGTGGTCAGGTGCGGCAGCCGCTCCCGGATCGCCTCCGCGGCGGCCTCGGCCGCCCGACGGCTCGAGAACAGCCCGAGGGTACGGCCCTCGGCGGCGTCGACCAGCCCGGCGATCTCGTCGAGCTGGGCCGGTCCGAGACCGTCGCGTCCCGGGGGTGGGAGGTGCCGGGCGACGTACATGATCCCCTGCCGGCCGTAGTCGAACGGCGACCCGACGTCGAGGCCCACCCACGGCAGCACGTCCTCGGTGCGCTCGGCGCCGGCGCCGGGCTCGGTGCGCTCGCCCGGCTTGAGGCCCAGGCTGCCGGCGACCGGGCCGAAGTCGCCGCCCAGCATCAAGGTGGCCGAGGTGAGCACGACCGACTTGTCGGCCAGCAGCTTGTCGCGCATCGGGCCCCACACCTGCAGCGGCGCCACGCACAGCCGCGGCGGCACCCGCTCGGTGCCCTCGTTCATCCACAGCACGTCGGCCTGGGAGGCGGCGGCCATCCGCTCGGCGGTGTCGAAGACGTCCTGGACCATGCCCCGCGACTGCTGGAGGCCGGGGTCGACCTCCTCGCCGCCGCCCCCGCCGACGGGCTTCTGCTTGGGGTAGGCCGACAGGCAGGTCCGGGCGGTGTCGCGGACCCGCGCCAGCGCCTCGGCGAGCTGGTCGGGCAGCGTCTCGAACCGGCCCGGGGACGCGGCCTGCATCGCGTCGCGCAGGTCGCCGGCGGCCTCGTCGAGGCTGTCGGCCTCGTCACCGTCGACGTGGCGCTGGCTGCGGCGCGCGGCCCGCTCGACGTCCATCGGGGTCAGCTCGTCGGTCGCGGCCTGGGTCACCCGCGCGACCAGCTCGTGCGCCTCGTCGACGACCACGGCGTCGTACTCCGGGATCATCGGGACGCCCTCGATGGCGTCGATGGCCAGCAGGGAGTGGTTGGTGACGATCAGGTGGGAGGCGTGGGCGCGCTCCTTGGCGACCTCGGCGAAGCACTCCTCGCCGAAGGGGCAGCGGGCCGCGCCCAGGCAGTCGCGGTGGCTGACCGAGACCTGGCGCCACTCCTTGTCGGTGTGGCGCGGGGCGTTGTCGCGCTCGCCGGTCCCGCTGTTCTCGGCCTCCTTCTCGGCCCAGCTGCGCAGCTCGAGGACCTTGCCGGCCATCGAGCCCTGCGGCACGTCGACCAGCGCACCCTGGTCGTCGGGCACGCCCTCGCGGATGCGGTGCAGGCAGGCGTAGTTGGAGCGGCCCTTCAGCACCGCGAACGACGCGTCGACGCCACGCGTGCCCTTCACGGCCTCGACCAGGCGGGGCAGGTCGCGCTCGACGAGCTGGTGCTGCAGGGCCAGGGTCGCGGTGGCCACCACGACGCGACGCCGGTGCAGCAGCGCCGGCACGAGGTAGGCCAGCGACTTGCCGGTGCCGGTGCCGGCCTGGACGAGCAGGTGGTGCTCGTCCTCCATCGCCTCCGCGACGGCCTCGGCCATCGCCACCTGGCCGCTGCGCTCGACGCCGCCGAGGGCCTCGACCGCGGCGTGCAGGACCGTGCGCACGGCTCCCGGCGTGGACGGGGCGGCGCTGGTCGGGTCGGGCACCGCAGAACCCTAGCCGCGCGGGGGCGTACGCCGCGGGCCCGGGCGGGAGACCTGTGGAGGGCGCCCGCCCGGACCCGCGTCGGGGGACCCCGGGACGTCATACCGGCGACCGCTCAACCGCGGTGCGGGTCGTATGACGTCCCGGGCCCCACCCGGACCGTGCCGGAGCGACCGACCGTCAGTAGCGGACGTGCTCCAGGTAGAGGTGCCCCACCGCCGCGCTGGTCAGCGGCGAGACGTCCGGGTTGTCGTTCTCGACGATGTACTGCTCCGCGCGGTGCTTGGAGAAGATCCGCTCGAAGTCCACGACGCCGGTGCCGAGGTCGGCCATGTCGCCGGTGGCCGCGTCACGGTCCTTGACGTGGAACTGGCGGACCTCCTGCGGCGCCGCGCGCAGGGTGTCGATCACGAACTTGTCGGGGTCGGCCTGGTTCGTGTTCACCCCGCCGGTGTAGACCCAGTAGAGGTCGGCCTCGAGGTGCACCAGCTTCGGGTCCAGCCGCTCGGTGAGGACCTGCCACGGGGTGACGCCGCCGCCGAGGTCGATCGTGAACTCGTGCGCGTGGTTGTGGTAGCCGTAGCGCAGCCCGAACCGGCGGGCGATGCGCGCCTCGGCGTTCATCGCGTCGGCCCACCCCTGCCACTCCTCCAGCGAGTCGGAGTTGAGGTAGGGCACGTTGACGTAGGACTGCCCGAGCAGGGCGGCGTTCTCCATCTTCGTGCGCGCCTCCGCGCGGGTGGCGCTGATCCCGTCGTGGCTCGAGGTGGCCTTGAGGCCACGCTCGTCCAGCAGCGTCTTCATCTCGGCCGCGGTCCGGCCGTAGTAGCCGGCCAGCTCGACCTGCTGGTAGCCGTACTGCGCCAGGCGGTCCAGCACCGTCTCGAGGCCGGGCTCGCCCGAGACCGCGGCGCGCAGCGTGTACATCTGCAGGCTGATGGCGCGGTGCGGCACGCGCCGCTGGCCCTTCACAGGCTTGCCCGGCTTGCCCGGCTTGCCCGGCCTGCCCGGGGCGGCCGTGGCCGCGCCCGTGCCGACGCTCGCCACCGCGAGGCCGGCGGCGCCGACCGCGGCACCGCGGAACAGCGCGCGGCGGCTGGCGCCCTTGGCGGCCAACGAGTCGTCGAGCGCCTTGTCTCCGTCGAATCCGAAACACATGTGCTGGTCCTCTCCGAGATGGTGCCTGGGTGGTGCTGTGGGTCGGTGGGTCAGTCGCGGGTGGCGAAGGCCGCGTCGAAGGCGGCGTCGGGCGCGTCGAAGGCCAGGCGCCGCACGAACTCGAGCGCCTCGGGGGCGCCGACGAGCCGGTCCATCCCGGCGTCCTCCCACTCGATCGAGATGGGGCCGTCGTAGCCGATGGCGTTGAGCATCCGGAAGCACTGCTCCCAGGGCACGTCGCCGTGGCCGGTGGAGACGAAGTCCCAGCCGCGCCGGGGGTCGGCCCACGGCAGGTGCGACCCGAGCCGGCCGTTGCGGCCGTTGCCGGTCTGGCGCTTCGCGTCCTTGCAGTCGACGTGGTAGATCCGGTCGCGGAAGTCCCACAGGAAGCCGACCGGGTCGAGGTCCTGCCACACGAAGTGGCTGGGGTCCCAGTTCAGGCCGAACGCCTCGCGGTGCCCGATCGCCTCCATCGCCGCGACCGTGGTCCAGTAGTCGTAGGCGATCTCGGAGGGGTGCACCTCGTGGGCGAACCGTACGCCGCACTCGTCGAAGACGTCGAGGATCGGGTTCCAGCGGTCGGCGAAGTCGGTGTAGCCCGCAGCGACCATCTCGGCCGAGGCCGGGGGGAACATCGCGACGTACTTCCAGATCGAGGACCCGGTGAAGCCGATGACGGTGTCCACGCCGAGCCGCTGGGCCGTGCGAGCGGTCAGCTTCATCTCCTCGGCCGCCCGCTGACGTACGCCCTCGGGGTCGCCGTCGCCCCAGACCTGCGCCGGCAGGATCGCCTGGTGCCGGGCGTCGATCGGGTCGTCGCAGACGGCCTGGCCCTTGAGGTGGTTGGAGATGGCGTGCACGGCCAGGCCGTGCTTCTCCAGCAGGTCGAGCTTGTCCTTGACGTAGCCGTCGTCCTCGGCGGCGCGCCACGGGTCGAGGTGGTCGCCCCAGCAGGCGATCTCGAGGCCGTCGTAGCCCCAGCCGGAGGCCAGCTCGCAGACCTTCTCGAAGGGGAGGTCGGCCCACTGGCCGGTGAACAGGGTGATCGGTCGGGTCATGGGTGGATCTCCTGCCAGGTACGGGTGTCGGAGCTGGTCTCCACGGCGTCGAGCACGCGCTGGACCTGGAGCCCGTCGCGGAAGCCCGGCGCCGGGTCGGTGCCGGTGGCGACGGCCTGGACCAGGTCGACGACCTGGTGGGTGAAGCCGTGCTCGTAGCCCAGGCCGTGGCCCGGCGGCCACCAGGCGGCGACGTACGGGTGCTCGGCCTCGGTGGCCAGGATCCGGCGGAAGCCGGCGGTCTCGGCGGGCTCGGTGGCGTCGAAGAGCTCGAGGACGTTCATGTCCTCGAAGTCGAAGGCCAGGCTGCCGCGGGAACCGTTGACCTCGATCCGGATCGCGTTCTTGCGGCCGGTGGCGAAGCGGGTCGCCTCGAAGACGCCGAGCGCGCCGCCGCCGAAGCGGGCGATGAAGACGGCGGCGTCGTCGACGGTCACGGCGCCCCGCTCGGTGCTGGCGGTGGCGCTGAGGCCGGACTGCTCGGTGGCCAGCGGCCGCTCCTTGACGAAGGTCTCCAGCCGCGCGGAGACCTCCTGGACGCGGTCGCCGGTGATGTACTGCGTGAGGTCGACGATGTGCGCGCCGATGTCCCCGAGCGCCCCGGAGCCGGCCCGGTCCTTCTGCAGCCGCCACGACAGCGGCGCCTCGGGGTCGACCAACCAGTCCTGCAGGTACTGCGCCCGGACGTGGCGCACCTCGCCGATCCGGCCCTGCTCGACCAGCCGGCGGGCCAGCGCGACGGCCGGCACCCGCCGGTAGGTGAAGCCGACCATGGCGCGGACGCCGTGCTCGGCGGCCTCGTCGGCGGCCGCGACCATCGCCTCGGCCTCGGCCACGGAGTTGGCCAGCGGCTTCTCGCAGAGCACGTGCTTGCCGGCGCGGAGCGCGGCGATCGCGATCTCGGCGTGGGTGTCGCCCGGGGTGCAGACGTCGACCAGGTCGACGTCGTCACGCTCGAGGGTCCGCTCCCAGCTGGTCTCGGTCGCCGCCCACCCGAGACGGGTGGCGGCGGCCGCCGTACGCCCCTCGTCGCGGCCGCAGAGGACGGCGGTGACGGGGTCGAGCGGCAGGTCGAAGAAACGGGGCGCGGTGTGCCAGGCCTGGGAGTGCGCGGCCCCCATGAAGGAGTGGCCGATCATCGCCACTCCGAGGCGGGGCGTGGGGCTGGTCATGGGTGGTGCTCCCTTCGAGGGGTCCGGGCAGGAC
Source organism: Nocardioides aquaticus (assembly GCF_018459925.1). NCBI lineage: Bacteria > Bacillati > Actinomycetota > Actinomycetes > Propionibacteriales > Nocardioidaceae > Nocardioides > Nocardioides aquaticus. The sequence goes on from NZ_CP075371.1 coordinate 4,026,117, forward strand.
CCGGAGGGCGGCCCGCCCCACCTGCTGAGGAGGTGGTGGGGCGGGCGCGCCGGTCTGGGTGGGTCTGGCTCAGGACTCGAAGGCGGTGTCGATGAACTGCTCGACGTTGTCCGCGGTCACGACCGGGGCGTAGAGCTGCACCTCGCGGGGCACCTCGACCTCGACCAGGTCGCCGAGGGCCTTCTGCTGGACGAGCAGGCGAGCCATCATGATGCCGTCGGCGCCCTGGGTGGAGGGGTAGACGACGGTGGCCTTCAGGACGCTGTCGTCGGCCTGGATGGAACGCATCGCGTTGGCCGAGCCGGCGCCACCGACCATGAAGAACTCGTCGCGACCGGCGTTCTCGAACGCGGCCAGGACGCCGACGCCCTGGTCGTCGTCGTGGTTCCACACGGCGTCGATCTGGGGCGCGGCCTGGAGCAGGTTGGAGGCGGCGCGCTCGCCGCCCTCGGGGGTGAAGTCGGCGGGGACGCGGTTGTCGACGTCGAGACCGCACTCGCCGAGCGCGTCCTCGAAGCCCTGGCTGCGGTCCTGGGTCAGCGGCAGCGAGTCGATGCCGGCGATCTCGGCGACCACGGCGTCGGGGTTGTCGCCCAGCTCGGAGCAGATGTAGGAGCCGGCCGAGACCCCCATGCCGTAGTTGTCGCCGAGGACGGTGACGCGGGCGGCGTTCGGGTCCTCGAACTCGCGGTCGACGTTGATGACCGGGATGCCGGCCTCCATGGCCTGCAGCGCGACCGGAGTCATCGCGGCACCGTCGAAGGGCAGCAGCACGATCGCGTCGACGCCGTCGTTGATGAAGGTCTCCACCTGGCTGATCTGCAGGTTCACGTCGTTGGTGCCCTCGGCGATGCGCAGGTCGACGTCCTCGTAGGCGTCGGCGGCCTCCCGGGCCGACTCGGTGATTGAGGCCATCCAGCCGTGGTCGGCGGCGGGGGCCGAGAAGCCGATGACGACGGTGTCGCCGGCCTCGTCGTTCGAGCCCTGCTCGGCCTCGGACGTGCCGCCGGCCTGGGTGCCGCCGTCGTCGGCGGCGGTGTTGCCGGTGCAGGCGGCGAGGGAGAGCACGGCGACGCCGGCGACGAGGCCGGTGCCGAGCTTGTGGGCGGACCGCAGGGACATGAGGTGCTCCTTGGAGAGGTGGGGCGACGGGGCGGTGCGGGAGTCGTGCGGGTGGTGCGGGGAACGGTGGTCGAGGAGCGCAGCGACCGTCGAGACGGTGGTCGAGGAGGGAGCGCAGCGACCCTCTTGAGGCCTAGGGGCTCTTGCTGCGAGCGGCGAAGCGCTGCTGGAGCAGCACGGCGGCGACGATGATGACCCCCTTGAGCAGCGCCTGCTCGGAGGTGGAGCGGTTGTTGAGCGTGAAGACGTTGGTCAGCGTGGTGAAGATCAGCACGCCGATGACGGTGCCGACGATGGTGCCGCGACCACCGGCGAGCAGGGTGCCGCCGATGACGACCGCGGCGATCACGTCGAGCTCGATCAGCGTGCCGTGGGTGGAGGTGCCGGTGGAGGTGCGGGAGATGATCATCAGCGCGGCGACGCCGCAGAGCACCCCGAGCTGCACGTAGAGCAGGACGGTGTGGCGCTGGACGTTGATCCCGGCCAGCCGGGCGGCCTCGGGGTTGCCCCCGACGGCGAGGGTGCGGCGCCCGAAGGTGGTCCGGTTGAAGACCACCCAGCCGATGGCGGCGACCAGGGCGAACATGATCACGATGACCGGGACGCCCACGACCTCGGCACCGAAGAAGTCGGTGAAGCCCGGTACGTCGACGATCTGGGTTCGCCGCTGGGAGATGATCTCGGCCAGCCCGCGGGCGCTGGCCAGCATCGCCAGGGTGGCGATGAACGGCACGACCTTGCCGTAGGAGACGAGCAGCCCGCTGATCAACCCGCAGGCGGCGCCGACGGCCAGGGCCGCGCCCACCATCACGATCCAGTGCGTGTCGCGGGCCATCGTCTGGGTGGCCAGGGTCGTGCACCAGACCGACGACAGGGCCATGACCGCGCCGACGGACAGGTCGATGCCGCCGCCGGTGATCACGAAGGTCATCCCGATGCTGATCACCCCGGTCACCGCGGCGAGCCGCAGGATGGTGAGCAGGTTGGCGGTCGAGCCGAACCGCTCGCCGGTGGTGACCAGGCCGACCACGCACAGGATGACCAGGGCCAGGACGAGACCGAGGTTGCGCACCAGCCCGGACCCGCCCAGCCCGCCGAGGCGCCCGCGCGCGGGCCGCTCACCGCCTGGGCCACCGGTGGTGGGGTCGGTCGGCGAGACGGGCACGGCGGTGGCCGGCAGGCCGCGGCCCGGGCTCACCTCGGTGTCGTCGCTCATGCGGGTGCTCCTTCCATGACGAGGTCCAGGACCCTCGACTCGTCGATCTCGTCGGCCGCGGACTCGTGGACCACGGCGCCTTCTCGGACCACCAGCACCCGGTCGGCGAGCCCGAGCACCTCCTCGACCTCGCTGGACACCACGACCACGGCGACGCCGGAGTCGGCGAGGCGGCGGACGAGGGCGTAGATCTCGCTGCGGGCGCCGACGTCGACGCCACGGGTGGGCTCGTCGAGCAGCAGCACCCGGCACTCGCGCAGCAGCCACCGGGCCAGCACGATCTTCTGCTGGTTGCCGCCGGACAGGGTGCGGACCGCGCGGTCGACGCCGGCGGGGCGGACGTCGAGGGAGGTGGTGAGCTCGGTGGCGGTACGCCGCTCGGCCCGCTCGTCGAGGAGGCCCAGCCGCGCGAAGCGGCCCATCACCGACACGGTGATGTTGCGGTACACGGCCTGGTCGAGCAGCAGGCCCTGGCTCTTGCGCTCCTCGGGGCAGAGCCCGACGCCGGCCTTGACCGCCGCGGGCACGGAGCCGCGGCGCAGCTTCCTGCCGTCGACGGTGACGGTGCCCGCGGACGCGCGGCGGGCGCCGTACAGGGTCTCGATGATCTCGGAGCGCCCGGCACCGACCAGGCCGGCCAGCCCGACGATCTCGCCGGCGTGGACGGTGAGGTCGACTCCGGAGAAGACGCCGGCCAGGGCGAGGCCGCGGACCTCGAGCACCGGGTCGGTGCGCGAGCGGGGCGTGCTGCTGCGGGGCGGGAAGACGTACTCGATGGAGCGACCGGTCATCAGCTTGATGAGGTCCGCGGTGGGGGTGGTCGCGGCGTCGAGGCCGGTGGCCACGGTCGCGCCGTCCTTGAGGACGGTGATCCGGTCGCCGATCTCGCGGATCTCCTCGAGGCGGTGGGAGATGTAGACGACCGCGACGCCCTCGGCGGTGAGGCCGCGGATCACCCGGAACAGGTTGGCGACGCCGTCCTGGTCGAGCACCGCGGAGGGCTCGTCGAGGATCAGCAGGCGGGTGTCGTGGGACAGCGCGCGGGCCATGCTGACGATCTGCTGCTCGGCCGGCGAGAGCGTGCCGACCGCGCGGGTGGGCGAGACGTGGGCGTGGCCGAGGCGGGTGAGGAGCTCGCGGGTGGTCCGGTGCGCCCGCTGGCGCTGGGAGAACCCGCCGCGGCTGAGCTCGTGGCCCAGGAAGATGTTCTCGGCGACGCTGAGGTCGGCGACGAGGTCGAGCTCCTGGTAGATCGTGGAGATGCCGTGCTTCATCGCCACGGCCGGCGTGCTGAGCGTGGTCTCGGCGCCGTCGATGGCGATCGTCCCGGCGTCGGGGCGGTACGAGGCCGACAGGACCTTGATCAGCGTCGACTTCCCGGCACCGTTCTGGCCGAGCAGGCAGTGCACCTCACCGGCGCGGACGTCGAGGTCGACGCCGTCGAGGGCGCGGACACCGGGGAACTCCTTGACGATGCCGCTCATCTGCAGCAGCGGTGCGCCCTCGGGAGTGGCGGCCATCGATGTGCTCCTACGTCTGTGACGGGCGTCACCAGAGGGGTGACGTCGCTCAAACTAGGGGTGTGGTGCGACGGAAGGCAAGCACTTCGCGTGTTTCTTTTGAAATTGTTCGGATGGGTAACGCAAGTTGGTGGACAAAGTCTGCAGAGTCCGGCCCCCGCGCCGGCCGGTCAGCCCGCGGCGTACACCGAGCTGCTGATTAGCCGCGCAGCGCCGATCACGCCGCCCTCGTCGCCGAGCTCGCTGAGCACGATCGGCAGGTTGCCGGTGGCCAGCGGCAGGGAGCGGCGGTAGGTGACGCTGCGGATCTCGGCGAGCAGGGAGTGCCCGACGCCGGTGAGCCCGCCGCCGATCACGATCAGGCCGGGGTTGACGAAGGAGACCAGGCTGGCCAGCACCTGCCCGACCCGCCGGCCGCTCTCGCGGACCAGCTCGAGGGCGACCGCGTCGCCGTGGGTGGCGGCCTGGCCGACGTCGGCGGCGGTGAGCACCCCGCGCTCGGCGAGCAGCGTCGCGAGGCCCGGTGAGCGCCCGGACCGGGCGGCCGTGGTGGCGTCGCGGGCCACGGCCGCTCCCCCGGCGAAGGCCTCCAGGCAGCCGGCGTTGCCACAGGCGCAGGTGGGACCGGTCTCCTCGACGCGGATGTGGCCGATGTCGCCGGCGCAGCCGTCGACCCCGCGGTAGACCCGGCCGTCGACGACCAGCCCGCAGCCGATGCCCGTACCGATCTTGACGAACAGGAAGTCCCGCGAGCTGCGGGCGACCCCGGCGTGCAGCTCCCCGGCGGCGAGCACGTTCACGTCGTTGTCGAGCAGCGCCGGACAGCCGAGGGCGCGACTGACGACGTCGCGCACCGGGTAGCCGTCCCAGCCCGGCATGATCGGCGGCGACACCGAGATCCCGCGGTCGAAGTCGACCGGACCCGGCACGCCGATCCCGGCGCCGACGGGTCGCTCGACGCCGATCTCGGCCAGCAGCTCCCGGGCCAGGGCGACCGCGCACTCCAGGACGCCCTCGGGGCCCTCGCGCACGTCGGAGGCGCAGGAGCGCTGCGCGCGCACGGCCAGCCGGCCGTCCGTCAGCCCGACCGTCATCCCGGTGGCCCCGATCGAGATGCCGACGAAGACGAGGTCGGGGTGCAGGTCGACGATGGTGGAGCGGCGGCCGCCGCGCGAGGCCGCAGGCCCCACCTCGTGCACCAGTCCGAGCTCGCCGAGCCGGCCGACCTCGACCGCGATCGTGGTCCGCGAGACCTCGAGGGAGTCGGCGAGCTGGGTGCGCGAGAGCGGACCGTCGTCGCGCAGCCGCGTCAGCAGCCGCGCCTGGATGGTGCTCTCGGCCCGGCCCGTCAGCGGGTGTCGCGGCCGCCCCTCGTCCTGCGCGTCCTGCCCGTCCTCGGTCACGGCCGCGATCCTCGCACGGGCGCGTCCCGCCGGCGGCGCGCCCGACGGAGGGTCGCCGGGGCCGTCAGCACCACCCCGACCACGACGCCGATGACGGTCCCCGCGGTGTTGGTGAGCAGGTCGCGCGGGTCCGGCACCCGGCCGGGGATGGAGCGCTGGGCGGTCTCGATCGCCAGCGTCATCGCGATCCCGAGCCCGAACGCGACCCACCAGAACCGGGTGCCGACCAGCAGCAGGAAGAACAGCCCGACCGGCACGAACAGCGCCACGTTGGCCAGCGCCTCGGCGCGGTCGTAGGTCAGCCAGGACAGCTCCTCGTAGCGCTGCAGCCGGTCGACCACCCGCAGCACCAGGCCCCACTCGTCGCGCTCGGCGAGGTCGGGGGTCAGCGTCAGCCAGGCCACGAAGCCGAGGTAGGCGAAGGTGACCAGGGACAGGAACGGGTGGCGGTGGAACACCCGCCCATCCTGCCGCCCCCCGGCGCTTGCGGCGGCCCGGGCCGCGGAGGAGCATCCCCGGGGTGACCGCGACCACCCGCCTGCTCGCCCTCCCCGACGGCCGCGACCTCGAGGTCCTCGACGGCGGCGACCCCGACGGACGGGTGCTGGTGCTGCACGGCGGCCAGCCGTCGGCGGCCGTACGCTCCCCGCTGCTCGACGGCGCCGCGCGCGAGGCGGGCCTGCGGCTGCTGACCACGTCGAGGCCGGGGTACGGCGCCTCGTCGCCGCGCCCGGGCGCCTACCGCGTCCGCGACGACGTCGACGACGTCGAGGCGCTGCTCGACGACGTCGGGGCCGAGGAGTTCGTGACCCTGGGCTGGTCCGGCGGCGGCCCACGGGCGCTGGCCTGCGCCGCCCTGCTGCCCGACCGCTGCCGAGCGGCGACGTCGCTGGCCGGGGTGGCGCCGCACGACGCGGCCGGGCTGGACTGGTCGGCCGGGATGGCGCCCGAGAACGTGGCCGAGTTCGGCGCCGCCGAGCAGGGGCCGGAGGCGTACGAGTCCTACCTGGTCGCCGAGCTCCTGCCGGTGCTCCGGACCGGCACCGACGACCTCGCGGCCGCGCTGGGCGGACTGGTGCCCCCTGTCGACCGGCAGGCGATGGTCGACGGGATGGCGCCCTGGATGGCCGAGACGTTCAGTCGGGCCGGCGCGCAGGGCGTGCGGGGCATGCGTGACGACGGGCTGGCGATCGTCGCGCCCTGGGGCTTCGACCTGGCCCGGATCACGGTCCCGACCGCGGTCTGGCAGGGCACGGAGGACGCGATGGTCCCGGTTGCCCACGGCCGGTGGCTGGCCGAGCACGTCCCCGGCACCACCGCGCACCTGCTCGACGGCGAGGGCCACCTCAGCCTGGTGACCCGGGTCGGGGAGATGCTGGCCGAGCTGAAGGAGCTGGCCGGCTGGTGACGCCGGCCGACCCCTCGACTACCCCGCGGTGGTGACCGCGTACTCCGCCAGCTCGCCGGCCAGCCCGCCGTGCGCGCGCCCACGCAGCAGGGTGCCGTCGGCGGTGTGCTCGAGCTCGTCGATCTCGCCGTTCTGGTGGATCTTGTTGAGCAGGTCGCCGCGCTCGTACGGCAGCAGGACCTCGAACGGCTCGGTCGGGTGCGGCAGCTCGGCCTCGACGGCCGCGCGGACCGCGTCGACGCCCTCCCCGGTGTGGGCGCTGACCACGACGGCGTGCGGCTCGCGCTGCAGCAGCCGGGCCAGGACCATCGGGTCGGCCAGGTCGGCCTTGTTGATGACGACCAGCTCGGGCACCTTGTCGGCGTCGATCTCGGCGAAGACCTCGCGGACCGCGGTGAGCTGGCCCTCGGGGTCGGGGTGGGAGCCGTCGACGACGTGCAGCACGAGGTCGGCGTCGGCCACCTCCTCCAGCGTCGAGCGGAAGGCCTCGACGAGCTGGTGGGGCAGGTGCCGCACGAAGCCGACCGTGTCGCTCATCGTGTAGACGCGACCGTCGGTCGTGGTCGTCTTGCGGGTGGTCGGGTCCAGGGTCGCGAACAGCGCGTCCTCGACCAGGACCCCGGCGTCGGTGAGCCGGTTCAGCAGCGACGACTTGCCGGCGTTGGTGTAGCCGGCGATGACCACGGCCGGCACCTGCCGGTCGCTGCGCTGGGAACGCTTGGTGTCGCGGGTGCCGCGCATGTCGGCGAGCTCGCGGCGCAGCTTGGCGATCTTGGTGTTGATCCGACGCCGGTCGGTCTCGATCTTGGTCTCACCGGGACCACGGCTGCCGATCCCCGCACCGGCGGCGACGCGGCCACCGGCCTGGCGGGACAGGTTGCCACCCCAGCCGCGCAGGCGCTGCTTCATGTAGCTCAGCTGCGCCAGCTCGACCTGGGCCTTGCCCTCGCGGCTCTTGGCGTGCTGGCTGAAGATGTCGAGGATCAGCGCGGTCCGGTCGACGACCTTGACCTTGAGCTTGTCCTCCAGGTTGCGCAGCTGGCTGGGCGCCAGGTCGCCGTCGCACACCACGGTGTCCGCCCCGGTCGCCAGGACGATCTCGGCCAGGCCCTCGACCTTGCCGCGCCCGATGTAGGTCGCGGGGTCGGGGTTCTGCCGGCGCTGGTAGATCGCCTCGAGCACCTCGGAGCCGGCCGTCTCGGCCAGCAGCGCGAGCTCGGCCATTGAGTTCTCGGCGTCCTCGACACGTCCCCCGGTCCACACCCCGACCAGCACGACGCGCTCCAGGCGCAGCTGGCGGTACTCGACCTCGGAGATGTCCTCGAGCTCGGTGCGCAGGCTGGCGACCCGGCGCAGCTCGTGGCGCTCGACCAGGTCGAGGTCCCCGGTGGAGTACCCGGGCCTGCTCCGGTCCGCCTTCGGGACGGCGGGAGCATCGGTGTCGTCGGCGTACCCCGACTCGAAGTCCCCGTCCTGGTCGTCCCAGGTCGTGGTGGCGTCGAGCTCGGCGTCGAGGGTGAAGTCGTGAGCGTGGGTCATATACCTCCAGGTTAGTTCTCACAGAACGCAGGGACCAGCGGGTTTACTCCCGCGCGGCTTCAACCCCCGGGCCCCGCCGTGCGTTCGGATGGGTGTGACCACGCAGCGGACGACCCGGACCCCGGAGGCGGTGGTGAGCCGTGAGGGAGCAGGGACGTGAGTCCTTCGAGCAGTGGGCCCGCACCCGCCAGCAGGCGCTGGTGCGCACGGCGTACCTCGTCACCGGCGACTTCCACCGCGCCGAGGACCTCGTGCAGGAGGCCCTCGTCACCGTGGCGACACGGTGGGACGTCCTGCGCGACGGCAACCCGGACGCCTGGGTCCGCACGGTCGTCTACCGCGGCAACGTCTCGTGGTGGCGCAAGCACCGCCGCGAGGTGACCCGGGCCGAGACGCCGGAGCGCCCGGGGACCGGCGGCGCCCGTACGCCGGACGCGCAGGCCTCGGCCATGGTCCGCGGCGGGCTCGCCGAGGCGCTCCTGCTGCTGACGCAGAAGCAGCGTGCAGTGCTGCTGCTGCGCTTCGCGGAGGACCTGTCGGTGGCCGAGGCCGCCGACGTGCTCGGCGTCAGCACCGGCACCGTGAAGAAGCAGACCTCGGTCGCGCTGGCGCGACTGCGCGAGGTCGCCCCCGAGCTGCGCGACCTGCTGGAGGAGGTTCGATGAACGAGCGACTGGACCTGACCGCCCTGCGCGACGGGGTCGACCTGCCGCCGACGCAGGTCGCCGAGGGCGCCTGGGAGCGCGGGCGACGACGGGTACGCCGCCGCCGGGCCGCCGGCGCGGTCGGCGTGGCCGCCCTCGTGGTGGCCGTGGCGGTGGTGCCGACGCTGGTCGGGCCGTCGGGGGACGGGTCCCTCCAACCGGCCGGGACGCTCGCGCGGACCGACGTGGTCGTGGTCGACGTGCCTCTCGACGCCGGCCTGGTGGACGACGACCTGATCACCGACCTCGACCGCGTCGTCGAGGAGGCGACCGTGCTCGAGCCCGGCACCGTGGCGCTCGCGGACGAGCCGGTCGACCGGGCCCTGCTCGCGGTGCAGGTGGGCCGGGGCGTCTCGGTGCTCGCCGCCGACGGCGACTACCGGTCGGTCGAGGCGCCGGGCGCCGGCCTGCAGCCGTCGTCGCTGGACCCGACCGGGGAGCGGCTCGTGCTGACCGAGCCGGACGCCGTGGTCGTGACCGACCTCGCGACCGCGACCACCTCGCGGGTGGAGCTGCCCGCGGTCGGGATGGTCGGGGTCGACGTGGTGCTCGGCGGGTGGGCCGACGAGACCTCCCTCCTGGTGGGCGACGGCGGTCGGTCGTGGATGGTCGACGTGACCACGGGGTCGGTCACCGAGAGCGCCCTGCCCGGGGAGACGACCTTCGGGCCCTCGGGCCCGGTCCAGTGGGTCGACGACGTCGTGGCCACCGAGGAGCGCCGTCTCGACGTCGGGATCGGTGTCCTGGGCGGGTACGGCCCGGTCGCCGGCCGGACCTGGGTGGCCAGCTCGGCCGTCGTCGCGGCTCACCTGGCCCGGGGCGGACCGACCCCGGGGACGGCGGCTGAGCGGCGCCGCGACGGGCTGGCCTTCGGCGTGGCCGTCGTGGACGTCCGGACCGGTGAGCCGCGGTCGTTCCTCCCGGCCTCCTACGAGGGCGGCGCCGACCCGAGCCGGGACGGCGGCCTCGACCTGGTCGATCCGATCGCGCGCGAGGACGACGTGGTCCTCCTCAGCGCCGACTACCGCGGCACCCCCGTCGTGCTGCGCTGGGACTGGCGGGCGGGCACCGTCACCGGGGTCGTCCGCCTGCTGACGCCCCGGCCCGCGACCGCGTTCTCGTGGGGGGCCGGCTGGGACGAGGCCTCGGGCACGATGACCCCGTGACCGCACCCCCCGTCGTACGCCTCTCCCCCGACGGCAGCGAGCTCGAGAACCTGCTGCCGCCCGCGGTGCGCCTGCTCGGCGTCAGCGGGTCGCCCGGCGCCGGCAAGTCGACCCTCGCCGCGGCGCTGGCGACGCGGCTCGGTGGGCGGGTGGTGCCGATGGACGGGTTCCACTACGCCGACGTCGAGCTGCGCCGCCGCGGCCTGCTGGCGCGCAAGGGGGCGCCGGAGACCTTCGACGCCGAGGGGTACGCCGCCCTGCTCGGCCGCGTCCGGGCGCGTCGGGCCGGCGAGGCGCCGGTGGTCGCGCCGTCCTTCGAGCGCGACCTCGAGCAGCCGCTCGCCGGGGCGGTCGCGGTGCCGGACGAGGCGCGCCAGGAGACCGGGATGGTGGTCACCGAGGGCAACTACCTGCTGCTCGACGAGCCCCGCTGGGCCGCCGTACGGACCGGGCTCGACGCGGTCTGGCACGTGGTCGTGGACGAGCCGCTGCGGCGGGCGAGGCTGCTGGCGCGGCACGAGGCGTACGGGAAGTCGGCGGCCGACGCGGCGGCCTGGGTGGCCGCGGTCGACGACCCCAACGCCGCCCTCGTCGAGGCGGTACGCGACCGGGCGGACCTGGTCCTCGACCTGACCGCGTGGAGTCCCGCCGGCAGGAGCGGTCTCTCCTGAACCGCCCCGGCCGGGACGAAGGACCCGTTAGGGTCGCCAGCGCCTGGACCGTCCGGGTGCCGCACCGCCCCGGAGGGACCGCGCCGTGACCGTCCTCCTCGTGCTCGGCGGCCTCGGCCTCGCGCTGATCCTCCTCTCGCTGGTCCTCGGCGACGTGCTCGACGGCGCCCTCGACGCCCTGGCCGGCGACGTGTTCTCGACCGCCGTGATCGGCGCGTTCGTGTCCGCCTTCGGCTTCGGCGGCGCGATCGCCGAGGGCGTCGGGCTGCCGCTGCCGCTCAGCCTGGGCGTGGGCGCCGGCGCCGGCGTGCTCTTCGGCTGGATCGCGGTCTGGCTGACCCGGCTGGTCAAGGACGGCGGCAGCGACGGCACCCCGACCGCCGACGACCTGGTCGGGCGCGACGGCACCGTGACCAGCGCGATCCCCGCCGACGGCTTCGGCTCGGTGCGCGTCCTGCTCGGCGGCCACGTGGTGCGGGTCAACGCCCGCGCCGCGGCCCCCTCGAGGCCGGCACCGCGGTGCACGTGACCTCGATCCTGTCCCCCACCGCCGTCACGGTGGCCCCCACCTGGGGCGACCTGCCTGCCCCCGACGCCCCCCGACCCCTGGACTGAACCCCGTGAACCTTGGAGACCCCGTGCTCATCGCCGTAGGCGGCCTCGTCGTCCTGCTCGTCCTGCTCGTCCTGCTGGTCACCAGCCGCTACAAGGTGGCCGGGCCGAACCAGGCGTACATCGTCACCGGCCGCAAGGGCAAGGCCGTGCTCAACCCAGAGACCGGGGCGCTGACCACCGACCTGTCGGGGCAGAAGGTGATCCTCGGCGGCGGCACGTTCGTCATCCCGTTCGTGCAGAAGCTGGCCACGCTGGACCTCTCCAGCCGCCGGATCTCGGTGCAGATCCGCGGCGCGGTGTCCGGGCAGGGCATCAAGCTCAACGTCGAGGGCGTCGCGATCGTCAAGGTCGGCGGCAACGCCGACCAGATCCGGCTGGCCGCCCAGCGGTTCCTCTCGCAGCAGGCCGAGGTCGAGGCCTTCACCCAGGAGGTCCTCGCCGGTGCGCTCCGCTCGATCGTCGGCGGGCTGACCGTCGAGCAGATCATCCGCGATCGCGCGGCCTTCGCCCAGCGCGTGGCCGACGAGTCCGAGAACTCGCTGACCGGCCAGGGCCTGATCCTGGACACCTTCCAGATCCAGGACGTCACCGACGACGGCTCCTACCTCGCCGACCTCGGTCGCCCCGAGGCCGCCCGGATCGGGCAGACCGCCTCCATCGCCGAGGCGAACGCCCGGCAGGCCGCCGAGCAGGCCCGGATCGTGGCCGAGGAGCAGATCGCGGTCTCCCAGCGGGCGCTGGCGCTGAAGCAGGCCGAGATCAAGGCCGAGACCGACGCGGCCTCCGCCCAGGCCGCCGCCGCCGGGCCGCTGGCCCAGGCCGACCGCGACCAGGCGATCCTCACCGAGCAGGAGAAGGTCGCCGTGCGCCAGGCCGCGCTGACCGAGCGCAAGCTGGAGACCGAGGTCCGCAAGCCCGCCGACGCCGACCGCTACCGCGTCGAGCAGGACGCCGAGGCCAAGCGCTCCGCCGAGATCGCCGCCGCCGACGCCCGCAAGGCCTCCACCATCGCCGCGGCCGAGGCCAAGGCTCAGGAGGCGCGGCTCTCCGGTGAGGCCGAGAAGGCCCGTCGTGCCGCCCTGGCCGAGGCCGAGGCCATCGAGGGCGCCAAGCGCGGTGAGGCCGAGAAGGCCCGGCGTACGGCGGAGGCCGACGCGACCCGCGCCGAGGGCGAGGCCCAGGCGGCCTCCACGCTGGCCGTCGGCCAGGCCGAGGCCGAGGCCATGGACAAGCGCGCCGAGGCGTTCGCGAACTACAACGACGCGGCCGTGCTGCAGATGCTGATCGAGGTCCTCCCGCAGATCGCCCGCGAGGTCGCGGCGCCGATCTCGGCCATCGACCAGCTCACGATCGTCTCCACCGACGGCGCCGGCGCCCTGCCCAAGCAGGTCACCAGCAACGTGGTCGAGACGCTGAACATGCTCAAGACCTCGACCGGGCTCGACCTCGAGGCGCTGATCGCCAAGTCGGTCGGCCAGGCCGCCGAGGGCGTCGGCCTCCAGGTCGCGCCGGCCACGCCCGCGGCGCCGCGCGGCGACGCCTGAGGGCCCGACCCGGGGACTATCCCCGGCGCTGCGCGGCGTACCGCGCGGGGGTCACCCCGGTGACGGCGCGGAAGTCGCGGGTCAGGTGAGCCTGGTCGGCGTACCCGAGGTCGGCGGCGACCTCGGCCAGGGACACGGCCGAGGTCGCCGCGAGACGCCCGGCGACCTCCTGCAGCCGGCGTCGCTGCACCAGCCACTTCGGGTTCAGCCCGACCCGGCGGGCGGTCAGCCGCTGCAGTGCGCGCTCGCCCAGCCCGAAGGCCTCGCACACCTGGCCCACCCGCAGCACGGTGGGGTCGGTCTCGACGTGCTCCACCACGGCGTTCACCAGCCGCCCCTCGTCGTCGACCGGCGGCAGCGACCGGAGCGCGTCGTCCATCGCGGCCAGGGCCGCCTGCTGCCGACCCGCGTCCGCCGGGTCCCCGCCCAGCGCCGCGCGCACCGCCCCGACCAGCGCGGTCCCCGGCAGGCCCGGCACGTCCTCGAGCGGCACCACCCGGTCGGTGATCGTCGAGACGGCGTCACCGAGGACCATCGACCCGGCCGCGGGCTGCAGCATCACCCCGCAGGCCCAGCCCGACCCGCTCAGCTCCTGCACCGAGAGTCCGGTCGCGGGGCCGTAGAAGCGGGCGTAGTCCGCGGCGACGACCACCAGGCAGACGGGGTAGCGCAGCACCCGCTGCACCGTCACCTGGCCGGGCGGCAGCGACCAGACCGGCAGCCAGTAACGGCGCGCGACCCCGGCCAGGTCCGCGGACGGCTCGAACCGGTGCACCGGTGGGCTCCAGCCGCGGGCGTCGCGCAGGTGCGCCCGCTCGACGTCGTCCGCCCCCTCCCGCTCCGCCACCGTCGGATTCTTGCAAGACCGCCCCCGCCCCGTCCGGGACGCTGGCCGCATGCACCCCGCCCTCGCGCAGCACCTCGCCGACGCCGATCGCTTCAGCACGACCGTCACCGCGGTCGACCGGGCCGCGGCCTGGTCCTCCCCCAGCCCGTGCGAGGACTGGGACGCCGCCGCGGTCCTCGACCACGTGGTCGACACCCAACGCGACTTCCTGGCGCAGCGTGGGGTCGACACCGGCCCCCGACCGACCGGCGGCCCGGCCGCCGTCTGGGGCGAGCACCAGGAGCTCGTACGCCGGGTGGCCGCCGACGACGACCTCGTCGGGGCCCCCTACGACGGGTACTTCGGGCCGACCACCCTGGCGGACACGCTGCGCGACTTCTACGGCTTCGACCTGCTGGTCCACCGCTGGGACCTCGGCCGGGCCGCCGGGCTCGACGTCACCTGGGACGACCGCCAGGCCGACGCGGTCGAGGTGGCGTTGGACGGGTTCGGAGACTCGCTGTACATGGACGGCATCTGCCGCCCGGCGGTCGAGCCTCCGGCGGGCGCCTCGCGACAGGCCCGGCTGCTGGCCAGGACGGGCCGTCAGGCCTGACCCGCGCCTCCGTCGGAACGCTGGCTGCCCGCCGCGTCGATCCCCAGCCGTACGCCGTGGCCGACGACGCCGACCAGCACCAGCGCGACACCGGCGAGCCCGACGGCCCAGGAGGCCACCGCCAGCAGCACCGCCACCGCCACCGGCTCCGCGTCACCGGTCGCATCACCGCTGCCGGCGACGGCGAGCGCGACCCCGCGCACCACGAGCGCGACCACCAGCAGGACGACGCCGGTGGCGACGCGGTTCGCGATCTCCCGACGCGCCGCGACCCGGACCGTGTCGCGGTCCGGCGACGGCGCCGCCGCGGCCGGGAAGTCGGGGTCGGCGACCTGGTCGGCGCCGCACCGCGGGCACACGAACATCCCGTCCCGGACGTCGTGCTCGTTCACGCAGGTCCACATTCGAGGTCTCCTGGGGTGCGCTCGCCGGGTCGGTTACTTCGGGGGCATCCGGATCCCGCCGTCCACCCGGACGACCTCGCCGTTCATGTAGGGGTTGGTCAGGCACTCCATCACCATCGAGGCCAGCTCGTCAGGCACGCCGAGCCGCTTGGGGAACAGCACCGACTCGCCGAGCTTGGCCTTGAACGCCTCGGCGTCCTCGCCCTCGCCGTAGATCGGGGTGTCGATCAGGCCCGGGGCGACGGTGTTGAGGCGGATCCCGACCGCCGCCAGGTCGCGCGCGACCGGGAGGGTCATCCCGACCACGCCGCCCTTGGAGGAGGAGTACGCCGCCTGCCCGATCTGGCCGTCGAAGGCCGCCACGCTGGCCACGTTGACGATCGCGCCGCGGCAGCCGTCGGCGTCGGCGTCGCTGTGGCTCATGGCGGTCGCGGCCTGGCGGACCACGTCGAAGGTGCCGATCAGGTTGATCGCGACGACCTTGGTGAACGCCTCCAGCGAGTGCGCCGACTCCGGGGTGCCGTCGCGGCCGACGGTGCGCTGGGCCCAGCCGATGCCGGCGGAGTTGACCACCGCGCGGAGCGGGGCGATCTCGGAGGCCGCGCGCACGGCGGCGGCGATCTGCTCGGTGTCGGTGACGTCGACCTGGGCGAAGACGCCCCCGATCTCGGCGGCCAGCGCCTCGCCCTTGTCGGCCTGCAGGTCGGCCACCACGACGGTGGCGCCGCGGGCGGCGAGCTGGCGGGCGGCGGCGGCACCGATGCCGGAGGCCGCGCCGGTGACGAGGGCGACAGATCCGTTCAAGTCCATGGCGGGCAGCCTAGGACCCCCTGACCTAGAGCGTGGTCGTGCCCCGCGCGAGCACGACCGCCGGCCCGGTCATCCGGACCCGGCCGTCCACCACCGCGATCGACAGCGTCCCGCCCGGCACGTCCACCCGGTACGCCGTGCCCTCCGGCGCGCCGTCGGCCGCGGCCGCCGCGGCCATCACCGCGCAGGCGCCGGTGCCGCAGGAGCGGGTCTCCCCCGAGCCGCGCTCGTGCACCCGGAGCGCCACGTGGTGCGGACCGCGTCGTACGACGAGCTCGACGTTGACGCCGGCGGGGTAGACGGCTGCGTCGTAGGCGGGCGCGGCCAGCGGCTGGCCGGGGCCCGACAGGCCGTCGAGGTCCTCGCCGTCGGCGAGGAAGGCGACCGCGTGGGGGTTGCCGACGTCGACGTGGGTGGCGGGCCAGGTACGCCCGTCGAGCGAGACCTCGGTGGTGCCGAGCAGGCGCGCCAGGCCCATGTCGACGGTCAGCCGGCCGTCGTCCTCGACAGTCACGGTCTTGACCCCGTCGCGGGTGCCGACCGCGATCGGGGCGGCAGGGTCGACCAGGCCCTCCTGGACCAGGTGCAGGGCGAAGACGCGGACCCCGTTGCCGCACATCTCGCTGACAGAGCCGTCGGCGTTGCGGTAGTCCATGAACCAGGTGCCGTCCTCGGGCCGCGTGGAGCGCACCACGCGCAGCACGCCGTCGCCGCCGATCCCGGCCCGGCGGTGGCACAGCGCGCGTACCCGGGTCTGCCACGCGTCCTCGTCGAGGCCGCCGTGGACGGTGCCGTCGTGGTCGGGCAGCAGCACGAAGTCGTTCTCGGTGCCGTGGCCCTTGAGGAACGGGTAGGGCGCGCTCACGAGTAGAGCCCCTCGGCGTAGGACGGGCCGTAGTACGCGTCGAGCTCCTCGAGGGTCCGCTCGTCGGGCTCCAGGGAGTGCGCGAGGACGGCCCGGCGCGGGACGCGACCCTCCGGGTCCCAGCTCGTCGGGTCCCACAGGCCGGAGCGCAGGAACGCCTTCGAGCAGTGGAAGAAGACGTCCTCCACCGCGACCTCGACCGCCAGGAGGGGACGGTGCCCGCGCACCTCCAGGTCGTCGAACCAAGGGGCGTCGCTGACCAACCGGGCGCGGCCGTTGACGCGCAGGGTGTCGCCGCGGCCGGGGATGACGAAGAGCAGCCCGACGTACGGGTTCTCCAGCACGTTGCGGTAGCCGTCGACGCGACGGTTGCCGGGCCGCTCGGCGATCGCCACGGTGCGGTCGTCCACGACGTGCGTGAGCCAGCCGGCGGGGTCGCCCTTGGGTGAGGCGTCGCAACGGCCGTCGGCGTCGGCGGTGGCCAGCACGCAGAACGGGGACGCGGCAAGCCAGTCGCGGTCGACGTCGGTCAGCGCGTCGCGGCCCTTGTCCCGGGCCCGTGCGGTCGGCTCGCCGACCAGGGCCACGAGGTCCTCGAGGGTGTCGACGGTGCGGGTGCTCACGGGCCCACGCTAGCCGCGGCGACAGCCTGCAGCGCCACCGAGAGACGGTCGGGGTCGTCGTGGTCCACCCAGGTGATCCGGGGGTCCTTGCGCCACCACCCCAGCTGGCGGCGCGCGAAGCGCCGGGTCGCGACGACCGTGCGCTCGACGGCATCGGCGCGGGTCAGCTCGCCGGCGAGGTGGGCGGCGGCCTCGGGGTAGCCGATCGCGCGGGAGGCGGTCAGGCCCTGCGCCAGCCCCTGGTCGAGCAGCCGGCGCACCTCGTCGAGCAACCCTGCGTCGTACATCTGCTCCACCCGGCGGGCGATCCTGGCGTCGAGGACGGGGCGGTCGATCGCGAGGCCGACCTGGACGGTGGCCGGGTCGACGTACGTCATCGCCGGCAGGGTGGCGGTGTAGGAGCGGCCGGTCAGCTCGCCGACCTCGAGCGCGCGGACGACGCGGCGACCGTTGGCCGGCTCGATCGTGGCTGCGGCCGCGGGGTCGAGGTCGGCCAGCTCGGCGTGCAGCGCGGGGGCGCCCACCTCGTCGAGGCGCTGCTCCCAGCGCGCGCGGACGGCGGGGTCCGTGCCGGGGAACTCGAACCGGTCGAGCACCGCGCGCGTGTAGAGCGCCGAGCCGCCCACCAGCACCGGCACCGCACCGCGGGCGCGCACCTCGGCGATCGTGCGCCGGGCGAGCACCTGGAACGCGGCGACGTTGGCGGGCTCGGTGACGTCGAGCAGGTCGAGCAGGTGGTGGGGCACCCCGCGCCGCTCGTCGGGGGCCAGCGTGGCCGTGCCGACGTCCATCCCGCGGTAGAGCTGCATCGCGTCGGTGTTGACCACCTCGCCGCCCAGCCGCTCGGCCAGGTCGAGGGACAGACCGGTCTTGCCGGCCGCGGTCGGGCCCACCACGGCGACGATCGGGGGAGGGCCATGTCGGTAGTCTGGCAAGCGTCGACCCCGATCACGGGGTCGCAGCCACCAGGAGGACCGATGAGCTTTCTCGACGATGCGAAGAAGAAGCTGACCAGGGCCGTCGACCAGCACGGCGACAAGATCTCCCAGGGGATCGACAAGGCCGCCGCGGCCGCCGACAAGCGCACCGGTGGCAAGCACGGCGACAAGATCGGCAAGGCGAGCGTCAGGGCCAAGGAGGCCCTGGAGAAGCTCGACGGCAAGAACGACGACTTCCGCGGCCCCGGCTCGACCGGCCCCGACGGCCCCACGGGCCCGACCGGCCCGACCGGCCCCACGGGTCCCCGCCCGTGAGCGGCAACGCCTCGACCAGCGACCCCACCATCGAGCCGGAGGACGGCACCAGCACCACGCCGGCCACCGAGGCCGACGACGCGGCGCCCGACCCGGCCGCGATGGGCACCCCGCCCGGCGAGCACTCCAGCGAGCTGCCCGGCGACAACGACGGCGACCCCGCGGAGGCGCCCGACCAGGAGGCCAACGCCGAGGAGTCCGAGCAGGGCCAGCCCTCCCAGTGACCACGACCCACGGCCGCTTCGTGGTCGTGCCGGCCGCCTACGTCTTCCTGCTGCGCGACGTCGCGGGCGGCACCGAGGTGCTCCTGCAGCTGCGCCGCGGCACCGGGTTCATGGACGGGCACTGGGCCGCCGCGGCGGCCGGTCACGTCGAGCGCGGCGAGACCGCCGACGGTGCGGCGCGCCGCGAGGCCCGGGAGGAGATCGGCGTCGAGGTCGGCGAGCTGACCTTCGTCACCGCCATGCAGCGCACCCGGGGCGGGGAGCCGATCGACGAGCGGGTCGACTTCTTCTTCTCCACCCGCGAGTGGCGCGGCGAGCCGTCGCTGCAGGAGCCGGACAAGTCGGCCGGGTTGCGCTGGTGTGCGCTCGCCGAGCTCGACGACCTGCCCGACCCCGTGGTGCCGCACGAGCGGCACGTCCTCGCTAGCCTGCACGCGGGCGCTGTCGCGCCCTACACGACCTTCGGGTTCAGCCCCGATCTTCTCGAGGAGGACGTATGAACAGCCAGGACCCCGGCCCCAAGCCCGAGCCCGAGGCCGAGTCCGGCGAGGTCAACCCCGGCGGCGCCGACGCGGTGCACTCCTCCAGCGCCGACGGCGTGGAGCGCGTCGACGCCGTGCCCGCCGACCTCGACCCCTCGCTCAACCCCGCGGTCGACGACGCCCTGCCCGACGAGATGCGCCAGGGCGAGGACACCGACACCAAGGCGACCCGCGAGGACGAGGACGCCGACGACGTCGACCCCGAGGACGAAGCCCCCGTCTGACGTCGACGAAAGAACGTACACAAGCACCGGATCGGGCCGCTTACGTCCACGTTTCCGCAGGTCACGCTATCTGCGAAGTCCCTTGTGTACGTTCTTTCGTCGTGTCCACCAGGATCCGGCGGACCCAGGCCTGGTCGCCCATGACGTGCTCGTAGGCGAATCGCAGGACGGTCCACCCGGCCGCCACCATCTCGTCGTAGCGCCGGCAGTCGAACGCTAGGGCCGATCGATCCCCGTGCCAGGTGAACGAGTCCGCCTCGAGGACGATCCGGGCGTCCAGGTCGACCAGGTCCGGGCGCCCCAGGAAGACCCCGCCCCACCAGAGCGGGCGCTGCGGCACGACCTGCAGGCCGGGCACGTCGAGCGCGATCGCCCGCAGCACCGACTCGAAGGGGTTGGCGGCCCGGTGGTCCGCGACGGACACCACGCGCCTGGCCTCGGGCGCGCCGATGCCACGGAGGCCGTCGGCCAGGACGCGCAGGCGCCGCGGACCGACCCCGGCTCGCAACGCCGAGTCGGCGACAGCGAGGGCCTCGTCGAACGGCAGGCCGCGAAGGCAGTCGGTCAGGGTCCGGTCCGGCGACGTCACCCGGCTACCACCGACGACACGGACGTCGTCAGGACCGAGCACGGCACGGTGGATCGTTGCGGTGCGCTCCTGCGCGGGGGTCAGCCGCCGGTTGCGCATGACGGTGACATCCGGCCTTGCAGGCAGGTGCTTGACCGCCCACCCGTGGTGGACGGCCGCCTGCCGGAACGACAGGACACCGGTCAAGGCGTGGGCGACCTGACGCGCCCCCTCGACAGCCGGCAGCGCGAAACGGCCCCGGGCGATCTGACGCAGCCGCGCGTCGGCGAGCGCCGAGTCCAGGTCGGCCCGCGTCACCACGGCCTCCAGCTGGGCGCGGGTCGCCACGCCCCCGAGCTCGGCCAGCACCTCCACGACGTCCACGCGCCCAGCATCGACCACCGCGCGCCCGGCCCGCCGGCGTCGTCCACAGGTGTGGCGCCCGCACCCCGGTCCGCCCGTAGGGTCGGCGGATGAGCGATGCGAAGACGGGTCAGCCGGGCGAGGACGAGCTCGTCGCCTCCAACCCCAACGCCACCGGGCCGGACGGTGCCGCAGGTGACATGGGGGTGAGCAGCGAGCGGGAGGGTGCGACCGGCCCGGGCCAGCACGGCACCGACGGCATGCTCGACACGAGCCCGTCACCGGGCGCCCCGGACGAGGAGACGCCGCGGGAGCAGTCCGCCGGCGAGCACGACGACCTCAACCCGGAGGCGCCGATCCCCCCGGTCGCGGGGTACAACTCGCGCGACCCGCGCTCGGACGAGACCCCGTACGAGCCCGGCCCCTCCTACGAGCGCTGAACCGGGTCAGCCGCAGGCGGGAGCCGGCGGCAGCGGGGCCGGCACGCCCACGGCCGGCATCCCCAGCCCCACCCCGGCCGCGGGGCCGGGCCTGCCCTGGCGCGCGTCCCACGCGTCGCCGGAGCGGGTGCGGCGGAGCGCCAGGACCGGCCCGTCGGCCACGAGGTGGTGCGGCGCGGCGTAGGTGACCTCCACCGTCACGACGTCACCGGGACGCGGTCGCTCGCCCTCGGGCAGCGCGAAGTGCACCAGCCGGTTGTCCGGGCCGCGACCCGACAGCCGTGCGGTGGCGGCGTCCTTGCGCCCCTCCCCCTCGCTGACGAGCAGCTCGACGCGGCGACCGACCAGCCGCTGGTTCTCCTCCCAGGCGATCCGGTTCACCTCGGCGGCGAGGCGCTCGTACCGGTCCTTGACGACCTCCGGCGGCACCTGGTCGGCCATGGTCGCGGCGGGCGTGCCCGGCCGCGGGGAGTACTGGAAGGTGAACGCGCCGGCGAACCGCGCCTCGCGCACGACCTCGAGCGTCTCGAGGAAGTCCTCCTCGGTCTCGCCGGGGAAGCCCACGATGATGTCGGTGGTGATCGCCGCGTCCGGCATGGCCGCGCGGACGCGCTCGATGATCCCGAGGAACTTCGAGCGGCGGTAGGACCGGCGCATCGCCTTGAGCACCCGGTCCGAGCCGGACTGCAGCGGCATGTGCAGCTGCGGCATCACCGTCGGCGTCTCGGCCATCGCCTCGATCACGTCGTCGGTGAACTCCGCCGGGTGCGGCGAGGTGAACCGCACCCGCTCGAGGCCCTCGACCTGCCCGCAGGCGCGCAGCAGCTTCGAGAACGCCTGCCGGTCGCCGAACTCCACGCCGTACGCGTTCACGTTCTGCCCCAGCAGCGTCACCTCGGTGACACCCTCGGCGACCAGCGCCTCGACCTCGGCCAGGATCTCGCCGGGGCGGCGGTCCTTCTCCTTGCCGCGCAGCGCCGGGACGATGCAGAACGTGCAGGTGTTGTTGCACCCGACGGACACCGAGACCCAGGCGGCGTACGCCGAGTCGCGCTTGGTCGGCAGCGTCGAGGGGAAGACGTCGAGCGACTCCAGGATCTCGACCTGCGCCTCCTCGGCGACCCGGGCCCGCTCCAGCAGCACCGGCAGCGAGCCGATGTTGTGGGTGCCGAAGACGACGTCGACGTAGGGCGCGCGGGCCGTGATCGTGTCGCGGTCCTTCTGCGCCAGGCAGCCGCCGACGGCGATCTGCATCCCCGGCCGGGCGGCCTTGACCGGCGCCAGGTGGGAGAGGTTGCCGTACAGCTTGTTGTCGGCGTTCTCCCGCACCGCGCAGGTGTTGAAGACGACCACGTCGGCCTGCTCGCCGCGCGGGGCGGCGGCGTACCCGGCCTGCTCGAGCAGCCCGGTGAGCCGCTCGGAGTCGTGGACGTTCATCTGGCACCCGTAGGTCTTGACCTCGTAGGTGCGGGGGGACGGAGGGTGGGGAGCGAGCGCAGCGAGCGTCTCGAAACCGGGAGCAGCAGTCATGGCGCTGTCCAGGGTACGGCCGGCCCGCCGCGGCCGTGCCATCGTGCTGGCATGACCGAGCCCGCCGTCGACGAGGACGACGACCCGGTCCGCTGGATCGGGCTCCGCCCCGACGCCTACGCCGGGCCGTTCCGCGAGAAGGACGGCGTCCTGGGCGACGACGTCGACGACCTCCACCGGTGGACGGGGATCTCGCGCGAGCTCTACGACGAGGTCATGGCGTGGAACGAGGCGCACGCCTGCCTGCGCGGCGCGCCGAGCGAGGCCTGGCGCGACCGCCACCACGACTGGCAGCAGCGGTTGCTGTCCCGAATGCGGGAGGAGGTCCACCCCGGCATCGAGGTCCAGGCGCCGCAGGCGGAGCGGCCGACGGAGGTCTCCTTGACCGGGCTGCGTCCGGAGGACGTCCGGGGCCGGCGCGTGCTCGACGCCCTGGGCGCGCCCCTGGCCGGCCGGGTGGTGGCGTGGGTCGAGCGGGGCGTCCTGCTCTGGGACGCCGACCGGACCGACGACGTCGCGGTCCACGACTGGGAGGACGCCGGGGCGGCCCTGGCGCGGGAGGTGCAGGAGGCACTGGGACCGGGGTACGAGGTCGTCGCCCGCTGATCAGCAGCCGCCGACCGTGTCCTGGTCGAGGTCGGAGGCGCGCGACTGCCTGGGGCGGGTGGGCGACGGCTGCAGCTCGCCGGCGTCGTAGACCGCGAACCGGTCCCCCGGTCCCAGGGTGGCCACGGTGCGCTTCACCTCGGCGAGGTTGTCGTCCGCGCTGCCCCAGTTCACCGACGCCATCTCGTCCCACTCGGCGGCCGTCACGAGGAGCCCCTCGTTCACGAGGACCCGCCTCGACCGTCGTCGTCCGGGGGCAGCACCGCCCGGCGTACGACCCGCCGGGCCATCACGACCCCGACCGCGACCGGGACCAGCAGCCACGTGCCCGGCTGCGACCAGGCGTCCGCGTCGACCAGCCGGGCCACGACGAGCAGGACGACCACCAGTGCGAGGGCGACCAACAGGTCCCGGGCGATCCCCGGGGCGGGCACCTCAGAACCCGCCGAAGGCGGTGCCGAGCGCGATCACGGTGACCAGCGCGACCACCGGGATCGCCACGGCGACCACGAAGATGTCCTTGTAGGACTGGCGGTGCGTGAGCCCGCAGATGGCCAGCACCGTGATCACCGCGCCGTTGTGCGGCAGGGCGTCGAAGCCGCCGGCGGCGAGCACGGTGACGCGGTGCATCAGCTCCAGGCTGATGCCCTGGTCCTCGGCCAGCCCGCGGAACTGCTCGCCGAGGGCCTGCAGCGCGATGCTCATGCCGCCCGAGGCGGACCCGGTGATGCCGGCGAGCACGTTGACCGAGACCGCCAGCGAGACGACCGGGTTGTTGGAGATGCCGAGCACCGCGTCGCGGACGATCCGGAAGGCCGGCAGGGCGGCGATGACGGCGCCGTACCCGACCTCGGAGGCGGTGTTGAAGATCGGCAGGAACGAGGCGAAGCTGCCCTCGTTGAGGCTCGCGCGCAGGTCGGCCAACCGGGTCCAGTTCAGCGCGATGACGAGCAGGCAGGCCACCACGAGGGCGACCACGATCGCCCAGATGCCGCCGACCGTCTCGAGGTCGGTGGCGCCGTAGGCGTCCTCGGCCAGGTAGGAGGTGTTCATCGCCGGAAACACCAGGCGCACCAGCAGCAGGTTGACCGCGATCACCACGACGATCGGCAGGAAGGCCAGCAGGGCCGAGGGCCGCGGGCGGGTGTCGGTGGCGGCCGTCCCGGCCTCCACCTTCGTCGCGGTGCCGCCGGCGGCGGCAGCCGCCTTCTCGGCCTTGGCGGTGTCCCCGGCGTCGAGGTAGCCCTCCCCCGCAGCCTGCAGCTTCTTCGAGCGGTGCGAGAGCCACCATGTGCCGCCGCCGAACATGATGAGCGCGGCGATGATGCCCAGGCCGGGGGCGGCGAAGGCGTCGGTGCCGAAGAACGGCGCCGGGATCGCGTTCTGGATCTGCGGGGTGCCGGGCAGCGCGGTCATCGTGAAGGTGAACGAGCCCAGCGCGATCGAGGCCGGGATCAGCCGCTTGGGCACGCCGGCCTCGCGGAACATCGCCGCCGCGATCGGGAAGACGGCGAAGGCGACCACGAACAGCGACACCCCGCCGTACGTGAGGACCGCGCAGGCGAGGACGACGGCGAGGATCGCGCGGCTGCCGCCGAGCTTGTCGACGATGAAGTACGCGATCGCGCGTGCGGAGCCCGAGTCGTCCATCAGCTTGCCGAAGATCGCTCCGAGCAGGAACAGCGGGAAGTAGGTGATCACGTAGCCGCCGAGGGCGGGCATGAACACCTGCGTGTAGGTGGCGAGGAGGGGCACGCCGCCGGCGAAGACGGTCGCGAGCAGCGCCATCAGCGGCGCCAGGATGATCACGTTGACGCCGCGGTAGGCGAACACGATCAGCAGCGCCAGGGACAGGACGATCCCGATCAGACCGATCACGGGGGCTCCTCAGAGGGGCAGGGGCAGGACCCGCCGCACCCTAGAGCACCGTCGCCCCTGGGGGTGGTCCGGTCACAGCCGGGTCACGACTACGCCACCCGGGTCCTCCGACATGGCCCCAGGTCCCCCAGGATGGCTAGGGTTCGCCGCATGACCGTGCAGCAGGACCGCGAGATCAACGCCGCGACCGGACAGCCCCTCGTCGTGCTGGAGAAGGTCAACAAGCACTTCGGCGCGCTGCACGTGCTCCAGGACATCGACCTGTCGATCAAGCGCGGCGAGGTCGTCGTCGTGATCGGCCCGTCCGGTTCGGGCAAGTCGACGCTGTGCCGGGCGATCAACCGCCTCGAGACCATCGACGACGGCTCGATCACCCTCGACGGCCAGCCGCTGCCGGCGGAGGGCAAGGCGCTGGCCAACCTGCGCGCCGAGGTCGGCATGGTCTTCCAGAGCTTCAACCTGTTCGCCCACAAGACGATCCTCGAGAACGTCACGCTCGGCCCGATCAAGGTCCGGGGCGTCAAGAAGGCCGACGCCGACAAGCGCGCGATGGAGCTGCTCGAGCGGGTCGGCATCGCCCACCAGGCCGAGAAGTACCCCGCCCAGCTCTCCGGCGGCCAGCAGCAGCGCGTCGCGATCGCCCGCGCGCTCGCGATGGACCCCAAGGTGATGCTCTTCGACGAGCCGACCTCGGCGCTGGACCCCGAGATGATCAAGGAGGTCCTCGACGTCATGGTCGAGCTCGCCGAGCAGGGCATGACGATGGTCGTGGTCACCCACGAGATGGGCTTCGCCCGCACGGCCGCGCACCGCGTCGTCTTCATGGACGCCGGCGCGATCGCCGAGGAGAACACCCCCCACGAGTTCTTCACCAACCCGCGCACGGAGCGGGCCCAGGACTTCCTGGGCAAGATCCTCAAGCACTGACCCAGCACCGCCGCACCACCCGTCCCACCCCGTCCCACCCCGTGACCCAAGGAGAACGCCCCATGCGCATCCACCGACTCAAGCTCGCGGCCGTGGCCGTCGGCCTCTCGACCGCCCTGGCCGCCTGCGGTGACGCCGGCGGGGACACCGCCGGCGGGGACACCCCCGACGTGGAGGTCCAGGAGGACGCCGCCTCGCAGTTCGAGGAGGGCACCCGGATGGCCGAGCTCGCCGAGGCCGGTGAGATCACCATCGGCGTGAAGTACGACCAGCCCGGGCTGGGCTTCAAGGACGCCTCCTCCGACGTCCCGACCGGCTTCGACGTCGAGGTCGCCAAGCTGCTCGCCGCCGACCTCGGCATCGACCCCGAGTCGGACTCGGTGACCTGGGAGGAGACCATCTCCGACAACCGCGAGCCCTACCTCCAGGAGGGCCGCGTCGACCTGGTGCTCGCCTCCTACTCGATCACCGACGAGCGTCGCCAGGTCGTCGGCCAGACCGGCCCCTACTTCCTCACCGGTCAGCAGGTGCTGGTCCCCGCGGACAGCGACGTGGAGAGCATCGAGGACCTGAGGGGCGAGGACGTCTGCTCGGTCACGGGCTCGACCTCGCTGACCAACGTCGAGGACGCGGGCGCCAACGGCGTGCCGGCCGAGACCTACAGCCAGTGCGCGGAGGACGTCGTCAACGGCACCGTGCCGGCGATGTCCACCGACGGCTCGATCCTGCTCGGCCTGGCCGCGCAGTACGACGGCGAGCTCAAGGTCGTCGGGGACGAGTTCTCGGAGGAGCGGATCGGTGTCGGGTACCCGCAGGAGTACCCCGAGATGTGCGAGTGGATCAACGAGACGCTGACCGAGGCCTACGACAGCGGGGCCTGGGGCGAGGCCTTCGAGGCCACCCTGGGTGGCGACGGCGTCGAGACGCCCGAGCCGCCGGCCCTCGACGAGTGCCAGGCCTGACACACCTCCACCGCGCGCGGCCGGGACGCACCTGCGTCCCGGCCGTCGCGTGCCCCGACCGACCACGGAAGGCATGGCCGTGAACGCCGTCCTCGAGAACTCCGACCTGGTGCTGGTCGCGTTCGGCTACACCCTGCTGCTGTTCGTGCTGGCCGGGATCGGGTCGCTCCTGCTCGGCAGCCTCCTCGCCGCACTGCGGGTCGGCCCGGTGTCGATCATGCGGCGGTCGGTCTCGGTGTACGTCACCCTGATCCGCAACACGCCGCTGCTCGTGATCCTGATCTTCTTCCGCATCGCCGGACCCAAGGTCGGGCTGCGCTTCGACTTCGTCGACGTCACCATCGGCGAGATCAACCTCAACGCCGTCTTCACCGCGTGCCTGGTCGGCCTGACGGTCTACACCTCGGCCTTCGTCTGCGAGGCCCTGCGCTCCGGCATCAACGCCGTGCCCGTGGGCCAGGCCGAGGCCGCCCGCGCGATCGGCCTCACGTTCGGCGGCGCGATGGGCCAGGTGATCCTGCCCCAGGCCTTCCGCGCCTCGCTCCCGCCGCTGACCAGCGTGCAGATCGCGCTGCTGAAGAACACCACGGTCGCCGGCGCGGTGGGGGTCTTCGAGGCCTTCGCCCGGATGCGCAGCCTGACCAACGACTACACCACGCAGACCTACGGGATCTTCCTGGCGTTCGCGGTCATCTTCGTGGTCCTCGTTGAGATCGTCTCGTTCCTCTCGCTCCGGCTCGAACGCCGTTGGAAGGTGGCTCGATGAGCTCCCAGTCCGTCCTCTTCGACGCTCCCGGGCCCCGGACGGTCGCCCGGCACCGCGTCTACTCCGTGGTCACCGTGGTCGCGCTCGTCGCGCTCCTCGGCCTGGTCGTCTGGCGACTGGCGGTCACCGGGCAGCTGGAGTACCGGCTCTGGGAGCCGTTCGTCACGCCGCGCTACATCGAGGCGCTGCTCGTCGACGGCGTCCTGACCACGCTCTCGATGGCCGGCGCGGCCGTGCTGGGCGCGGTGGTCTTCGGCCTGGTGTTCGGTCTCGGCAAGATCTCCCACCGCCGCTGGATCAGCGGCCCGAGCTTCGTCGTCGTCGAGTTCTTCCGAGCCGTGCCCGTCCTGCTGCTGATGATCGCGGTCTTCTTCAGCTGGGGCATCACGCGCGGTGACTCCGGGGCGTACTGGTCGGTCGTCGTCGCGCTCACCGCCTACAACGGCGCCGTCCTGGCCGAGGTCTTCCGCGCCGGCATCGCCGCGGTGCCGAAGGGACAGGGCGAGGCCGCCTTCGCGGTCGGCATGAGCCGGACCCAGGTCACCTGGATCATCCTGCTGCCGCAGGCGGTGAAGATCATGCTCCCCGCGCTGATCAGCCAGTGCGTGGTCGCTGTCAAGGACACCAGCCTCGGGTACGCCGTGGCCGCCCCCGGCCTGACCACGATCGGCCGCGGGATCTACCAGGGGTTCCAGAACCAGGTGCCGACCGTCATCGTCCTCGCGGGGCTCTACATCCTGATCAACCTGGCGCTGACCGTCCTGGCCACCTGGGTCCAGCGGAAGTTCGTCGGGGAGAACAACCCGATCGCGCTGCAGACCGTCGACAGCGGCCGGGCCGTCTGAGACCTCAGCGTCGCGGCGTCACCCACAACCGGATGACGCCCTCGACCACGACCGTCCCGTCGTCACGCACCCCGCGGACCCGTACGGGCACGTCGGGGTCGTCGCCGGTCCACTGCGCCCGGTCGGTCTCGGCGACGCACGTGATGTCGCTGGTGGCCTTGGCGGTGTAGGCCACGTCCATCCCCTTCGGGATCCAGCGCTTGTCGGCCGGGATCGACACCTCGGCGAGCGCGCCCATCGCCGCCTCGAGGCCGTTGCACAGCGCGATCGCGTGCACGGTGCCGAGGTGGTTCTGCACCGCGCGGCGCTTGGGCACGACCAGCTCGGCGTGATCGGGGCGCAGCACGGTGAAGCGGGGGCGGACGGTGCGGAAGTACGGCGCCTTCTGCGCGAAGCCGAAGGAGAACGCGCGGCGGCCGAGGCTCGCGCCGACGACCGGGAGGCTGGTGGCGCGCTGCCACAGGGTGAGGACCTGGCTCATGCCACCCGACATTACCGACCGGTAACCGCGGCCCGCGGCTCAGGCCAGCGAGAGGACGAGCTTCTCGATCTCGGCGAGGCGCTCGTCGTCCATCTCGTCGCCCTCGGCCAGGCTGCGGCGCAGGTCGAGGGCGACCAGCGCGAACCCGGCCCGGTCGAGCGCGCCACCGACGGCCTTGAGCTGCTGGACCACGGACTCGAGGTCCCGGCCGTCCTCGACCATCCGCAGGACGCCGGCGAGCTGGCCCTGGGCGCGCTTGATCCGGTTCACGACCGGGCGCAGCTCGAGCGGCGTCGGAGTGCGCAGCGGGTCGCTGCCTCCCGGGTCACCGGGCCCCGGGTCGTCGGGGACGGGGTCGAGCGACATGGGGGCCTCCGGAGGACGTGCCGCACCCGAGCGGGGCGCGCTCACCGGTCAACGACGGACACCCCCGGGGGTTCCACGGCTCCGGTGGTGGTCTGGACCGGGTCAGGCCGGGTCGGCGGCCAGCAGCTCGACGCGGTTCCCGTGGGCGTCGCGCGCGTGCAGGCGCAGGTAGCCCGGGAACGTCGCCCGCTCCCGGTCGTCCACCTCGAAACCGAGCCCGCGGAGCCGCTCGCCGGTCGCCTCCAGCGCCCCCTCGTCGTCGAGCAGCAGGGCCGGGTGCGCCCGCCGGGGCGGCGCGCAGGGGTCCTCGACGCCCACGTGCACCTCGGCGACGACGCGCCCGTCGGCGGCGGGACCGTCGTACGCCCGGAACCAGACGCCGCCGCGACCGGCCAGCGGCGCCGGCTTGGCGACCTCGGTCATCCCCAGGCCCTCGACCCAGAACCGGCGGGCGTCGTCCTCGCCGCCGGTGGGGCAGCCGACCTGGACGTGGTGCAGCCGCACGCTCACAGCTCGGCCCCGACGTGCGCCACGGCGAAGACGCGGCGGAACGGCATCAGCACGACCGGCTCGCCGTCGGGCCCGGGCACCGGCGGGTACGCCTGCGCGAGCCGCCGGCCCAGCTCGGCGCTGAACCGCTCCCGCAGGTCGGGCGGGAGCGCCTCGAGCGTGGGGCGGGCGCCGGTCGCGCTGACCCAGGTCAGGACGGGGTCCGGCCCGCGCAGCACGTGCACGTAGGTGGTCTCCCAGGCGTCGACCTCGCAGCCGAGCGCGGTCAGGGCGGTGAGGTAGGTGGTGGCGTCGTGCGCCTCGGGCCGGGCGGCGCCGGCGGTGAACATCGCGTACGCCGCCTCCGCCGCGAGCTCCTCGCGCAGCACGTGGCTCGGCTGGTCGAAGTTCCCCGGCACCTGCATCGCCAGGAAGCCGCCCGGCCGCACCTGCGCCACCAGGTGACCGAGCAGGTCGAGGTGGCCCGGCACCCACTGCAGCGCGGCGTTGCTGACGACCACGTCGACCGGCGCCGGGGGGGACCAGGCGCGCACGTCGCCGACCTCGTAGTCGACCGGGCCGTCGGGCTGGTCGGCCCGGGCGCGCTCGACCATGGCCTCGCTGGAGTCCAGGCCGACCACGTGCGCGTCGGGCCAGCGCTGGGCCAGCAGAGCGGTGAGGTTGCCGGGCCCGCAGCCCAGGTCGACGACCTCGCGCGGCTGCTCGTGACCGACCCGCGAGACCAGCTCCACGAAGGGCCGGCCGCGCTCGTCGGCGTAGGTCAGGTAGCGGTCGGGGTCCCAGGTGTGGAGAGGCACGTCACCCACCCTGCGACCGATATGTCTTGATGTCAAGATTCTCGACGCATGCCGTAGCGTGGGCCGGGTGAGGGACGAGGTCGACGAGCTGGTGGAGGCGTGGGCGCGCGAGCGCGCCGACCTCGACCTGACCCCGGTCGCCGTCTTCAGCCGGATCACCCGCCTGGCGCGTCACCTCGACCTGGCCCGCCGTCGCGCCTTCAGCGCCCGCGGGATCGAGTCGTGGGAGTTCGACGTGCTCGCGGCGCTGCGCCGCGCCGGGGAGCCGTACGAGCTCTCCCCCGGCCGGCTGCTGCGCGAGACGCTGGTGACGAGCGGGACGATGACCAACCGCGTCGACCGGCTGACCTCGCGTGGCTACGTCGAGCGGCTGCCCGACCCCGCCGACCGGCGCGGGGTGCTGGTGCGGCTGACCGCGGAGGGACGGACGGCCGTCGACGGGGCGTTCACCGCCCTGCTCGAGGCCGAGCGGGCGCTGCTGGCCGACCTCGGCGACGCCGACCGCGACGACCTCGCCGCGATGCTCCGCCGGCTGCTGGCCCCCTTCGACGCCTGACCCGGGACAGTCCATGACGAAATCGTCGCGATCCGGCCTGTCACACGACAATTTCGTCAGGGACTATCGCCCGCCGCGCTCCAGCCACTCGCGGTGCTCCTTGGAGGCCGGTGACGGGCCCGGGCTCTCACGCACCTGTCGGTCCAGGACGAAGCTGTGCAGCAGCATCAGCGCCGCGACCACCGTCCCCACACGCCCCGACCCCATCGCCCCGTAGATCCCGATGAAGAAGGTCGCGAGCCGGTAGTAGGCGCGGTCCACCTGGAACAGCGGCCGCCGGCGCCGGTAGTCGTACAGGAGACGCAGCAGCACCACCACGACCACCCCGGAGAACACCCACCCGACCAGGACGTCGTACCGGGTCTCCTGGACCCCCGTCGTGGAGCTCAGCAGGACACCCCCGCCCACCACGACCACCAGGAAGGTCAGGCTGAGGCCGACGAAGACCACCAGGACAGGCACGACGATCCACCGGGGCGCGTCACCGATCCGGCCCCGGCGGCCGTCGAGCGGGTCGGCGGCGGGTTTCTTCGCGCGGCTCATCCGAGGGCTTCGGCAGCCTCGAGCCACTCCTCCTCGACGGCGTCCTTCTCGGCGGCCACCTGCTGCTGGCGGCGGTTGATGGCGCCGAGACCGGTGTAGTCGTCGGGGTTGGCCTCGGCGAAGGCGGCCAGCTCGGCCGACAGCGCGGCCTCCTGCACGGTCAGCTTCTCCAGTCGCCGCTCGAGGCGCTCCAGGTTCTTGCGGACCACCCGCTCCTCCGCGCCGCCGAGGGCCCGGACGGGGGCGCCGGCCGAGGCCAGGGCCGACGCGGCGGCGGACTCCCGGCGTACGTCGGCCGCCCTCCGCTCGAGGTACTCCTCGACCCCGCGCGGCAGCAGCGCGATGCTGCCGTCGCCCATCAGCGCGTGCACGTTGTCGGTGACCCGCTCGAGGAAGTACCGGTCGTGCGAGACGACCACCAGGGTGCCCGGCCAGCCGTCGAGGAAGTCCTCCACGACGTTGAGGGTCTCGATGTCGAGGTCGTTGGTCGGCTCGTCGAGCAGCAGCACGTTGGGCTCGCT
This sequence comes from Nocardioides aquaticus, assembly GCF_018459925.1. Taxonomy (NCBI): domain Bacteria; kingdom Bacillati; phylum Actinomycetota; class Actinomycetes; order Propionibacteriales; family Nocardioidaceae; genus Nocardioides; species Nocardioides aquaticus. Next base: position 4,058,071 of record NZ_CP075371.1, read on the forward strand.
GAGCAGCAGCCGCAGCAGCTGGAAGCGGCGCCGCTCCCCGCCGGAGAGGTCGCCGATCCGGGCAGTGAGCTTGTCGCCGGTGAAGCCGAACCGCTCGAGCATCGCGGACGCCGTGATCTCGCCGTCGGCCGTCTTCGTGACCCGGGCGGTGGCCTCGATGGTGTCGAGCACCCGGTCGGCGGCCGGCAGGTCGTCGACGTGCTGGGTGAGGTGCTGCAGCGAGACCGTGCGCCCGTGGCGCACCGTGCCCTGCTGCGGCGCCAGGGAACCGGCGATCAGGTGCAGCACCGAGGTCTTGCCGGCGCCGTTCACCCCGACCACCCCGATCCGCTCCCCGGGCCCGATCCGCCAGGTCGCGCCCCGCAGCAGCTGCTTCTCGCCGCGGGCGAGGTCGACGTCCTCGACGTCGATCACGTCCTTGCCGAGGCGCTGGGCGGCGAAGCGCTGCAGGGCCAGGGTGTCGCGCGGCGGCGGCTCGTCCTCGATCAGCACGGTGGCGGCGTCGATGCGGAACTTCGGCTTCGAGGTCCGGGCCGGGGCGCCGCGCCGCAGCCACGCCAGCTCCTTGCGGACCAGGTTCTGCCGGCGCTGCTCGGCCGAGGCGGCCTGGCGCGAGCGCTCGGCCTTGGCCAGCACGAACGCGGCGTACCCGCCCTCGTAGACGTCGATGACGCCGTCGTGGACCTCCCACGTCCACTGGCAGACCTCGTCGAGGAACCAGCGGTCGTGGGTGACCACGACGAGCGCGGAGCTGCGGCGCGCCAGGTGCGCGGCCAGCCAGGCCACCGCCTCGACGTCGAGGTGGTTGGTGGGCTCGTCGAGGACGAGCAGGTCGTGCTCGTCGAGCAGCAGCGCGGCCAGCGCGCAGCGGCGGCGCTCCCCGCCGGACAGGCCCTGGACCAGGCGGTCCAGCGACACCCCGGCCAGCAGCACCTCGACGACCTCACGGGTGCGGGAGTCGGCGGCCCACTCGTGGTCGGCGCGACCGCCGAGGACGACCTCGCGGACGGTCGCGCCCTCGTCGAGCTCGTCGCCCTGGTGCAGGTAGCCGGTGTGCAGGCCGCGCCGCCGCGAGACGCGCCCCTCGTCGGGCTCCTCGCGGGCGGTCATCACCTCGAGCAGGGTGGTCTTGCCGTCCCCGTTGCGCCCCACGATGCCGATCCGCTCGCCGGCCAGCACCCCGAGGGAGACGTCGGCCAGCAGCGGGCGCACGCCGTAGGACTTGGAGACGCGTTCCAGGTTGAGCAGGTTGTCGGAGGCCATCAGGGGCATTCCATCAGGCGTACTCGAGCAGGTGGGTGCCGGCCACCGGTCCGTTGGCCACCAGGACGACGGGGTGGTCGGCGGCCAGGGTGGCCGCGACGTCGCGGGCGTGGTCGCCGGAGGTGCACAGGAACACGCAGGTCGGCCCGGACCCGGACAGGATGCCGCGGACCGCGCCGGCGGCCTCCCCGGCGGCGATCACGTCGCCGAGCTCGGGACGCAGGTCGCAGGCGGCCTCCTGCAGGTCGTTGCGCAGCGCCGCCCCGAGGCGTACGGCGTCGCGCGCGGCGAGGGCGGCGAGCAGCTCGGTCGGGTACGCCGGCTCGGCCGGTGCGTCCGGGCTCAGCCGGTCGAAGTGGGCGTAGACCTCGGGCGTGGACAGGCCCTCCTCGCTCGGCACGACCACCCACCACCAGGGACCCTCGTCGGGGACCGGGTCGACGACCTCGCCCCGCCCGGTGCCCAGCGCCGTGCCGCCGAACAGCGCGAACGGGACGTCGCTGCCGAGCTCGCCGGCCAGCGCGACCAGGTCCTCGTCGCTGGTGTGCAGGCCCCAGAGCCGGTCCAGGGCCACCAGGGCCGCGGCGGCGTCGGCGGAGCCGCCGGCCATCCCCCCGGCGACCGGGATCTCCTTGGTGATGTGGACGTTCGCCGACCGGCCGCGGACGCGCTCGGGGGCGCGCTCGGCGAACAGCGCGGCGGCGCGGGCCACGATGTTGTCGTCGCCCCCGGGCACCTGGTCGGTGTCGACGTGGCCGGCCGCGGTCAGGGTCAGCTTCCACTGCTCGGCCGGCGTCACCACGAGGTCGTCGTAGAGGCCGACGGCGTGGTAGACGGTGGTCAGCGCGTGGTAGCCGTCGGCGCGCCGCGCGCCCACGCCGAGGTGGAGGTTGATCTTGGCGGGCGAACGCACGGTGATCGCGCCCTCGACGTGGTCGGGGACGTGGCGGATCACGGGGCGGGTCACGGGGCGGCTCCAACGGGCAGGGGATGGCGGGACGGTGGGGGGAGAGCCGCGCGGGGTCCGGCACGGGTCGGTCGGTCGTGCTGCTCCCTCCAGGGTGGCAGCCCACCCGGCGCCTCAGGGGTGGTCGGCGGGGCGCGGACGGTCGCCCGGGACGACCAGGAGTCCCTCGGCCAGGGCCGCGAAGGTGCCCACCTCGAGCTGCTCGCCGCGGGCGAGCGGGTCGACCCCGGCGCCGCGCAGGGCCGCGTCGAGGTCGCCGGCGTCACGACCGGCCGCCTCGGCCAGCGGCCGGAGCGCACCCCGCAACGCCTTGCGCCGCTGCGCGAACGCGGCGTCCACGACGGCGAAGACCTGCTGCCGCGTGGCGGTCGTGGCCGGGGGGTCGCGTCGGGTCCAGGCCACCAGCCCGGAGTCGACGTTGGGCGCCGGCCAGAAGACCGACCGGCCGACGGACCCCGCGCGGCGGACGTCGGCGTACCACGCGGCCTTGACCGACGGGACGCCGTACGCCTTGGAGCCCGGGCGCGCCGCCAACCGGTCGGCGACCTCGGCCTGGACCATCACCAGGCCCTTCTCCAGGCTCGGCAGCAGCGCGAGCAGGTGCAGCAGGACCGGCACGGAGACGTTGTAGGGCAGGTTGGCCACCAGCGCCGTCGGGGGCGGGCCGGGCAGGGCGTCGACCCGCAGCGCGTCGGCGTGCACGACCGCGAGCCGGTCGGCGTGGTCGGGCGCCCGGTCGGCGACGGTCTCGGCCAGCAGCCCGGCGAGGCGGTCGTCGAGCTCGACGGCGACCACGTGGCGTACGACGTCGAGCAGGGCCAGGGTCAGCGACCCCAGCCCGGGGCCGACCTCGACCACCACGTCGTCGGGGCCGACGCCGGCCTCGCGCACGATGCGTCGCACGGTGTTCGGGTCGATCACGAAGTTCTGGCCGCGCTGCTTGGTGGGGCGCAGGTCGAGCCGGTCGGCGAGCTGACGCACCTCCGCCGGGCCGAGGAGTCTCGGCCCGGCGGGCGGTGTGGTCATGCGGGTGAGGCTAGTGCCGGCGGGCACGCGTCACTGGGGCAGCCCCAGGGACGACGAGCAGCTCGGCCAGGAGCCGTAGCCGCCGGTCGCGGCGCGCAGCCGCTCGGCCACCGCGATCTGCGTCTCGCGGCTGTTGGCGCTGGGCAGCCCGGTGCCGCCGTACGACTGCCAGGTGCCGAGGTTGAACTGGAGGCCGCCGTAGTAGCCGTTGCCGGTGTTGATGGCCCAGTTGCCGCCGGACTCGCACTGCGCGAGCTGGTCCCACACGGTGCTGCCGCCGGCGAAGTTGCTGGTCGGCGCCGAGGGCGCCGCGGGCGACGAGGCCGCCTCCGGCTCGGGCTCGGGCTCCGGCTCGCGGGTGCCGACGGCGACGATGCCGGTGACCGGCTCACGCACGACCGAGGAGCTGACGACCTTGCGGGCGTCCTCCTCGCCGTTGCGGTAGACCACGCGGTAGGTCACGTCGCGCACGCCGTCCTGCGCCGCTCGTACGGTGCTGGTCTCGCCCTCGAGCGCCTCGGGGTCGTCGCGCTGGGTGGTGCCGGCCTCGATGACCTGGTCCCGGTCGCGCTCGGTGGCCACCCGCACGTCGGTGAAGACGATCTTGTCGCCGTCCTCGAGCACGCGGCCCGGCTTCGGGGAGACCTCGTCGGTCTTGTCGACGTCGACCTTCATCTGCTCCAGCGCGTCGGAGACGCGCAGGACGGTCAGCTTCTTGGTCACCGGCTTCTTCCCGGCCAGGGCCAGGGTGAGCTTCTTGGGGTGACCACCCGGAGGCTGGCGCCGTCGCGACCGATGGTCATGCTGCGGCTGGTCGACAGGTCGGAGCCGCGGTAGTCGGTGCCGACCTGGGCCAGGGCGTCCGAGACGCTGGTGGCGGTGACCCAGTGGGTCTCCTCCTCGCCGTCGACGACGAGGTCGAGCTGCCGGGCGTACCGCACGGTGATCGCGGTGCCCTCCTCGATCTCCTCGTCGGGCGAGGGGGCGACGATGTCGCGCGGGCCGACCTCGACGCCCTCGGACTCGAGGACCTCGCCGACGGTGCTGGCCATGGCGGTGACCTCGCGCTGCTCACCGTCGACCGAGAGGTCCACGGTGGTGCTCATGGAGGCGTAGGCGACGGTGGTGCCGGCGACCGCGGTGGCGGTCAGGGCGACCAGTCCGCCGAGCAGCCAGCGGCTGCGCAGCGTCCGCGAGAAGCGGCCGGCGGCGGCTGGTGCGGTGGGGTCGGACGGGGTGGGGGTGGGCTCGGGCGGGGTGCTGGACGAGTTCGCCTGCACGTCTCTCCCTGGATGTCGGGGACTCGGTCGTGACGCCCCGGATCGTGGTCCCGGTGCCCGTCCTGCGCGCGACGGTCTGCATCTCGTCCACCCGGGGGCGGACACGAGGCGCGGAGACGGTCACGGCGCTGGACGGGCCGGTCCGTGGACCGGCCGTCTGGACCACCAGAACATCCGAGGTCACGGATTGGCAAACATTCGGGGGCCGTTTGGGACCTAGGACCCGGCCTGACCTGGGGTGCGGCGCGCGGGGTGTGACCGGGTCCTCACGGTCGTGACGGCCGCTCTCACCACGCCCCGCCGAACGCCGCCTCGGTGTTGGCGTCGATCGCCGCGCAGAGCGCGGCGAGGTCGTCGCCCCGGGTCTCGGCCATCGAGCGCACCGTCAGCGGGACCAGGTAGGAGGCGTTGGGGCGGCCTCGGTGGGGGGTGGGCGTCAGGTACGGCGCGTCGGTCTCCACGAGCACCCGGTCGCGCGGCGCCACCACCAGCGCCTCCCGCACCTCGCGGGCGTTCTTGAAGGTGACCGTGCCCGAGAAGGACAGGTACGCGCCCAGGTCGAGGCAGCGGCGGGCCACGTCGGCGTCGCCGGAGAAGCAGTGCATCACCCACCGTGGCGGCGCGCCCTCCTCGGCGACGACGCGCAGCACCTCCTCGTGGGCGTCGCGGTCGTGGATGACCAGCGTCTTGTCGAGCCGCTTGGCCAGGTCGACGTGTCGGCGGAAGCTCTCCACCTGCGCCTCGCGGCCGTCCTCGCCGGTGCGGAAGAAGTCCAGGCCGGTCTCCCCCACCGCGCGCACCTTGTCGTGGGCGCCGGCGAGCCGCTCGATCTCGGCCATCGCCTCGTCGAGCAGGCCCTCGGCCGCCAGCCGCGGCGCCTCGTTCGGGTGCAGCGCGACCCCGGCCACCAGCGCGTCGTGGGTCGCGGCGGCCTCGACCGCCCAGCGGGCGCCGGGCAGGTCGCAGCCGATCTGGACGATCCGCGGGACGCCGACCGCGGCGGAGGCCGCCAGGGCCTCCTCGGTGGGCAGCCAGTCGCCGTCGGCGATGTCGAGGTGGCAGTGGTTGTCCACGACCGGGTGCGGCAGCGGCTCGGGGGCCGGCGGACGCCCCCGGTCGCGGGAGTGCCCGGACTCCTGCGACCCCGACCGGGCGCGCGTCGGCCCGCTCACGCCGCCCTCACCCGAGGCTCGCGACCCGGTCCAGGACCGCCTCGGCGGCCGCCGCGGGGGCCTGCGTGGGTATCCAGTGCGTGACGCCGGTCAGCACCACGAGCTCGTACTCGGCGCGGACGAAGTCGCCGCAGTGCTCCGCGCCCCACCGGTCGATCGCGGTGTCGCCGTCGCTCCAGACGAACGTGGTCGGCACCCGCACCCGACCGGCGCCCATCGCGCCGGCCGACAGCGCCAGGGCGCGGTACCACCCCAGCCCTCCGGGCAGGGCGCCGTCCTCGACGACCTCGGCCCGGAAGCGGGCGAGCTCGGGAGGCGTCATCCCGGTCCGGGCCAGCAGCTGCTCGAAGCGGCCGCCGGGCTGCTGCGCCATCCGCTCGGCCAGGCCGGGCACGTTGAAGGCGGCCATGTACCAGGACCGCAGCAGCTGCTTGGAGCGCACGCCGGCCCGCAGGTACGCCCCGGGGTGCGGCACCGAGAAGGTCGTCAGCGTCGCCAGCAGCTCGGGCCGCTCGGCGGCGACCAGCCAGGCCACGACGGCGCCCCAGTCGTGCCCGACCAGGTGCACCCGGCGGTCCGGTCCGACCCGGTCGACGGCGGCCTCGACCACCGACACCACGTCGTCGCGCAGCAGGTCGGCGCGGTAGTCGCGGCGCCGGCCGGGCCGGGCCCGCGGGCTGTAGCCGCGCTGGTCGACGGCCAGCGTGCGCAGCCCGGCGGCGTGCAGCCGCGGGACGACGTCGCGCCAGCAGGTGGCCCGCTCGGGGAAGCCGTGCAGCAGCACGACCACGTCGCCGTCGGGAGGGCCCTGGTCGTCGACGTCGAGCACCAGCCCGTCGGCCGGAGCACCGACCGCGACCTCGGTGATCCGTCCGTCCAGCGCGCTCACGCGCCGTCCTCCCGGCCCACGTCGTCCGCACCCTCGACCTCGTGCACCCCGTGCGCGAGGTCGTAGACCTCCCGCTTGGGCACCCCGGCGAGCCGGGCGACCTCCACGACCGCGTCCTTGCGCCTCATCCCGGCATCCTCGCGCACCACCACCGCGGCCAGCAGGGAGGCCGGGTCGGAGGCCACCGCGGCCACCGGGGCGGCACCCTCGACGACCAGGGTGACCTCGCCCCGGACGCCGTCCGCGGCCCAGTCCGCCAGCTCCCCGAGCCCGCCGCGACGGACCTCCTCGTAGGTCTTGGTCAGCTCCCGGCAGACCGCCCCGCGCCGGTCCTCGCCCCAGGCCAGCGCCATCGCCCGCAGGGCGGTCTCGGTGCGGTGCGGCGCCTCGAAGAACACCATCGTCCGCTCCTCGGCGCCCAGCGCGTCGAGGCGTCGCGAGCGCTCCCCGGCCTTGCGCGGCAGGAACCCCTCGAAGCAGAACCGGTCCACCGGCAGCCCGGAGACCGCCAGGGCCGTCAGCACCGCGCTCGGGCCCGGCACCGCGGTGACCCGGACCCCGGCCTCGACGGCCGCGGCGGTCAACCGGTAGCCCGGGTCGGAGACCGAGGGCATGCCCGCGTCGGTGACGAGCAGCACGCGCTGCCCGGCCAGCAGGGCCTCGAGGAGCACCGGGGTCCGGGCCTGCTCGTTGCCCTCGAAGTACGACACCACGCGCCCGGTCGGCTCGACCCCGAGCGCGCCGGTGAGACGCCGCAGCCGGCGGGTGTCCTCGGCTGCCACGACGTCGGCGGTCGCCAGCTCGGAGACCAGGCGGGGCGGCGCGTCCTCGACCCGGCCGATCGGGGTGGCGGCCAGCACCAGCACGCCGGCGTCCGGCGCCCCGTGACCCCCGTCGGCGCTGGTCGGGGGGCTCGGGGGGCTCGACGGACTCATGCACCGATCATGCCGTGCGACCGCGACGTAGAGTTCCCCGGCGTGACGACCGGGGGCACGCTGACCGCGCCGCGCCCGACGCCGCCCCCACCCGGAACGGGCTCCCCCGCCACGCCGCCGCGCCGCGAGAGCCGGTGGATCGGCTGGGGCGCCCCGCTCGGCGTGACCCTGCTGGCGCTGGTCATGCGGTTGTGGGACCTCGGCTCGCCGCGCTCCTTCGCCTTCGACGAGACCTACTACGCCAAGGACGCGTGGTCGATGCTCAACCACGGCTACGTCCGTGGCTACGTCGACGGCGCCGACGAGCAGGTCCTGGACGGCACCACCACCGGCATCTGGACCGACGACCCGTCGATGATCGTCCACCCGGAGGTCGGCAAGTGGCTGATCGCGCTCGGCGAGAAGGCCTTCGGGATGGACCCGTTCGGCTGGCGGGTCTCCGCCGCGGTCGCCGGGGCGCTGATGGTGCTGGTGATGTGCCGGCTGGCCAGACGGCTGACCGGGTCGACCCTGCTCGGCTGCGTGGCCGGGCTGCTGCTGATGCTCGACGGGGTCCACCTCGTGCTGTCCCGACTGGGCCTGCTCGACATCTTCCTGGCCCTCTTCCTGCTCTGCGGGGTGGCCTGCGTGGTCAACGACCGGGCGTGGTTCCGCGCCCGGCTGGCCCGCGCCACCGGTGGCGTGCCCGTCCGCGGCGGCTGGGGACCCGTACGCGCGCTGCTCTGGCGGCCGTGGCTGCTCACCGGCGGCGTGGTGTGGGGCCTGGCGCTCGGCACGAAGTGGACCGCGGCCTTCCCGCTGGCCGCGTTCGGCGTCCTGGTCTGGCTCTGGAGCGCCGGCGCGCGCCGCTCCGCGGGAGTACGCCGGGCCCGGCTGCGCTCGGCCGTCGTCGACGGGCTGCCCGCCTTCGTGCACCTGGTCGGGGTCGCCGCGGTCGTCTACGTCGCGACCTGGGGCGGGTGGCTGGCCAACGCCGCGGAGTACGAGGAGGCGCTCTCCTCGACGCAGTACACCCGCTTCGTGGCCGAGGGCCCCTGCGTCGACGGCGAGACCGACAACGAGGAGGCGGAGACGGGGTCGTGGCCGACCGCGTCCGAGCCGGACGCCAGCGGCCCCGGCGAGCTCGTGCAGTCGCTGCGCTCGCTCTGGTACTACCACCAGGACGTCTACACCTTCCACGCCCACTACCTGAACTGCTCGACGCACACCTACGCCTCGGACCCGCTGGGCTGGCCGCTGCTCAACCGGCCCGTCGGCATCTCCGCGGACACCGACATCCCGCCCGGTACGGACGGGTGCACCGCCCCCGCGGGCAGCGACTGCCTGCGCCAGGTGCTGCTGATCGGCACCCCGGTGATCTGGTGGGGCGGCGTGCTCGCGCTGCTCGGTGCGGTCGCGCTGTGGTGGGGCCGGCGGGACTGGCGCGCGCAACTGGCGGTGGTCGGGGCCCTGGCGACCTGGCTGCCGTGGCTGCAGTACGACGACCGCCCGATCTTCTTCTTCTACGCCGTCGCGATGCTGCCGTTCCTGGTGCTGGCGATCGTGCTGTGCCTGGGCCGGCTCATCGGGCCGCCGGGCGCGAGCGCCCGCAGGCGCACGGTCGGGGTGGTCGTGGCCGGCTCGTTCCTGGTGCTGGTGGTGCTCAACGCGGCATGGTTCTGGCCGTTGTGGACCGACCAGCTGCTCACCCGCGGGGAGTGGATCGACCGGATGTGGTTCGCCCGCTGGATCTGAGCCGGGCCGACCTTCTCCTCAGTCCAGGCAGGAGGCGTTGGCGAAGGCGAGGACGTCGCGGCCGTTGAAGTGCTCGTCGTCCTGGTGGTCGCCGTAGACGAGGACCTGGCTGACGTCGGCGCCGGCCGCGCTGAGCTCCTTGATGAACGGCTGGGCGTTCTCGGTGTAGTCGACCCACGGGTCGTCGCGGGAGGCCACCATCCGGTAGTGGGTCGCGGTCGGCAGCCGGTCAACGTTGCGGATGGGGTCACGGGTGCGCGGGACGGCTCCGCCGAAGGCACGGCGGAGGTACGCGTCGGCGCCGGGGACCGCGTCCATGTCGGTCAGCGACAGCGCCGGGCGCACCGCGTACCAGCAGGCCGGGGGCTCGGTGCCCTCCACCAGGGCGTTCAGCGAGGTCGCGGCACCCATCGACCCGGCCACGAAGACGTCCGGGGTGAGCCCGGTCTGCTCCTCGGCCCACGCCTCCAGCAGGTCGACGTCGCGCGTCGAGGCCGCGTTGCCCCAGGAGGGGCCGTGGAAGTCCGACGAGGCGACGGCCCAGCCGTCGCGGCGCAGCGTCTCCAGGAACGGGTCGTCCATCCGGACGTCCACGTCGCCGCCCTGGCCGTGGAACCAGACCACCAGGCCCTTGGGATCCACGTCCCCGCCGGGCAGGTCCAGGCGGACGTCCTGCCCCTCGAGCTCCGTGCGGACGGTGCGGCCCGGCAGCTCCCCGGCGGCGACGGTGGTCAGCGGCACGACGCCGACGGCGAGCACCAGCGCGAGCACGCCGAGCGCCGTCCACGCCCACGGCCACCGCGGCGCACCCCGGCCCTCGCTCGTCACGCCGTCATTATCGGGTACGGGTGGGGGGCGTACCCCACCAACGCGGACTTCCGCCGGCCCGCGCCCGTCTGCCAGCGGCCGGGTGGGTCGTGTGCCTGAGCACGGCCCCTGGACCGGGCTCGCACCCACGACTGCGGCCGGTGCGGTCGGCGGCGGCTGCGTCACCCGGCCGTAGGCTGCCGCCGTGGTCACCTCGGACGCCCTGCGCGCGAGCGTGCTCGGGCTCGTCTGCGGCCTCGGCGCGGTGCTGGCCCACGCCGGCGCCGCCGGTCACGCGGTCGGCACCGGCCCCGCCCTGCTGCTGACCGCCCTGGGGCTCGTCTGCGGACCGCTCCTCGCCCGTCGTCCGACGCCGGCCCGCGTCCTGACCGGCGCGCTGACGGTGCAGGCGGCCGGGCACGGCCTGCTGTCGATGACCTCCTCGCCCGCGGCCACCCACGACGGGATGACCGGCATGACCGGGATGACCGGCCACGGCGGCCAGGGCGGCCACGGCGGCCACGGCCTGCTCGACGGCGGCGTCACGATGCTCGGCGGCCACCTGCTCGTCGCGCTGCTCACCACCCTGCTGGCACTGCGCGCCGACCACGCGATCCGTGCCCTGGTCCGGGCGACCCTGGCCCGGCTGGTCCCACCACCCGCACCCGGAGCACCCCGTCCGGTGGTCCGTCACCCGCAGCCGGCCCCGGTCGTACGACGCCCCTCCGCGCCGGACGCCTCGGCCGCGGCCGGTCCCCGGGCCCCGCCCGGGACCCCCGCCCCCGCCACCATCCCGCACCACACACCCCAGCCCGCCTGACGGTCGCCTGCCCGGCCACCGCCGGGCCGCTGCGCGCACCCGCGCGCCCGACCGAGAGGCCGTCGTGACGACCACCCCCGCGACCCACCGCACCACCGACCCCGACCGCGCCCGGCAGCCCGGACCGGACCCGGGCCCTGGCCCACGCCGCAGCCTGCGACCCCTGCTGCTACGCCTGCACTTCTACGCCGCCGTCCTGGTGGCACCGTTCCTGCTGGTCGCCGCGGTCAGCGGCGGGCTCTACGCCGTGAGCCCCCAGATCGAGCGCGTCGTCTACTCCGACGTGCTCACCACGGACGCGCGCGGACCCGCGCTGCCGCTCGACGAGCAGGTCGCGGCCGCCCGGGAGACCGAGCCCGACCTCCCGCTGCTCGCCGTCCGCCCCGGCGACGGCGAGGGGGCGACCACCCGGGTCCTGCTCGACGCCGGCGAGACCGCCGAGAGCCGCCGCCTGGCCGTCTTCGTCGACCCGGTCGACGGCGAGGTGCTGGGCGAGGAGACGGCGTACGGGTCCTCCGGGTCGCTGCCGGTGCGCACCTGGATCAGCGAGCTACACCGCCACCTGCACCTCGGTGAGCCCGGCCGTCTCTACTCGGAGCTGGCCGCCTCCTGGCTGGGCGTCGTGGCACTGGCGGGACTGCTGCTGTGGTGGACCGGTCGCCGCGACGGCTCCCGGCTCCGGCCGCGACGCGACGGCAGCGCCCGCCGCCGCACCCGCTCCTGGCACGGCGCGCTGGGCACCTGGGCCTTCCTCGGCTTCGCGATGCTCGCCGCCACCGGGCTGACCTGGTCGACCTACGCCGGCGCCCACGTCACCGAGCTGCGCGGCGCGCTGAGCTGGGACACCCCCCAGGTGGTGGCCGACCTCGGTGCCGCCCAGGCCGACCCCGAGGCCCACGAGGGCCACGAGGGCCACGAGGGCCACGGCGGCGCGGCGGAGGCCGCACCGCTCGGCGACTCACCCGGCGTCGGCTACCAGGGCGCGCTGGACGCGGCCCGCGCCGCCGACCTGGTCGGCCCGGTGGAGGTCGCCGGGCCGACCGGCGCGACGGGCACCTACGTCGTGCAGGAGCTGGACAAGTCCTGGCCGACGCAGGCCGACGCCGCCGCGATCGACCCGTCCTCGGGCGAGGTCGCCGACGTGGTCCGCTTCGACGACTACCCGGTCGCGGCCAAGCTGGCGCGCTGGGGCATCGACCTGCACATGGGCCTGCTGTTCGGGTGGGTCAGCCAGGTCGCGCTGCTCGCGCTGGCCGGCGTCCTGGTCGCGATGATCGTGACCGGCTACCGGATGTGGTGGCAGCGGCGGCCCACGCGGGGCCACCGGCTGCGGATGGGCCGGCCCGTGCGCCGCGGGGCCTGGCGCTCCCTGCCGCCGGTGGCCACCGGGGTCCTGGTGGTCGGCGCGGTGGTCGTGGGCTGGGCCCTGCCGGTGCTGGGGGTCAGCCTGCTGGCGTTCCTGGTCCTCGACGTCGCGGTCGGGCTGCGGGGGCGGGTCAGGCGGGGGTCATCGGACGGCGCAGCCGCTTGACGACCCACACGATCGCGGCGACCAGGACGACGGCGATCACGACCCGCTGGACCCAGCCGGCGACGGGCTCCACGCGGTACCACTGCTCGCCGAGCAGGTAGCCGGCCAGGATGAAGGTGGTGTTCCAGATCAGGCTGCCCACGGTGGTGAGCACCATGAAGAGGGGCAGCGGCATCCGCTCCACCCCCGCCGGGACCGAGATCAGGCTGCGGAAGATGGGGATCATCCGACCGAGGAAGACCGCCCACCGACCGTGCTTGGCGAACCACGCCTCCGTACGCAGGAAGTCGTGGTCGTCGACCAGCGGCAGGCGCTGCCAGATCGCGAAGGTCCGGTCCCGGCCGAGGGCCGCGCCGAGCCAGTAGAGGACCAGGGCGCCGGCCAGCGACCCGACGGTGGTCCAGACGATGGCGCCGGTCAGGGAGAGGGTGCCCTGGGAGGCGGTGAAGCCGGCGACGGGCAGGATCAGCTCGCTGGGCAGTGGCGGGAACAGGTTCTCCAGCGCGATCAGCAGGCCGGCACCGAAGGCGCCGAGCTGCTCCATGACGTCGACGGCCCACCCGGCCACCCCGCCGAGCTCGGCCGGGTCGTCACCCCCGCCGGCGGCAGCGGTCAGCAGGGCAGCGGTGAGGGTCGGCACGACCGAAGCCTAGGAGGTCGCGCGCGACGGACCTCTCAGGGTCGCGGGACGTCCCACCCGAGCAGGGCGGCGACCTGCCCCGGCAGGTCCATCGGGCTGAACGGCTTGGACAGCACCCCGGCCACGGCGAGGCCGTCCCAGGGCTGCTGGGGACCGACCCGGCTCTTGGCGGTCAGCAGGATCACCTGGATGTCCCGGGTGGCCGGGTCGTCCTGGAGGTGGCCGAAGGTCGTGATGCCGTCCATGTCGGGCATCATCAGGTCGAGCAGGATCGCGTCGGGCTGCTGCTCGCGGGCGATGTCGATCGCCTCGCGGCCGCGGGCGGCCTCCAGCACGGTCCACCCGCCGACCCGCGCGAGCGAGATCGACGTCACCACACGGACGTCCTCGTCGTCGTCCACCACGAGCACGGTCGGCATCGTGTCCTCCTCAGGCACGGGCAGGCCCGGACGGCTGCCGGTGCCACGGTATCCCCCGGGCGATCGGCCCCGGGACCGGCACCGGTGGCCCCCCGGCGGGCCGCTCCCCGGGCGGCCTCAGGACGGCAGCGGTCCGTGGGCCACGGACGCGGAGTAGCGCTGCACGTCGATCTCCTCGATGGTGCAGTCGAGCCGGCTGTGCAGCAGCTGCCCGATCATCGTCGAGAAGCCGAGCACCTCCTCGTTGTAGGCGCAGACGTCCCAGCCGCACACGCCCCGCGCCTCCAGGACGTGGTCGGCGACCTCCTCGATCATCAGCCGGAAGACGCTGGAGCGGCGGTGCTGGGGCGCGACCAGGGTGAAGCCGAGGTAGAACACGGCGTCGCGGGCGGCGTGCGCGGGGTAGCGCGCGGCGAAGTACTCCGGGCTGATCCAGGGCACCGTCTCGAGGTCACGGGTCAGCGTGGTCAGCCCGATCACCGCGCCGGCCGCGTCGCGGGCGACGTACTTCATCACCCGTGGGTCGCGCATCTCCTCGACGAACTCCTCGCGGTGCAGCACCTGCCGGGCCACCGCGCGCACCGCCATCGGCGCGAAGGTCTCGACGTAGAGGGCGTGGAACCGCTCCGTCACGTCCTCGTCGAGGTCGCGCTCGACGTCGATCGTGACGGTCTCCCCGGAGACCTGGTACTCAGCCACGGTCGCCCCACCCCTGGACCTCGTAGGCGGCGACGACGAGCGCGCAGACCGGGTCGTCGACGCAGTGGGCGCTGGCCACCGCCGACCCCGTCTCCACGTCCTGCCACCCCCGCGACGCGCACAGGTCCTCCAGGCTCAGGTCGATCTGCGCCCGCAGGGCCTCCTCGCTGCCGCTGTGGTGCTCCACGAAGACCCCGCCGGTGGTGCGGCGGTCGGTGGCCCAGCCCAGCCCGGCCCACACGACCTCGCCGTGCTGCTCGGCGCCGGCGCTGGCCAGCACGCACCACAGCCGGTCGCCGTGCTCCGCGCCGAGCGGGTCGTGGGCCTGCACGACCGTGCTGTGCTCGGGGATGACCGAGGAGAGCGTCACCAGGTTGAGGTCGGCGACGCCGGCCTCGCGCAGCGCGCCGTCGAAGGCCGAGAGCCGGGTACGCCCGGTGCCGCTGCCGGTGCGGACGCTGATCCGCAGCCCGTCGGCGCCATCGCCCTCGGGGCTGCCCTCGGGGTTGCCGTCGGGACGGGTCGGGACGGGTCGCATGAGTCTCCCAAGAGGACGGTGCAGGCGCGGTCGCGGACCGGGACGCCGCGGGTGCCCCGAATCATGGCGGACGGGGCACCCCCGGCGTGCGTCGGGTCAGCCACGGGTACGACCGCGGCCTAGGTCGAGGCGGGGACCGCGGCCGGTCCCACCTGGTCCGACCCCGCGACGGACCCCGGTGCGGCGGACGCGGCCGGGGCGGCCCGCAGCGCCAGCAGCGCGGTGGTGCCGACCCCGAGCTCGCTCTCCAGCCAGACCCGACCGCCGTGGCGCTCGACGATGCCGCGGCAGATCGCCAGGCCCAGCCCGGAGCCGCCCTGCTGACGCATGTCGGAGGAGTCCACCTGCTCGAACCGGTCGAAGATCGTCTCCAGCCGGTCGGCCGGGATCCCCCGGCCGCGGTCGACCACGCTCATCACGATCGCGTCGCCCTCCTGCCGGGCGCCCAGCTCGACCACCGAGCCGGGTGGGGAGAACTTCACGGCGTTGCCGATCAGGTTGGTCAGCGACTGCACGATGCGGTCGTGGTCGGCCATCACCTGGGCCGGGCAGCCGGCGGCGCGGACGAGGCGTACGTCCCTGCTGGCGGCCAGGCCGGCCATCTCGCGGTCGGCGATCGCCAGCAGGCCGTCGACGTCCTGCGGCTGCACCTCGAGGGCGAGGCTGCCGGACTCGATGCGCTCGAGGTCGAGGATGTCGTTGATCATCCGGGTGAGCCGTTCCGAGCTCTGCAGCGCACGGTCGACCATCGCGCCGGCCGGCTCCGGGAGGTCGCCGAGGACGCCCCCGGCGAGCAGCCCCAGCGAGCCCCGGATCGAGGTGAGCGGGGTGCGCAGCTCGTGGCTGACCACGGACAGGAACTCGTTCTTGACCCGCTCGACCTCGCGCCGCTGCGTGACGTCGCGGAAGACCACCACCCCGCCGCGCACGTCCCCGGTCTCGCTGTCGACGAGCGGGCTGGCGGTGATCTCGACCGGGAAGGTCGCGCCGTCGGCGCGGACGTAGTGGTCCTCCTCGCCGTTGCTGACGATCCGGTAGCGCACCGCCTCGGTGATGTAGCAGTCCTCGGCCGGGAACGGCACCCCGTCGTCGGCCGCGGCGTGGAAGACGTCGTGCGCCAGGCAGCCGGTGAGCTCGTCGACGGCGTAACCGAGCATGGCGGCGCCCGAGGGGTTGACGAAGGTGACCCGGCCCTCGGTGTCGACGCCGTAGATCCCGTCGGCCACCGACGACAGCAGCACCTCGGTCTCGCGCCCCATCTGGCGCAGGTCGGCGGTGCGTTCGCGCACCTGGACCTCGAGGTGGCGGCGGAGGTGGCGGTTCTCCCGGGCGATCAGGCCCTGCCGCACGCCCGCGCCCCCGATCAGGAACAGCCACAGGGCGGCCTCGAGCGTCAGCAGCCCGCCGGCGCCCTCCCCCATCACCTCGACCAGCACCGCGACCAGGAGCACCCCGAAGACCACGGCGGTGTCCCAGTCCTCGGCGCCGGCGACGCTCACCTCCCGGGGCACGTCGCGCACCCGGACCGGCCACCAGGCCGCCAGCCCGAGCAGCAGGTAGCCCGCGATCCAGCCGAGGTCGAGCTGGGTCCCCAGCGACTCGTCGCCGCCGGCGACCCGCACGGCCCACCCGAGGTCGGTCATCGTGTAGACGATGAAGCCGGCGGCCACCAGGCCGAGCGCGAGCCGGTCGGGTCCGCGCGTGCGGCGCAGCAGGACCAGGGCGACCGTGGCCAGCACCACGTCGAGGGCCGGGATGACCAGGCCCGCGAACAGGGGCACGTCGCCGCCGGTGGCCGCCAACGGGTCGTAGACGCGGCTGGCGGCGATCATCAGCACCGCCGAGCCCAGGATCAGCCCGTCCAGGGCCATCACCGCCAGGTCCACCGGGCGTCGGGTGACCTGGGTGAAGTAGGCCAGGCTGGTGATCGAGAGCACCAGGGCGGCGGCGATCACCAGGTCGGTGACCGGGGTCTCCCCGATCGCCGCCTCGGGAAAGGCCTCGTTGAGAACGTTGCTGCTGAGCGCGACCACGCCGGCCAGGGCGAGCAGTCCCCAGGCTCGTCGGCGACCGCCGGTGGACCACCGGGCGCGGACCGCGCCGCTGGCCACGGCCAGGACCCCGGCCGTCAGCAGCCCGGTCGCGCTGACCGTCGCCCGGGCACCCCCGGAGAGGTCCGAGGCGAGCAGCGCCCAGAACGTGAGGAAGAGACCGCTGCCGACGACGACGGCGACGGCCAGCAGCTGTCGTTGTCGCCGAGCGGCGGGAGGGCCTGGCGGCATGGAACCGAGGGTAGTGCGGTGCGCGCGCGCCCGACGCGTTTCGGCCGAGCCGGGGCTTCAGGGGCGCACGAGCGGTGTGGCGCGGGCGCCGGTGACCCAGGACCAGGGCCGCGCGGGGCCCTCGGCGACGTAGCCCACGTGCACCACGGCGACCTCGAACCCGGCGTCGGCCAGCAGCCCGGGCACGTCGCGGGTCAGGTGGCAGCCGCCGCACGCGCGCCGCTGCAGCGGCTCGAGACGCCGCTGCCAGGCCCGCACCCGCGGTCCCGGTGCCGCACCGTGCTCGAGCAGGTGCAGCGACCCGCCGGGTCGGAGCACCCGCCGCACCTCGGCCAGCACCCGGGCGGGGTCGGGGACGGTGCAGAGGGTGAAGGTGCAGAGCACGGCGTCGTACGACCCGTCCGGCGCCGCCAGCCGCTCGCCGTCCAGGCCGGTGCGGCGCACCGCGACCGGCGACGCCTCCCGCCGGGCGGCCGAACGCTCCCACGCCAGGTCCGCGGGCTCCACGGCGTCCAGCGCGGTGACCCCGGCCGGGAGCTGCGGCAGGTTCAGCCCGCTGCCGAACCCGATCTCCAGCACCCGCCCGTGCAGACCGGCGCAGGCGCGCGCCCGCAGCCGGTCGACCGGCGCGGCCGACAGGGAGGCGTCGACCAGGCGCGGCACGACCCGCTCGGTCCACCAGCCCGCACCGTCGCGCACCACCCGGCCATGGTGGCAGCACCGCGGCCTAGGCTCCAGCGGTGAGCACCACCCTGGTCGCCAAGGGGCTGTCCGGCGGACACGCCCACCGCACCCTCTTCGAGGGCCTCGACCTGACCGTCGCCCCGGGCGACGTCGTCGGCGTGGTCGGCGCCAACGGGGCCGGCAAGTCGACCCTGCTCCGGCTGCTCGCCGGCCGGGACGCCCCGCTGGCCGGCACCGTCAGCACGGCCCCCGCGGACGCGTTCGTGGGCTGGCTGCCCCAGGAGCACGAGCGGCTGCCCGGCGAGACGGTCGGGCAGCACCTCGCCCGGCGTACCGGCGCCGCGGCAGCCACCGAGGCGATGGAGGCCACCGCCGCCGCCCTCGGCTCCGAGGTGCCCGGCGCCGACGACGCGTACGCGGTCGCGCTCGACCACTGGCTGGCCTCCGGCGCGCCCGACCTCGACGAGCGGGTGCCCGCCGTGCTCGGCGACCTGCGTCTCGACGTCGGCCCCGACGCGCTGATGACCTCGCTGTCGGGCGGGCAGGCCGCGCGGGTGGGGCTGGCCGCGCTGCTGCTGAGCCGCTTCGACCTCGTCCTGCTCGACGAGCCCACCAACGACCTGGACCTCGACGGGCTCGAGCGGCTCGAGCGGCTGGTCGGCGGCATGCGGGCCGGGGTCGTGCTGGTCTCGCACGACCGCGAGTTCCTCGCCCGCTGCGTGACCCGCGTCGTCGAGCTGGACCTCGCCCAGCACCAGGTGCGGGTCTACGACGGCGGGTACGACGCGTTCCTGGAGGAGCGCGCCGTGCACCGGCGCCACGCCCGTGCGGCCTACGAGCAGTACGCCGGGACCAGGGCCGACCTGGAGTCCCGGGCGCGCACCCAGCGCGAGTGGAGCTCGCAGGGCGTGCGCAACGCGATGCGCAAGAGCCCCGACAACGACAAGATCCGTCGCCGCGCGCAGAGTGAGTCCTCGGAGAAGCAGGGGCAGAAGGTCCGGCAGATGGAGTCCCGGATCGCCCGCCTCGAAGAGGTCGAGGAGCCCCGCAAGGAGTGGGAGCTGCAGTTCTCGATCGCCCGCGGCGCGCGCTCGAGCTCGGTGGTGGCCACGCTCGACCAGGCGGTCGTGCGGCGCGGCGACTTCACGCTCGGCCCGGTGTCGCTGCAGGTCGACGCCGGCGAGCGGATCGGGATCACCGGGCCCAACGGGGCCGGCAAGACCACCCTGCTCCAGCTCCTGCTCGGCCACCTCGCACCCGACGAGGGCCGCGCCTCGCAGGGTGCGTCGCTGTCGGTCGGCGGGATCGACCAGGCCCGCGCCTCGCTGCCCGAGGACCGCACCCTGGGCGACGCCGCCGAGGCCGCGCTGCCCGACCTCTCGCCGGCCGAGGTGCGCACGCTGCTGGCGAAGTTCGGTCTCAAGAGCGACCAGGTGGCCGGCCTGGTCGCCCGGCTGTCCCCCGGCGAACGCACCCGCGCGGCGATGGCGCTGCTGCAGGCGCGCGCGGTCAACGTGCTGGTACTCGACGAGCCGACCAACCACCTCGACCTGCCGGCGATCGAGCAGCTCGAGCACGCGCTGGACGCCTACGACGGCGCCCTGCTGCTGGTCTCCCACGACCGGCGGCTGCTGGACCAGGTGCGTCTGGACCAGCAGTGGCGGGTCGAGGCCGGCCAGGTCTCGACCGGCTGAGTCTGTCAACTTGTGGTTGACAGACCGGCCCGGGGCGGGTGGGGTGGGGGCATGACGCGCACCCCCCAGGTCCTCGCGGTGGCCGCCGCGGTCACCGTCGCGGTCGGACTCCTCGACGGGTCCGGCTGGCCGTCCTTCGTGGTCGGTGCGGTGCTGGCCCTCGCGCTGTGGGTGATGCTCTTCGCCGGCCCCTACGCCTCCGGCGGGGACCGCGACACGGTCGACCCGCGGGCGTACGCGCTCGCCGCCGCGACCGGCACCGTCCTCGGTTACCTGACGGTCCGGATCGGGGACGGGAACAGCGCCTTCTGGGCGACCGGCTTCATCGTCGCCGGGGCGATCCTGCCGGCCGCGCTCACGTCCTCGCGTGACCGGCACTGAGGCCCGCGGTGATCCCGGGTCCCTGCTGGCCCTGGCCGCCGCGCGGCAGGCGGCCGCGCGGGCCCAGGACGGCCTGCACGCCGCCGTCGCCGCGGCCCGGGCCGCCGGCCACACCTGGGCCGAGGTCGGCGCGACCCTCGGCACGACCCGCCAGGCCGCGTTCAAGCGGTTCGGCACACCCCTCGACCCCCGGGACGGACGACCGATGACACCCAGCCCCACCGACGGTCTCGACCTCGCCACCGAGGAGGTGTTCACCCGTCTCGACGCCGGTGACTACGACCACCTCCGCGCGCTGATGACCGACGACACCGCCGCCGTGCTGACCCGCGCGCTGGTGCTGGACACCTGGGCCGGCGTCGTCCGGGAGACCGGGCGCCTCGAGGGCTGCCACGCCACCCGCCTCGAGCTCCCCGACGGCTCGTCGGTCGGCGTCGGGGAGCCGGTGCTGGGCGGCGTCGTCGGCGCCACCCGGCTCCGCTGCGAGGCCGGGGAGTGGCTGGGGCGGGTGGCCTGGGACGAGGAGCGCCGCGTCGCCGGGCTGCTGGTCGTGGCACCGGGGACCACCAGCCTGCCGTTCTGACCCGTCCGGCGGGCCCGTCGCCTCGGCGTCACGCCGCCACTCGCGCTGTAACGCTGTGTTACATCGCCTAGCGCAGCGTCACGACGCCGCACCAGACGATGTAACACAGCGTTACAGCTGCGCCGGGCGCCCGGACCGCTGCCCGGACCGCTGCCCGGACCGCTGCCCGGCGGTCGCCTCAGCGGACCCGGCGGGGCGCCAGGAACGCGGCGAGCGTGGCCAGGCCGACTGCGGCGGAGCCGGTGAGCAGCGCGGGTCCGACCGCGCCGTCGTACCCGACCGGGCTGATCTCGCCGCCGTTGCCGAGGAAGACCGCGGTCAGCAGCGCGATCCCGAAGGCCACCCCGAACTCGCGGATCGTGGAGTTGGCGGAGCTGGCGATCGCGAAGTCGTCGTCCGGCAGGCCGTCGAGGACCATGGTCGCGCTGGGGGCGAAGGTCAGGCCCATCCCGATCCCGGCCATCGCCAGCGGCACGACGAACGAGCCGTACGCCGCGCCGCTCTCGGTGAGCACGGCGAACCACGCCAGCGCGGCGGTCTGCAGGGCCAGGCCCACCAGCAGCAGCGCCCGCAGCCCGGTCCGGGAGGCCAGCGCGCCGGCGATCGGGGCGACCACCATCGGTGCCGCCGTCCAGGGCAGCGTCCGCAGTCCCGCCTCCAGGGGGCTGAAGCCCTGGACGACCTGCAGGTACTGCGAGAGCAGGAACACCGTGCCGAACACGCCCGTGGTGAACAGCAGCCCGACGGCGTTGGCCACGGAGAAGCCGCGGGAGGAGAAGAGCCGCAGCGGCAGCACGGCGTACGAGCGCCCGCGCGCCCAGAGCACGTAGGCCGGCAGCAGCACGACCGCGAGCACCAGCGGGCCCAGGACCCCGACCGAGCCCCAGCCGTCCTCGTTGCCGTGCACCATGCCCCAGACCCCGGCGAGCACGGCGCCGCCGACCAGCAGCGTCCCGACCGGGTCCAGCCGCTGCCAGGCGCCCCGGGCCTCGGGCACCGTGAGCAGGAGCAGGGGCACGGCGACCACCGCGACCGGGACGTTCAGCCAGAAGATCGCCTGCCAGCTGATCCCCTCGACGACGGCCCCGCCGACGACCGGACCGAGCGCGACCCCGAGGCCCGACACCCCGCCCCAGATCCCGATCGCGACCGGGCGGAGCGCCGGCGAGACCGAGGAGGCCAGCAGGGTCAGCGACAGCGGCATGATCGCCGCGGCCCCGAGGCCCTGCACCGCCCGGGCCGCGATGAGCGCCTCCGAGGTCGTGCTCAGCGCCGAGGCGATCGAGGCCAGCGTGAAGACCGCGATGCCGGCGACCATCACCCGGCGCCGGCCGAGCCGGTCACCCAGGGTCGCGGCCGGCAGCATGAAGGTCGCGAAGGTCAGCGTGTAGGCGTTGAGGAACCAGGACAGCTGCCCGACGCTCGCCCCGAGGTCGGCGCGCACCACCGGCAGGGCACTGGTCATCACGAGGTTGTCGAGCGTGGCCATGAACATCGGCAACGAGGCCGCGACGACCACGAGCCACACGGGTGCGCGGCGGGCGCGCCCGGTCGGGTCGGCGGCGGGTCCCTGGCGTTCCGGCGGGCGGTCGAGGAGGGTCATCTGCATCTCCGGTCTAGAAGGCATCGAATGATTACTTACGCCACGACGGTAGGTAATCGTTTGATAATCTGTCAAGGATGACTTCCCAGGACGCCGCCCCCGTACCCCGGATGAGCGCCGAGGACCGCCGCGCGCTGGTGCTCGACGCCGCCACCCACGCCTTCGCGCTGGCCGGCTACCACGGCACCAGCACCGACGCCGTGGCCAAGCACGCCGGGGTGTCCCAGCCGTACGTCGTGCGGATCTTCGGCACGAAGCTCGCGCTGTTCCTCGAGGTGTTCGAGCGCGCCATGCAGCGCATCGACCGGGCCTTCGCCGAGGTGATCGACGCCCAGCCCTTCGACCCCGACAGCGAGGCCGACTGGGAGCGGCTGGGGCTGGCCTACGCCGCCCTGATGGCCGACCGGGACCTGCTGATGGTGATGATGCACGGCTTCGCGGCCGGCGGGATCGAGGAGATCGCCGAGCGGAGCCGGGCCTGCATGGGCGCGGTGTTCGCCACGCTCCGCGACGCCGGCGGCAGCGACGAGCGGATCCGCGACTTCGTGGCGCAGGGGATGCTGATGAACGTCTTGCTCTCGATGCGGGCCCCCGAGCACCTCGACGAGGAGGGCGCGGGCCGCGCGGTCGCTCCGTTCACGGTCTGCGCCTTCGGCGACGCGCTGACCTTCGTGACGGCACCCGGGGCCGAGTAGGACGGGGCCCTGGGGCGGGGCCCCGGGGCTGGGTACGGCGGACCGACGACCGGGTGCCGTGCGACCCCGAACCGGCCGGTGGCCTTGTGCCCGCCTCCTGGACGCTGTTGTGTGAGTGATCCGCACCACAACGCGACCGACGGAGGACCACGTGTTCCAGCGACTGGCCGTGGTCAACCGCGGCGAACCGGCCATCCGGCTCACCCGGGCCGTCCGGCAGCTCAACGAGGAACGTGGCTGGGGCATCGAGGTGGTCGCGCTGCACACCCGCGCCGAGCAGAAGTCGCTGTTCGTCCGGGCCGCGGACGACGCGGTGTGCCTGCGCGACGCCGGCCCGGCGGGCGTGCCGTACCTGGACCACGTCGAGCTGGAGCGCGCGCTGGGCCTCGGCCGGGCCGACGCCGTGTGGGTCGGATGGGGGTTCGTGGCGGAGGACCCGGCGTTCGCCGAGCTCTGCGAGCGCCTCGGGCTCGTCTTCGTCGGCCCGTCCGCGCGGGCCATGCGGCAGCTGGGGGACAAGATCGAGGCCAAGCTCCTCGCCGAGCAGACCGGGGTCCCCGTGGCCGCGTGGAGCGGGGGGCCGGTGGACGGCCCCGAGGACGCGGCGCGGCAGGCCGAGGCCATCGGGTACCCGGTGATGCTCAAGGCCAGGAGCGGCGGCGGCGGGCGCGGGATCCGCATGGTGCGGACGCCGGAGGAGCTGCCGGAGGCCCTGGAGCGCACCCGGGCCGAGGCGCGGGCCACCTTCGGGGACCCCGTGGTGTTCCTGGAGAGCCTGGTCGGCGGCGGGCGCCACATCGAGGTGCAGGTGATCGCCGACGCCCACGGGACGGTCTGGGCGCCGGGCGTACGGGACTGCTCCATCCAGCGGCGCAACCAGAAGCTGGTCGAGGAGTCCGGCTCCCCCGTGCTCAGCGAGCAGCAGATGTCGCGGCTGCGCACCGCCTCGATCGCGCTCGTCTCGGCCGCCGGCTACCAGGGCGCCGGCACGGTGGAGTACCTCTACCAGCCCCAGGACCAGACCTTCGCGTTCATGGAGGTGAACACCCGCCTGCAGGTGGAGCACCCCGTCACCGAGGCCACCACCGGGCTCGACCTGGTCAGGCTGCAGCTGCTGGTCGCCCTCGGGGAGCCGCTCAGCGGCGAGTGTCCCCCCGAGACCGGGCACGCGGTCGAGGTCCGGCTGAACGCGGAGGACGCGGCGGAGGGGTTCGCCCCGGCACCGGGCACCGTCACCGTCTTCACCCCGCCCGCCGGTCCGGGCATCCGGGTCGACACCGGCATCGCGGCCGGCGAGGTGATCCCCCCGGACTACGACTCCATGGTGGCCAAGGTGATCGCCTGGGGACGCGACCGCCCGGAAGCGCTGGCGCGGCTGCGCTGCGCCCTGCGGGAGACGACCGTGCTCATCCAGGGCGGGACCACGAACAAGTCGTTCCTGCTCGACCTGCTGGCGCGTCCCGAGGTGGTCTCCGGCGAGGCGGACACCCAGTGGCTCGACCGGGTCAGCGCCGAGCTCGCGACGGCACCGACGGGTCACGCCGACATCGCTCTGCTCAGCGTGGCCATCGACGTCTACGACGCCGAGGAGGCGGTGGAACGCGCCGCGTTCCTGGCCTCGGCGCGCGGAGGTCGCCCCCGCGCCGGCCACGCCGTCGGGCGCCAGGTCGAGCTCGCCCACCAGGGACGGACGTACACCGTCACCGTCGGCCAGGTCGGGCCACAGCGCTACCGGCTCGAGGTGGCCGACCAGGAGGTGGTGGTCGACCGCGACCGGATCGACGACCACCGGAGCCTGCTCGACGTCGGAGGACGCCGCCACCACGTGAGCAGCGTGGCCGGCACGGGCAGCCACCTCGTCGACGTCGACGGCGCGACCAGCCGGATCGTGCACGACGACGCCGGCGTCGTGCGTGCCCCGGCGCCGGCGGTGGTCGTGGCGGTGCGCGTCGCGGCCGGCGACCGGGTCGAGGCCGGCGCGCCGCTGGTCGTGCTCGAGAGCATGAAGATGGAGACCGCGGTGCGGGCCCCCGCGGCCGGCACCGTCCGCGACGTCCTCGCCGTGGTCAACTCCCAGGTCGATGCGGGGGCACCGCTGCTGCGGCTGGACCAGGCCGAGGACGACGTCGAGGTCTCCACGGCGCCCCAGGTCGACTTCGGGCCGGCCGCGGAGGCCGCTGCGGACGACCCGAAGCTGCGCGCGCTGGCCATGCTGGCCGACTTGCGCTCGCTGATCAGGGGCTACGACGTCAGCGCCGCCCGGGGCGTGGCGCTGGTGGCCGACTACGCGGCGGTCCTCGACCAGGTCGGCCCCGAGGACGGCGACCTGCTGGCGGCGGAGGTCGCGGTGGCGACCACCTTCGCCGACCTGTGCGACCTCTCCCGCAACCGTCCCACCGACGAGGAGAGCTCGACCGAGGAGCAGGTGCACAGCCCGCGGGAGCACTTCCACACCTACCTCCACTCGCTCGACGTCGACCAGGAGGACCTCCCGGAGAGCTTCCGGACCCGCCTGTCCCGGGCGCTGCAGCACCACGGGATCGACGGGCTTGAGCGGAGCCCGGAGCTCGAGGAGGCCGTCTACCGGTTGTTCCTGGCCCAGCAGCGGGCCGCCGACCACGTGCCCGTCGTCGCCGCCCTGCTCGAGCACTGGCTGGTCCACCGCGACGAGGTCCCGGCCGAGGGTCGCCAGGCCGTCGGCGAGGTGCTGGACCGGCTGGTCGGCGCCACCCAGCTCCGCTACCCCTCGCTGGGCGACCTGGCCCGGACCGTGCGCTTCCAGGTCTTCGAGGAGCCGCTGATCGAGCAGGCCCGGCAGGACGCCTACCAGGGGATCCAGAAGCACCTGGACCACCTCGACGCCCACCCGGAGGCCGACGACCGCGCCGAGCACATCGCCGCCATCGCCGCCCTGACCGAGCCGGCCGTGACCCTCCTCGGGGTGCGCGCCGTCGCGGACAGCCGGGGTCACGAGCCCCTGCTCGAGGCGCTGACGCGGCGCTACTACAAGATCCGCACGCTGGAGGACGTCCGGTCCTTCGTGCGCGAGGACCGCCAGTTCGTCACCGGGAGCTTCGACCTGCAGGGCGAGCGGCTGCACCTGGTCTGCGCGGTCACCGACGTGGACGGGCTGACCGCCACCGCCCGGACCGTCTCCTCGATGGCGCAGGAGCTCGACGACCCGACGAACCTGGTGGTCGACCTGTACGTCGCCTGGAGCCAGGCCCCGGAGGACGACGACGAGGTGTCCGCGGTGCTGCTGCGGATGGTCGAGGGCGTCCCCCTGGTCGACAGCGGTCGCCGCGTCACGCTCACCGTGTTCGCCGGACGGGGCGACCACGTGAGACAGCTGACCTTCCGGCCCGGGGAGGCCGGCCTCGCCGAGGACCGGGTGCTCCGCGACATGCACCCGCTGACCGGCCAGCGCCTCGACCTGTGGCGGCTGAAGCACTTCGACGGCACCCGGCTCCCGGCTGCCGAGGACACCTACCTGTTCCGGTGCACGGCCAAGGACAACCCGGCGGACGAGCGGCTGGTGGCCCTGGCCGAGGTCCGCGACATCACGCCGTTGCGGGACGCGTCCGGCCAGGTCGTCTCCTTCCCGGCCCTCGAGCGGGCGCTGGCGGCCTGCCTCGACGGCATCCGTCGGCACCAGGCGCGGCGCCGGAACCGGCTCGACGCCAACCTCGTCCACCTCTACGTGTGGCCCCTGATCGACTTCCCGCTGGAGGACGTCGACGGCCTGACCCGGACGACCGCGCCGCTGACGGCCGGGGCCGGCCTGGAGGAGGTGATGGTCCTGGGGCGGGTGAAGGACGAGGCCGGAGGAGCCCCCCGCTACGTCGCCCTGCGCTTCACCGAGGGACCGACCGGGGTGCAGGTCACCGTGAGCGACCCACCCACGGAGCCGCTGGCGCCGCTGGACGTCTACTCCCAGAACGTCCGGCGCTCGCGCGCCCGGGGCGCCACCTATCCCTACGAGCTCGTCTCGCAGGTCGCCGGTCCCGACGGGAGCTTCGTCGAGCACGACCTCGACGCCGACGGCCGCCTGGTGCCCGTGCAGCGCCCGCCCGGCCAGAACGAGGCCGGCATCGTCGCGGGCGTGGTGAGCACCCCGACCCCTCGCTACCCCGAGGGCATGACGCGGGTCGCGCTGTTCGGCGACCCGACCCGGGCCCTGGGCTCCGTGGCGGAGCCGGAGTGCGCCCTGGTGATCGGGGCCCTCGACCTCGCCGAGCAGATGCAGGTCCCCGTCGAGTGGTTCGCGCTGTCCTCGGGAGCCAAGATATCGATGGACAGCGGCACGGAGAACATGGACTGGGTCTCGCGCGTGCTGCGCCGGCTCATCACGTTCACCCAGCGCGGCGGCGAGGTGAACGTCGTCGTCACCGGGATCAACGTGGGGGCCCAGCCGTACTGGAACGCCGAGGCGACCATGCTGATGCACACCAAGGGCATCCTGGTGATGACCCCGGACAGCGCGATGGTGCTCACCGGCAAGCAGTCGTTGGACTACTCGGGAGGGGTCTCCGCCGAGGACAACTTCGGCATCGGGGGTACGACCGGGTGATGGGCCCGAACGGGCAGGCGCAGTACTGGGCCCCGAGCCTGCCCGCCGCGTGCGAGGTCCTCCTCGCGCACTACGACCACGCCTACGTCGCGCCCGGGGAGTCCTCTCCCCGGCGGGCCGAGACGACCGACCCGCACGACCGCGACGTGCGCGCCTACCCGCACCAGCACCCGGTCAGCGACTTCACGACCGTCGGGGACATCTGGTCCGCGCAGGCCAACCCCGAGCGCAAGAAGGCCTTCGACATCCGCACCGTGATGCGCGCCGTGGTCGACCAGGACCACGAGGTCCTGGAGCGCTGGGCGGGGATGGCCGACGCCGACACCACGGTGGTCCTCGACGCCCACCTGGGCGGCTACCCGGTCACCGTGCTGGGCATCGAGTCACGCCCGATCCCCCGTCGTGGCGCGTTCCCCGCGGACGGTCCGGACCAGTGGACCGCCGGCACCCTCTTCCCGCAGTCCTCCAGGAAGACCGCCCGCGCCATCAACGCCGCCAGCGGCAACCGCCCGCTGGTCGTGCTCGCCAACCTGTCCGGCTTCGACGGCTCCCCGGAGTCGCTGCGCAAGAGCCAGCTCGAGTACGGCGCGGAGATCGGCCGGGCGATGGTCAACTTCGACGGGCCGATCGTCTTCTGCGTCGTGTCGCGCTACCACGGCGGCGCCTTCGTCGTCTTCTCCGGCGTGCTCAACGACAACATGGAGGTGGTCGCCGTCGAGGGGTCCTACGCCTCGGTCATCGGTGGTGCGCCGGCCGCGGCGGTGGTCTTCGCCCGGGACGTCACCCGGCGTACGGCGGGCGACCCGCGGGTGACCGCGCTGGAGGCCGAGCTGGCGCAGGCCGACGAGGGTCAGCAGGCCGCACTCCGGGCCGAGCTGGCCGACCGCCGGACCTCGGTCCGCTCGGAGAAGCTGGGCGAGGTCGCCCAGGAGTTCGAGGACGTGCACACCATCGAACGGGCCCGGCGCGTCGGGTCGGTCGACACGATCATCGCGGCCCGGGACCTGCGCCCGTACCTGATCGGTGCCGTCGAGCGCGGCCTCGGCCGGGCGTCCGGCGTCACCAGCGAGAGCACCGAGCGCACCGACTGACCGGTCGGCCGTCCACCACACCCCAGACAGCAGGAGCCCCGTGCAGCCCTTCCTCGTGAACCGCCACGACCGGATCGTCTTCCCCTCCAACGTCGTCCCCGAGCTCGACCTGTCCACCATCGACACCCTCGAGCAGCTCGACACCGTCATCCGGCGGGACTTCGAGACGAAGGCGCCGACCGGCACCGACATCCTGCAGCGCGTCGAGCAGGGCCGGTACGCCAGCCGCTACGAGCTGATGCGCGACGTCGCGCTGAACATGTTCTGGGTCGGCCGGTTCGCCCACACGCTGTTCGAGAAGCGCCCGACCCGCTGGGCCGACGTCCCCCGGCGCCGGACCGACGTGTTCCTGCCCGTCCTCACGCCCTGGGAGGACGGTGACACGAAGGTGGCGGCGGTCGCGCGCGCGTACGAGGCGTTGCCCTCGACGTTCGACGGGGACGCCGAGGACCGGGTCTTCCGGATCCTCTTCGACGTCTTCGGCCACCGCAAGCACCACGCGACCGAGCTGACGGCGACGAAGCCGACGGTCGCCGAGATCCTCGCCGACCCCGACAACCTGACGTTCCGGCTGCAGGACTACGACCCCGACTACCCGCGGTACGACTTCGCCGACATCGTCGACAGCGCCGAGGACGCGCCCGAGATGGAGGCGCTGCACCGCTGGGCGATGGTGCTGCACAACCAGTACCCGTGGGACCGGGAGAAGGCCGACCTGGTCCGGGTCGGGGACCTGCAGGACGACGACTACGTCGTGACGCTGCACCCCCGCACCCACGAGGTCGAGGCGTTCTTCCGCCGCCTGGAGCACGGGGGGACCCGCGGCGCCGCACGGGCCGCGCCGCAGCCGGTCGCGCCCGTCCGGCCCTACCCGAGCATCGACGTGGCGTCGCAGTTCACGGTGATGCCGCGCATCGAGGCGCTGGCGGTGGTCCACGGCGACCGGGCCTGCACCAACCAGGACCTGATCCGCAACGCCGCCTACAACTGGTCGCCGATGACCGCCGACGAGATCCGGGACAAGACCGGGATCGAGCAGCGCCTCTACACCTCCGAGAGCTTCGAGGAGATGGCCCTGCGGGCCGCCCGGAAGGCCCTCGCCCACGCGGGTCGCGGGCCCGAGGACATCGGCGCGGTGATCGTCTGCACCTGCACCAGCACCCGGCTCATCCCCTCGGTGGCCACCTGGATCTCCGGCGAGCTGGGGATCCAGCAGACGCACGCGTCCTTCGACCTGGTGGCCGCCTGCGCCGGGCTGCCGTACGGGCTGTCCGAGGCGACCCGACTGATCCAGGAGGTGCAGCGCCCCGTCCTGGTCGTCTGCGCCGAGAAGTTCTCGGACAAGATCGGCAACGTCCGGCCCTCCCGGATGATCTTCGGGGACGGGGCCGCCGCCCTGGTCGTGGGCGTGGCGCCGGAGGGAGAGGCCCCGGACGTCGAGTACCTGCAGACCTACGCCAGCGGCCCGGCCTCGGAGGTCAACTCGATCATCTGGCCGAACCCCGACTTCGACAACAACATCACCGTCTACGGTCCCGAGGTGAAGTCGCTGGCCGGTCGCTACCTCACCCAGATGATCGAGGAGCTCAAGGCGCTGCCCGGCCCGGATGGGGCCGGCGGCACCCTCCTGGACAGCATCGACCTGATCGTCCCGCACCAGGCCAACAAGACGATGGTGGTGCAGCTGGCCGCGGACGCCGGTCTCTCCGAGGACAGCCTGTTCTTCAACATCAGCCAGGTGGGCAACGCCTCGTCGGCGAGCATCCCGCTGGCCATCCACGACGCGGTCCGCGACGGGGTGATCACCGCGCCGGTGCGGGTCTTCGCACCGGGGTTCGGGGCAGGTGCCGTCGCCGGGTTCAGCGTGATGCGCATCGACCCGGCCGTGGTGGCCCTGTCCGACGGAACCACAGACGGGCCTGCGGACGGGCCTGAGGACGGATCCGTGGCGGGAGCCGGGGAGGGGGCCGTCGGCGCCCGGCAGCCGCCTCCCCCGCAGTCCACCGAGAACGTGGGGCTCGCCTTCGGGTAGCCCACGGGCGGACGCCGCCGGAAGTCCCCGGCCGGCCGGGGACTTCCGAGCTTGTCGGGCTTTGCAAAGCCCGACAAGCTCGAAACCTGCCCGTCAAGGACTCGGGAATCAGGCGGAGCCCCGGCCGGTCGAGTCCGCGTCACATGTCCATGCCGCCGTTGACGCCCCACACCTGCCCGGTGATGTAGGCCGAGGCGTCCGCGGCCAGGAAGTGGACCACGCGCGCGATCTCCTCCGGACGGCACAGCCGCCCCACCGGGATCTGCTTCCTGATCCGCTCCAGCGCCTTCTCGGGCATGGCCGCGACCATGTCGGTCGCCACGAACCCGGGCGTCACCGTGTTCACGGTGATGCCCACGCTGTCCTCGGTGACCTTGTCGGCCTTCGCCAGGACGAACGCCGCCTCGCGCGCCAGGGTCTTCGTCAGCCCGAGCATGCCGGCCTTCGACGCCGCGTAGTTGGCCTGGCCGACGTTGCCGGTCTCCCCGATCACCGAGGAGACGAAGATGATCCGACCGGTGCCCCGCTCGACCATGTGCTCGAGCGCCGGCTGGGCCATGTAGAAGGAGCCGGACAGGTTGACCGAGAGCACCGTGTCCCAGTCCTCCACCGACATCGACATGGCCATCTTGTCGATGGTGATCCCGGCGTTGTTCACCAGGATGTCGAGGCGGCCGTGCTGGTCGAGCACCTCCTGCACGACCCGGCGGCAGTCCTCCGGGCGGGAGACGTTGCCCCGGTGGATGGTCAGCCGCCCCTCGTGGGCGAAGTCGTTCTCGAACGTCTGGAGGAACTCCTCGGCGGCCGCGGTGTTGCCGGTGTAGCCGGCCGCCACCGACGCACCCTGGCTGGCCAGGCTCCGCACGATGGCGGCACCGATCCCGCGGGTGCCGCCGGTGACCAGGGCCACCCTCCCGGAGAGCTTGTCGCCGGCGATGAAACCGGACGGATCGACGGACGTACCTGAGAGTTCGTTCACCGCGTGCCTCCGAGCGTCTTCGGGACGCGGCGTCAGGCGCAGTACGGGCTGCGCCGGCCGCGCCCACGGGTGGGGGCCCCACCATGGCAGGCCGCGAGGGTGGTGGGAAGGGCCGCGAGCAGACCGTCGGGGAAGCGCGCTGGGCCGTGCTCCGTCGTCCGGGAACGACGAAGGCCCCTCGTCAGCATCGCTGCTGTCGAGGGGCCTCACGGCGTCTGGTGGAGCTGAGGGGATTCGAACCCCTGACCTTCTCATTGCGAACGAGACGCGCTACCAACTGCGCCACAGCCCCGGAGCGTCTTGCGACGCGGTGCGAAACGGTAGCACCAGCCGCGGCCGGTGCCGAAACCCGCCCGGGTCAGGAGCCGGTCGCGCGCCGCTCGTCGGCGGCGCGGTCCCGCTCGGCGCGCTCGGCCTTCTCGGTGCGTGCGGCCTGCTCGGCCTCGCGGGCCAGGGCGCTGTCGGACTCCGAGCGGCCCGAGGTCCAGACGCCGGTGGAGTCGAGGTCGATGGTGCGGACCGTGCGGGGCGCGGCGGTCGCCTTGCCGACGTAGGTCGGCAGGGTGACCGGCACGGGGTCCCACATGCCGGCCTCGGCGGCGCTGCGCACCGACGAGCTGGCGCCGGCCACCACGGCCGCGACCTCCTGGGTGGGGTCGCCCCCGTCGTCGTCGACGGCCGGCAGCAGCGGCGAGGGCTTGTCGTGGTCGGCGTAGAAGTCCTCGTCGCGCTCGGCCCGGCGCGCGATGCGCGCCTCCCGGCGCAGGTCGCGCTTCTCCGCGCGGGCGTCCTTGCGCTGAGCCCGGCGCAGCTGCGCGTCGGCCGCCCGCCCGGTCTCGACCCGCACCATCATCCGGCAGGCGGTC
This sequence comes from Nocardioides aquaticus, assembly GCF_018459925.1. Classification (NCBI taxonomy): domain Bacteria; kingdom Bacillati; phylum Actinomycetota; class Actinomycetes; order Propionibacteriales; family Nocardioidaceae; genus Nocardioides; species Nocardioides aquaticus. The sequence continues at coordinate 4,090,251 of NZ_CP075371.1, forward strand.
AGCCATGCGACGAGCAGGACGACCGGGACGGCGGTCCAGGCCCAGGCGAGCACGCCGGCCACGACGAGCAGGACGACGGCGGCGAGCGCGCCCAGGACGGCACCGAGCACGCGCCGTCGGCGGGCTGCCGCACGGGCAGCGGCGCGACGGCGTACGGCGACCGGGACCTCGCGGGGGGCGGGCTCGGGCGAGGGCGCCGGGCCCTCCTTGGTGGTGACGGACGTCGTGGCGGGCGGCCGGCCGGGGCTGACGACCAGGCGGCTGTCGCGCGCGCTGACGGCCTCGCGGTGGGCGAGGACCCGCATCGTGGCGGAGAACCGGTCGACCGACCTGCTGCGGGCGACCTCGTCGTGGTGGCGGATCGCCTTCGGGACCAGGTAGACGGTCCAGGCCACCGCGAGGGCCACGAAGATGAGTGCGCTGAGGTCCACGACCTGAGGTTAGGAGGGCGGGGCCAGGGGGGCCGGGACGCGCGCCCGTGTGTCGCGTTTTGCCTGTGGTGCAGGTGTGGTTCGTACGCCCGGACCTGACGGGCAGGTTTCGAACATGTCGGCCTTTGCAAGGGCCGACATGTTCAGAAGTCCCCGGCCGACCGGGGACTTCGCGGCCCTACCCCGCCAGCGTCTGCTCGTACCGCGCCACCAGGCCCCCGGGGACGTCCTCGGCGGTGATCGCGTAGAGGCGGTGGTCGCGCCAGTCGCCGTCGATGTGCAGGAAGCGGGGCGCGTAGCCGACCTCGGGGATGCCGAGCTTCTCCACCACCCGCAGCGAGTTGGTGTTCTCCGGGCGGATGGCGACCTCGACGCGGTGCAGCCCGAGCGGGCCGAAGCAGTGGTCGATGGTCATCGCGACGGCGCGGGGCATCACGCCGCGGCCGGCGAAGCGCTGGTCGATCCAGTAGCCGACCGAGGCGAACTGCGCCGAGCCGCGGACGACGTTGTTGACCGTCACCTGCCCGGCGAAGTCGCCGTCGACCTCGATCGCGAACGGGAACGTGGTGCCCTCGCGCGCCTGGCGGTTCATCCGGCGCACCAGGGCGCCGTACGACGCGGGGCGGGTCGACCCACCGGGCGGCACGGTCGCGTCCCACCGCACCAGCCAGGCCGCGCTGCGGCGGCGGGCCTCGCGCCAGGCCTCGGCGTCGCCGCGGGCCAGGGGGCGCAGCGACACCTCGGGGTCGTGGCCGGAGCGGAGTCGTGCCGGCCAGGCCCGGCCGGCGCGTCCGTAGGCCCCGGGGCCGTTCAGTGGTCGCTCCCGACGACCTGCTCGGCGGCGTGGACCAGGACCGGCGCCAGCACCGCGAGCCCGTCCTTCACCCCGCCCCGCGAGCCGGGGAGGTTCACCACGAGCGTGTGCCCCACGACGCCGGCCAGGCCGCGCGAGAGGATCGCGGTCGGCACGCCCTGGGCGACGCCGTACGCGCGGATCGCCTCGGCGATCCCGGGCACCTCGTGGTCGAGCAGCGCCCGGGTCACCTCCGGCGTGCGGTCGGTGGGGGTCAGCCCGGTGCCGCCGGTGGTGAGCACGACCCGTACGCCGGCCCCCGCCGCGGCCCGCACGGCCTCGCCGACCGGCTCACCGTCGGGCACCACCACCGGCGCCCCCACCGCGAAGCCCAGGTCGCGCAGGGCGTCGACGATCAGCGGGCCGGTGGTGTCCTCGTAGACCCCGGCCGCGGCCCGGTTCGACGCCACCACGACGGCGGCGCCGAGCGAACCGCGCGGCTCCACCTGCGGGTGGCGCGTCGTCCCGCTCATCGCGCCCAGTCCCCGGACCGGCCGCCGCTCTTGGTCTCCACGCGCACGTCGGTGATCACCGCGGCCTTGTCGACGGCCTTGACCATGTCGACCAGCGTCAGCGCGGCCACCGACACCGCGGTCAGGGCCTCCATCTCGACCCCGGTCCGGTCGGTCGTCCGGACGGTGGCGCCGATCGCGACGGCGTCGTCGAGCACCTCGAGGTCGACGGTGACCCCGGAGATCGCCAGCGGGTGGCACAGCGGCACCAGGGTCGGGGTGAGCTTGGCGCCCATGATCCCCGCGACCCGGGCGACCCCGAGCGCGTCGCCCTTCGGCACGCCCTCGCCGCGCAGCAGCCCGACGACCTCGGCGGAGACCAGGACCCGGCCGGAGGCCCGGGCGGTCCGCGTGGTCACGTCCTTGGCGCTGACGTCGACCATCCGCGCCGCGCCCTGCTCGTCGACGTGGGTGAGACGCGCCGGTCCGTCGTCGTTCACAGCCCCTCCTCGGGACGGGTCAGCCGGACGACCTGCACCGCGGACCCGGGCTCCAGGACGGTGACGTCCTCGGGGACCACGATCAGCGCGTCGGCCGCGGCGAGGTCGCCGACCAGGTGGGAGCCGGAGCCACCGACCGGCGAGACGCTGAGCGCGACCTCGAGGCCGTCCGCGCGGACGCTGACGGTGCCGCGCAGGAACTGCCGCTTCCCGGGCGGGGAGGTGACCCGCTCGGTGAGCGTGGCGTCGACCAGCGGGCGGCTGACCGGCTCGAGCCCCATCATCGTGCGCAGCGCCGGCCGCACGAAGAGCTCGGTGGAGACGTAGGACGACACCGGGTTGCCCGGCAGGGTGAAGATCGGCAGGCCCTCGACGTGGCCGAAGCCCTGCGGCTTGCCCGGCTGCATCGCGACCGGCCCGAACCACACCGTGCCTAACGGGCGCAGCGCCGCCTTCACGACGTCGAAGTCGCCCTGGCTGACCCCGCCGGAGGTGACGACGGCGTGCACGCCGCCCTCGGCGCGGAGGCGGGCGAGCACGTCGAGGAACGCCTGCGGCTCGTCGGCGACCAGCCCCAGGCGCAGCGCGGTGGCGCCGGCGGCCTCGACGGCCGCGGCCAGCAGGTAGGAGTTGCCGTCGTAGATCGCGTCGTCGGGCAGGTCGGCCAGCGCCGTGGCCGGGTCGCGCAGCTCGGTGCCGGTCGAGAGCACCGCGACGACCGGGCGCGGACGTACGGGCACCGTGGCGATGCCGCAGGAGGCCAGCAGGCCGACGTGGCGGGGGCCGAGCCGGGTGCCGGCGGCGACCAGCAGGTCGCCCGCCGTGACGTCCTCCCCCGCGCCCCGCAGGTGCGCGCCCACCGCGGGCGCGCGGGTGATCCGCACGGTGGTGGCGCCGCGGTCGGTCCACTCGTAGGGCACCACCGCGTCGGCGCCGTCCGGCACCGGCGCGCCGGTCATGATCTTGACGACCTCGCCGCGCGGCACGACCCGGGTGGTGGCCTGCCCGGCCCCGACCTCGCCGGCGACCCGCAGCTCGACCGGCGCGGCCTCGGAGGGGCTGCCGAGGTCGGCAGCCCGCACGGCGTACCCGTCCATCGCGGAGTTGGTGAAGCGGGGCAGGCTCAGCGGCGCGACTTGGTCCTCGACCAGGACGAGGTCGCGGACCTCGTCGAGCGGCAGCCGTACGGGCTCCAGCGGCCCCACGGTCGCGAGCACCTGCGCGAGGTGCTGCTCGACCGTGAGCGGCGCGCCCGTCCGGTCCGCGCCGGGCTCAGCCACTGCGGGTGCCGGTCAGGACCTCGTCGGCCTCCACGCGGCGTCCGGTGCCGCCCTCGAGGGCGACGTCGCCCTGGACCCTCACCCCGCGACCGAAGGTCCAGTCGCCCTCGATGCGCAGGGAGGTGGCCTCCTTCAGCGAGGGGGCGCCCTCGGGGAAGTGCTTGTCGAACTGGCCGACCAGCTTGTAGTGGTCGCCGTCGAGCTCGACGAAGGGCACCTCGGCGACCGGGTCGAGGACGAAGTCCTGGCCGATCTCGTAGACGTCCGAGCGCAGCACCAGCAGGTCGTTGGTGGTCTTGACCGGCACGAACCGCTCGCGGCCGACCTCGATCAGCCGGGCGCCCTCGAAAACCTCGATCGCGGCACCCATCGCGGTCTCGACCTGGACCACCTCGGGGCTGGACGGGTCACCGGGGTCGACGTTCTTGACGTTGCGGATCAGCGGCAGGCCCAGGATGCCGTCGCGGGCGTCGAGGGCCTCCTTCATGGCGTGGGTGTCGAACCACAGGTTGTTGGTCGAGCAGAACCGGTGCCGGTCGAGGTCGGCGAGCGCCTTCGCGTCCTCGGGCAGGGTCTGCGCGCTCTCGCGGAGCACGATCCGGCCGTCGGCCTTGCGGCGCGCGAAGTGCCCGCCCTTGCGGTCCGAGGGCGTGCGACGCACGGCCTCGATCGCGAACGGGGCGCCCGACTGGGCGAACCAGCCGGCGACGCGGGCGTCGGGCACGGCGCCGAGGTTGTCGGAGTTGGAGACGAAGACGTAGCGGTAGCCCTGGTCGATGAGGTCCTGGAGCAGGCCGGTGCCGCGCAGCGCGGTGTAGATGTCGCCGTGCCCGGGCGGGCACCACTCGAGGTCCGGGTCGGCGTCCCAGCTGACCGGGCTGAGGTCCTTGGTCAGCAGTTTGGGCTCCTTGTTCTGCAGGAACTCCAGCGGCAGCCCGTCCACGGCGAGGTCGTCGTAGCGCTGCAGCGCGGTGAGGGTGTCGGCGGAGGTGCGGAACGAGTTCATCATCAACAGCGGCAGCGGCGCGTCGTACTCGGAGCGCAGGTGCAGCACCTGGCGGGCGATGATGTCGAGGAAGGACAGCCCGCGGCGCACGCAGAGCAGGGACTTGGCACGGTCCATCCCCATCGAGGTGCCCAGGCCGCCGTTCAGCTTGATCACCGCCGTCTGCCGGACGGCCTCGCGGGCGGTCTCGTCGTCGACCTCGACGTCGTCGAGACGGTCGATGTCGACCGGGTCGATGGTCGACTCCGGCACCATCCCCGTCTCCCCGTGCTCGAGGAGTCGGAAGTAGTGCGCGAAGGTCTCCACCGCGACCTCGTCGATGCCGGCCCCTGCCATCTTCGCCAGGGCCTTCTTCAGTGCTGGGCTACCCATGCGGTTGATCGTAGGCTCGACCGGTGGCCGGGTCGCAACCTCCTCCTCATCCGCCGACCCCGCCCTCGGCGGGGCCGGCCAAGCTGGCGCTGCGCGACCAGGTCCTCGCGGGCCGTCGCAGGCGCCCCCTCGCGTCCCTCGCCGAGGACGCCCGGGCCACCGCGACGCACCTCCTCGACACCCCGGAGGTACGCCGGGCGGGGACCGTCGCGGCGTACGTCGCCGTCGGCGCGGAGCCGGGCACCTCGGCCCTGCTGAACGCCCTGCTGGCCTCCCGCCGGCGGGTCCTCCTACCGCTGCTGCAGGCCGACGGCGACCTCGACTGGGCCTCCCACACCGGGGAGAGCCAGCTCTACCCCGCCCGCCGGGGCCTGCTCGAACCCCTCGGGGAGCCGCTGGGACGCGACGCCGTCGCCGGCGCCGACGTCGTCCTGGTCCCCGGGCTCGCGGTGGACGACACGGGCCTGCGCCTCGGCCGTGGCGGCGGTTCCTACGACCGGGCGCTGGCGCGGGTGCCGGCCGGCACGCTGACCTGCGTGCTGCTCTACCCCGAGGAGGTGGGGCGCTCGGTGCCGGGCGAGGAGCACGACCGCCGGGTCGGCGCCGTCGCGACCGCCGACGGGGTGCACCGGTTCTGAGGACCCCGGCTATTCCTCGCCGGGCTCGAGGACCAGCACGTCCTCGGCGGCGTCCTCGACGGCCTCGCGGCTGAACGGCCAGGCCAGCAGGTCCCCCGCGGCCCACGGGTCGAGCTGGTCGTCGTAGTGCGGGCTCGTCGGGTGCCCCGAGACGCCACCGAGGGTGACCCACCCGGAGGCGTCGAGGTCGCCGAGATCGACCACCATCCGCATCGACGGGGCGGTGGTCACCCGCCACGGGTCGTCGCCGGGCTCCTCGTCGGGGGCCGCGGCGTCCCAGTCGGTCGCCTCGACCGCGGCGCCCGAACCCCCGGTCGGCGGGCCGGTGCGGTCCAGGAAGGCCCGGGCCACGTCGCTGCCCCACAGCGGTCCGGTGGCGGCCTCGAGGTCGAGCGCGTGCGCGCGGCCCCAGGTCCACTCGTCGGCCTCGAAGGCCTGCCGCGAGGTCAGGTCGTCCCGGGCGTCGAGCAGGGCGTCGCGGAGCACGTCGTCGCGGGACTCGATCTCGCCGTCGGTGCCCAGGTCGTCCCACCACGGCGAGTCCGGCTCGTCGAGCAGCCGGTCGACCACCGCGACCCAGCGGGCGCCGCCGTCCGGGCGGACCGCCAGGGGCAGCTCGTCGTCGAAGGCACCCGCGAGCAGGGAGCGCCACACGGCGTTGAAGTAGGCCGCCGCCCCGCTGGTCGGCGGCTGCGTGCCGTCCCAGGTCGCGAGCAGCCGCTGCCCGTCGGAGGCGTAACCGGCGGGCAGGTCCACGTCGAGCAGCAGCGGCACGAGCCTGTCGGCGAGCGGGTGCAGGTCGTCGCCCTGGATCGAGACCATGTCCTGGGCGGAGACGCGGCCTCCTTCGGCGAGCGCGGCGTCGAGCCGCTCGGTGATCCGCGCGGCCCGGTAGCCCGGGTCCGGGGAGGTGGTCAGCAGGGTCGGGTAGCGCGTCCCCGCCGCGGCCTGGTTGGCCGCGACCAGCACCCCGCCGTCGGGGTCCACGACGCTCGGCAGGCCGGCCGCCGGCACGTCGCGCCCGGTCCAGTCGGTCTCCGCGCGCCAGCCGGCGACCGGCAGCGACCCGTCGTTGCCGCTCTTGCGCACCGGCACGGCGCCCGCGGCCTGGAACCCCACCCGGCCCGCGGTGTCGGCGTAGACCATGCCCAGCGCGGGCAGGGTGAAGCGGGCCGCCGCGGCGCGGAAGTCCTCCCAGTCGGCGGCCCGGTCCAGGGCCAGGATCGCGTCGGCGGTGGTGCCGGGCTCGAGGCCGGTCCAGCGGACGGCGACGGCGTGGTCCTCGCTCCCGGCGACGTCGGCCACCGGGTCCAGCACGTCGCTCAGCAGCGGACCGTGGCGCGTCGAGCGCACCTCCACCTCGACGTCGTCGCCGCCGGCGACGCGGATCCGCTCACGGCGCACCCGCAACGGCAGCGACTCCCCCTCGAAGCGGTAGGTGTCGCCGTCGACGCGCTCGAGGAACAGGTCGGTGACGTCGGCCCCCAGGCTGGTCACGCCCCACGCCACGTCGGCGTTGTGCCCGACCACCACCCCGGGCACCCCGGGCAGGCTGGACCCCGCCACGTCGTACGGACAGGCCGCGCTGACCTCGCGGCAGTGCAGACCCACCGGCATCCACACCCCGGGCAGGGTGGCGTCGAGGTGGGGGTCGTTGGCCAGCAACGGCGCCCCGGTCACGGAGTGGTCGCCGTCGACGACCCAGGCGTTCGACCCGCGGCCGGCGCCGCTGGCCACCCAGGACGGCAGCCGGTCGAGGGCGGCGTCGGTGCGGCGGAGCTGGTCGAGCACGCCGGGGTCGTCCAACGGCCCGTACGCCGGGCGCAGCGGGTTGCGGGTCCCGCCGGTGACGGCGTCCTGCTCGAAGACCCCGTCGACCAGCGCGCCCTGGTCGACCACCGGGTCGGCGACCTCGGTGGAGGGGAACAGGTCGTCGACGACGGCCTCCCCGACGGCGGCGGTGGTCAGCGCCCGGTCGACCTCGGCGTCGAGGTCGCCACCGATCTCCCAGGCCACGGTCTTGAGCCAGGCCAGCGAGTCAGTCTCGCTCCACGGCTCGGGCGTGTGGCCGACCCCGCCGATCCCGAGCAGCGTGTACTCGACCGCGACCTCGGAGGTGCCACGGGCCTCGAGGTAGGCGTTGACGCCCGCGGCGTAGGCCGCCAGCGCCGCCCGGGTCTCCGGCTCCACGACGGCCAGCTCCGCGCGGGCCGTCCGCGCCCAGCCCAGGGTGCGCGCCAGCCGGTCGCCCGGGACCGCGTCGGCACCGAACAGCTCGGCGAGCCGGCCCTCCGCCACGTGGCGACGCACGTCCATCTGGAAGAACCGCTCGGAGGCCGTGACCCAGCCCTGGGCCCGCATCAGGTCCTCGGTGGTGTCTGCCCAGACCTGCGGCACGCCGTGCGCGTCGCGCAGCACCTCCACGTCACCGGTCAGCCCGGGCATCACCTCGGCACCCTCGGTCGGCGGCAGCGGTCGACGGACCACCGTCACCACGAGGACCAGGCCGAGCACGAGGCTCAGCACGACGCCGAGCGCGACGTAGGAGGTGAGGCGCGCCGCCGGCGGCCAGCCGAGGACGGCCCGACGGGCGCGGGCCAGCGCTCCCGGCCGGGGCGCCGTGGTGGTCTCGTCGGCCATGGTGGTGCCCATCATGCCGTGCGGCCCCTGTCGTAGGATTGGCAGTCGGGGCGCGCGAGTGCCAGACGGCCCCGGAGAGAACGAGGAGACCCCGTGCCGACCTACCAGTACGCCTGCACCGAGTGCGGACACCGCTTCGAGCAGGTGCAGAGCTTCTCCGACGACGCGCTGACCGAGTGCCCGCAGTGCCAGGGCCGGCTGCGCAAGCTGTTCAACGCCGTCGGCGTGGTCTTCAAGGGCTCCGGCTTCTACCGCAACGACAGCCGCGAGGCCGCGGGCAAGGGCGGTTCGACCGCGCCCGCCGGCGGGGGCGACAAGTCCGACAAGTCCGACACGTCCGGCGGGAAGTCCGGGACGTCCGACAAGCCGGCCGAGAAGTCTGCTGAGAAGAAGCCGGCCGCCGGCGGCGACAAGCCTGCCGCCCCCGCGAAGACCGGCGGGTCCGCCGCGACCGGCTGACGTCCACAGGGCGGCCTCGGCGAGCGCTGCTCCCCAGCTGCTGTCGTGGTGCCGACCCGACCCGGCCGCGCCACCTAGCGTCGAGACGTGCCCCGACGCCCTCCGACCACGCCCGCCGGTCCCGCGCCACCCGCCCTGCCGTGGCGCCTGCGGCTGCGCCGCGCGCGGCGGACCGCGCGGCGCGTCCTGCTGGCCCGTCGGCGGCTGCTCGCGGCGGCGCTGACCGGGCTCGCCGTGCTCGCGGCCGTTCGCGCCGTCACCCCGGCGCCGGTCCCGACCGCGGGCGTGGTCGTCGCCGCGCACGACCTGCCGGCGGGCGCGACCATCGGCACCGACGACGTCGAGGTCCGCACGGTCGCTGCGACGCTGGTGCCGCCGGGCACCGGCCCGCCGGACCCGGGGTCCGTGGTCGGCCGCGTCGTGGCCGGCCCCGTCGGCGCCGGCGAGCTGCTCGCGGCGACACGTCTGGTCGGTGCGGACCTCGCCGCCGCGGGCCCGGGGCGTACGACCCTGCCGGTCCGGCTCGCCGACGCCGCGGCGGTGGACCTGCTCGAGGTCGGCGACCGCGTCGACCTGGTGGCCGCCGACCTCCAGGGCGGCCCCGACGCGTCCGGGTCGACCGTCGCCACGGGCGTCGACGTGCTGGCCGTCCCGGCGCCCGAGGCGCCCGGTGCCCCCGCTGCGGGCGCCGGGGTCGGCGCCACGCCCCCCGGCTCGCTGGTGGTCGTGGCCGTCGACCCGGAGGAGGTGGCCGCGCTCACGCAGGCCTCCGCGGCGGGGTTCGTGACTTTCACGTGGGAGGCCCCCTAGCCTGCGTGAACCCATCTCAAAGACGTCGAGAGGCCTTCATGTCCGGGTTCAAGAACTTCCTGCTGCGCGGCAACCTGGTCGACCTGGCCGTCGCCGTCATCATCGCCACGGCCTTCGGCGCGGTGGTCAGCACCTTCACCAACTGGCTCACCGAGCAGTTGCCCGACAGCACCAGCGAGTACTTCTCCAACCAGCCGAACAGCCTCGGCGCGTTCCTGAACGCCGTCGTCTCGTTCGTGATCCTGGCCGCGGTCGTCTACTTCTTCGTGGTGCTGCCCTACACCAAGGCCAAGGAGCGGTACTTCCCGAGCCCCCCGGCCGGCACCCCCGAGGACGTCGAGCTGCTCCGCCAGATCCGCGACCTGCTGGCCGGTTCCGGCCCGGGCGCGACCGGTGCCGTCGGCGGGAGCCACGCGGGTCCGCCCGCCTGACCTGCGCCCGAGGGCCGCGGGACCGCTCGGCGGCTCAGCCCCCGTGGTGCGGGGGCACCTGCGCGCGCAGCCAGGCGTCCGCACCCGGGTCGTCGGTGCCCTCGCCCCGCTCGTCGCTCGTCGTGTCGGGCAGGACGTCGCCGAACACCGCGTCCAGCCGCCGACGGCGCTCGGCCGGCGTCTCCTCCCGGCCAGGGGTCCGGTCAGGCACAGAGACCGGCCGCCTCCAGCTGGGCCTCGCGCTCGGGGTCGGCCTGCGGCGGCGCCGAGGCGCCGCCCGACGGACCCGCCGACGTCCCGTCCGAGGGGCTCGCGGACTCGTCGCTCGAGGTGCCGGGCACGCTGTCGGCGCTGATCACGGTCTCGCCCTCGAGGCGGCGCGAGAGCGGCTCGTCGGCCGCGATCGCGTCCCAGACGTCGGCGGCCTCGGGGGTCCACACGACGCGGCCCTCGAAACCGGGGCGGGTGTCGTACTCGAACGGCACGGTGCTGAACCGGATGTTGGAGAGCCCGATGCCGCTGAAGCCCAGCCCGATCCGGCCGATCTTGAGCACGTTGGACAGACCCGGGTCGACGGTCAGGGACTCGGTCGCGGCGTCGAGGAAGCCGACCAGCTGGTCGGGACGGGCCAGCATGCCGCCGGAGACGACCTTGTTGGCCATCGCGGCGATGAAGGCCTGCTGGCGCTTGATCCGGCCGATGTCGGAGCCGTCGCCGAGGGTGTAGCGGGCCCGGACGTAGTTCAACGCCTCGTAGCCGGAGATCTCCCGGGTCCCGGCCGGGATGTTGATCCCGTGGGCCGGGTCCTCGATGTCCTCGGGGATGCAGACCTCGACACCGCCGATGGCGTCGACCATGTCGCGGAAGCCGTTGAAGTCGACGACCACGAAGTGGTCCACGAACACGCCGCTGAGCTGCTCGAACTGCTGCACGGTGCACAGCGGGCCACCGACGGTGAAGGCCTCGTTCCACATCACGTCGGTCTCGGCCGGGATCGCGTCGCCGTCGTCGGTGGTGCACGACGGCCGGTCGACGATGGAGTCGCGCGGGATGCTGATGCCGTAGGCGTTCTCGCGGTCGGCCGAGAGGTGGAACAGCAGCGTGGTGTCGGAGCCGCCCGCACCGGACTCGTTGTCGATCGCGTTGCCCTCGCCCGCACGGGTGTCGGAACCCATCACCAGGATGTTCAGCGGCTCCTGCGGCACCTCGTCGACCGCCTTCTCGGGGCGGTCGGTGAGCTGGCTGCCGGGGTCGAGCACCGTGAGGTTGTCGTTGAGGTGGCGGTAGAGGAAGACCACGCCGAGCCCGGTCACCATGGCCACGACCACCAAGGAGGAGATGAGCACCTTCGCGACCGTGTGGCGCCGACTGGTGCGGGCCCGGCGACGCCCGTGCGTCGACTCGGGCGTGGGCTCGGTCATGTGGGGACGTCCTCGGGGCTCGGTCAGGAGGCCTCAGTGTTGCCGACGCCCGCCCCGGTTCCAAATGTCCGGCCCCGGGGGCGAGGCCCCCGGGGCGCGGCGGGCTGCTCGCCCGCGGTGCTCACCAGGTGACGGTGGCGACCGGGACCGTGTGGTCGGTGATCGCGTTGATGCGGCGGCTGTTCGCGTAGCGGAAGCTGGAGAACGACAGCCGCTTGCCACCAAAGATCCAGTCGATGCGCGCCCCGCCCGGGGGGCGGCACGAGCCGCGACGCCAGGAGCCGCCGGAGGCCGACAGCAGCGCGGTCTTGGCCCGGACCTGGCAGAAGATCCGCTTGCGGTCGTTCATGTCGCCGCTGAGCAGCACCGGGTTGCCGGTGGCGGTGAGCCTCTTGACCTGCCGGATGGTCCGCTGCATGCCGATCTCCCGCTCACGGACGGCGGCCTTCGACGACCCGGACTGCAGGTGGACCGAGACCACCCAGACCTTCTTGCCGCTGGCCTTGTGGCGGAGCAGCACCATCGGCTGCTCGCGGCTGTTGCCGTAGTTGAAGGGGATCACGAAGCGGCCGCTGCGCACCTTCGCCCAGACCTGCGGCTTCCACACGACCGACTGCGCGGTCTGGGTGTCGGTGGACTTCCGCCAGGACGGGAAGGAGGTGAAGCCGCCACGGCGGGTCACGATCCGCATCTGCTCACGCTCGGCCTCGCTCATCCCCAGCACGGAGGTGCCCTCGTTCTTGAGGAACTTCACCGCGAGCCGGGCCCGCTTCTTGCCGTCGGCGAAACCGCCCGGCCCGGTCGTGTGGTGCGAGCCGAGGATGTTGAAGGAGGCGGTCTTGAACCGGATCCGCGGCGCGGCCGCGGCAGCCGCAGGAGCAGCGGCGGCGACAGCGCTCGTGCGCGCCGTCGAGGCGGGCGCTGCTGCCGCCGTGGACCCGGGCCCGACGGCGACGGCCAGTGCCGGGAGGAGCGTGAGGAACGCGGCGTGCACGGCGACGTGGCGCAGCCTGGAGGTGCGGGGCGTGCTGGCGGGAGCGGTGGGGGGCATGTCGAGATCCATCCTGAACCGGGGGGCGGGCCGGGCTAGACAATCACGGGACGTCCGCGGCTGGCGAGACGGTCCCACCGCGGGTGGGGGCGCGGTGGGGTCGTAGCGGCGCTCCTGGGTCAGGAGACGAGCAGGGTCTCCATGGCCTCGATCTCACCGGCCTGCGAGTCCGCGATCTCCTCGGCGAGGTCGATGGCGGGCTGGTACCGGCCCTGCTGAAGCTCGGCCTGGGCCATGTCGATGGCGCCCGAGTGGTGCTCGATCATCAGCTCGAGCCACCTGTCCTGGAACGCGGAGTCGGGGGCGTCCTCGAGGGCGGTCATGTCGGCTGCGGACATCATCCCGGGCATGTCCATGGCCCCGGCGTCCATGCCGTCCGTCGCCTCCCCGGCCTCGCCGTCCCCGTGGTCGGCGTTGGCGTGGTCGCGCACGGTGCTGGGGACCTCCTCGTCCCAGTCGATGAGCCAGTCGGTGAAGGTCTCGATCTCCGGGGCCTGGGCTGCGCGGATGTCGTCCGCCAGCTGCCGGACCTCGGGGTCGAGCTCGCGCTCCATGGTGAGGTCGACCATGGTGAGGGCCTGGGCGTGGTGCTGGAGCATCTCGGAGGCGAACGCGACGTCGGCGTCGTTGTGCTCGGTGGCGGACGCCTGGGCACTGGTCTCGCCTCCGGTGTCGCCGCCGCCGCAGGCAGCGGCGGTGAGGGCGAGGGTCAGGCCGAGGGCGGTCGCGCTGACGGCGCGGGTCGTGCGGTTGCTACGCATGGCGGTTCTCCTGGGGGTGGGTGCTGGTCGGTCGGCTGCGTGCCGCGCGCCGCGTCGCGGGGGCGGCGGGGCTGCCGATCAGCGCCTGATGACGGAGAACGCCCAGACCGGTGGTGGGCCGGTCCCGAGGCGGGGGGTGACCCCCGTGGTGGTCGTCGTGGTCGTGGCGGCGGGGAGGAGCGCCCAGAACCGCGGGGTGCGCCGCGTGCGGTGGGTGAGGAGCAGGAGTGCAGCAGCGGCGGTGGCGGCGAGCATGGCGGCACAGAGCATGACCATGCCGCCCGTGTCGTGCCCGCCGACGGCTGGGCTGTCCGCGGGGTCGGAGCTGGCGCCACCGGTGTCGTCGCCCATGGCGGCGTGCCCGCCGTGGTCGGCCCCGCCCATCACCCCGTGGGTGGACAGGGCGTGCATCCCGAGGATGCCGAGCACGATGGACACGACCACGGCGGCAAGCAGGCCGGGGACGGCCCCGCCTGTGCTGGTGGTCGGTCGCACGGCGCTCACCCCCCTGATCGTACGTTCGCTGGTTCCGGCTGCTCGGCGCGATCAGTCGAGGCGGTGGGTGCGCAGGCGCAGCGCGTTGCTGATGACGCTCACCGAGGACAGGGCCATGGCGGCGGCGGCGATCATCGGCGAGAGCAGGACCCCGAAGACCGGGTAGAGGACGCCGGCGGCGAGGGGGATCCCGGCGACGTTGTAGGCGAACGCGAAGACCAGGTTCTGGCGGATGTTCGACATCGTCGCCGCCGAGAGCTGGCGGGCGCGGACGATGCCGCCCAGGTCACCGTTGAGCAACGTGACCCCGGCGGACTCGATGGCGACGTCGGTGCCGGTGCCCATCGCGAGCCCGACATCGGCTGCGGCGAGCGCGGGGGCGTCGTTGACACCGTCACCGGCCATCGCCACCACGCGACCCTCGCCGCGCAGACGGTGGACGACCTCTGCCTTGCGGTCGGGCATGACCTCGGCCTCGACGCGGTCGATGCCCAGGGAGCGGGCGACGGCCTCGGCGGTGACCCGGTTGTCGCCGGTGAGCATCACGACCTCGATGCCCTCCGCGTTCAGGGCCCTGACGACGTCGGCGCTGGTCGCCTTGACGGGGTCGGCGATGGCGACGATGCCGGCCACAGCGGTGTCGACGCCGATGAAGATGACCGTCGCCCCGTCACCACGGAGCCGGTCCGCCTCGACGAGCAGGCCGGTGGGGTCGAGGTCCCGGGCGCTCATGAAGTCGGCGCTCCCCAGGGCGACCGTGTGCCCGTCGGCCACGCCGACGACACCGCGTCCGACCGGTGCGTCGAAGTCGGTGACCTCACCGAGGGTGATGCCTCGGTCGTGGGCTGCGTCGACGATGGCTTGCCCCAGGGGGTGCTCGGAGGCCCGCTCGACCGTGCCAGCGAGCCGCAGGAGGTCGGCGTCCGCGAGAGGTGGTCCGCCTGCGGACCGGGCGGGGGTTGCCGCGACGATCCGGGTCACCGACGGCCTGCCCTCGGTGAGGGTGCCGGTCTTGTCGACCACGAGGGTGTCGACCTTCTCCATCCGTTCCAACGACTCGGCGTTCTTGATCAGCACACCCATCTGCGCGCCGCGTCCGACGCCGACCATGACCGAGATCGGCGTGGCCAGCCCGAGGGCACAGGGGCAGGCGATGATCAGGACCGCGACCGCGACGACGAGGGCGTGCGCCAGTCGCGGGTCGGGGCCCACCAGCGCCCACACGACGAACGCGAGCAGGGCGATGGCGATCACGGCGGGCACGAAGACGGCGGCGACCCGGTCGGCCATCCGCTGGATGGGCGCGCGGGAACGTTGCGCGTCGGCGACCATCGCCACGATCCGGGCCAGCATGGTGTCGCGACCGACCTTCTCGGCGACCATGACCACGGCCCCGGTCTGGTTGACGGTGCCGCCGATGACCGGGTCCCCGGTGGTCTTGGTGACCGGCATCGACTCCCCCGTCACCAGGGACTCGTCCACCGCCGAACGGCCCTCGTCGACCACGCCGTCCACGGGGACCTTCTCGCCGGGGCGGACCCGCAGCCGGTCCCCGATCTGGACCTCGTCGAGGCCCACCTCCTCCTCGGCGCCATCTGCTCCCACGCGTCGGGCTGTCGTCGGACTGAGGTCGAGCAGGGCCTTGATC
This sequence comes from Nocardioides aquaticus, assembly GCF_018459925.1. Classification (NCBI taxonomy): domain Bacteria; kingdom Bacillati; phylum Actinomycetota; class Actinomycetes; order Propionibacteriales; family Nocardioidaceae; genus Nocardioides; species Nocardioides aquaticus. The sequence continues at coordinate 4,105,499 of NZ_CP075371.1, forward strand.
GCCCCCGAGGTCTGCTCGCGGGCGCGGAGCTCGAGGACCTGGCCCAGCAGAACGAGGGTGGTGATCACCGCAGCGGCCTCGAAGTAGACCGCGACGACACCGTCCATCCGGAACGCCTCCGGGAACAGACCGGGCGCGAGGGTCGCGACGATGCTGAAGAGCCAGGCGACGCCGGTGCCCATCGCGATCAGCGTGAACATGTTCAGGTTCCGGGTCCGGACCGAGGCCCAGCCGCGGACGAAGAACGGCGCCCCGGCCCAGAGCACGACCGGCGTCGCCAGGACCAGCTGCGCCCAGACCGAGACCTGGGCGTCGACGAGGTCGCGCAGGGCCGGGACGAGGTCGCGGCCCATGCTGAGGATGACGACCGGGATCGACAGGGCCAGGCTCACCCAGAACCGGCGCGTCATGTCGACCAGCTCCGCGTTCGGGCCCGTCTCGGCGGTCACCAGGACCGGTTCCAGGGCCATCCCGCAGAGGGGGCACGAGCCGGCACCGTCCTGCCGGATCTCGGGGTGCATCGGGCACGTGTACTCCGCGACCTCGCCCCCCGGCCCGGGCCCTGCGGTGCCACCCGGGGACTGTCCCGGGGCGCGGTCGGGCCCGGAGTAGCGGTCTGGGTCGGCCTCGAACGTCGCGGCGCAGCCCGCCGAGCAGAAGAAGAACGACTCGCCGTCGTGCCGGACGGTGTGCCCGCTGGTGGTGGGGTCGACGTCCATCCCGCAGACCGGGTCCGTGGTGTTCGGTGACAGGTGCGCCTCGTGGTGGGCTGAATGGCTGGACACATCTAAACAGTACCCCCCAGGGGTATAGCGACAGGTAGCTGGCGGACACCGCCCGTCCAGCGAGTGGGGGTCGGGCCTGCCGGGACCGGCCCCTGGCGCACCGAGGCCGCAGCCCTGCCCCCGGCCACCACCTCGGACGGGGCCACCCGTGCCCCGCCGCACCCTGGGCAGCGGGCCACTCGTGCAACCCAGGCCAGATCAGGCTGGGCACGCCGCTCGCCGAAGGACCCGACGACGACGGGCCGGAGGCGCTTTCGACCGCCCGAACCCGGTCCTGACAAGATGGCGACCGCCAGCGCGAGTTCTCCACGGGAACGTGCGCAGGCCCGCCCCAGTAGCTCAGCGGATAGAGCAGCCGCCTCCTAAGCGAAAGGTCGCAGGTTCGACTCCTGCCTGGGGCACCACCTGCCGGCTGCGTCCTGCCGGGCTCGTCCTGTTGGGCTCGTCAGGTGCCTGCCGCAGTCCCGAAGGTGTGGTGCACCGCCTCGACGTTGTTGCCGTCGAGGTCGCGCAGGAAGGTGCCGTAGTAGCCGGCGTGGTACTCAGGCCACAGGCGCGGGGCGTGCAGCACCTCGTGCCCCGCGGCCACCGCCGACGCGTGGACGGCGTCGACGGCGTCGACGGCGTCGCGGTCGGGCGCCGCGAAGGCGACGTGCGCCTCGTGGCGGGTGCCTACGGGTGCTGGGCTGAGCCAGAAGTGGGGGAAGCCGTCAGCTGCGGCGATCCCGACGACCGGGCCCTGGTCGGTGTCGAAGCGTGCAGCCTCGCGGAACCCCATCGGCGCGAAGACGGTGAGGTAGAAGTCGAGCGACGCGTCCACGTCGGCGGCCTGCAGACCGAGATGATCCAGCACCGTCTCAGTGTGGCCGCTCGTTCGTGGCCGCGCCAGCCCTGCGGGCGCCGTCCTGACGGGGCGGCCGCGCCACCGCGCTCGGTGTCAGCGCACGTCGACGAACGCCACCACGTCACCGGTGTCGTGGTCCTCGACCTCGACCGTGCCCGGGGTGGTGAAGGTCAGCTCCTGGGCCGTCTCGCCGGCCTCGAACTCGACGTACTGCTCGGGCGTCGAGTGCACGTGCAGCTCGCCCGCGCGGTCCGACTCCACGCTGACGGTGATCGAGTCGCCCACCCCGACCTCGAGCTCGGCCGCGTTGGGGCTGATGTCGTCGCCGGCGATCTCGACCGCCAGGTCGGCCTCCGGGACCGGCGCCGCCGACGCGCTCCCCCGTCCCTCGCCCTTCCCCGCGCTGGGCGTCGGGGTGGGCGTCGGGGTGGCGGACGCGCTCGCCGACGTGCCGCCGGAGGAGGCGGGGTCGGCCGCGGACTCGTCCTGGCCCCCGCAGGCGGCGAGCGTGGTGAGGGCGGCGAGGCTCAGGGCGGCCAGGCCCAGGCGGGTGCGGTGCTGCACGGCGTTCTCGATTCGGGGTCGGTTCCCCGGATCGCCCGGGCGGGTCGACCCCATCGTCCCGCCCCGCACAAGCAGGGACGGCACCGCCTCACCCGGCGTGGGGTGGCCCTGCGTCGGCATCCGGGGACCAGGATGCGCCCCATGCCCCGATTCCCCGCCGAGGACGACCTCTCCGCCGTGGAGCTCGCCGACCCGGAGGACGGCGACGCGCGCGACACCCCGCCCGCTCCCGGCGCCTAGGACGCCGCGGCCGCGAGCGTCAGGTCACGACCTCGAAGGTGATCCCGGCGGCCTGCAGCCGCCCCGTCAGGTTGTGCCCCATCGCCTGGGCTGTCGTCACGCAGCCCGCGAGGGACGGGTTGTCGTCCAGGGCCAGGCAGAGCGCCGACTCCGCGAGCATCACGGCCGTCTCGCCGTACCCGGGGTCGCCGCCGCTGACCCGCGTGTGGATGGTGCGACCGTCGCCCTCGCCGACGAAGTCGACGGTGAACCACGACCGCTCGCGGCGGGCCTCGTCCGGCCCCTCGCCCTGCTTCATCCGACCAAGGAGCAGGTTGCGCACGGGCTTGACCTGGGCGCCGGCGACCAGCGCCATCAGCCCGGCGGCCCCACCGGCGGCGTAGCGCAGCGTCTTGGTGCCGACGTAGTGGCTGTAACGGAACCTCGGGCCGTACGCCTCGAGCGCCGCCCCGCTCCGCGCGACGACCTGCGGGTCGATCGTGGGCAGCGGCAGCAGCCAGTAGCCGAGCAGCGTGTCGCGGTGCGGCTTGCCGGCGACCGCGCGCGAGGAGCGGTCGGGGTCGCGCGGCTCGAGGCGGCGGCGGGCGGCGAGGGCGTCGCGGGCCTGCTTGGGGCGGGAGATCGCGTCCATCGCGGAGTGGAACGTGCCGCCGGAGGCCGTCCCCCCGGCGCGGACCACCCCGCGCACGCTGACCGGGCCTGCGGCCTTGAGCTGCTCGACGGTGTAGAGCACCCCGAGGTCGTGCGGCACCGAGTCGAAGCCGCAGGCGTGCACGATGCGTGCGCCCGAGGCCTCGGCGGTGCGGTGGTGGGCCAGGTACATCCGGTCGACGAACTCCGGTTCCCCGGTCAGGTCGACGTAGTCGGTGCCGGCCTCGGCGCAGGCGGCGACCAGCGGCTCGCCGTACTGCCGGTAGGGCCCGACGGTGGTAACGACCACCCGGGCCTGGCGGGCCAGGTCGGCCAGCGAAGCCGGGTCGCCGACGTCGGCGGGCAGCAGGTCGAGGTCGGCCAGCGCCGGGTCGATCCCCGCCAGCCGGGCGCGGACGGCCTCGAGCTTCTCGGGGTTGCGGCCGGCCAGGGCCCAGCGCAGTCCCGAGGGGCCGCTGCGGGCGAGGTACTCGGCGGTCAGCCCGCCGGTGAAGCCGGTCGCCCCGACGAGGACCAGGTCGTACGCGCGCGTGCCGGATGTCCCGGAGGTGTCAGCCATGCCCGCATGGTGGCAGAGGGAACCGACGCCCGCCCAGCCCCGTCGGACCCGCATGCAGCGTCCGCCCCGGCCCGTCCTCCTGCCCGTCGCCCTGCTCGCCCTCGCCGGCTCCTTCGCGGCCGGGTCCGCGCTCGCCGACCCGGGGCCCGGGCCCGTCGCCGCGTCGGCACCGGGCACCTCCTGCGAGGAGGTGCGCGACCACTACGTCGACGCCGCTCTCCCCCTGGTGGGGCCGCGCGGGTGGGTGCGCCGGTCCCCCGCGCTCGGGGGCCTGCTCCCGGTCGAGGAGCTGGCAGCGCGGGACGCCACCGCCGTCCGGTCCGGCGCGACGGCGCCCGGTACGCCCGGCACGACCCGCTCGACGGCCAGCAGCACCGGCACCACCGTGCAGGAGGAGGACGTCGACGAGCCCGACTCGGTGAAGACCGACGGCGGGCTGCTGGCCCGCACCGACGAGGGCGACCTGGTCCTCGCCGACGTGTCGGGCGCCACGGTCCGCGAGACGGCCCGGGTGCCGCTGAACGACCTCGAGGAGGTCGGCGACCCCGGGTCCCCTCCCGGTCTCGAGCTGGACCCGGCCGCCGCCGAGCGGGCCGAGCTCCTCCTCGTCGACGACGTCCTCGTGGTCCTGGCGCACGACGCCCGCAGCACGCACGTCGTGTCCCTCGACGTCACCGACGTCACCGACCCGGTGGTCCGCGAGCACGTCGTCCACGACGCGGCGCTCGTCTCCGCGCGCCAGCACGGCGAGGTCGTCCGGCTCGTCCTCGCCCGCGGGCTGCCCGCGCTGGACTTCCAGGTGCCCGGCGGCGGCCTGGGCCGCGCCTCGGCGCAGGAGGCCAACGAGGCGCTCGTGCGCGCGGCGCCGGTCGCGGCGTGGCTGCCGACGCGCAGCGTGGACAGGTCCGAGCCGACACCGTTCCTGGACTGTGCCGACGTCGCGGTCCCCACCGCCGACCTCCCGCTCGGCGCCACCGCGGTCGTCGCGACGACGGCCGACGACCTGGCAGGGACCGGCGCGGAGCAGGCCGCCGGCGCGGTCGCCGTCGCGGGGCGGCTGCGCCTGGCGTACGAGTCCGGCGACCACCTGTTCCTGGCCACCAGCGACGTGCGGGAGCCCCTCTGGCCGGTGGGGACCTCGGTCCGCTGCCTCGACCGGTGCGGCTCGATGCTCGACGGCGTCGACGGGCTCGCGCGTCGGCCCGTCCCGCCGGGCACGACCCACGTCCTCGGGTTCACGCTCCGCGGCACGTCGACGACGCCGGCCGGCGGCACCGAGGTGGACGGCGTGCTGGCCGACCGGTGGTCCCTCGACGAGCACGACGGCGTCCTGCGCCTGGCCCTGGAGGCCAGCACCGAGACCGCCGACGCGACCTCGGTGGTCACCCTCGAGCCACGCGGGGGCGCGCTGGTCGAGGTGGGGCGGCTGGACGGCGTCGGCCGCCAGGAGGACCTGACCTCGGTGCGGTGGTTCGACGACCTCACGGTGCTGGTGACCTTCCGGCAGGTCGACCCGCTGCACACCGTCGACCTCGGTGACCCCGCCCGACCGACCGAGATCGGGGTGCTCGAGGTCCCCGGCTTCTCCTCCTACCTGCACCCGCTCGGTCCCCGGCGGCTGGTCGGGATCGGCGCGGGCCCCCAGGGCCCCCAGGGCGGTCGGGGCGGGTGGGGCGCGCAGGCCGGCCTCTTCGACGTCACCGACCCCACCGACGTGCGCCGCCTCGACGTCGTCGGGTACGGCGCGGGCAGCCGCGCCGGCGCCGCGAGCGACCCCCGCCAGCTCACCTGGCTGCCGCACGAGCGCACCGTGCTGACCGTGGTCGAGCGCGGCCGGCGCTCCCCCACCGCCTGGGTCTCCACCCTGGCCCTCGGCGGCGGCCGGATGGAGGCCAGGGAGACGCTCGTCGACCGCGGCTCCGACCTGGACCGGGTGCGGCTGGTGCCGCTGCCCGACGACCGGGTCGTGCTGGTCACCGGTGACGGCGCCCGGTTCTTCCCCTCGGCGACCAACCCCGCGGCGACCAACCCGGCACCGACCGACCGGGGGTAGACCGGCCGGATGAGCGACTTCTACACCGACGCCCAGCGCGACCTCCAACGTCGCCACGACAGCGAGCGGCTGGCCGACCGCCTCGAGCAGGCGATCGTCTCCGACGTGGTCGACCTGGACCAGCACGGCGCCTTCATCGCCGGCCGGGACTTCTTCTTCCTCTCCACCGTCAACGGCCGCGGCGAGCCGACGGTGTCCTACAAGGGCGGTGACCCCGGGGTGCTCGCGGTCCTCGACGAGCACACGCTGGCCTTCCCCGACTACGACGGCAACGGCATGTTCCTGTCCCTGGGCAACATCGCGGAGACGGCCAAGGTGGGCCTGCTCCTGATCGACCTGGAGACCCCGCACCGGCTCCGGGTCCAGGGCACCGCGTCGGTCGTCGCCGACGACCCGCTCCTGGCGCGGTGGCCCGGGGCGCGCTCGGTGGTCCGGGTGCGGGTCGACGGGGTCTTCGTCAACTGCGCCCGCTACGTCCACCGCCACGTCCGCACCGACCGCTCGCCGTACGTCCCGGACACCGACGGCGAGGCGCCGTACCCGTCCTGGAAGCGCCTGGACGTCCTCGCCGACGCGCTGCCGGGACCGGACCAGGGCCGGGCCGAGGCCGAGGGCGGGCTGATCGACCTGCCGGAGTACGCCGCCCGGTTGGCCGCCGGCGACTCCTGACCCGGCGGCCGGTCCGGACGTACGCTGGCGGCATGTGCCGCAACATCCGCCCGCTCCACAACTTCGCCCCGCCGGCCACGGAGGACGAGGTGGACGCGGCGGCGCTGCAGTACGTGCGCAAGGTCAGCGGGTCCGCGAAGCCGTCGCAGGCCAACCAGGCCGCCTTCGACCGGGCGGTGGCCGAGGTCGCCCACGCCACCCGTCACCTGCTGGACTCCCTGGTGACCACCGCGCCCCCCAAGGACCGCGAGGTGGAGGCCGAGAAGGCGCGCGCCCGGGCGGCCGTGCGCTACGCCCGATGACGGTACGCACCCCCGGCGCGGCCACCGCGCCGACCGAGGCCCGACGCAGCGGCGACCCCGCCGACGTCGTCCGCGCGCTCGACCTGCTGGCGGGGCGGCGCCTGGTCGTGCTCTCCGGGGCGGGGCTGTCGACCGACTCGGGCATCCCGGACTACCGCGGCCCCGGCGCCCCGGCGCGGACCCCGATGACGTACCAGGAGCTGGTCTCCGGGCCGGCTGCCCAGCAGCGCTACTGGGCCCGCAGCCACCTCGGCTGGGGCCGGATGCGCAGCGCCGAGCCCAACGCGGGCCACCGGGCGCTGGCCGCGCTCGACCCCGACCTGCTGATCACCCAGAACGTCGACGGCCTGCACGAGCGCGCCGGCTCGCGCCGCGTGGTCGCCCTGCACGGCCGGATCTCCGAGGTGGTCTGCCTGGGCTGCCGCGAGACCACGCCCCGCGCCGCACTGCACGCGCGGATGGACGCGCTGAACCCCGGCTGGGCGCAGGCTCAGGGGGAGGCCGAGACGCGGCCCGACGGTGACGTCGACCTGGACGACACCGCGGGCTTCGTGGTGCCGGCCTGCGCCACCTGCGGCGGCGTGCTCAAGCCGGACGTCGTGTTCTTCGGCGAGAACGTCCCGGCGCCCCGGGTGCAGCGCTGCTTCGACGCCGTCGACGCGCTCGGCGACGAGGGCGCCCTGCTGGTCGTCGGCTCCAGCCTGACCGTGATGAGCGGGCTGCGGTTCGTGCGGCGCGCGGCGAAGGCCGGGACGCCGGTGGTCATCGCCAACCGCGGCGTCACCCGCGGCGACGACCTGGCGACGTACGCCGTGGACGTGGGCTGCACGGAGTTCCTGACCGCGCTGCTCTGACCGCGGGCGGGTCGCGGGTCGGCCACCCACCGCCGTGACCCGCGTCTCGTTGATTGCATCTGTCAACCATCTGGAATAAAGTTGCCGTCAGCAACCTTTTCATCCGATGTGAAGCGAGACGACGTGACCCAGCTGGCCGACCCACCCTCCTCCGGATCGTCGGCGCCCGAGGCGCCGGTCGTCGCGGCGAAGGCGATGACCCACCGCGAGGTGCTCGAGGCGCTCAGCGGCCTGCTGCTCGCGATGTTCGTGGCGATGGTGTCCAGCACCGTGGTCACCAACGCCCTCCCACGGATCGTGGCCGACCTCGAGGGCACCCAGACCGGCTACACCTGGGTCGTCGTGGCCACGCTGCTCACGATGACCGCCACCACCCCGCTGTGGGGCAAGCTCGCGGACCTCTACGACAAGAAGATCCTGGTCCAGTCGGCCCTGGTCATCTTCACGATCGGGTCCCTGATCGCTGCCTTCGCGCCCTCGATGGAGGTCCTCATCGGGGCCCGCGCGGTCCAGGGCCTCGGCGTCGGCGGCCTGACCGCGCTGGTCCAGGTCGTCATCGCCTCCATGGTCAGCCCCCGCGAGCGCGGTCGCTACTCCGGCTACATCGGGGCCGTCTTCGCGCTGGCCACCGTCTCCGGCCCCCTCATCGGCGGCGTGATCGTCGACAGCCCGCTCGGCTGGCGCGGCTGCTTCTTCGTCCCGATCCCGATCGCCGCCCTGGCCCTCGTCGTCCTCCAGCGCCGGCTGCACCTGCCCCGCGTCACCCGCCAGGTCTCCATCGACTGGCTCGGCGCGATGCTCATCGTCGGCGGCGTCAGCATCCTGCTCGTCTGGGTCTCCCTGGCCGGCCAGCAGTACGACTGGGTCTCCGCCACCAGTGGCCTCCTCGTCGCCGTCGGGGTGCTCGTCATCGCCGCCGCGATCTACGTCGAGGGCCGCGTGGCCACCGAGCCGGTCATCCCGCTGCGCCTGTTCCGCGACCGCACCACGGTCCTGGCCACCATCGCCTCGGCGATGATCGGCGTCGCGATGTTCGGCTCCACGGTCTACCTCTCGCAGTACTTCCAGCTGGCCCGCGGGATGAGCCCGACCGAGGCCGGCCTGATGTCGATCGCCATGGTCGGCGGCCTCCTCGTCACCAGCATCGTCACCGGACGGGTCATCTCCTCCACCGGCTTCTGGAAGCGCTACCTGGTCGGCGGCGCCCTGCTGACCACCGTCGGCTTCGCCCTGCTCGCCACCATCGACGACACCACCTCGCTGTGGGTGGTCGGCGGCTTCATGGCCCTGATCGGCCTCGGCATCGGCGCCACCATGCAGAACCTCGTCCTGGCCGTGCAGAACAACACCGCCCAGGCCGACATGGGCGCGGCCAGCGCCACCGTCGCCTTCTTCCGCTCGATGGGCGGCGCGGTCGGCGTCTCCGCGCTCGGCGCGCTGCTCAACCACCAGGTCAGCGACAAGCTGACCGAGGGCCTGGCCCGGCTCGGCATCGACGCCGCCGGCCAGGGCGACGGCTCGATCCCCGACATCACGACGCTCCCGGCCCCGGTGCGCGACCTCTACCAGCAGGCGTTCGGCGAGGCCACCGGACACCTGTTCCTGGTCGCGGTGCCGTTCGCCGCGATCGCGCTGCTGTGCATCCTGGCCATCAAGGAGGTGCCGCTGCGCACCACCGTGGACCGGGACGACGAGCCCGTCGCCACCCCGGTCAGCGCCCAGGACGAGGCCGTGGAGGCCGTCGCGCCCGCCGGCACCACGTCGGAGGAGCCCGCGCGTCCCACCCACGCCGCGCGGTACGTCCCCGAGGAGCCCGACGCCCGCCGCGCCGCCCCCGTGGGCCACCACCGCTCGGCCACCGGGGAGGATGACCCACGATGAGCAGCCGTACCGCCGACCTCACCGACCGGACCACCGCCACCCGGACGCTGGAGCGGGAGCTCTCGACGTTGATCCGTCGGCTCAAGCGGGTGGTGGCCGAGCGGGCCGCCGAGGTGCACCCCGAGCTGCAGCCGGCGGCGTACTGGATCCTCACCCACCTGGAGCACCACGGCTCCCAGCGGGCCGCCACAGTGGCCGACCACCTCGAGCTCGACAAGGGCGCGGTCAGCCGCCACGTCCAGCACCTGCTCGACCTGGGCCTGCTGGACCGCAGCCCCGACCCCGCCGACGGCCGGGCGACGCTGCTGTCGCTCAGCGAGGACGGCGCCCGCCGGCTGTCGACGGTGGACCAGCACCGCCGCCAGTGGTTCGACGAGGTGCTCGGCTCCTGGGACGACGACGAGCTCGCCGGGTTCGCCGACGACCTCAGCCGCTACAACCGCACCCTGGAGCAGGCGCGCGCGGCGCGCGACGCGAGCCGGCCCTGACCCGGCCCTGACCCGGCCCTGACCCGAGTCGGGGTCAGACCCGCAGCCAGGCCGACGTCGCCGGCGGGAGCACCCCGTCGAGCGGCCCGCTGGACACGAGGACCTCGCCCGCCGGCAGCTCCGCGGGGGCGTCCCCGCAGTTGAGCACCACCAGCAGGTCGCCCCGGCGTACGCGCAGCACGTCACCGTCGGTGCCGGCCTCGACGGCGTCGGGCAGGCCGAGCGCGTGCTCACGCCGCGCGGCCAGCGCGGCCTGGTAGAACGTCAGCGTCGAGCCGGGGTCGCCCAGCTGTGCCTCGACGGTCACGCCGGCCCAGTCGTCGGGCTGCGGCAGCCAGGGCTGGCCGCCGCCGGGCCCGAACCCGTACGGCGGGGCCGTCCCCGACCACGGCACCGGCACCCGGCAGCCGTCCCGGCCGACCTCGCCGGTGCGGAACCAGGACGGGTCCTGCCGGTGCTCCGGGGCGACCTCGACCTGCTCCAGGCCGAGCTCCTCGCCCTGGTAGAGGTACGCCGAGCCGGGCAGCGCCAGCATCGCCAGCGTCGCGGCGCGCGCCCGGTCCAGGCCCAGCGCTCCTCCGCCGTACCGCGTGACGTGGCGGACCACGTCGTGGTTGCTCAGCACCCAGGTCGGCAGGGCGCCGACGCGGCCGACGGCCTCCGTGGAACCGGTGACGACCTCGGCGAAGGCCGCCGCGTCCCAGGGCGCGAGCAGGAAGGCGAAGTTGAAGGCCTGGCTCATCTCGTCGGGCCGCACGAAGTCGGCCATCGAGCCCGGGGTCTGCGTCCACGCCTCGGCCACCGTCATCCGGTCGCCGTCGTACTCCGCCAGCACGTCGTGCCAGCGGCGGTAGACGTCGTGCACCTCCGGCTGGTCCCACATCGGCTCGTCGCGCAGCGTCCGCTCGACCATGGACGCCGTCGCGGCGGAGTTCACCGACTCGCTGTCGGGCAGCTCGCCCTCGGCCAGCTCCTGGTCGCGCAGGGACTCCTCCTTGACCAGGCCGTGCGCCACGTCGACGCGGAACCCGTCGACGCCGCGGTCGAGCCAGAACCGGAGCACCTCGACGAACATGTCGCCGACCTCGGGGTTGCGCCAGTCCAGGTCGGGCTGGGTGGAGTCGAAGAGGTGGAGGTACCACTGGCCGGGGGTGCCGTCGGCCTCCTCGACGCGGGTCCAGGCGGCGCCGCCGAAGACCGACGCCCAGTTGTTCGGCGGCTCGTCGCCGCCGGGCCCGCGGCCCTCGCGGAACAGGTAGCGGGCGCGCTCGGGGCTCCCGGGGGCGGCGGCCAGCGCGGCCTGGAACCACCGGTGCTCGTCCGAGGTGTGGTTCGGCACCAGGTCGACGATCACCTTGAGGCCCAGCTCGTGGGCGCGCGCGAGCATCGCGTCGGCGTCGGCGAGCTCGCCGAAGAGCGGGTCGACGTCGTGGTAGTCGGCCACGTCGTAGCCGTGGTCGTGCTGCGGGGAGCGGTAGAACGGCGAGAGCCAGACGGCGTCCACGCCGAGGTCGCGCAGGTACGGCAGCCGGTCGGTCACCCCGGCCAGGTCACCGACGCCGTCGCCGTCCGCGTCGGCGAAGCTGCGCGGGTAGACCTGGTAGACCACGGCGTGCTCCCACCAACGGCCCGTCGTCGCGGCGATTGGATCGTTCAAAGAACTCATGGGAGGCAGCCTACCGACGCCGGCGGGCGGTGCTACTTCTTGACCTGCTCGTAGCGGTCCAGGGCCTCGCGCCGCTCCTCCTTGTGGTCGACCATCGGGCGCGGGTAGCCGACGAGGTCGCGGGTGTCGTCGTCCGGCTCGTGCGGGTCGGGCACCTGGTCGGGGTCGGCCAGCTCCTCGACCCAGCGGCGCAGGTAGGCGCCGTCCGGGTCGAACTTGCGGCCCTGGGTGGTGGGGTTGAACACCCGGAAGAACGGGGAGGCGTCGGTGCCGCTGCCGGCCACCCACTGCCAGCCGTGGTTGTTGGAGGCCAGGTCGCCGTCGACCAGCCAGTGCAGGAAGTGCCGGGCACCGTGCTGCCACTCCAGGTGGAGGTCCTTGACCAGGAAGCTGCCCACGATCATCCGGACCCGGTTGTGCATCCACCCGGTCGCTCGCAGCTGGCGCATCCCGGCGTCGACGACCGGGAAGCCGGTGCGGCCCTCCTGCCAGGCCAGGAGCTGGTCGCCGGGCTCGTCGTACGGCATCCGGGCGTACTCCGGGCGGTAGTACTCGCGCGCCGAGTCGGGTCGCTGGAACAGCACGTCGGCATAGAACTCGCGCCAGGCCAGCTCGGTGCGGTAGGTCTGCACGCCCTTGCCGCTGCGCCCGGCGAGCTCGGTCAGCAGCGTGCGCGGGTGCACCTCGCCGTACTTGAGGTGGCGTGACATCCGCGAGGTGCCCTCGACGCCGGGCTTGTCGCGGTCGGTGTCGTAGTCCTGGATCCTGTCCAGGAACGTCTCCCACGTCTCGAGCGCCGCCTTCTCCCCGGCCTCGGGCAGCTCGAGGCCGTCGGGGACCTCCACGTCGGGGATCCCGGTGGTCCCCCCGGCCTCGTCCTCGCCCAGCTCGCGCCACGAGACCCCCGTGGGGGCCTCGATCGCGGCCCGCCAGCCGTGGTCGTTCCAGGCGCGGGAGAACGGGGTGAACACCTTGTAGGCCGAGCCGCTGCCGTTGACGACGCGTCCCGGGGACACCGCGTACGGCGACCCCGTGCGCACCAGCTCGATCCCGGCCTCGCCCAGCGCCTGCTCGACCGCCTCGTCGCGCGCCCGGCCGTACGGCGCGAAGTCCTCGGCGACGTGCACGGTCCCCGCGCCCACCGCCTTCGCGGCCAGCACCACCCGGCGCACCGGGTCCCCACGCAGCACCGAGAGCCGGGTGCGCCGCTGGCGCAGGCTCGCGTCGAGCGCACGCAGCGACGCCGCGAGGTAGGCCCGGCGCGACGGGCCGGCGGGGTCCCACAGGTGCGGGTCGAGGACGAACAGCGGCAGCACCTCGCCGTCGTCGGCGGCCGCGACCAGGGCGGGGTTGTCGGCCAGGCGGAGGTCGCGTCGGAACCACATCACGGCTGTCATCGGTCCCTCACTGTGCCACCGGCCGGGGACCGCCCTCCTCACCCGAGCGGCGCCCTCCCCTCGATGGGTCACAATGGGGTCGTGAGCGACCTCATCGACACCACCGAGATGTATCTGCGGACCATCTACGAGCTCGACGAGGAGGGCATCGTGCCCCTGCGGGCGCGGATCGCCGAGCGCCTCCACCAGTCGGGTCCGACCGTCTCCCAGACCGTGGCCCGGATGGAGCGCGACGGCCTGCTCACCGTCGAGGGCGACCGGCACCTGGAGCTGACCGAGGACGGCCGCCGCCTGGCCACCCGCGTGATGCGCAAGCACCGGCTCGCCGAGCGGCTGCTGGTCGACGTGATCGGCCTGGACTGGGAGCTGGTCCACGAGGAGGCATGCCGCTGGGAGCACGTCATGTCCGAGACCGTCGAGCGGCGCCTGCTGACGCTGCTGGAGAACCCGACCGAGTCGCCGTACGGCAACCCGATCCCCGGGCTCGACGAGCTCGGCCAGAACCACGTGGTCGAGGAGTTCATGACCGGCGTCGAGTCGCTCTCGTCGGTCGCCGGGGCCGAGGAGGGCCGGGTGCTGGTGCGCCGGATCTCCGAGGAGATGCAGAAGGACGAGCACCTGATGAGCGCGCTGCGCCGCGCCGGCGCGACCCCCGACAAGACCGTCACCGTGATCTCGACCGGTGCCGGCGTGCTGATCGGCTCCGGCGGAGAGACCGCCGAGATCGTCCCCGAGGCCGCCGACCACATCTTCGTCTCCCGCGTCTGACGAGTCCCACGGCGATCGCCGGACGTCATACGACCCGGACCGTGGCCGAGCGGCGCCACGTATGACGTCACGTAGGTGGGGAGCCGGACGTCATACGACCCGGGCCCGGGCCGGGCGGCGCGACGGATGACGTCCCGCGGGCGCCACCCCCGAAATGCACGCAGCCCGCAGGTGTGGCGCTCCGGGTCCCGAGGAGGGACCGGTGCGACCGCCCCCGGTGGACGTGAACTGCTGACCGGGGCACCTGCGGGCCGGGTGACTGCTGTGGATTCGCCAGCAGCCGGTCGGTCACTGGACCGACGGGTGGTGCTGGGCTGCTAGCGGGCAGCCACCTCACGCGTCCTAGAAGAATGCATTCTCCGGACCACCTCCTTTCCCGTGTCCGATCACCGTAGATCGGCCCCGCCCGTCGTTCAAGGGGTTTCCCGCCGACCTGTGGACGGCCGGCCTGCACGCCCGGCGGACGCACCCGTGGACGCGCAACACCGATGTCACCTCTGCACGCCACACTGCCCCCATGACCAGCTCCACGACCCCCGGCCGGGCGCCGCTCAGCACCGAGCAGATGATCGCCGCCGACCGCCGCGACCCCGACGTCGCGACGTTCGCCGGGGGCGTGTCCTCCGACGAGCACCACGCCGCCCTGCGGTCCTCGGTACGCCAGCTCGGGCGGCTGCTCGGGGAGGCGCTGACCCGGCACGAGGGTCCCGAGCTGCTCGCCCTCGTCGAGCAGGTCCGCGCGCTGAGCCGTGAGCCCGACGACGGCGCCCTGCACGAGCTGCTCGACGCCACCGACGACGCGACCGCGATCGTGCTGGCGCGGGCGTTCACGGCGTACTTCCAGCTGGTCAACGTCACCGAGCAGCTGCACCGCTGGCAGGAGCTGACCTCGCGCGAGTCCGGCCCGCTGGCCGACGCCGTCGGCCGGATCGGCGCGGCGCTCGAGGACGGCAGCATCGACCGGGACCTGGTCGTCGACGTGCTCGGACGCCTGGAGTACCGCCCGGTCTTCACCGCCCACCCCACCGAGGCCAGCCGACGCTCGGTGCTGGTGCTGCTGCAGAAGATCGCCGAGGAGACCTACGTCGCCGAGGACCCCCGTGGCCGCCCGGCCGACCGCGCGCGCAGCGAGCGCCGGCTGGCCGAGCTGGTCGACCTGCTCTGGCAGACCGACGAGCTGCGGGTCGAGAAGCCGGAGCCGGCCGACGAGGCCCGCACGCTGCTCTACTACCTCCAGTCGTTGGCCGCCGAGGTCGTGCCGGGCCTGCTCGAGGAGCTGGACCGCTGCCTGGCCGGCATCGACGTCGTGCTGCCCGCGACCGCGCGTCCGCTGCGCTTCGGCACCTGGGCCGGTGGCGACCGCGACGGCAACCCCAACGTCACCCCGCAGGTGACCCTCGACGTGCTCGGCCTGCAGCACGACGTGGGCCTGCGCGAGCTGGTCCGCGGTGTGGAGGAGCTGCTGGGCGAGGTGTCGTCCTCGACCCGGGTGGTCACCCCGAGCGACGGGCTCGCCGCCAGCCTGGAGGCCGACGCCGAGGCGCTGCCGATCACCTACTCCACGATCCGCCGGCTGAACGCCGAGGAGCCGTACCGGCTCAAGCTCAGCTTCGCCCGGGTGCGCCTGCTCCGCACCCGCGACCGGCTCGCCGAGGGCCGCGCGCACGAGCCCGGCCGCGACTACCTGACCCTCGACGGGCTGCTCACCGACCTCGCCCTGGTGCGCGACTCGATGCTGGCCGACGGCGACCACCTCACCGCCGACGGCGGCGTGCTCCGCCTGCTCCGCACCGCGACCGCGATCGGGCTCGGCCTGGCCACCCTCGACGTCCGCGAGCACAGCGAGAAGCACCACGCCGCGCTCGAGGTGCTCGTCGACCGCCTCGGCGAGCACCCCGAGCCGTACGGCTCCCTCGACCGCCCGGCGCGGATCCGGCTGCTCTCGGCGGAGCTGGCGAGCCGGCGCCCGCTGACCGGCGCCTGCACCCCCGGCCTGCGCGAGGACCCGGACAGCCCGGTGGCCGCCTCCCTGTCGCTGATGGACGCGATCCGTGAGGCGCTGGACACCTTCGGGCCCGACGTCGTGGAGACCTACATCGTCTCGATGACCCACGACGTCGACGACCTGCTGGCCGTGGTCGTGCTGGCCCGGGAGGCCGGCCTGGTCGACCCCGGCACCGAGGACACCCCGGCCACCGCCCGGATCGGGTTCGCGCCGCTGTTCGAGACCGTCGCGGAGCTGGAGGCCGCGGAGCCGCTGCTCGAGGCCCTGCTGGGCGACCCGGCGTACCGCCGCGTGGTCGCCGCCCGCGGCGACGTGCAGGAGATCATGCTCGGCTACTCCGACTCCTCCAAGGACGCCGGGATCGCGGCCTCGCAGTGGCAGATCCACCGCGCCCAGCGCGCGCTGCGCGACGTCGGGCGCCGGCACGGCGTCGTGATGCGGCTCTTCCACGGCCGCGGCGGCTCCGTCGGGCGCGGCGGCGGCCCCACCGGGGAGGCGATCCTGTCCCAGCCCTACGGCAGCCTCGACGGGCCGATCAAGATCACCGAGCAGGGCGAGGTGATCAGCGACAAGTACACCCTGCCCCAGCTCGGCCGGGAGAACCTCGAGCAGGCGCTCGCAGCCGTCCTGGAGGCCTCGGTGCTGCACCGCACCTCGCTGCTGCCGCCCGACGTGCTCGACGGCTGGAACACCACCATGGCCCGGGTCGCCTCGGCCGGCCAGGAGGCGTACCGCGGCCTCGTGCGCGACCCCGGCCTGGTGCCGTTCTTCGTCTCGGCCACCCCGGTCGACGAGCTCGGCGGGATGAACATCGGCTCCCGCCCGGCCAAGCGCCCCGGCGGGGCCGGCGGCCTCGACGACCTCCGCGCGATCCCGTGGGTCTTCGGCTGGACGCAGTCGCGGATGATCCTGCCCGGCTGGTACGGCGTGGGCTCGGGCCTGGCGGCCGCGCGCGAGGACGGGCGCGGGGAGACGCTGCGCGAGATGTACGGCTCGTGGGCGTTCTTCCGCACCTTCGTGTCGAACGTGCAGATGACGCTGGCCAAGACCGACCTCGACATCGCCGCGCGCTACGTCCGCTCCCTGGTGCCCGAGGACGCCGCGGGGCTGTTCGACCAGGTGCGCGCCGAGCACGAGCGGGCCGTCGAGCAGGTGCTGTGGGTGACCGGGCAGGACTCGCTGCTCGCGGGGTCCCCGACGCTGCGGCGCACCCTGGAGACCCGCGACGCCTACCTCGCGCCGCTGCACGCCCTCCAGGTCTCGCTGCTCGGCCGGGTGCGCGCGGCCGGCGAGGACGAGCGCCACCCGGACCTGCAGCGGGCGCTGCTGCTGACCATCAACGGGATCGCGGCCGGCCTGCGCAACACCGGCTGAGCCGAGATGACGCTCGCGGACAGCCGAGATGACGCTTGCGGCGCCTCGAGGTGACGGTTCCGGTCAGCCCCAGACCTCGTCGGCGACCTCGACGAGCAGCCGCAGCTTGGCGGCCTCCTCCTCGATCGTCAGGGCGTTGCCCTCGACGGTGGAGGAGAAGCCGCACTGCGGCGACAGGCAGAGCTGCTCGAGCGGCACGTGCTTGGCGGCCTCGTCGATCCGGCGCTTGAGGACGTCCTTGTCCTCCAGCCGACCGTGCTTGGTGGTGACCAGCCCGAGCACGACCTGCTTGCCGGCCGGCACGTGCCGCAGCGGCTCGAAGCCGCCCGAGCGCTCGTCGTCGTACTCCAGGAAGAAGCCGTCGACCTCGAGCCCGCCGAAGACGGCCTCGGCGACGAAGTCGTAGCCACCCTCGGCCGCCCACGACGAGCGGTAGTTGCCGCGGCACAGGTGGGTGGTCACGTGCAGGCCCTCCGGGCGGCCGGCGATCGCGTCGTTGATCGTGCGGACGTACCGCTCGTGCTGGTGCTCGGGGTCGCCGCCCTGGGCGCGCAGCTGCTCGCGCTGCGCCGGGTCGTTGAGGTAGGCCAGCGACGTGTCGTCGAGCTGGAGGTAGGTGCAGCCCAGGCCCGCCACGGCGCGGACCTCCTCGGCGTACGCCCCGGCGAGGTCGTCCCAGAACGCGTCGAGGTCGGGGTAGACGCCGTCGTCGATCGCCGCCCGGCCGCCGCGGTAGTGGACCATGTTGGGCGAGGGGATGGTCAGCTTCGGCGTCATCCCCGGCGCGATCTCGGCCGCGGTGTCACGCAGGAAGGTGTACGCCTCGGTGAAGATGGGCTCCCCCAGGCGCACCCGGTCGTGCACCGACAGCGCGGCGGAGGAGAAGTCGAGGTCGCCGTCGGCGTTGCGGAAGTGCACCGCCATCGTCTCCTCGGTCGGCGAGACGCCCTCGAGCTGGTAGAGGAAGTCCATGTGCCACGACGTACGGCGCAGCTCGCCGTCGGTGACGGTCTGCAGACCGGCGTCGCGCTGGAGCGCGACCACCTCGCGGATGGCGGTGTCCTCCGCGGCGCGCAGGCCGGCGTCGTCGAGCGTGCCGGCGGCGTGCCGGGCGCGGGCGTCGACCAGCGCGGGTGGGCGCAGCAGGCTCCCGACGTGGTCGGCGCGGTACGGGGGCTGCTGGCGGTCGGTGCTCATCCCCCGACCGTAGGCCGACACCCACCCCACCCGCACCGCCCGGGCAGGATGAGGCTCATGCACCTCGACCCCGCCGACCCGGACGTCAACACCTACCCGCTGCTGAACAGCATCGTGGTCCCCCGCCCGATCGCCTGGGTCTCGACCCGGTCGGCGGCCGGGGTCGGCAACCTGGCCCCGCACTCGTTCTTCACCGTGGCCTGCGTCGACCCGCCGCTGGTCTCGATCACCTCGGTCGGCGCGAAGGACACGCTGCGCAACGTGCAGGAGACCGGCGAGATGGTGATCAGCCTGGCCAACCGGCCGCTGCTGGAGCGGATCAACGGCACCAGCGCGCCCTACGACCCCGACGTCGACGAGGCCGAGGCGGAGGGCCTGGAGATGGCGCCGAGCACGAACGTGTCGGTCCCCCGCGTCGCGGCGTCGCCGGCCTCGCTGGAGTGCACGCTGCACTCGGTCCAGGAGCTCGGCAACTCGTGGCTGATCCTCGGTCGGGTCGTCGGCATCCACGTCGACGACGCCGTCATGCAGGACGGCCACCCGGAGTTCGAGCTGATGGAGCCGCTCTCGCGGCTGGGCCGCAACGAGTGGGGCCTGCCCAACGAGGTCGTCAGGATCGACCGGCCCACGAAGGCGCCCGGGCGCGACTGAGAGGTCCCGCCGGCCGGGGTCAGGGGGCGAGCCGGCAGGTCCGCCAGTCCTGCTCCTGGGGGTCGCGCTCGTAGACCAGCCGGTCGTGCAGCCGGCTCGGCCGGCCCTGCCAGAACTCCACGACCTCCGGCCGCACGACGTAGCCGCCCCAGTCGTCGGGGACCGGCACGTCCTCGCCGAAGCGGTCGTCCGCGGCGGCGTACGACGCCTCGAGCGCGGCGCGGTCGGCGACCGTGCTCGACTGCCGCGAGGCCCAGGCCCCGATCCGCGAGCCGCGGGGGCGGGAGGCGAAGTACGCCTCGACCTCCTCGCGCGGCAACGGCTCGGCCGGGCCCTCGACGCGGACCTGGCGCTCCAGGGCGTGCCAGGGGAAGAGCAGCGCGGCCCACGGGACGTCGGCCAGCTCGCCGCCCTTGCGGGAGGCGAGGTTGGTGAAGAAGACGAACCCGCGCTCCGAGACCCCCTTGAGCAGCACGATCCGCGACGAGGGCCGCCCGTGCGCGCCGGCGGTCGAGAGCACCATCGCGTTCGGCTCGTGCACGCCCTGGTCCACCGCCTGGTCGTACCACCGCTCGAACATCGTGACCGGGTCGGCGGCCAGGTCGGCCTCGTCGAGGCCGCCGCGGGCGTACTCCTCGCGGGCGGAGGAGAGGTCTCGGCTCATGCCTCGAGGCTACGGCGCGACGGGGCGCCCACGGCCACCCGGCGCGGTGCGGCACAATGCCGAGCCAGAGCAGATCCACGACGAAGGTCCCGACGAAGGAGTCGTCACGCATGGTTGAGGTACACCACGGACTCGAGGGCGTCGTCGCCTTCGAGTCGGAGATCGCGGAGCCCGACAAGGAGGGCTCGGCGCTGCGCTACCGCGGCGTCGACATCGAGGAGATCGTCGGCCGGGTGCCGTTCGAGAACGTCTGGGGCCTGCTCATCGACGGCTCGTACGACCCGGGCCTGCCGCCCGCGGAGGCCTACAACATCCCGGTCCACACCGGCGACGTGCGCGTCGACGTCCAGGCCGCGATCGCGATGCTCGCCCCGGCCTTCGGCTTCCGCCAGACCTACGACATCTCCGACGAGCAGGCCCGCGCGGACCTCTCCCGGGTCGCGGTCATGGTGCTGTCCTACGCCGCGCAGTCCGCACGCGGGCTGAACAACGCCGTCGTCCCGCAGTCCGAGGTCGACCAGGGCGGCACCCTCGCGGAGAAGTTCCTGATCCGCTGGAAGGGCGAGGCCGACCCCAAGCACGTCAAGGCGATCGACGCCTACTGGAGCAGCGCGGCCGAGCACGGCATGAACGCCTCCACCTTCACCGCCCGCGTGATCACCTCCACCGGCGCCGACGTGGGCGCCGCCTTCTCCGGCGCCATCGGCGCGATGAGCGGCCCGCTGCACGGCGGTGCGCCCTCGCGCGTGCTCGGCATGATCGGCGACGTCGAGGAGTCCGGCGACGCCGAGGGCTACGTCAAGGGCCTGCTGGACCGCGGCGACCGCCTGATGGGCTTCGGCCACCGCGTCTACCGCGCCGAGGACCCCCGCGCCCGCGTGCTGCGCCGCACCGCCAAGGAGCTGAACGCGCCCCGCTACGAGGTCGCCGAGGCCCTCGAGAAGGCCGCGCTGAAGGAGCTCAAGGAGCGCCGCCCCGACCGCGTGCTCGAGACCAACGTCGAGTTCTGGGCCGCGATCGTCCTCGACTTCGCCGAGGTCCCGCCGCACATGTTCACCTCGATGTTCACCTGCGCGCGCACCGGCGGCTGGTCGGCGCACATCCTGGAGCAGAAGCGCACCGGGCGCCTGATCCGCCCCTCGGCCGTCTACACCGGCCCGGGCGAGCGCAGCGCCAGCGACATCGAGGGCTGGAAGAGCGCCTGGGGCGAGTGAGCCCCAGGTCGTGGGTCGGAGGACGCGCCCTGGCGCGTCCTCCGACCCACGACCTCCTCCCTCCACCATGAGCAGACCCGTCCTCACCACCGAGCGGATGCGCCTCGAGCCGTTGACGGCCGCGCACACCGACCTCCTGGTCGAGCTCGACGCCGATCCGGAGGTGCTCCGGCTCGTCCACGGTCGTGCGCTCGCCCGGGATGAGGTCGTCGGTACCTTCATGCCGCGGCGCACCCGGCCCGACGCCGACGCCCGTGGTCTCGGTTTCTGGGTCGGATGGTCGCGCACCGACCCGACCCGGTGGCTCGGGTGGTGGTGCCTCATCCCGGACGGGACCGACCGTGGCTCCGCCGAGCTCGGCTACCGCCTCCGACGCACGGCGTGGGGACACGGCCTCGCCACCGAGGGTGGCCGGGCGCTGCTGGCGCACGCCTTCGGCACGGCCGGGCTCGACCGGGTGTGGGCCGAGACCATGACGGTCAACACCGGGTCGCGCGGCGTGCTGCGGAAGCTCGGCCTCACCGAGCGCAGGATCCGGGTGGACGAGGAGAAGCGGGCGATCCCGGGCTGGGAGCACGGCGTCGTGACCCTCGACCTCGACGCGCCGCGCCCGGGCCCCCGGCGGACCTGACGGTCAGCGGAAGACCTGGTCCACCCACCGGAAGGCGCCGAGCGCGTGGTCGGCGCGGAAGTACGCGTGGTCCGCACGCACCCGGTCGGCGGCCTCGGCCGCGAAGGCCACCAGGTCGGTGACGAAGAGGTCCTCCGGACCGATCGCGGCCAGCACGTCGGGCTCGATGTCGTGGTCGACCAGGCCGGCCTCGTCCGACAGCGCGTGCGACTGCGCCAGCGACTCCCCGCAGATCCGGGCGTAGGTGCGCCACTGCTTGGGTGACAGCTCGTCGAGCTCGACCTCGTCCTTGTACGGCGCCCGCTCGCGCACCATGAAGGACAGCCCGTCGATCTCCACCGCGCCGTAGAACCGGTCCCCCCGTACGAGGTGGACGCCCTGGGCGTGGGTGATCCGCTCGGCGGTGCCGTCCACCTGGAACTCCGAGGGCGGCGCGAGCCCGGCCAGGGCGGAGCGCCGGGCCTGCTTGAACTCGATGATCACGTCGTCGGTGCCGTCGGCGGCGGGCCCCTCGACCATCAGGTAGTAGCGGGGCAGGCCGAGCGAGGCGGTGCCCTGCCCGAGCCGCTCGCACACGTCCTTGACCCGCATCCCACCGGCGCGGGCCGGGACCTCGACGTCGTTGTCGCGCACGAAGCGGTCCAGCGCCGCCTGGAACTCCTCGACCCTGCTGGTCACCGGCACGTGCTCGTCGTCGGCGCGGAAGCCCCGGCGGTACTCGTCGTGGTACTTGCGGGCCAGCCACGCGTCGCGGTCCTCGTGCGCGCCCTTGATCAGGCGCCGGATCAGCTTGGGGGCGTTGTCCTCGCGCATCTGGCCCTGCTGCTCGGTGGCCTCGGAGGCGTAGCTCCGCATGGCGCCGACGTAGCCGCGCACGAAGCACTCCGCGATCCGCAGCTGCTTGGCGGCGTCCATCCCGCCCTCGGTCCCGGCCGCGATGACGAAGCCCACCGCCCCGCGCTTGAGGTCCCAGGTGAACGGGGCGTAGTAGGCCTCGTCGAAGTCGTTGACCCCGAAGATCGGGACGTCGTCGGCGCTCGGCATCACGCCGAAGTTCTCCGGGTGCACGTCGCCCAGGGTCAGCACGGTCGGCATCCAGGCGTCCTCGCCGGCGATGTCGCGGTAGAACAGCAGGCAGGTGCCGCGGAAGAAGGAGTACAGCGAGTCGGCCAGCTTCTCGAACTTCGCCTCCGCGTCCTGGCTGCGGTGCGCGATCCGGGTCTCGTGGTCCTCACGGACGGTCTGGCGCACGTGCAGGCGCCGGTCGTGGCCGGAGAGCTGGCGGGGCATGAACCGGACCTCGCCGCGGGCGCGCTGCTCGGCCAGCGCCCGGAAGGCGTCCACCCGGGAGCCGTGGGGTACGCGGGCCTGGGCGCCGACGTTCTCGTCCGAGGCCGCGTCGCTGCCGGAGGTGGCCAGGGCCTCGACCAGCTCGTCCTTCGCCATCGAGGACCGCCCCGGCAGCTGCTGGTCGCGGGCGAGGTCCATCAGGTCGGCGCGGGTGAGGGCGCGCAGCTCGTCGGTCGAGCGGGCAGGGGTGCTCATCGGTCGTGTCTACCGGACCGGTCGCGGCGCTCGCACCACCCGGGTCGTTCGCGGCGCCGAGGGCTCAGTCGAGTCGGCCGTCGTACCAGCTGGTGGCCCCGCGCCCGCCGGCCCGGCTGAGCGAGACGTGCACGTGGTCGCGGTGGCGCAGGGTCTTGGAGCAGCGCTTCCTGGACGGGCAGCTGCCGGACAGGTAGCGACCGGGGCTGAACTCGTCGCTGTACGACCGCCAGATCCGGTCGTTCCAGATGACGTACATGATGCCCATCCGGCGGGCCAGCGCGTGCTCGTTGCCGGCGTCGTCGGTGGCGAGGACCCGGCGCAGGAACCGCGAGGCACGCTGCCGGTCGGCCTTCCTCGCCGCGTCCAGCGTCCAGTCGAAGGCCCGGCCCTCCTCGTGCTCGGAGGTGCTCGGCGAGCACGCCCGGCCGACGCCGCCGAACCCGCCGCCGAACGTGTCGACCATCCAGCGACCCAGCGCGACCGCGCCCGGCTTGGGCTTCGGCTTGCACGTCGTCCCACCGACGTACGAGGCGTAGTCCTCGATCGGCGCGGCCTGGGCGGGCGCGCCCGGGCCGACGGCGAGCAGGGAGGCGGTCAGCAGGGCGCCGAGGAGCAGCGAGAGCCGGCGGAGGGCGGTGGGGGGCACCCGGGCAGGGTAGGCACGCCCCGGACGTCCTGTCAGGCGGTCCGCTCAGGCGGTCCGGGCGTCCGGGGGTGCCGCGGCGGCGAGCGCGGGGTCCAGCAGCCTGCCGTAGCAGCGCGAGAGCGCCTCGCCGGCGTAGTGCCCGAAGTCGGGCACCGCGACGTAGCCGGCGGAGCGGTAGAGCGCGATCGCCTCCGGCTGCCGCACCCCCGTCTCGAGCACCATCGCCTCCGCGCCGTACGCCGCCGCGTCGGCCTCGAGCGCGGCCAGGACCGTCCGGGCGTGGCCGGCGCGCTGGGCGCGCGGGGAGACGTACATCCGCTTCAGCTCGGCGGTGCGCGAGACCCCGAGGACCGGCAGGTCGACCCGGCGCCAGGCGCCGGTGGCGACCGCCTCGCTGGTCCCGTCGGGGGCGTCGCGGTAGCCCACGAAGAAGCTGCCGGTGGGCGGCTCGAACATCAGCGGGTCGAGCGGGGTGACGTCGGGCGAGCCGTAGCGGACGACGTACTCCTGCTGGACCTCCTCGACGAGCCGGACGGCGTCGGGGTGGCCGTAGCCGACCCGGACGAGGCGGAGCACGGGCGCAGGATCGGGCAGGGGCGGCACGGTGCCAGACTAGGAGGCGTGACCGACGGCCCCCGCATCCCCGCCGACCTGCTGCCCGCCGACGGCCGGTTCGGGTCCGGCCCCTCCAAGGTCCAGGTCTCGCACCTCGAGGCGCTCGCCGCGACCGGCACCTCGCTGGTCGGCACCTCGCACCGGCAGGCGCCCGTGCGCGGTCTCGTCGGCCGGGTGCAGGAGCAGCTCGCCTCGCTGTTCTCGCTGCCCGACGGCTGGCAGGTGGTGCTGGGCAACGGCGGGTCGACGACGTTCTGGGACGTCGCGTCCTACGGCCTGGTCCGCGAGCGCAGCCAGCACCTGGTCTACGGCGAGTTCACGGCCAAGTTCGCCGAGGCCGTCGCGGCGGCGCCGTGGCTCGGCGAGCCCGACGTCGTGCGCGGCGAGCCCGGCACGGTCGTCGGCCCCCGCCCCGCCGACGTCCTCGACGCCTACGCCTGGGCGCACAACGAGACGTCCACCGGGGCGATGGCACCGGTGGTGCGCCCGGTCGGCACGCGCGCGGAGGACGCCCTGGTGCTGGTCGACGCGACCTCCGGCGCCGGCGGCCTGCCGGTCGACGTGGCCGAGTGCGACGTCTACTACTTCGCCCCGCAGAAGGGCTTCGCCTCCGACGGCGGGCTGTGGTTCGCGCTGATGTCGCCGGTGGCGCTGGCCAGGACCGCCGAGATCGCCGCCGCCGGCCGGCACGTGCCCGCCTCGCTCGACCTGGCGATCGCGGTCGAGCAGTCGGCCAAGCAGCAGACCTACAACACCCCGGCCGTCGCCACGCTGTTCCTGATGGCCGAGCAGCTCGAGTGGATGCTCGGCCTCGGCGGCCTGCCGGCGACGGTCGAGCGGACGACGCGGTCGTCGTCCGCGCTGTACGGCTGGGCGGAGGCCTCGTCGTACGCCACCCCGTTCGTCGCCGAACCCGCCCACCGCTCCCTGGTGGTCGGCACGGTCGACCTGGACGCCTCGATCGACGCGGCCCGGGTCTCGGCCGTGC
Organism: Nocardioides aquaticus; assembly: GCF_018459925.1. Classification (NCBI taxonomy): domain Bacteria; kingdom Bacillati; phylum Actinomycetota; class Actinomycetes; order Propionibacteriales; family Nocardioidaceae; genus Nocardioides; species Nocardioides aquaticus. Next base: position 4,130,753 of record NZ_CP075371.1, read on the forward strand.
TGCGTGCCCACGGCGTGGTGGACACCGAGCCGTACCGCAAGCTCGGCCGCAACCAGCTGCGCGTGGCGATGTTCCCCGCCGTCGACCCCGAGGACGTGCTCGCGCTGACCCGGTGCGTCGACCACGTGGTCGCGCAGCTGTAGACGTCGTCCGGGGCCGATTACCCCCGGAGGTGTGCCCTGCCACGCGCGCGGCACGCAGGGTGGTGGGTCCGGCGCGACGAGGCGTCGGGCGGAGGAGACCCGATGAGCCCGATCAACGCCGTGCTCGGCGCCGCCACCCGACCGGCCCAGGCCGCGGCCGACCTGGTCGGGTCCGCCTGGCGGATCGTGGGTCGCGTCGACGAGGCCCTGGAGCGGGTCGAGAGGCTCATCGACGACGTCGCCGCCACCAACGCCCACGCCCAGGCGGTCGTCGACCGGGTCGACGCGACCAGCCTCCAGGCGGCCGAGGCGGTCGACCTGGGCACGGCCGAGCTGCGGCGCGCCGTCGGCGCGCTCGCGGAGCACCGCGCGACGCTGGAGCGGGCCGGGACCACCGCCGGCCACGCCGCCGACGTGCTCGGCGCCCAGCACGTCGACGCCGTCGCCCACCTGCTCGAGCTGGTCCCGGACCTGCTCGACCTGGTGCTCCCCGCGCTGCGCGGGATGGCCGACCTCACCCCCGAGCTCGACCAGCTCACCGAGCGCTTCGACAGCGTCGGGCAGATCGTCGAGGGGCTGCCGGGGGCGCAGCGGCTGCGCCGCCGCGGCGAGGAGCGCGAGCAGGACGCCGCCGACGAGCAGCAGCCGGTCTAGTCCCCTGCTGCATCCCCGGGTGCGTCGCCCAGGGCGTCCCGCAGCAGCGCCGCGGCCGCGGCGTCGTACGCCACCAGCCGCGCCTCGGTGACGCCGGTCGTCGCCGCCACCGAGCGCAGCGCCTCGACGGCCGCGGCCGCCGCGTCCTCGCGCGGCCAGCCGTAGACCCCGGCCGAGACCAGCGGGAAGGCGAGGGTGCGGGCACCGACCTCGTCGGCCACCTCGACCGCCCGTGTGTAGCAGGACAGCAGCAGGGCCCGGTCGGTCTCGCCTGCGCGGTGGTCGGGCCCGACGACGTGGACGACCCAGCGGGCCGGCAGGTCGCCCGCCGTCGTCCAGCCGGCGTCGCCGGTGGCCAGGCCGTGCGGGAAGCGACGTACGCAGTCCTCCAGCACGGCCGGTCCCCCAGCGCGGTGGATCGCCCCGTCCACCCCGCCGCCGCCGCGCAGGTGCCGGTTGGCGGCGTTGACGACCGCGTCGACGTGCTGCTGCGTCAGGTCGCCCTCGACCACCGTGATCTCCATGCCGGTCCCCTCGTCGTCGCGACGCGCCGCGATCACTGCTGCGCGGCGCGGGTCAGCCTCAGCGTGGCACGCACCCGCCGCGCCAGCCGGCTGTAACGCTGTGTTACTTCATCTGGTGCAGCGCCACGACGGTGCACCAGAGGAAGTAACACAGCGTTACAGCGCGGGCCGGGCGCCACCAGCCCGCCCACCGCGCGTTACGCCCCGTCAGCGCGGCCTGAGCGAGCGGAGCAGCACGACGAGCACGCCGACCAGGAACACCCCGCCGACCAGCCAGGGGCCGACGCCCGGGCCGCGGTCGAGCGCGTCGGTGGCGACCGGCGCGTCGTACGCCCCCGGCGGGGTGACCACGGCCGGGTCCTCGGGCTGCGCCGCCGGCGACCCCTCCGGCAGTGGCGCGACCGCCTCGGCGAGGGCCTGCGGCATCGGGGCGCGCAGCACCTGGCTGTCCGCGCCCTCGCTGCTGACGAGCACCTGGAACTCGCCGTCGACCTCGTCGACCGCGATCCCCTCGCCCTGCTCCTGCTCGGGCAGGTCGAAGGAGCCGACGTCGCGCAGGTCGGGCCAGGAGTAGACGGTGGCCGAGCCGTAGTCGCGCACCACGAGGTGCCGGCCGTCGGGGAAGAACGCCCCGTCGGTGGCGAAGCCGCGGACGTCGCCGAGCTCGCGCAGCCGCACCGGCTCGACCGGTGCCGGCGCCCCGACCGACGGCGGCACGGCGTCCGGCGGGACCTCGTAGAGCGCCCCGCCCAGCACGACCTTGCTCGCCACCAGGACCCGCCCGGAGACGGGGTCGACCATCAGGGTCTCGGCGTCGCGGGGCCCGTCGGGGTAGACCAGCTCGACCGCGGAGGCGGCGTCGACCTCCTGCTCGCCCGGCCCGACCGGCACCCGCAGGATGCTCACCGAGTCGCGCACGCCGCCGTTGTCGCCGATGTCGCCGACGAGGACGTCGTCCTCCAGCGGGGCCAGCGCCTCGACGTCGCGGGCCTCGCCCCACGTCGTGGTCCCGACGGTCCGACCGTCGGCGTCGACGGTGAAGACCCGGCCCTCGTCGCCGGAGTCGTTGGTCGTCACGACCCGGCCGCCGTCGAGGGCGACCAGCCCGCTCGACTCGACGATCGCCGGGTCGGCGAACGTCAGCACGACCTTGCGCTCGACCTCGGGCGTGATCGCGAGCGCGCCGCCGACCAGGAAGGGCACCGCGACGGCGACCCCCAGGTAGCGGCGGAGCTCAAGCACCAGGCGTCCCGAGCAGCTCCCCGAGCCGCGGGCGCACGCCCCACGTCCTGACCAGCTCGTCGTACTCCTCGCGCTGCTCCCCCGCCACCGGCGCACCGGTGCGGGTGGCACGCAGCAGCGTGTTGCGCGGCGTGTGCTCGCTGCCCACGAACTCCACGACCTCGACGCGGTAGCCCTCCAGGCGCAGCAGCGAGGCGCGCAGCGCGTCGGTGAGGGTGTCGGCGAAGCGCTCGCGGAGGATCCCGTGCCGGGTCAGGGCGGCGTACGGCGCGGGGGTCGCCGCCGCGCGCAGCTGCGCGGCCACGTCGTGGTGGCAGCACGGCGCGGCCAGCGCGACGGGCGCCTGCCAGGCAGCGGCGCGGGCCAGGGCGTCGTCGGTCGCGGTGTCGCAGGCGTGCAGCGCGAGCACCACCTCCGGGGCGGGGGCGAGCGCGACGTCCTCGATGCTGCCGACCACGAACTCCGCACGGCCGTCGCCGAAGGCGCCGGAGGCGGCCAGCCGCTCCGCCACGGCGGTGTTGTGCTCGCGGGACTGCTCCTTGACGTCCACCCCGGTGACGACCACGGGCAGGCCGCGCACGCCGGCGAGGTAGCGCAGCGCGGCAAAGGTCAGGTACGCGTTGCCGCACCCGAGGTCGACCACCCGCAGCGGGTCCTCCACGGTCGGGCGGCGCAGGTGGCCCTTGTCGAGGGCGTCGGTGACCGTCGTCTCGAGCAGCCGCAGGAACTCCTCGACCTGCCGGTGCTTGGCGACCCGGGTCGGCTTGACCCGGCCCCGCTCGTCGGTGATCCCCAGCGCGGCGAAGACGGGGTCGCCGTCGTCGAGCAGCCGCGCCTTGTCGCGGTCGTGGCCGCGGTCGACCTCGACCGGGGTCTCGCGCCGCTCGGTGCGGACCAGCGCCTCGAGCTTCTTGGTCGCCCGGCCCTGGTAGGTCTGGGTCGTCGTCTCGACCAGCCAGTTCCCGTACCCCTGCGCGAGGAGCGCGTCGACGGCGTCGTCGGCGGCCCGCCCCGGCTCGTGGTTGCTGGTGTGGGCCTGCGTGGCGTCGTACGCGGTCACCTGCAGGCGGCGCCCGGCGCGCAGGTCGACCCAGCGCAGCTCGACGCGACGCCACGACGGCGGCTCCTGGCCCCGCCGGCGCCCGGACAGCACGGCGCGGACGAGCGTGTCGGGGTCGAGGACGTCGGCGCGGACCCGCTCGAGGGCGCCCGCCAGCGGCTCGGCCACCTCAGAACCTGCCCGACACAGCCGAGACCACGACCACCAGCAGCAGCGCGACCAGGGCCAGGGGGATGACGAGGCGGCGGTGGCGCGGGTTCACCGCCGGCCCCGGCTGCTGCGGCGCCCGCGCAGGCGGGTGCGGAGCGACGGACGGGCCGTGGACTGGTCCGCGGGGGCACCGAAGGCCAGCAGCTCGGACAGGTGCAGCGCCCGCAGCTGCTCAAGGTCGTCGAGCTGGACCCGGCAGGAGACGCCGTCGGCCAGCACGACCTTCGATCCCCGTGCGCGGACGGCCGGGAGCAGGTGCGTCTCGGCGACGGCGACCGACGTCTCGTAGTGCCCCTTCTCCATCCCGAAGTTGCCGGCCAGCCCGCAGCAGCCGGCCACGACGGTGACCGCGGCGCCGCAGCGCTCGAGGAGCGCCTTGTCGGCGTCGAAGCCGAGGATCGAGGCCTGGTGGCAGTGCGGCTGCACCAGCACCTCGACGTCCGACAGGTCCGGCAGCGCCAGCCGGCCCTGGTCGGCGAGGTCGGTCAGCACCTCGGCGAGGGTGCGGACCCCCTCAGCGACGACGGTGGCCTCCGGGGAGTCCACGAGCTCCTCGGCGTCCGAGCGCAGGGTCGCCAGGCAGGACGGCTCGAGGCCCACGACGGGCACGCCGGAGCCGACGTACGCCGAGAGGGTCGCCACGGTCCGGCCGACGATCCTGCGGGCCTGGTCGAGCTGGCCGGTGGTCACCCAGGTGAGCCCGCAGCACGCCGGCTCGGGGATGACCTCGGCCCGCAGGCCGGCGGCGCGCAGCAGGGCCAGGGCCGCCTGGCCGGTGTGCGGCGAGAGCTGGTCGGTGAAGGAGTCCGCCCAGATCCAGACGTCCGGCGTGCCGGTGCCGCCCGGCGCCTCGCGCGCGGTCCGACGCAGGCCGCGGGCGGCCACGGTGGGCAGCGAGCGGCGGTGGTCGACGCCGGCGGCGGCGGTGGCCAGGCGCGCGGTCGGCGCGAAGCGGCCCGCGGCGTTCAGCACGGGCGCCAGCGGGGGCACCCGGCCGATCAGGGCGAGCCAGGTGGGCAGCCGACCCAGCGTGTAGTGGCTGAGCGGGCGGGTGCGGCCGCGGTAGGTCTGGTGCAGCACCTCGGACTTGTAGGTCGCCATGTCGACCCCGGTCGGGCAGTCCGAGGCGCAGCCCTTGCAGGACAGGCAGAGGTCGAGCGCCTCGTGCAGGGCGGGGTCGCGCAGGCCGGTCAGCGTGCCGCCCGGCCCGGCGTCGAGCGCCTCCTGGAGCACGCGGGCGCGGCCCCGGGTGCTGTCCTTCTCGTCCCGGGTGGCCTGCCACGAGGGGCACATCACGCCGGTCGACGACGCGGCGACGCACTTGCCGACGCCGGTGCAGCGGTGGGCGGCGGTGGCGAGGTCGCCACCGTCGTGGAGCAGCCGCAGGCCCGCGTTGACCCGGGTGCGCGGGCGCGCGGGGCGGACGTCGGCCTCGACGGGCCGGGGGTCGACCAGGACGCCCGGGTTGAGCAGCCCGTCGGGGTCGCAGGCGTGCTTGACGGCGCCGAACAGGTCGATCGTGTGCGGGTCGTACATCAGCGGCAGCAGCGCGGAGCGGGCCCGGCCGTCGCCGTGCTCGCCCGAGAGCGAGCCTCCGTACTTCACCAGGCCGGTGGCGCTGGCCTCGAGGAACTCGCGGAAGGAGCGGCCGCCGTCGTCGAAGCGGAAGTCGATGCGGACGTGCACGCACCCGTCGCCGAAGTGGCCGTAGGGCACCCCGTCGAGGCCGTGCTCGCGCAGCAGCGCGTCGAAGTCGCGCAGCCAGGACCCGAGGTGCTCGGGCGGTACGGCGGCGTCCTCCCACCCGGCGTGGGCGGGGCGGCTCAGGCTGCGCGCGGCCAGGCCGGCGCCGTCGTCGCGGATCCGCCACAGGGCGGTGGTCTCGCGGGGGTCGGTGATCAGCCGCGACTCCAGCGCGCCGGACTCCGCGCGCAGGCGGGCGACGAGGTCGGCGGCACCCTCGCCGGCGACCTCGGCGAACAGCCAGCCGCCGCCGCGGGGCAGGTCGGGGACGCTGCCGTGGCGGGCGCGGACCAGGTCGACGATCCGGGAGTCGAGGCCCTCGCAGGCCACCAGGCGGGCCCGGTCGTCGGGCGTGCCCGCGCCGCGCTCGGCGCCGAGGGCGAGCAGGGTCGGCACGGCGTCGGCGGCCTCGATCATCGAGGCGTAGCCCAGGACCAGCAGCAGCCGCTCGGGGTGGTCACGCACCAGGGACACGGTGGCCTCGCGGACCAGGGCCAGGGTGCCCTCGGAGCCGGTGACCAGGCGGTCCAGGCGGCGGCCGCGCTCGGGGAGCAGCTGCTCGAGGGCGTAGCCGGAGACCTGGCGGGAGAACTGGCCGAACGTCTGCCGCACGTGCGCGAGCTCGGCGTCGACGATCGCGGCGAGGCGGCGCTCGACGTCGCTGCCGTCGGGGTGGTCCAGGGACACGCCGTCGCGCACCCGGACCCGCTCGCCGGCGCCGGTGAGCAGGTCGAGGCCGACCACGTTGTCGGAGGTGCGGCCGTAGCCCAGCGCGCGCGAGCCGCAGGCGTTGTTGCCGATCATCCCGCCGATGGTGCAGCGGGTGTGGGTCGAGGGGTCGGGGCCGAAGCGCAGGCCGTGCTCGTGGGCGCGGGCCTGGAGCCGGGCGTGCACGACGCCGGGCTGCACCGTCGCGGTCTGCGCCTCGGAGTCCAGGGCCAGGATGCGGTTCAGGTGGCGGCCGGTGTCGACCACGATCCCCGGCCCGACCGCGTTGCCGGCGATCGAGGTGCCGGCGCCGCGCATCGTGACCGGGACGCCGGTGGCGCGGGCCGCGTCCAGGACGGCGTCGATCTCGTCGACGTGGCGCGGACGGGCGACCACCTGCGGGACCACGCGGTAGAGCGAGGCGTCGGCGGCGTAGAGCGAGCGGGTCAGGGCCGAGTCGTCGACGTCGCTGACGCCACGCGCGCGCAGGGCGGCCGCGACGTCGCTGCCCGCCGCGTCGGTGGTGCCGGCCCCGGTGGTCGGGGGCAGGTCGACGGTCGTCACCAGAGCTCCATCGAGTCGCCGACGACCCCGGCGAGGTCGTCCCCGGAGACCGGGCGCGGGGCGGTGGCGAGCAGCCGCTGCTGCTGCAGCGCGCCCTCGACGATGCCGTCGACGTCGGCCGCGCCGTACCCGATCTCGGCCAGGCCGTTGGGGATGCCGATGTCGCGCATGATCCGGGTCAGCACGCCCGGCAGCGCGTCGGGACCGCGCTCGTCGGCCGACAGGTCGGGCTCGAGCAGCCGCGCGGCGCGCAGGTGCCGCTCGGGGTCGCCGTCGAAGGTGAACCGGAAGGCCGCCGGCGCGGTGAGGGAGACGGCCATGCCGTGCGGCACCATCGCCTCGTCCTGGGGGTAGCCCGCCGGCCGGTAGTCGCGCACGCGCCCGGCGATCGGGTACGCGTTCGCGTGCGGGATGTGCACGCCGGCGTTGCCGAACCCGAGGCCGGCGAAGGTCGCGGCCATCGCCATCTGCTCGCGGGCGACCGCGTCCTCGGGGTCGCGCACGGCCCGCCGGAAGGCGGTCGCCAGCAGCGACATCGCCTTCTCCGACCACATGTCGGCGACCGGGTTCGCCCCGCAGTACGGGACCCGCTGCTCGGGGGTCTTGGCGTCGAAGTCGGCGTACCAGCGCGCGGTCCAGCTCTCCAGGGCGTGGCACAGGATGTCCATCCCGGACGCGGCGGTGACCATCGCGGGCTGGGTCGCCGTCAGCGACGGGTCGACCACGGCCAGGCGCGGGCGGAGCGCGACGTGGCTGATCCCGGTCTTGACGTGCAGCGAGAGCACGTCGAGCACGCAGATCGTGGTGCTCTCGCTGCCGGTGCCGGTGGTGGTCGGCACGGCCACCAGCGGCAGCAGCGGGTTGACCGGCGCGAGGGCCTTGCCCACCGGGGCGTTGACGTAGTCCATCAGCTCGCCGGGGTTGGTCGTGAGCAGGTTGACCGCCTTGGCCGTGTCGATCGCCGAGCCGCCGCCGACGGCGACCACGGCGTCGAACGGGCCGGCGTCGCGGCCGAACTCGACGGCCTCGCGCAGGGAGACGTCGGTCGGCTCGACGTGGGCCTGGTCGAAGACGACGACCTCGATCCCGGTGGCGCGGACCGACTCGGCGATGCGCTCGGGGTGCCCGGTGGCGGCCACGCCCGGGTCGGTGACCAGGAGCACGCGGCGCGCGCCGTACTGCCCGAGGTCGTGGCCGATCTCGGCGGAGGCGCCCGGTCCGAACTTCAGGGCGGGGCGGCGTAGGTGAAGACGGTCTCGCTCACCAGCCCAACCTACCGACCGGGGGGCTCATCCCCCACCGAGGCCAGGGCGACCCGCACCACGTCGAGCACCGGGCGCGGGTCCGGCCCGGCCAGCTCGGGCAGCGGCACCCACGCCACCTGCGAGGTGGTGCCGCCGACCTCGGTGACCCGTGGCTCCGCGGCCGGGTCGGCCGCGGTGGCGGCGAAGAGGAGGTGGACGCCGTGGAAGTCCTCGTCGCGGCCGCTGGGGGCCGTCCCCCGCAGGTGGACGTCGTGCACGTCGAGGACCCGCCCGACCTCGACCTCGAGGCCGCACTCCTCACGCACCTCGCGGCGCAGGGCCTCGCGCGGGGGCTCGCCGTGGTCGACGCCGCCTCCGGGCAGCGTCCAGGAGCCCGCGTGGAAGCCCCGGGCGGAGATCTCGGTCAGCAGGACGGCCGGCTCGGGCTCGGCGCGGACCAGGACGGCGTACGCCGCCAGCCGCTGCAGGCGGGCCGGGCGGTGCTCGGCGAGCGCCTCGGTGACCAGCGCGGTCGTCGGCAGGGACCCGTCCAGCACCCGGTCGAGGGGGTGCCAGGCCGCGTCGACCGTGGACCCGTCGACCTCGACCACCCGTGGGGCCGGCGCGTCCTTGGCCGCCCAGCCCTCGTAGACCAGCCGGACGCCGTGGGCGTCGCGCACCTCGCCGTCCCAGACCCGCTCGGGCTGGTGCCAGGAGTAGGTCCGCGCGGTCGGGCCGACCTCGACGTCGAGACCGGTCTCCTCGTGGACCTCGCGGACCACCGCCTGGCGAGGGTCCTCGCCGTGGTCGATCCCGCCGCCGGGCAGGGTCCACAGCTCGGTCCCGCTGATCCGGGGCGCCAGGCGGCTGAGCAGGATCTCACCGTTGCGGAGCACCACGGCGTAGGCGCCCCAGCGCTGCCAGCGCGGCGGGCTCACCGGCCGGCCCCGGTCGTGGCTGCTGCGGTGGCGGGCGTGAGGCCCGGGCCCCAGGTCGGACGGACGGCCGAGCGGGGCACCGGGTCCAGGGCCAGGGACGCGCGGCGGTCCAGGGCGTCTCCGCCGAGGTGCGCGGGGTGCCAGGGCGCCGGCTCGCCGGGCAGCGGGCGGTGCTCGGGGAGCCGCTGCAGCGCCTCCAGCCCGTCGTGCAGGCGGTGGCCGAGCATCCTGGTGGCGGCCACCAGGTCGGCGTCGGGGGCGACCAGACCGGGGCGGCCGACGCGCACGTCGACGAGCCGGCCGCGCTGGGGCGTCGGCCGCGGGAACGGGTCCTCGGCGTGGTGCTTCTGCGGCCACAGCCGCTGCCCGCCCCAGACCGAGACCGGCACGAGCGGGGCCCCGGTCTCCCGGGCCAGCGCGGCGGCGCCGGGCATCAGGGAACGGACGACGTACGCCGCCGAGATCCCGGCCTCGGGGAAGACGCAGACCACCTCACCGGCGCGCAGGTGGTCGCGGGCCCGGAGGTAGGCCGCCGCGGGCGCCTCGCGGTCGACCGGGACGTGCCCCATCGCGTCCATCGCCCGTCCGACCGCGCGGACGCCCCAGACGTCGTGCCGGCACAGGAAGCGGACCCGTCGGCCGCTGGCCAGCAGCGCCCGGCCGATCAGCAGGAAGTCGGGGAAGGAGACGTGGTTGGCGGCGAGGACGACCGGCCCGGTGGGCGGCACGTGGCCGGCTCCCCCGCCGCGCACGGTCAGGTCGAGGCCGCGCAGCAGCGCGTGACCGAGACCGACGGCACCGGCGTAGACCGGCTCCCGCCGCCGGCGGGGCCGGGCAGCGCCTGCCCTCACGTGAACGGCGGGCGGTGGTCCACCGCGAGCGACCGTCGCCCGGCCCAGCGCCAGGCCCGCGCCGCGGTGTCGCGGTCCTCGTCGGTGACCAGGTTGCCCATCCACCGCAGCGCGAGCGTCATCAGCAGGTCCGAGCGCATCCCGACCGGGCCGAGCGCGGGCAGCAGCCGCGGGACGGTCACCAGCCCGGCCATCCGCCGGGCGATCGAGAACGCCTCGCCGTACTGCTGGCGCAGCACGACCGGCCAGGACCGGGACAGGTCCGCGTCGCGGCCCTCGAGCATCATCTCGGCGACCAGGCGGCCGGTCTCGAGGCCGTAGTCGATGCCCTCGCCGTTGAGCGGGTTGACGCAGCCGGCGGCGTCGCCGACGAGCGCCCAGTTCCGCCCGGCGACCCCGGACACGGCGCCGCCCATCGGCAGCAGCGCGCTGGTGGGGGCGCGCAGGTCGCCGTCCAGCTCGAACTCGTCGCGGCGCTGGTCGGCGTAGAACTCCATCAGCGGCTTCAGGGCGATGTTCGCGGGCCGCTTCGAGGTGGCCAGGGTGCCGACGCCGACGTTGACCTCGCCGGCGTCCTTGCCCAGCGGGAAGATCCAGCCGTACCCCGACAGGATCTCGCCCTCGGTGCCGCGCAGCTCGAGGTGGGAGGAGATCCAGGGGTCGTCGCTGCGCGTGGAGGAGACGTACGCCCGCCCGGCCACGCCGTAGACCGTCTCGCGGTGCCACTCGCGACCGAGCACCTTGCCGAGCCCGGAGCGGACGCCGTCGGCGACCACGAGCCGCTTGCAGGCCACCTCGTGCGTCTCGGACCCGCGCCGGAACACCACGTGGGAGACCCGGTCGCCGTCGCGGCGCACGTCGACGGCCTTGACCCCGTCGACGGCGCGGGCGCCGGCCTTGACCGCCGTCGTGCGCAGGTGGTCGTCGAGCTCGGTGCGCGGCACCGCGCTCCCCCAGTCCGGCAGCGTGCCGCCGGGCCAGGGCAGGTGCAGGACCTGGCCGAACCCGTGCGCGCGCAGGCCCTTGCTGGTGGCCCGGGCGGCGAGCCAGTCCTCCAGCCCGAGGCGGGCGAGCTCGTGCACGGCGCGGGGGGTGAGGCCGTCGCCGCAGGTCTTGTCGCGGGGGAAGACCGCCGCGTCGGCCAGGACGACGTCGGCGCCGCCCTGCGCCGCCCAGGCGGCCGCCGCCGACCCGGCGGGACCGGCGCCCACGACGAGGACGTCGGTCTGCGCGGGGAGGTTCACGCCCCCAGTCTCTCAGGCACGCCCAACGCCCTCTCGGTAGCGTCCCGGTCGTGACCGACCCCCTCGTGCTGCCCCTCGGCGACCTCCGCCCCGCCCTCGACCCGACCGCGTTCGTCGCCCCCGGGGCGGTGGTGGCCGGCGACGTCGTCGTCGGCCCCGGCAGCGGGCTCTGGTACGCCGTCGTCGTGCGTGGCGACGCCGAGCGGATCCGCATCGGCGCCCGCAGCAACGTCCAGGACGGCTCGGTCCTGCACGCCGACCCGGGCTTCCCGCTGACCGTCGGTGACGGCGTCTCGGTGGGCCACCGCGCGGTGCTGCACGGCTGCACGATCGAGGACGACGTGCTGGTCGGGATGGGCGCGATCGTGATGAACGGCGCCCGGGTCGGGGCCGGGAGCGTCGTCGGCGCCGGCGCCTGCGTGCCCCAGGGCATGCAGGTCCCGCCCCGCTCGCTGGTCCTCGGCCTCCCGGCCAAGGTCCGCGGCGAGCTCGACGACGCCCAGGTCGACGGCGTGCGGGAGAACGCGGCCACCTACGTCGCCCTCGCCGCCCGCCACCGCGCCGCCCTGCCGAGATGACGCTCGCGGACAGCCCAGATGACGGTTCCGGCGCCTCGAGGTGACGTCTCCGGCGCGCCGGGCGGGCCGGCGCCGGTGCGCCGGACGGACGCTGGTGTGACCGCAACCGTCATCTGGAGGCGCCGCGAGCGTCACCTCGGCTGTCAGCGAGCGTCATCTCGGCGGGACGCAGCGGACCCCCGCCACCCTGGTGCGGGTGACGGGGGTCCGGGTGCTGCGGTCGTGCGGGTGCTGCGGGTGCTGCGGGACTGCTAGTTCTGGTACGACCCGAAGTCGAAGTCGTCCAGGGCGACGGCCTGGCCGTTGCCCCCGAACTCGTAGTCGTAGCTGTCGTAGCCGGTGACCGAGTAGGCCGCGGCGCGGGCCTCCTCGGTGGGCTCGACGCGCACGTTGCGGTAGCGCTCGAGACCGGTACCGGCGGGGATCAGCTTGCCGATGATGACGTTCTCCTTCAGACCGCGCAGCGAGTCCGAGCGGCCGTGGATCGCCGCGTCGGTCAGGACGCGGGTCGTCTCCTGGAAGGAGGCGGCCGAGAGCCACGACTCGGTGGCCAGCGAGGCCTTGGTGATGCCCATCAGCACCGGACGACCCGAGGCCGGCTTGCCGCCCTCGGAGACGACGCGCCGGTTCTCCTCCTCGAAGATGACGCGGTCGGTGAGGTCGGAGGGCAGCAGGTTGGTGTCCCCGGACTCGATGACCGTGACGCGACGCAGCATCTGGCGCACGATGATCTCGATGTGCTTGTCGTGGATCGACACGCCCTGCGAGCGGTACACCTGCTGCACCTCGTGCACCAGGTGCTCCTGCGCCTTGCGCACACCCAGGATCCGCAGCATGTCCTGCGGGTCGGGCGTACCGAGGATGATCATCTGACCGACCTCGACGCGGCCGCCGTCCTCGACGAGCAGGCGCGAGCGCTTCGACACGGGGTACTCCTGCACCTCCGAGCCGTCGTCGGGGGTGATGACCACCTTGCGCGACTTGTCGGTCTCCTCGATCTCGACGCGGCCGGCGGCCTCGGCGATCGGCGAGCGACCCTTGGGCGAGCGGGCCTCGAAGAGCTCCACCACGCGGGGCAGGCCCTGCGTGATGTCCTCGGCCGAGGCCACACCACCGGTGTGGAAGGTACGCATGGTCAGCTGCGTGCCCGGCTCACCGATCGACTGGGCCGCGATGATGCCGACCGCCTCGCCGATGTCGACGAGCTTGCCGGTGGCCAGCGAGCGGCCGTAGCACTTGGCGCAGGTGCCGGTACGGGCGTCGCAGGTCAGCACGGAGCGGACCTTGACCTGCTCGATGCCGGCGCCGATGAGCTCACCGATCTTCACGTCGCCCAGGTCGCCGCCGGCCTCGACCAGCACGTCGCCGGTCTCGGGGTGGGTGACCTCGGTCGCCGCGGACCGGGCGTACGCCGCGGTCTCGGCGTTCTCGTGCTTGACCACGGTGCCGTCGTCGAGACGCTCACCGATCCGCTTGGGCAGACCGCGCTCGGTGCCGCAGTCGTCCTCGCGGATGATCACGTCCTGGGAGACGTCGACGAGTCGACGCGTCAGGTAGCCCGAGTCGGCCGTGCGCAGCGCCGTGTCGGCCATGCCCTTGCGAGCACCGTGGGTGGAGATGAAGTACTCCAGCACGGAGAGACCCTCGCGGAAGTTCGCCTTGATCGGCCGCGGGATGATCTCGCCCTTGGGGTTGGCCACCAGGCCGCGCATGGCGCCGACCTGACGGATCTGGTTCATGTTTCCCGACGCACCCGAGTCGATCATCATGAAGATCGGGTTGGTGCGGTCGTAGGCGTTCTCCATCGCCTCACCGACCTTGCGCGAGGCCTCGGTCCAGATCTCGATGAGCTCCTGACGACGCTCGTCGTCGGTGACCAGGCCGCGCTCGTACTGCTTCTGCACCTTGGCGGCGTCGGCCTCGAACGAGGCCAGGATCTCGGCCTTGTCGGAGGGCTGGGTGACGTCGTCGATGGAGACGGTGACCCCGGACTGGGTCGCCCAGGTGAAGCCGGCCTCCTTCAGCGCGTCGAGCGAGGCGGCGACCTCGACCTTGGAGTAGCGCTCGGCGAGGTCGTTGACGATCGCGCCGAGGGCCTTCTTGCCCACCTCGTAGTTCACGAAGGGGTAGTCGGCCGGGAGCGTGTCGTTGAACAGCGCGCGGCCCAGCGTCGTCTCGAGCGTCATCGAGCGGACGGCGTCGGGGTCGGCGCCCTCCTCCAGCGGCGGGACGATGTCGTCGAAGCGGATCTTCACGACGCTCTGCAGGCTGATCGCGCCCTGGTCGAAGGCCATGATCGCCTCGGCCGGGCTCGCGAACGCCCGGCCCTCGCCCGGCTGACCGTCACGGTCGGTGGTGAGGAAGAACAGGCCGATGATCATGTCCTGGGTGGGCATGGTCACCGGACGGCCGTCCGAGGGCTTGAGGATGTTGTTGGTCGACAGCATCAGGATCCGGGCCTCGGCCTGGGCCTCGGCCGACAGCGGCAGGTGCACCGCCATCTGGTCACCGTCGAAGTCGGCGTTGAACGCGGTGCAGACCAGGGGGTGGATCTGGATGGCCTTGCCCTCGATCAGCTGCGGCTCGAAGGCCTGGATGCCGAGGCGGTGCAGCGTGGGCGCCCGGTTCAGCAGGACCGGGTGCTCGGTGATGACCTCCTCGAGCACGTCCCAGACGACCGGGCGCGAGCGCTCGACCATCCGCTTGGCGGACTTGATGTTCTGCGCGTGCGAGAGGTCCACGAGGCGCTTCATCACGAAGGGCTTGAAGAGCTCGAGGGCCATCTGCTTGGGCAGGCCGCACTGGTGGAGCTTGAGCTGCGGGCCCGAGACGATGACCGAACGACCGGAGTAGTCGACGCGCTTGCCGAGCAGGTTCTGGCGGAAGCGCCCCTGCTTGCCCTTGAGCATGTCGGACAGCGACTTCAGCGGCCGGTTGCCCGGGCCGGTGACGGGACGACCGCGGCGACCGTTGTCGAACAGCGAGTCGACGGCCTCCTGGAGCATCCGCTTCTCGTTGTTGACGATGATCTCGGGCGCGCCGAGGTCGAGCAGGCGCTTGAGCCGGTTGTTGCGGTTGATCACGCGGCGGTACAGGTCGTTGAGGTCGGAGGTCGCGAAGCGGCCACCGTCCAGCTGCACCATCGGACGCAGGTCCGGCGGGATGACCGGCACCGCGTCGAGGACCATGCCCTCGGGCTTGTTGCCGGTCTTGCGGAACGCGTCGACGACCTTGAGCCGCTTGAGCGCGCGCACCTTGCGCTGGCCCTTGCCGTTGGCGATGGTGTCGCGCAGCGACTCCACCTCGGCCTCGATGTCGAAGTTCTGCAGGCGCTTCTGGATCGCCGTGGCGCCCATGAAGCCCTCGAAGTACTTGCCGAACCAGTTCTTCATCTCGCGGTAGAGCATCTCGTCGCCCATGAGGTCCTGGATCTTCAGCGACTTGAAGGTGTTCCAGACCTCGTCGAGGCGCGCGATCTCGTTCTCCGAGCGCTTGCGCAGCTGCGCCATCTCGCGCTCGGCGCCGTCCTTGACCTTGCGGCGCTGGTCGGCCTTGGCACCCTCGGCCTCCAGGGCCGCGAGGTCCTCCTCGAGCTTGCGGGCGCGGTCCTCGATCATGCCGTCGCGACGCTTCTCGAGCCGCTCGCGCTCGAGGCCGACCTTGCCCTCGAGCTCGGACAGGTCGCGGTGCCGCGCGTCCTCGTCGACGGAGGTGATCATGTAGGCCGCGAAGTAGATGACCTTCTCGAGGTCCTTCGGGGCCAGGTCGAGCAGGTAGCCCAGGCGGCTCGGGACGCCCTTGAAGTACCAGATGTGGGTCACGGGAGCGGCGAGCTCGATGTGGCCCATCCGCTCGCGACGCACCTTGGAGCGGGTCACCTCGACGCCGCAGCGCTCGCAGATGATGCCCTTGAAGCGCACGCGCTTGTACTTGCCGCAGTAGCACTCCCAGTCCCGGGTGGGACCGAAGATCTTCTCGCAGAAGAGGCCGTCACGCTCCGGCTTGAGCGTGCGGTAGTTGATGGTCTCAGGCTTCTTGACCTCACCGTGGCTCCAGCCGCGGATGTCCTCCGCGGTGGCCAGGCCGATCTGGAGCTGGTCGAAGAAGTTCACGTCGAGCACGATGGCTGCAACCCTTCAGTTGTTCTTAGAAAAAGCGGGGTGGGGGGCGCGGAGGCCGCGTCCGCCGGCCACGAGGGCCGGCGGACGCGGGCCCTCACACCTCTTCGACCGTGTTGGGCTCGCGCCGGGAGAGGTCGATGCCGAGCTCCTCGGCTGCACGGAAGACGTCGTCCTCCGCGTCGCGCATCTCGATGGCCGTGCCGTCCTGGGACAGCACCTCCACGTTGAGGCACAGCGACTGCATCTCCTTGACGAGCACCTTGAACGACTCGGGGATGCCCGAGTCCGGGATGTTCTCGCCCTTGACGATGGCCTCGTAGACCTTCACGCGACCGGGCACGTCGTCGGACTTGATCGTCAGCAGCTCCTGCAGGGCGTACGCGGCGCCGTACGCCTCCATCGCCCAGACCTCCATCTCGCCGAACCGCTGGCCACCGAACTGGGCCTTACCGCCCAGGGGCTGCTGCGTGATCATCGAGTACGGACCCGTCGAGCGCGCGTGGATCTTGTCGTCGACGAGGTGGTGGAGCTTGAGGATGTACATGTAGCCCACCGAGACCGGGTCCGCGAACGGCTCGCCGGAGCGGCCGTCGAACAGGTCGGCCTTGCCGGTCTCGTTGATCATCCGCACACCGTCGCGGTTCGGGGTGGTCGACCCGAGCAGCCCGGTGATCTCGTCCTCGCGCGCACCGTCGAAGACCGGGGTGGCGACCTTCGAGTTGCCCGGGGCCTGGGCGGCGTTGATCCGCGTCAGGCGCTGCTTCCAGTCGGCGTCGGCGGGGTCGTCGGACAGGTTGAGGTCCCAGCCCTGCTTGGCCAGCCAGCCCAGGTGCAGCTCGAGGATCTGGCCGACGTTCATCCGGCGCGGGACGCCGAGCGGGTTCAGCACGACGTCGACGGGGGTGCCGTCCTCCATGAACGGCATGTCCTCGACCGGCAGGATCTTGGCGATGACGCCCTTGTTGCCGTGGCGCCCGGCGAGCTTGTCGCCGACCGAGATCTTGCGCTTCTGCGCGACGTAGACGCGGACCAGCTGGTTCACGCCCGGCGGCAGCTCGTCGCCCTCCTCGCGGTCGAAGACGCGGACGCCGATGACGGTGCCGGACTCGCCGTGGGGGACCTTCATCGAGGTGTCGCGCACCTCGCGCGCCTTCTCGCCGAAGATCGCGCGGAGCAGGCGCTCCTCGGGGGTCAGCTCGGTCTCGCCCTTGGGCGTGACCTTGCCGACGAGGATGTCGCCGGTGGTGACCTCGGCGCCGATGCGGATGATCCCGC
Organism: Nocardioides aquaticus; assembly: GCF_018459925.1. Taxonomy (NCBI): domain Bacteria; kingdom Bacillati; phylum Actinomycetota; class Actinomycetes; order Propionibacteriales; family Nocardioidaceae; genus Nocardioides; species Nocardioides aquaticus. Next base: position 4,147,852 of record NZ_CP075371.1, read on the forward strand.
GCTCGTCGAGGTCGGCCAGGCCCTCCTCGGAGACGTTCGGAATGTCCCGGGTGATCTCCTCGGGGCCCAGCTTGGTGTCGCGGGCGTCGACCTCGTGCTCCTCGATGTGGATCGAGGTGAGGACGTCCTCCTGCACCAGGCGCTGGGAGAGGATGATCGCGTCCTCGTAGTTGTGGCCCTGCCACGGCATGAACGCGACCAGCAGGTTCGTGCCCAGCGCCATCTCGGCGTCGTCGGTGCACGGTCCGTCGGCCACGGGGGTGCCGAACTCGAGCCGGTCGCCCTCGGCCACCAGCGGGCGCTGGTTGATGCAGGTGCCCTGGTTGGAGCGCTTGAACTTCGAGAGCCGGTAGCTGGAGTACGTGCCGTCGTCGTTGAGGGTCTCGACCAGGTCGGCCGAGACCTCCTTGACCACGCCGGGCTTCGTCGCGGTGACGACGTCGCCGGCGTCCACCGCGGCACGGAACTCGATGCCGGTGCCGACGATCGGGCTGTCGCTGCGGATCAGCGGGACGGCCTGACGCTGCATGTTGGCGCCCATGAGCGCACGGTTGGCGTCGTCGTGCTCGAGGAACGGGATCAGCGCGGTCGCGACCGACACCATCTGGCGGGGCGAGACGTCCATGTAGTCGACCTCGCCGGCCAGCAGCTCGGAGACCTCGCCGTCGCGCTGGCGGACCAGCACGCGCTCGTTGGTGAAGGTGCCGTTCTCGTCGATCGCCGCGTTGGCCTGCGCGATGACGAAGTGGTCCTCGTCGTCGGCGGTGAGGTAGTCGATCTGGTCGGTGACCCGGCCCTCGACGACCTTGCGGTACGGCGTCTCGACGAACCCGAACGGGTTGATCCGGCCGAAGGAGGCCAGCGACCCGATCAGGCCGATGTTCGGGCCCTCCGGGGTCTCGATCGGGCACATCCGGCCGTAGTGGCTGTGGTGGACGTCGCGGACCTCCATGCCGGCGCGGTCGCGCGAGAGACCGCCGGGGCCCAGCGCGGACAGGCGACGCTTGTGCGTCAGGCCCGCGATCGGGTTGGTCTGGTCCATGAACTGGCTGAGCTGGGAGGTCCCGAAGAACTCCTTGAGCGCGGCCACGACCGGGCGGATGTTGATCAGCGACTGCGGCGTGATGGCCTCGACGTCCTGGGTGGTCATCCGCTCGCGCACCACGCGCTCCATGCGGGCCAGGCCCGTACGCAGCTGGTTCTGGATGAGCTCGCCGACGGTGCGCATCCGGCGGTTGCCGAAGTGGTCGATGTCGTCGGAGGCGATCTCCCAGGTGCCCTGGGGGCCTCGACGTCGGCCTTGCCGTCGTGCAGCGCCACGATGTAGCGGATGGTGTTGACGACGTCGCTGATGGTCAGCGTCTGCTTGTCGAAGGCCTCGACCAGGCCGAGCTTCTTGTTGATCTTGTAGCGACCGACCTTGGCCAGGTCGTAGCGCTTGGGGTTGAAGTAGTAGTTCTTCAGCAGCGTCAGCGCGGCCTCGCGGGTGGGCGGCTCGCCCGGGCGCAGCTTGCGGTAGATGTCGAGCAGCGCGTCGTCGGGACCCTGGGTGTGGTCCTTCTCCTCGGTCAGCTGGATCGACTCGTAGCCGCGCAGCTCGGCCATCACGGCCTCGTAGTCGTACTCCTCGCCGGTGTCCTCGGCGACGGCCTGCAGGGCCTTGAGCAGGACGGTGACGTTCTGCTTGCGCTTGCGGTCCAGGCGGACGCCGACGAGGTCGCGCTTGTCGACCTCGAACTCCAGCCAGGCGCCGCGGGAGGGGATCAGGCGCGAGGTGTAGATGTCCTTGTCGGACGTCTTGTCGGCCGAGCGCTCGAAGTAGACGCCCGGGCTGCGGACCAGCTGGGAGACGACGACGCGCTCGGTGCCGTTGATGACGAAGGTGCCCTTGTCGGTCATCAGGGGGAAGTCGCCCATGAAGACCGTCTGGCCCTTGATCTCACCGGTGTCGTTGTTGGTGAACTCCGCCGACACGTAGAGGGGCGCGGAGTAGGTGAAGTCCTTCTCCTTGCACTCGTCCACGGTGTACTTGGGGTCGTAGAAGACCGGGTTCTCGAACGAGAGCGACATCGTCTCGGAGAAGTCCTCGATCGGCGAGATCTCCTCGAAGATCTCCTGGAGCCCCGACTTGCGGGACGAGTCCTGGCCCTCGGCCAGGCGCTGCTCGACGCGGGCGTCCCAGGCCTCGTTGCCGATCAGCCAGTCGAAGCTGTCGGTCTGCAGGGCCAGGAGCTGCGGGAGCTCGAGCGGCTCGTCGATCTTGGCGAACGAGATGCGACGGGGGTGGGAGGAAGCGGTGGTGCTGCGCGCGGCCAAGAGGAGTCCTTCGAGAGGGTCGTCGGTTGGCGGCGCCCACCGACCACTGCTCCGGTCATCCGGACAGAGCGGAGAGCATCTGAGGGCAGGCGCAATGCGCCACGATACAGCCAACAGGGGCGCGTGACAAGGCCGTCCGCGCCGCACCCGGAGCGTGCGCCGATCATGCTCCCCCGCCGGGCGGCAGGTCAAGCACCTCCGGGGCGGGTCGTGGACGGACCAGACCGCCGTACGGGCGTGGCGGCGCACCGGGTCGGGCGCCGGCGGGGGGACGACTCCCCGGTCCGCGACTCGTGGGCCGGACGAGGTGCGCTACTCCGGGGCGGGCGTGGTCTGGAGCCGGTCGACGCGCCACTCGTCTCCCTCGCGGACCATGGTCACCGTGACCTGGTCGCGGTAGACCACCGGCTCGGTGACCTGCTTGTTGGTGGTCGGCCGGTTGACGAACAGCAGCACCTCGACGGCGTCCGGGGAGGTCCGCACCACCGAGGAGGCGATCACCTCGGCGCGGACGACCGCCTCGGTGCGCGGGGCGTTGTCGGAGATCACCGTGAAGAGCTGGGTGTACTCCTCCTGGTAGTCCTCGGTCAGGTACGACCGCGCGGCCTCGGCGTCCTCCTCGAGCTCGCGGTAGTCGTAGGACAGCACCGGCACGATCGCCTGCTCGGCCGCGGACTGGGCGGTGTCGACCTCGTCGGGGTCGACGTGCGGACGGAACCACACCACGGCGGCCAGGACGACCGTCGCGACGGCCAGCACGCCGACCACGGCGAGCAGCAGCACCGGCAGCCGCCGCCCGGACCGACCGGCCGGGTCCTCCCCCGTCGTCGACCGCTCGTCGGCCCGGGTCGCGGCGACGGGCACCGGCTCCGGGACCGGGACGGGCTCCTCCCCGGCCGGCAGCGAGGCGTCGTACGCCCGGCGCCGGTCGGCGTCGAGGAGCACCTCGGCGGCCTCGTTGGCCGAGCGGAACCGGCGGTCGGAGGGGTCGAGGTCGGCGATGCTGCGGCGCCAGGCGCTGCGCACCTCGTCCGGGGTGGCGTCGCGGTCGACGCCCAGGACGTCGTACCAGGTCGGGCTCATCGGCCCCTCCCGCCGTTGCCGCCGCCGCCACCGGCGCCCGGGACCTCCGTGGGGACCTCCGAGGGCACCTGCTGCGGCGCCTCGGTGGCCTCGCCGGTGACCGGCACGAAGTCGTCGACCAGCCACTCGCCGCCGGTGCGCACCAGCGCCACCTCGACCCGGAACGGCGCCGGCTCGTCCTCGACCCGCTCGGCGTCCTGCACGTCGGCGCCGCGCCCGGCGGTGGCCGGGTAGGAGTTCACGAACGACCCCGCGACCAGCACCCGGGCGGAGTCGGCGTCCAGGGAGCTGACCCCGGTCGCGAAGACCTCGGTGGTCCGCGCCAGGCCCGCGCCCGAGACGGTCTGCTCCGCGGCGACCACGCCCTGCTCGAACGAGGCCTGGAACTTGGGCGTGATGACCTCCTCGACCCCGGCCCGGTAGTCCGGCATCGTCCCGTCCTCGGCCAGCAGGTCGGGCCCGTAGGTGTTGATCCGCAGCATGAACTGACGGGCCTGGCTCATCACGACCTCGCGCTCGGGCTGCACCGGGTCGTCCCCCGAGACCAGGGCACCGACCCGCTCGGTCACGGAGCCGTCGGCGCCGCTGGTGCGCTGGGCGTAGGCCACCGCGAGGACCGCCAGGGCCAGCACCAGGAGCAGCACCAGGCCCCCGAGGACGAGCCCGCGGACGCGGTTCGCACGGCTCGTCGCGGTCACTCCCGACCCGAGGCCAGGGGCTGGAGGTACAACCACTTCCACGAGTCCTTTCCGAGTGAGCGCGGGGCCACGCTACCCGGCTGCCCGGCCTCGAGCGCGGCCGCGTCGACGTCCCAGTCGACCTGCTCGGTCGCGGGGTCGTACGACGCCACGACCTGCTCCTCGTAGTCGGCCGGGGCGCGGGGGATGTTCTGCGCACCGCGGGCGTTGCTCTCGGCCGCGGACTCGGTGCAGCGGGCGTCGGTGTTCATCGGCAGGTCGGCACGCTCGTCGGGCGACCGCTTCTCGGTCCCCTCGTACCCCCGGTTGCACACCGGCTGGTCGGTGATGATCAGCCCGAAGTGGGCGTCCATCAGCCCGGTGTCGGGGCTGCGGGCCACGACGGTCAGCCCGCCCTCGACCACGTACGGGTAGAGGATCAGCAGCTGCTCGATGCCGTCCAGGTTCTTCACGACCACCTCGCCCGTGGTCACCAGCCGGTTCAGCAGCTGGCCGAGCTCGACGCGGTTGTCCTCGATCAGGCCCCGCAGCTGCAGCGCGGTCCCCGAGCCGGTGTCGATGATCTGGCGCAGGTCGCCGTCGGCGTCGACCAGCGTGTCGCTGACCAGCTCCAGGTCGTTCGAGAAGCTGCGGATCGCCGACTCCGAGTCCACCTGGGTCCGGAGCACGGTGTTGCCGTCGCGCAGCAGCCGCTGGGTGGTGTCGAAGTTGGCGTCCGCGGTCTCCAGGAAGGAGCTGCCGGAGTCGATGATGCGCTGCAGGTCGGGCCCGGTGCCGGCGAAGGCCGTGCCGAGCTCCAGCACGGTCGTGCGCAGCGCCTTGCGGTTCACCGAGCCGACGGTCGTGGAGACGCTCTCCAGCAGGGTCTCGGTGGCCACCGGGGTCCGGGTGTCGCCCATGGCGATCTCCGAGTCCTCGGTCAGGTACGGCTTCTCGTCGCTCTGCGGCTGGAGCTCGACGTACTGCTCGCCGACCGCGGACCGGTTGCCGACCACGGCGAGGCTGTCGGCCGGGATGTCGTCGTAGTCCTTCTCGATCGAGAGGTAGGCGTCGACACCGCCCTCGACCAGCTCGAGCTTCTCGACGCTGCCCACGCCGACCCCGCGGTAGGTGACCTCACCGGCGGCGAAGGTGCCGCCGGACTCGGCGAGGTGCGCCACCACGGTGTAGGTGTCGTCGTAGAAGATCCGGTCCAGCCGGGCGTAGCGGGCCCCGACGAACGAGACCCCGACCATCGTGATGATCGCGAACACGATCAGCTGCATCTTCGTGCGGCGCGTGATCACTGGGTCACCATCCCGGGGACGAGGAGCGTGGTCAGGGCGGGGTCGTAGACGTCGACGAGCTGGGCGAGGGTCGGGCCGGACGCGGCCGTGGGAGCCGCACGGGTGGGACCGAACGCGGCACGGTTGCCGAGGATGCCGCCGAGCAGGCCGCCGTTGCCACCGCCGTTGCCACCGCCGTTCCCGCCACCGCCGTTGTTCCTGCCGCCGCCGTTGTTGCCGCCCCCGCCGTTGTCGTTGCCGCCGAGGAGACCGCCGCCACCGAGGAGCCCGCCGCCGCCGCCGTTGCCGCCGCCCAGCAGACCGCCGCCGCCGCCGCCGAGCAGGTCAGGCAGACCACCGAGGAGGTCGTCGAGGACCCCGGGGAGCAGGTCGCCGTTCTCGTCGCAGAACGGCAGGTCGAGACCGGTCGTGCCTGAGACCGCGTCGCAGATGTCGGAGAGCAGGTTGGTGCAGGCCTCCGGGAGCTGCTCGTTCAGGCCGTTGGCCACGCAGTCCTGGACGACGTCGTTCAACGCCTCGCAGGCGCCCTCGGGGTCGATCTGCTTGAGGACTTGCGCCAGGGCCTTCTCGAGCGCGTCGCCGAGCGGCAGGTTCGGCTGGTTCTTCTGGATCTGCTCGAGGATCGGTCCCAGCGCCTGACCGAGCTGCGCGCTGCCGTCGCCGACGATGTTGCACGGCAGCCCCGGGATGTCCGGCGGGTCGGTCAGCGGGTCGCTGAGGTCGAGGTCGAGCTCGATGGACAGGTTGGTGTAGTCCCCCATGTGCAGGTTGCGGGCGACCTGCGGGTCGCGACCGACGACCTCGTCCACGAACGGGTAGGTCAGGAAGACGTTGAAGGCGTTGACGAAGTCGTCGCCGGAGTTCGCGAGCTGGGTGAGGACCGGCTGGAGGTTCTCCAGCGTCTCGATGGTCACGGCCTTGGAGCGGCGGATGACGCCGACACCGACGTCGCCGAGGTCCTCGAGCGCGGTCAGCATCCGGACCAGGTCGTCGCGCTGGCGGTCGATCGAGTCCAGGGCGCTGGGCAGCTGCTCGAGGGCGTTGTCGATGCTGGGCTGCTGCTCGCGCACGGCGAGCGAGAGCTCGTTGAGCTTCTCGATGGCGGTGACGATGTCGGCCTTGTTGGCGTCCAGCTGTCCGGTGAACGAGTCCAGCTGCTGCAGCAGCTGCTTGGTGGTGCCCTCGCGACCCTCGAGGGTCTTGTTCAGCTCGACGGTGATCGTCTTGAGCTGGCCGACGCCGCCGCCGTTCAGGATCAGGCTGAGCGCGCCCAGCACCTCCTCGACCTCGGGGTTGCGCCCGGTGCGCGACAGCGGGATGTCCTCGCCGTCCTCGAGCTCGCCGGTGGCGCCGGCGGGCGGCGGCGCGAGCTCGACGAACTTCTCGCCGAGCAGGCTGGTCTGGCGGATCTCGGCCACCGCGTTGTCCGGCAGGTCGAGGTCGTTGCGCAGCACGAGGTCGACCTCGGCGCTGAACCCCTGGAGCCGGATGTCGCTGACCTGGCCGACGTTGACGTCGTTGACCTTGACCGTCGACTTGGGCACCAGGTCGAGGACGTCGCGGAAGGCCACGGTCACCGTGATCGGGTCGTCCCCGACGTCGGCGCCGCCGGGCAGCGGCAGCTCGTAGACGTCGAACTCGGCTCCGCCGCAGCCGGTCAGCAGCAGCGTGCCGGCCAGGCCGAGCGCCACGCGCCGCAGGATCCGTCGGGTGCTCATCGGGTGCCCTCCACCAGTCCGCCGAGGCTCGGGTCGAAGCGCTCGCCGTAGGACGTACCGGTCCCTGCCCCGAGGAACGGGGCGCGGTTGTTGCCCTGCTGGAGGATGTCGTCGACCAGCAGCTGGATCGCGTCGCAGGCCCCGCCGTCCGTGGGGTCGTTGGGCTCCACCAGGCCGCAGAGGAACCGGCTGGGATCATCGAGGATCTGCTCCGGGAGCATCCCGAGGTTCGCGTTGGTGTCGAGGGTGCCGGCCTCGGGGTTGTAGGTCAGGGCGAGGTTGTTCAGCGCCACCGGGGCCACCTCGAGCACCTCGTCGAGCGCCGCCCGCCGGTCCGAGAGGATCTTCGCGACGTCGTTCAGCCCGGCGATGTCCTCGGTGAGGATGTCGCGGTTGTCGCGGACGAACCGGCCGACCTCGGTCAGCGCGGTCGCCAGGTTGGACAGCGCGGCGCGCAGCTCCTCGCGCTCGCCGGAGAGCACCGAGGAGACCTGCGCCAGGGACTGGTTGAAGTCGCGGACGGTCTGGTCGTTGTCGGCCAGGGTCTCGACGAACTGACCGAGCTCGGCGGTGGCTCCGAAGAGCTCCTCCTTGTTGTCGTCCAGCGTCGTGGTCAGGGTGCTGAAGTCGCGGATGGTCTGGTTGAACGACTCCCCCTGGCCGGCGAAGTTGTCCGCGGTCGACTCGAGCAGGTCGGTCAGCGCGCCGTCGGCGTTGGCCCCGTCGGGGCCGAGCGCGACCGACAGGTCGTTCAGGCTGGAGTAGATCTGGTCCAGCTCGATCGGCACCGACGTGCGGTCCAGCCCGAGCTCGGCCCCGTCGGGCAGCGTGTCGGTGCTCGCGCCCTCACGCCCGTACGGCGGGGTGAGCTGCACGAACCGGTCCCCCACGATCGAGGGCGCCACGATCACCGCGGTCGCGTCGGCCGGGATGTCGGTCGAGGACTCGTAGCTCATCTCGACGCGCACGGCGGTGCCCTCGGGGGTGACGGTGTCGACGGTGCCGACCGGCACCCCGAGCACGCGCACGTCGCTGCCCTCGTAGACCGAGATGGCCCGCGGGAACAGGGCGGTGACGGTCTTGCGGTCGTCGCCGTCGAGCATCACCAGCGCGCCGGCCAGCACCAGCGCGACGACGACCAGGGGCCCGACGGCCTTCTTCAGCGCCTCCATCAGTTCACCCCGAGCGGGAGGCCGTTGCCGACGTCGGGCACCGGCGGGATGTTCTCGATGTAGGTGTCGAACCAGGGCCCGTTGCCGAGGGTGTTGGCGAAGACCCGGTAGAAGGGCGCCATCAGCCGCAGGCTCTCGTCGAGGTTCTCGCCGTTCGCGTTCAGCACGTCGAGCACCCCGTCCACCTCCCGGAGCGCCGGCTCCAGGTCGGCCCGCGTCTGGCGCACCAGCAAGGTCAGCTCCTCGGACAGCGTGGAGGTGGAGACGAGCAGGGCGTTGATCTGCTCGCGCCGGGCCACCAGGGCCCGGAAGAGCACGTCGGCGTCGCGCATGAGCGCGATGATGTCCTCGTCGCGGTCGTCGAGCACGGAGGAGAACCGCTCCAAGTTCACCAGCAGCGACTGGATCTGGTCGTCGCGCGCGGCGATGTTCGAGGACAGCCGCGACACCCCGTCCAGCGCGCTGCGGAACTCCTCGGGCGTGTTGCGGGTGAGGTCGGCCAGCGTGGTCAGCGACGCGGCGAGCTGCTCGGTGTCGACGTCGTCCACGGTCTCCGACAGGCCCTCGAACGCCTCCACGACGTCGTACGGCGAGGAGGTCCGCTCCAGCGGGATCTCGGCGCCCTCGTCGAGCTGCCCCTCCCCGCTGGGCTGGAGGGCCAGGAACATGTCGCCGAGCAGGGTCTTGACCTTGATCGCCGCACCGGTGTCGGTGCCGAACGCCGAGTCGGTCTTGATGGTGAAGGTGGCCTTGACGCGACCCTCCTCCACGACCAGGTCGTCGACCTGGCCGACGCGGACGCCGGCGATGCGGACCTCGTCGCCGGGCTCGAGGCCGCCGGCCTCGGAGAAGGCCGCGTAGTAGGTGTCGCCGCCGCCGATCAGGGGCAGGTCCTGGGCACGGAAGCCCGCCACCAGCAGGCCCGCCACGGCGGTCAGGCTGATCGCCCCGATGATGACGGGGTTGCGCTCACGGAACGGGGTGCTCATCCGAGGTCACACCTCTCGGCGTTGGTGCTGTACTGGACGGCCAGCGACTGGGGCAGGTCGACCGGCAGGCCGCCGAGCTCGTCGACGACCGGGAGGTCGATCCGGCCCTTGAACTCGCACAGGTAGAAGTTGAACCACGAGCCGTACGTCGCGGTCCGGCCGATCTTGTTCAGCTTGATCGGCAGCACCTTCATCGCCCGGTCCAGCTCGCCCCTGTTCTCGTTGATGTTGCCGGCGAAGCGACGCAGCTGCTTGACGTCCTGCACCAGCGGGGGGCGGATGCCCTCGACCAGGCCGGCGGTCTCGACCGAGAGCTCCGAGATGCCGTCCAGCGAGCCGAGGATGGCCTGGCGGTCGTCCTTCAGCCCACCCACGAGGCGGCGGAAGGACAGGATCAGGTCGCTGAGCTGCTCGTCGCGGTCGGCGAGGTGGTCGAGGACGAAGTCCAGGTTCGTCAGCAGGTCGCCGATCACCTCGTCGCGGTCGGCCAGGGTGCTGGTGACCGACGCGGTGTGGCCCAGCAGGCTCTCCAGCGTCCCGCCCTCGCCCTGGAACACCTGGACGATCTCGTACGACAGCTGGTTGACGTCCTCGGGCGAGAGCGCCTTGAAGAGCGGCTTGAAGCCGTTGAACAGCACGGTGAGGTCGAGCGCGGGCGCCGTGCGCGAGGCCGGGATGGTGTCGCCGGGCTCGAGGCGGGCGTCGTCGCCGATCTCCTCGGTCAGCGAGATGTAGCGCTGGCCGACCAGGTTGCGGTAGCGGATCGTGGCGAAGGTGCGGCCGGTCATCGGGACGTCGGTGGCGACGTCGAAGGAGACCAGCGCCTGGTCCCGGTCGACGACCGTCACGTCGGCGACGGTGCCGACCTTGACGCCGGCGACGCGGACGTCGTCGCCCTTGACCACGCCGGTGGCGTCGGAGAAGACCGCGCGGTAGTCCTCGCGCTCGCCGAAGGAGATGTTGCCGATCAGGATCACCAGGACCCCGGTGAGGAGGCTGGTGACCACCACGAAGACGATCAGCCGGACGAAGTCCTTGCTGGTCTTGGCGTCGAAGAGCTTCACCGCAGCCCCACCTTGGCCCCCCGCGCCATCGGCGCGACCAGCAGCGGACCGAGGTCCCCGACGTCGGTGGTCGGCACGCCCATGCCCGGGGCGAGCAGGCCCTTGAGCACGTCGGACTCCTCACGGCTGCCGGCGAAGCCCATGCCGTCGCGCAGCCAGTAGCTCGGGGCGACGCGGGTGGTGCCCTTGCCGGTCGGCTCGTCCACGCCGTCGTCGAAGTTCGGGATGTCGTTGAACGGGTTGGCCTGGGACCCCGGGGGGTTCGGCAGGTTCAGGCAGTTCGGGCCGCGCTTGTCACCCACCCGGGGCCGGTCGGCGGGCGTGTAGCCGCGCGGCTGGTTCGGGATCGTCTCCAGCACGATGTGGAGGGTGAAGTTGCGGAACGCCTCGGCCTGGCCCTTGCCGGAGTTGACGACCCCGCCGAGCAGGCACGGGAACTCGGGTGAGTACTTCGCCAGGACCCGGAACGACGCGGCACCGAGCTCGCCGGAGCGGACCAGGTTGTCGCCGTTGTCGCGCAGGAAGGTCCGGGTGGTGTCCGAGAACGACGCGACGTCGTTGAACAGCGCCTGGAGCTTGGCCTCGCGGTCCTCCAGCGTCCCGGTGGTGATCACGGTGTTGTCCAGGATGGTGCCCAGCTCGGGCAGCACGTCGGCGTAGATGTCGGAGGTCTCGGAGGCCAGCCGGAGGTCGTCGATGAACAGCGGGATCTCCGGGTTGATCTTGCGCAGGTAGGCCTCGGTGACCTCGATCGTCTCGCCCACCTGCTCTCCGCGGCCCTCCAGTGCCGTCGACAGGGCGTTCAGGGTCATGTTGAGCTCGGCCGGCTGGACGGTGCGGAGCAGCGGGTAGAGGTCGTTGAGCACCTCCTCCACCTCGGTGGCCACCGCGGTCTGCTCGACGGTGTCGGCGGCGGTGATGTGCTCGGAGGACGGCTCGGGCGGCACGACGAGCGAGACGTACTTCTCGCCGAACAGCGTCTTGGGCAGGATCGCGCCCGTGACGTTCTGCGGGATGATGTCGACCTGGTCGGGGTACAGGCCCAGGGTCACCTCGGCGCCGTCCTCGGTGGGCTCGAAGGCGAGCACCTCCCCCACGATCACGCCGCGGATCTTGACGTCGGCGCGCGCTGGCAGCTGGAGCCCGATCTTGGAGGTCTGCAGCGCGACCTCCTCGTAGGTCACGAACTGCTTCGAGAAGATCCCGTACGTCAGGTACGCCGCCGCCAGCAGCAGCAGGAGGAAGGCGACGCCGAGCGTCTTGTGCATCGCGAGCAGCTTGGTCATCAGCCGGCCAGCCTCACGGTCGTGGTGGTGCCCCAGATCGCCATCGACAGGAACAGGTCGATCACGTTGACCGCCACGATGCTGGTCCGCACCGCGCGACCGACCGCCACGCCCACGCCCGCGGGCCCGCCGCTGGCGGTGTAGCCGTGGTAGCAGTGGATCAGGATCACCACGACGGCGAAGACCAGGACCTTCCCGAACGACCAGAGCACGTCACCGGGCGGCAGGAACTGGTTGAAGTAGTAGTCGTAGGTGCCCGCGCTCTGGCCGTAGAACTGGGTGACGGTCAGCCGGGTGGCGAAGTAGGAGGAGAGCAGCCCGACGACGTACAGCGGGATGATCGCGATCAGCCCGCCGACGATGCGGGTGGTGACCAGGAACGGCATCGAGGGGATCGCCATCACCTCGAGGGCGTCGACCTCCTCGGAGATCCGCATCGCGCCGAGCTGGGCGGTGAACCCGCAGCCCACGGTGGCGGCCAGGGCGATGCCGGCGACCAGGGGGGCGATCTCGCGGGTGTTGAAGTAGGCCGACACGAAGCCGGCGAAGGGCGCGGTGCCGATCTGGTCGAGCGCGGCGTACCCCGAGAGGCCCACCTGGGCGCCGGTGAAGAAGGTCATCGCCGCGATCACGCCGACGGTGCCGCCGATGACGGCCAGCGCGCCGGAGCCGAGGGTGACCTCGGCGAGGATGCGCAGGATCTCCTTGGGGTAGCGCTTGACCGACCGCGGGGTGGCGGCGAGCGCGCGCAGGTAGAACGACAGCTGCTCGCCCATGGTGTCCAGCGAGGACAGCGGTCGCTGGTAGACGGATCGGATCCCGGCCATCGGCTCAGCCCGTCTTCGGTGGGACGACTTGGAGGTAGATGGCGCTGATGATGAAGTTCACGATGAACAGCAGCACGAAGGTGATGACCACGGACTCGTTGACGGCGTCGCCCACGCCCTTGGGGCCGCCACCGGCGTTCATCCCCTTGTACGCGGCCACGATCGCCGCGATCAGCCCGAAGATCAGCGCCTTGACCAGGCCCACCCAGAGGTCGGGCAGCTGCGCGAGCGCGGTGAAGCTGGCGATGTACGCCCCCGGCGTACCGCCCTGCAGCCCGACGTTGAAGACGTAGCCGCCGGCCACGCCGACCACGCTGACCATGCCGTTGAGGAACACCGCGACGAGCATGCAGCCCAGGACGCGGGGCACCACGAGGCGCTGGATCGGGTCGATGCCCAGCACCATCATCGCGTCGAGCTCCTCGCGGATCTTGCGCGCGCCGAGGTCGGCGGCGATCGCCGAGCCGCCGGCACCCGCGATCAGCAGGGCCGTCGCGATCGGGGCGGCCTGCTGCACCACCGCGAGCACCGAGGCCGAGCCGGTGAAGGACTGCGCCCCGAACTGCCGGATCAGCCCTCCGACCTGCAGCGCGATCACCGCGCCGAACGGGATGGCGACCAGGGCGGTCGGCACGATCGTCACCGAGGCCACGAACCAGGCCTGCTGGATGAACTCGCGGGTCTGGAACGGCCGCCGGAACAGGGCCCGTCCCACGTCGAGCGCGAAGGCGAAGAGGGTCCCGGCCGCGCCGACGGGCCGCAGGAACTTCGCGCTGGTCAGCGACGACACCGATCAGGCCCCCGTGGTCATGGACATGTTCTGGTCGAACGAACCGGGGGGCGGGGTGATGCCGTTCTCCTCGCACCAGGCGCCGGGCTCGCGCTGGCTGCGGCGCGGGATGCCGTTGGAGGGCTCGAGCTGCATCGGGATCGGGGGCAGCGCCGGCAGGTCCTGGTCGGACTCGGCCGCGAGCTCGTCGGCGTCCTTCTCCTCCGACATGCCGATCGGGCCGACCTTCTGGGCGTTCAGGAACTGGCGCACGACCGGCTCCTCGGAGCTCAGCAGCATCTCGCGCGGACCGAACATGGCCAGGTGCTTGTGGTAGAGCAGCCCGATGTTGTCCGGCACCGTCCGGGCCGTGTTGATGTCGTGGGTGACGATCAGGAACGTCGCGTCGATCTGGGCGTTGAGGTCGACGATCAGCTGGTTCAGGAACGAGGTGCGCACCGGGTCGAGACCGGAGTCGGGCTCGTCGAAGAGGACGATCTCGGGGTCCAGCACCAGGGCGCGGGCCAGGCCCGCACGCTTGCGCATGCCGCCGGAGATCTCGCCGGGCAGCTTGTCCTCGGTGCCGAGCAGGCCGACGAGGTCGAGCTTCTCCATGACGACGTCGCGGACCTCGGACTCGGACTTCTTCGTGTGCTCGCGCAGCGGGAAGGCGATGTTGTCGTAGAGGTTCATCGAGCCGAACATCGCGCCGTCCTGGAACAGCACGCCGAAGAGCTTGCGGATCTCGTAGAGCTCGCGCTCGGGGCAGGTGGCGATGTCGGTGCCCTCGATGATCACCGAGCCCCGGTCGGGCTTGAGCAGCCCGATCAGCGTCTTGAGGAACACCGACTTGCCCGTGCCCGAGGGACCGAGCATCACGCAGATCTCGCCGGCCGGGATCGTGAGGGTCACGTCTCCCCAGATCAGCTGCTTGCCGAACGACTTGGTCAGGTGCTCGACCTTGATCTCCACGCCCATCGCGTGTGCCTCCCTCGATCTCGTGGCCCCATGACCCGCGCCGGGTTGCCGGGCGCGCGCCGTGTCACCGACAGGTAACAACGCCGGCGACGCGGCGAGGTTACGCGTTGACTTGACGCACGTCACGTTTTCTCGAGTCTTCGGTGCACACTCGTGACCCCAACCGGCCCGGAGCGGCCGCTCACCCCTCCGACCTGCGCGAACTCTCCTGCGACCACCCTCCGTGACACGGGCGGGACGCACGACGGGGCGGGCACCGGTGAGGTGCCCGCCCCGTGGCGGTGTGCTGCTGCCGCAGCGTGGTCCGCCGAGGCGGACCGGGTGTCAGGCGTGCGTCACTTGACGGTGACGGACGCGCCGGCGCCCTCGAGCTGCTCCTTGGCCTTCTGAGCAGCCTCCTTCGTGGTCTTCTCGATGATCGCCTTGGGGGCGGACTCCACGAGCTCCTTGGCCTCCTTCAGGCCGAGGGAGGTCAGGGCGCGCACCTCCTTGATCACGTTGATCTTCTTCTCGCCGGCGGCCTCGAGGATGACGTCGAACTCGTCCTGCTCGACGGCCTCCTCCGCGGCACCACCGGCGGCGGGCGCGGCGGCGACGGCGACCGGAGCGGCCGCGGTGACGCCGAAGGTGTCCTCGAACTGCTTCACGAACTCGGAGAGCTCGATCAGCGTCATCTCCTTGAACGCGTCGAGCAGCTCGTCGGTGCTGAGCTTCGCCATGGTGGCGGTTCCTTCCAGTCGGTGGCCCGCGTCGGTCGACCCGGGCCGGGGGTTTGCTTCGTCGGTGGTGCCGGGCCGTCAGGCCTCGGCGGTCTCGCCCTCGGCGGCGGGGGCGTCCTCGGCGGCCTCGGGGGCCACCTCGGTCTCCTCCGCGGTGTCGACGGGGGCGTCCTCGGCGGCAGCCGGCGTGCCGGCACCACCAGCGAGGATCGAGGGGTCCTCCGCAGCCTTGGCCTGCAGCGCACCCGCGACGCGGGCGGCCTGGCTGAGGGGGGCCTGGAACAGGGCGGCGGCGTTGGTGAGCGACGCGAGCATCGCGCCGGCCATCTTGCCGAGCAGCACCTCGCGCGACTCGAGGTCGGCCAGCTTGGCCACCTCGGACGCACTCAGCGCCGCACCGTCCAGGAACCCGCCCTTGATGATCAGGGCGGGGTGAGCCTTGGCGAAGTCACGCAGGCCCTTGGCGGCCTCGACCACGTCTCCGTTGATGAAGGCGATGGCGGTCGGACCGACGAGCAGCTCGTCGAACCCGGCCATGCCGGCCTCGGCAGCGGCGATCTTGGTCAGCGTGTTCTTGACCACGGCGTAGGAGGCGTCCTCACCCAAGGCGCGCCGCAGGTCCTGCAGCTCCTTGACGGTGAGACCGCGGTAATCAGTCAGGACAGCGCCGGCGGACTCGTTGAATGACTCGACGATCTCCGCCACGGCTGCCTGCTTGTCTGGCCGCGCCATGGGTCTCCTTCCGGTGGGCGACCACCGGGCGGGTCCTCAGATGCGAAACGCCCCGAGCGCGGGCTCGAGGCGTGGACTGGCGCGGCGGGCGGTGCCGCTGCGGGTCTGACTTCGTGGCCTGCGCTGGACGTCCGCTGCTGCGGAACCTTCGGTCCTGCCACGGGGGCGGGACGACCGGCGGTCTCTGGTTGCGTGGTGAACAGTACGCGGGCCCGGCCCGCGCACCAAATCGGCCCGGCCACCCGTGAGGGGTGACCGGGCCGTGGCGGTGCAGGTGGTGCAGGTGGTGCGGTGGTTCAGACCTGCGGGGCGTCGTCGTCGCCGGCGACGTTGCGCACGCGGTTCGGGTCGACCTGGACCCCGGGGCCCATCGTCGTCGACAGCGTCACCTTGCGCACGTAGCGGCCCTTGGAGCTGGCCGGCTTGAGCCGCAGCACCTCCTCGAGGGCGGCGGCGTAGTTCTCCGCCAGCTGGGCCTCGTCGAAGGAGGCCTTGCCGATGATGAAGTGCAGGTTGGCGTGACGGTCGACGCGGAACTCGATCTTGCCGCCCTTGATGTCGGTCACGGCCTTGGCCGGGTCCGGGGTCACGGTGCCGGTCTTCGGGTTCGGCATCAGGCCGCGGGGCCCGAGCACGCGCCCGAGGCGACCGACCTTGCCCATCATGTCCGGGGTGGCGACGACGGCGTCGAAGTCCAGGTAGCCGCCGGCCACCTTCTCGATGAGCTCGTCGGCGCCAACCTCGTCGGCGCCCGCGGCGCGGGCGGCCTCGGCCTTGTCGCCGGCCGCGAACACCAGGACCTTGGCGGTCTTGCCGGTGCCGTGGGGCAGGTTGACGGTGCCGCGCACCATCTGGTCGGCCTTGCGGGGGTCGACCCCGAGGCGCATGACGACGTCGACGGTCTCGTCGAACTTCTTCTTGCTCGCGGTCTTGGCGATCCCGATGGCCTTCAGGGGGCTGAAGACCTCGTCCCGGTCAAAGGACTCGGCCGCCGCGCGGTAGGTCTTGCTGCGCTGCATGTCTGGCTCTTCTCTTCTCGTTGTCGTCCAGGTGTGGTCGGCGGGCCAGCGCGGCCCTGCCACGGGGGTGGAGCGGTGGGTCAGTCGGTCGTGACGCCCATCGAGCGGGCGGTGCCCTCGACGATCTTCATGGCGGCGTCGATGTCGTTGGCGTTCAGGTCCGGCAGCTTGGTCGTGGCGATCTCGCGGACCTGGTCCTTGGTCAGCTTGCCGACCTTCTCCTTGTGCGGCACACCGGAGCCGCGCTGCAGGCCGGCGGCCTTCTTGATCAGCTCGGCGGCCGGCGGGGTCTTCGTGACGAAGGTGAAGGACCGGTCCTCGAAGATGGTGATCTCGACGGGGATCACGTTGCCGCGCATCGCCTCGGTCTGGGCGTTGTAGGCCTTGCAGAACTCCATGATGTTGACGCCGTGGGGACCCAGCGCCGTACCGACCGGGGGCGCGGGGGTCGCGGCGCCGGCCTGCAGCTGCACCTTGACCAGCGCAGCGATCTTCTTCTTGGGAGGCATGGTTTCTCTTTCTCTCTCGTGGTCATGACGAGGACTCGCGTCCTCTGCCACCTCGGGTGGTGCACGTGGTGCGCCGCGACCCGGGGCGTGGCCCGGGCGCGGGGTGCCTCAGACCTTCTGGATCTGGCTGAAGCTCAGCTCGACCGGGGTCTCCCGGCCGAAGATCTCGACCAGCGCCTTGACGCGCTGGGACTCGGCGTTGATCTCGGTGATCGTCGCGTGCAACGTGGCGAACGGACCGTCGACGACCATGACCGAGTCGCTGACGTCGAAGTCGGCGACCTCGACGGGGCGGGCGGACTTGGTGGCGCCGCCCTTGGACTTGTCGCCCTCGCCGGCGGCGGCCGCCGCGGCCTCGGCCTGGGCCACCACGGCGGGGGCCAGCATGTTCTCGACCTCGCTCATGCTCAGCGGCACGGGCTGGTGGCTGTGGCCGACGAAGCCGGTGACCGAGGGCGTGTGGCGCACGGCCGACCAGGACTCGTCGGTGAGGTCCATGCGGACCAGGACGTAGCCGGGCAGGACGGTGCGCTTGACCATCTTGCGCTGGCCGTTCTTGATCTCGGCGACCTCCTCGGTGGGGACCACGATCTCGTGGATGTAGTCCTCCATGTTCAAGGAGATGATGCGGTTCTCGAGGTTCTGGCGGACGCGGTTCTCCATGCCCGAGTAGGTGTGGACTACGAACCAGTCGCCCGGCTTGAGCCACAGCTCGCGGCGGAACTCCTCGAGAGGGTCGATCTCCTCGGGCTCGGCGTCCGGGTCCTCGACGGGGACCTCGTCGCCGTCGGCGAGGGCCTCCTCGCCGAGGGTGGCCTCGAGGTCGCCGTCCTCGGTGTGGTCGAGCGGCTCGACGACCTCACCGGGCATCTCGACGGTCTCGACGAGTCCCTCGTTGCTGCTGTCCGTGAGGGCCTGGTCCTCGACCTGGCCCTCGACGTCCTGGTACTCCGACACTCGTTGCTCCATCTCAGGGGGTTCGTGGGGGCCGCGGCGCGCGCGACCCTGGTCTCACTGCTCGGCGTTGCCGGTGAAGACCGCGAAGGCCAGCCGGCCGAACCCGAGGTCGAGGGCGGAGATCAGCGCCATCATCACGATGACGAAGACCATCACCACGAAGAAGTAGGTAACCAGCTGCTCCTGCGTGGGCCACACGACCTTGCGCAGCTCCGCGACCACCTGGCGGTAGAAGGTCACCAGGCTGGTGCGCTTGGGCTTGTCCTCGTCGGACCCGCCGTCGCGCGACCCGCGCACGGTGTCACTGTCCGCCACGTCCTCACACCTCTCGTCGTACGGCGACGACCCCCCTGGTCGGGGAGCCGGGCCGGCTTGGTTGCTTCGCAGGGCACGAGGGACTTGAACCCCCAACCTTCGGTTTTGGAGACCGATGCTCTGCCAGTTGAGCTAGTGCCCTCCGATGGTCCCGTGACCGGTCTCCGCCCCCCGCGGGTCCTGCTGCGAGGGCATGACGGAGCATGGCGACGAGTCCACCGTGGTGGAGTCTACGGGCAAGGGGAACGGCGCGTCCAAACGCACCGGGCGCCCGGGCCGCCCGGGCCGGGCCCGGGGCGGCCTCAACGCTTGCGCGCCGGACGCACCACGAGCACGGGGCAGGGCGCGTACTGCTGCACCCGCTGGGCGGTGCTGCCCAGCAGGACGGTGTCGGACAGGCCCCGCCCGCCGCTGGCGATGACCACCAGGCCGGCGTCGAGCTGCTTGGCGGCCTTGATGATCTCCTTGGCCGGCGAGCCGGACCGCAGCCGGGTGTGCACCTGGGGACCCCACCCGTCGAACTGGGCCGCGACCGTGGCCAGCGCCGCCTGCGCGGCCTCGCGGAACCCGGACTCCTGGGCGACGGCCGTGCGCTGGTCGGCCTCGCTGACGTCGTCGGCGAAGGCGACCGCCGCGAACGGCCGGATCACCGCGACGACCGAGACGTCGGAGATCTTCGCGGGGTCGGCGAAGGACTTCAGCTTGCGGGCGGCGGCCAGCGACTGCTTGCTGCCGTCGGTCGTGACGATGACGTGCATGGCTCAGGCTCCTCCGGTCGGGTCGGCGATGCTCGGCGGGGCGCCGGGCGGACGGGTGCGGCTGCCGAACGCCTTCTCGGCCACGAAGAGCACGAGACCGACGCCGATCAGGCCGCCGCACCACAGCAGGGAGGTCCAGTCGTCGACCACGACGTACACGGCGAGCACCGCGTTGCCGACGAGGCCGACCGCCAGCAACGGCGTCGGGGCCCTGAACGTCGACCCCGAGCCCGTGTCGGCGTCCCCGCGCAGCTTGAAGGCGGAGAGGATCACCAGGGCGTAGATGACCAGGAGCAGCAGCACGGTGACGTTGGCGAGCGTGGTGATCAGGTCGATGTCCAGGCCGAGCCGGCCCAGCACGTCGCCGACGACCAGCAGCCCGACGACCACGACCGCCGACAGGATCAGCGCCACCCAGGGGCTGCGCCGCGTCGGGTGGACCGTGGCGAAGACGCCGGGCACGACGTCCTCGCGGGCCATGCCGTAGAGGATCCGTGACTGCGTGACGACCGCCACCAGCGTGGTGTTGGTGATCGCGACCATCGCGATGATCGCGAACAGGGTCACCGAGACCGGCAGGACGTCGGCCTTGACCACCTCGAGCAGGGACGGCTCACCCGCGTCGGAGGCGGCCGCCAGGGTCCCGGCGCCGACCACCAGCTCGGCGGTCATCGCGACCAGGACGTAGATGACGCCGGCGCAGACCATCCCGCCGACCAGGGCCTTGGGGAAGGTCGTCGCGGGGTCGACGGTCTCCTCCGCCACGTTGGCGGCGTTCTCGAAGCCGGTCATCGCGAAGAAGGCCAGCGCCACGCCGGCCACGATCGCCCAGGTGACGTTGCCGTCCGTGGAGAACTCGACCAGCCCCCCGAAGTCGGCGTCGCCGCGGGCGACGAAGACCACGCCGATGGCCAGCACGATCACCAGGCCGACGACCTCGACGACGGTCATCACCATGTTGATGACCACCGACTCGGTGATCCCGATGTAGTTGACCACCGCGAGCACGAGGATGAAGGCGACCGAGACGAGCAGTGCGGGCGGCAGCGACCAGACCGAGTCGAAGTACGTCGCGAAGCCCGTGGCCAGCGACCCGGCGGCGGCGAACACCGCGCTGAGCGCGCAGATCGTGACCACGAAGGTCAGGGTGCGGTTCTTGAAGGCCTTGTTGACGTAGAGCGCGGCACCCGCGGCCTGCGGGTACTTGGTGACCAGCTCGGCGTAGGCCAGGCCGGTGATGGTGGCGACGGTGACGCCCACGCCGAAGGCGATCCAGAACGCGCCGCCGACGACGGCGGCGACCGCGCCGATGAGCACGTAGATGCCGGAGCCCAGCACGTCGCCGAGCACGTAGAAGAAGAGCAGCCGGCCGGTGATGGAGCGCTTGAGCTCGCTGTCACCGGCAGGACCTGCACTGGTGGTGGGTTCTGCCGTCATGCGTGCTCCCCGGATGCATCGGCTGGTCGACGGTGATGCGTCATCCGACCGGTCCCACGCACCGATGTCAACGACCCCCCTGGTCGGGGCCGCCTCTACGATGGCGCGCATGAGCACCCCCGAAGCCGTCAGCCCCCGCGAGCGCCGCGTCTCCGCCCGGGTGGGCGCGATCGCCGAGTCCGCGACGCTCAAGGTCGACTCCAAGGCCAAGGCGCTCAAGGCGGAGGGCCGACCGGTCGTCGGGTTCGGCGCCGGGGAGCCCGACTTCCCGACCCCGGCCTACGTCGTGGACGCCGCGGTCGAGGCCTGCCGCGACCCGCGCAACCACCGCTACTCCCCCGCCGGCGGCCTGCCGGAGCTGAAGCAGGCCATCGTCGACAAGACCCGCCGCGACAGCGGCCTGGTGGTCGAGCCGGCGCAGGTGCTGGTCACCAACGGCGGCAAGCAGGCCATCTACGGCGCCTTCGCCGCGATGCTCGACCCCGGCGACGAGGTGATCCTGCCCGCGCCCTACTGGACGACCTACCCCGAGGCGATCGCCCTGGCCGGCGGCCGCCCGGTCGAGGTGCTGGCCGACGAGACCCAGGACTACAAGGTGACCGTCGCGCAGCTGGAGGCGGCGCGCACCGAGCGGACGAAGGTGCTCCTCTTCGTCTCGCCGTCCAACCCGACCGGCGCGGTCTACACCGCCGACGAGATCCGCGAGATCGGCGCCTGGGTGGCCGAGCACGGTCTGTGGGTGCTGACCGACGAGATCTACGAGCACCTGGTCTACGACGGCGTCGAGACCGGCTCGATGCCGGTGCTGTGCCCCGACCTGGTCGACCAGTGCGTGGTCGTCAACGGCGTGGCCAAGACCTACGCGATGACCGGCTGGCGGGTCGGCTGGATGATCGGCCCGAAGGACGTCGTCAAGGCGGCCACGAACCTGCAGTCGCACGCGACCTCGAACGTCGCCAACGTCTCGCAGCGGGCGGCGATCGCCGCCCTGACCGGCGACCTGACCGCGGTCGAGGAGATGAAGACGGCCTTCGACCGGCGCCGCCGGCTGATCGTGTCGATGCTGAACGAGATCGACGGCGTCGTCTGCCCGACCCCGCTCGGGGCGTTCTACGCCTACCCGTCGGTGAAGGGGCTGCTGGGTCGCGAGCACGGCGGCGTCCGCATCGACACCTCGGCCGAGCTGGCCGAGTGGATCCTGGAGCAGGCCGAGGTGGCGGTGGTGCCGGGCGAGGCGTTCGGCTCGCCGGGCTACCTGCGGCTGTCCTACGCCCTGGGCGACGAGGACCTCGTCGAGGGCGTCAGCCGGCTGCAGAAGCTCTTCGGCTGACGTGGGTCTCGAGACGTTCGCTGGCGCTCACTCCTCGACCAACGCGGCCCGCGACGTCCGGACGCTGCCCAAGGCCCACCTGCACCTGCACTTCACCGGGTCGATGCGGCACGACACGCTGCTCGAGCTCGCGGCGCGGGACGGGATCGCGCTGCCGGACTCGCTGGTCTCGGGGTGGCCGCCCCAGCTGAGCGCGGCGGACGAGAAGGGCTGGTTCCGCTTCCAGCGGCTCTACGACGTCGCGCGGTCGGTGCTGCGCACCGAGGACGACGTCCGGCGGCTGGTGCGGGAGGCGGCCGAGGACGACGCGGCCGACGGCGGCGGGTGGCTGGAGATCCAGGTCGACCCCAGCGGGTACGCGGCCCGCTTCGGGGGCATCACCGCCTTCCTCGACCTCGTCCTCGACGCCGCCCGGGAGGCCACGGCCTCCACCGGGGTCGGGGTGGCGGTCGTCGTCGCGGCCAACCGCACCCGCCACCCGCTGGACGCCCGCACCCTGGCCCGCCTCGCGGCGCAGTACGCCGGGCGCGGCGTGGTCGGCTTCGGGCTGTCCAACGACGAGCGGCGCGGCACCACCACGGACTTCGCGGCCGCCTTCGCCATCGCCGGACGCGCCGGCCTGCTCCTGCTGCCGCACGGCGGCGAGCTGCGCGGCCCCGAGCACGTGCGCACCTGCCTGGACGTCCTGCGCCCGGCCCGGCTCGGGCACGGCGTCCGCTCGGCCGAGGACCCGGACCTGCTGGCCCGGGTGGTCGACGCGGGCATCGCGCTCGAGGTCTGCCCGGTCTCGAACGTCTCGCTCGGCGTCTACTCCGACCTGTCCTCGGTGCCGGTGCCGACGCTGCTGGAGGCCGGCGCCACCGTCGCCCTGGGCTCGGACGACCCGCTGCTGTTCGGCTCACGGCTGGCCGGGCAGTACGCGACCATGCGCGCCGCCCACGACCTCGACGACGACGCCCTGGCCGGGCTGGCCCGGATGTCGGTGCGGGCCAGCGCGGCCCCCGACGACGTCCGGGCGCGGCTGCTGGCCGGGATCGACGACTGGCTGGCCGCCCCGGCCTGAGCCTGCTCTCAGACCGGGCGCAACGGGCGGACCCGGAGCTGGTCGCCGGACCAGGGCCGCTGGTCCTCCCCGGTGCGGGTCGTGACGACCTGGAGGGTGCCACGGGCGCGTGCGGGGGCGGCGCACGCGGCCGGGACGCGGGCCACGACGGTGGCGGAGCGCTCGGCCCGGACCACCCCGACCTCGCACGTCACCTCCGTCCCGGCGTCGTCGGTGGTGCGGCTGGCGACCGACGGCGCCTGACCCGGCACCGAGGTGACGAAGATCCGGGTCGACCCGTCCTCGTCCCGGTCGCGCAGCCGGACCACGAGCAGCTGGTCCCACCGTGCGTCCGCCGGAGCCAGCCGGGCCAGGTCGGCGGCGAGCCGGAGACCGCCCGCGGCGGTGCGGCGCACCTCCAGGCCGCTCAGGTCGATGCTGCGACGGTTGCGGTCCGAGAGGCCCGGCACGTCGCGGGCGATGCTGACGTCGCCGCGCTGGTCCGAGGAGGTCGACACCACCTCGGCCGCGCCGGACGGGCCGGCCGCGACGACCGGCAGGAGCAGGGAGCCGGCGAGGGCTGCGGTCAGGGAGGGGGCGGCGCGCACGGCGACAACCTCCCCCGCCCCCACGGTCGGGCGCAAGCCCCGCGCCCGGCCTGCGGGCCGTGGTTGACTGCCGTCGCGATGGACGAGGACGAGGTCGAGGTCCCCCTGGCCGGGGGCGAGGTGAACGAGGTCGTCCGGGTCGGCGACACCGTCCACCGCACCGCCGGGGCGTGGACCCCGAGCGTCCAGCGCGTGCTGGCCCACCTGCGGGCCGAGGGCTTCGACCTGTCGCCGGCCCCGCTGGGCACCGACGACCGTGGCCGCGAGGTCGTCTCCTGGCTTCCCGGGACCACCGCCGCCCGCCCCTGGCCGGCGGCGCTGCTGCGGGAGGACGGCGTGCACCAGGCCGCGGCCGCGGTCGTCGGCCTGGGCGCGGCGCTGGCGACGTACGAGGCCCGACCCGACGACGTGTGGCGCCACGGGGGCGTGCCGGGACCGGGCAGCACCACCCTGCGCCACGGCGACCTGGGGCTGTGGAACACGGTGTGGAGCGGGGACCGGCTGACCGGGATCATCGACTGGGACTACCTCGAGCCGTCCCCGCCGCTGTGGGACCTCGCGCAGCTGTGCTGGTACGTCCTGCCGGTGCGGCCGACCCGGTGGGCCGCGTGCGGCTTCGACGGCGAGCCCGACCTCGACCGGCGCCTCGCCGTGGTCGCCGAGCACGCCGGCTGCCGGCCCCGGGACCTGCTCGAGGTCCTCGACGACCTGATGGGGCTCGACCTGGAGCGCACCCTGACCTGGGGCGGGGCCGGCGTGCACCCGTGGCGGCACTTCCTCGACGCCGGGTACGTCCTCGACATCGGCACGGACCGGGCCTTCCTGCGGGAGCGGTGGCTGCGCGCCTGAGCCCCGCGGCTGCCTCCTACAGGGCGCAGCCGACGAGGACCGGCTCGTTGACCAGCCGGATCCCGTACGCCGCCTCGACGCCGTCGCGCACCTCGCGGGCCAGCACCAGCAGCTCGTCGGTGGTCGCTCCGCCGCGGTTGGTCAGGGCCAGGGTGTGCTTGGTGGACAACGAGACCGACCCGCTGCCGCCGGCCGGGAGGTGGCCACGGTCGAAGCCGGCGTGCTGGATCAGCCACGCGGCGCTGGTCTTGGCCCGTCCCTCGCCGGCGGGCCACGCCGGCGCCCCGTCGGGGACCCGGTCGGCGTCGACGACGGGGTTGGTGAAGAAGGACCCGGCGCTCCAGGAGTCGTGGTCGTCGGCGTCGAGCACCATGCCCTTGCCGCGGCGCAGCCCCAGGACCGCGTCGCGGACCTCCCCGAGGGGCGCCCGCTCGCCCGGATCGACGCCGAGGGTGCGGGCCAGCTCGGCGTAGGTCACCGGGGCGCCCAGGCTCCCGAGCGGGAGCTGGAAGTCGACGGTGAGCACGACGTACCGGCCGGGCTCGGCCTTGAAGCGGGAGTGGCGGTAGGCGAACTCGCAGTCGACGCCGGCGAAGGTGCGCAGGCGGCCCTCGTGGCGGTCCCAGGCACGGACCCGGCTGACGGTCTGGGCGACCTCCTGCCCGTAGGCCCCGACGTTCTGCACCGGGGAGGCGCCGACGGACCCCGGGATGCCCGAGAGCGCCTCGAGGCCGACCCAGCCGCGCCCGACGGCGGTGGCGACGAGGTCGTCCCAGGGCTCTCCCGCGGCCACCCTGACCACGACGCCGCCGCAGGTGGGGTCGTCGCCGTCGTGGTCCGGGTGCACCCCCCGGGTCGCGACCTCGACGACGCGGCCCTCGAACCCCTCGTCGGCCACGACCAGGTTGCTGCCGCCCCGAGGACGAGGACCGGGACGCCGTGCTCGTCGGCGTCGCGGACGGCGTCGACCAGCTGCTCCTCGGTGGTGGCGCGGACCAGCTCGGCCGCGGGACCGCCGAGGCGCAGCGTCGTGTGCTCGGACAGCAGGGCCCCCGGGACGCGGTCAGCCATCGACCCGCACGACCGCCTTGGGGGCGCCGAGCACCTTCTGGCCGCCGCAGGTGACCTCGAGCGCGAGGGTGGCGCGGCCGTCCTCGACCTTCTTGACCACGGCGCCGACCTCGACCAGGGCGCCGGTGTCGTCGTCGGGCACGAGGACCGGGTTGGTGAACTTGGCACCCAGCTCGACCACCTCGGCGCCGTCGGTCCACTCCGCGACCGCGCGGGCGGCGAGGGCCAGGGTGACCATGCCGTGGGCGATCACGCCGGGCAGGCCGACGGCGGTGGCCACGCGGTCCGACCAGTGGATCGGGTTCTGGTCGCCGCTGGCGCCGGCGTAGCGGACCAGGTCGGCGCGGGTCACGGGGTAGCGGCGGGTCTCCAGGACGTCGCCGACCGCCAGCGCGGCGCTCATGCGTCGGCCCCGGCGGTGCCGGCGGTGCCGCGGTGGACCAGCGTCGCGCTCGTCGCGCAGACCAGCGCGCCCGAGGCGTCGGTGACCTCGCTGGTCGTGCCGATGATGTCGTTGCCGCCGATCTGGCGCAGCGAGGAGACGGTCAGCCCGGCGGTCAGGACGTCACCGGGGACCACGGGCCGCTCGTAGGTGAACCGCTGCTCGCCGTGCACGATCCGCGACAGCTCGACGCCGACCTCGGCCAGGAACGCGTTCATCGCCTCGAAGGCGAGCACGATCGGGAAGGTGGCGGGCGCCGCACCCCCGTCGTAGGGGTGGCCGATCGTCGCGGCGAACTCGCGCACGCGTTCCTCGGCGACGGCATAGGGCTCGGTCGGCGCGAAGGAGCGGCCGACCAGGGAGGGGTCCACGGGCATGGGACCGAGCCTAGTGCCCGACGCAGCGCCCCGAAGACGCGACGAGGCCCGCCGCGGTGTCGCGGCGGGCCTGTCGGTGGAGCAGGAGTCAGCGGGTCTCGCGGTGCGGCTGGTGGTGGCGGCAGCGCGGGCAGAACTTCGCCATCTCGAGCCGGTCGGGGTTGTTGCGCCGGTTCTTCTTGGTGATGTAGTTGCGCTCCTTGCACTCCACGCAGGCGAGAGTGATCTTGGGGCGAACGTCGGAGCTCTTGCTGGCCACGGGAAGTCCTTAGTCGGTTGGTGCTGCGGTGCGGAGATGGTGGTAGCGGGGGCGGGACTCGAACCCGCGACACCACGATTATGAGCCGTGTGCTCTAACCACCTGAGCTACCCCGCCACGAGCGCGAGGTGCTCCGGCCATCATACTTCGACCGGAAACCTCGCCCAGAGCCCCTTTACGGAATCGAACCGTAGACCTTCTCCTTACCATGGAGACGCTCTGCCGACTGAGCTAAAGGGGCAACGACGCAGAACCATACACAGAGGTCGGACCGATGGTGAAATCGCCCCCCACCCCCCACTTCTACGACCTCGTGGAGGCCCCCCCGGACCCCTGCGGGGACGTCTCGGAGGGCGGCCCCGAAGGGGTCCTGCCGACCTCCTGGACGGCCGGCCCGTGGACCGCCGCGGCCCAGCACGGCGGGCCGCCCTCGGCCCTCCTGGGGCGTGCCGTGGAGCGCCTCGCAGCCGCCACCGGCGGCGGTGTCGTGGGCCGGATCAGCGTCGACCTGCTCGGGCCGGTCGCGGTCGGCCCGCTGTCGGTCACGGCGTCCGTGCTGCGCCCCGGGCGCAGCGTGCGGCTGCTCGAGGCGACGCTGCACGACGTCGCCTCGGACCGCTCGGTGGCCGTCGCCCGCGCCTGGGTGCTGCCCGCACGGGACGACGGTCCCGGCGAGGTGGGTCCGCCACCCCCGCACGGTCCCGAGGACGGCGTACGCCGCCCGCGCCCGCCGTCGTGGAGCGGCGGCTACCTGGACGCGGTCGACTGGCGCTGGGTCCGCGGCGGGCTGGACGAGCCCGGGACCGGTGAGGTGTGGATGCGCTCGCCCCGGCTGGTGGCCGGGGAGGAGACCTCGCCGCTGCAGCGGGTGCTGGCCTGCGTCGACTCCGCCTCGGGGGTGAGCGCCGCCCTCGACATCGCGGACTGGGCCTTCCTGAACACCGAGCTGACCGTGCACGTGCTGCGGCCCGCGGTCGGCGAGTGGGTCTGCCTGGACGCGGCGACGACGCTGGGCCCGGGCTCGGTGGCGGTCGCCACGTCGACCGTCCACGACGCCCACGGGCTCGTGGCGCGGTCGGCGCAGACGCTGCTCGTCGTCCGCCGCTGACGGCCGCCACACGGACAGCAGCGGATCACTGTCACCCGGTGGCAGCGATCCGCTGCTGTCATCGAAGGGCCCAGCCCTCGGTGGTCGAGGAGCGAGCGACAGCGAGCGTCTCGAGACCCCCCACCAGGTCTCGAGTCTCGGGCCGAGCGGCCCTCGCACCTCGACCACCGGACGGGCCCGGCGGGCCTCAGCGCACGCCGCGGCGGTGGCAGCCCAGCAGGTGGGTGTCGACCAGCCCCAGCGCCTCCATCAGCGCGTGCATCGTGGTCGGGCCGACGAAGACGAACCCGCGCCGCTTGAGCTCCTTGCTGAGCGCGAGCGACTCGGGCGAGGTGGCGGGCACCTCCTCGACGGTCCGGGGCGCCGGGCCCACGGCCGGCGCGAAGGACCGCAGGAGGCCCGCCAGGCCGTCCACGTCGCCGGCCTCGCGCAGGGCCACGGTGGCGCCGGCGTTGGTGATGGTGGCGTCGACCTTGCGGCGGTTGCGGACGATGCCGGCGTCGGCCATCAGCCGCGCCCGGTCGGCGTCGTCGAAGGCGGCCACCGCGTCGACGTCGAAGCCGGCGAAGGCCTCGCGGAAGGCGGGCCGCTTGCGCAGGATGGTGGCCCAGGACAGCCCGGACTGGAAGGCCTCGAGCGTCAGCCGCTCGAAGTAGGCGGACTCGCCCTCGACTGTGGTGCCCCACTCGGTGTCGTGGTACTCCTGCATCATCCCTCCGCCGGAGCCCCAGGGGCAACGGGCGACGCCGTCGTCGCCGACGACCGGACCGGAGCTCATCGCGGACCTCTCAGGAACGGGTGCGCAGGCGTACGCGCGGCAGCGCCGGCGCCGGGATCGGCGGCATCTCGGAGACCACGCCGAAGCGGCCGTCGGCCTGCTGCTCGCCGACCTGTGCCTGCCAGGCGTCGCGGGCGGCGACGACCTCGTCGTGGGTACGGCCCACGAAGTTCCACCACATGACGATCGGCTCGCCGAACGGTGGACCGCCGAGGACCAGCACCCGCGCCCCCTCGGCCCCCGCCGCCAGCGTCAGGGTCGCGGGACCCGGGGCGGCGTAGGCCAGCTCGTGCCGCGCCACCGCCGTGCCGGCCACCCCGACGTCGCCGCGGTCGACCAGCACCCCGTGCTCGTACGTCGGGTCGACGTCCAGCACCAGGACCGCACCGGGGTCCAGGACGAGCTCCGCGCCCAGCAGCGGGGTGGCCGTCTCGACGGGCGAGGTGGCGCCCAGCAGCGAGCCGAGGAACACCGAGGCGCGCCAGCCGTCCCCGGCCAGCGGCTCGGGGGCGTGGTGCGCGAAGGCGGGCCGGCCGTCCCGTGCCCCCTCGGGCAGCGCCACCCAGAGCTGGGCGCCGTGCAGCACCGTCGTGGTCGGCAGGGAGATCTCGGAGTGGCTCACCCCGTGGCCGGCGGTCATCAGGTTGACCTCGCCGGGACGGACCACGGCGTGGGTGCCCAGGCTGTCGCGGTGCTCGATCTCGCCGGTGAAGAGCCAGCTGACCGTGGCGAGCCCGATGTGCGGGTGGGGCGCCACCACCATCCCACCGGTGTCCGCGACGTCGTCGGGCCCGTAGTGGTCGGCGAAGCACCACGCGCCGATCAGCGAGCGGTCCCGCTGCGGCAGCGTGCGCCGCACCGTCATCGCCCGGGGGCCCCCGAGCGGGACCTCCCGGGGCCGAGGACCTCGACCCCCGGAGCGCCCGGCCCCGGGCGGCACTCGACCTCGTCCGGGTCGCGCTCGCCGTTGCTCATCGACGTGGGCTCACGACGCCGTGCTCAGGCCAGCTGGCCCGGGTCGTCGGTGCGCATCGTCCCGGTGCCCTGGTCGCCGGAACCCTCTATCGTCCGGCTGCCCAGCACGTACCCGGGGCGCTCGAGGCGCAGGATGACCGCCTTCGAGACCGGCGTGTTGCTGCCGATCGCGGTGGAGTCGAGCGGCACCAGCGGGTTGGTCTCGGGGTAGTACGCCGCGGCGCAGCCCCGGGGCTGGTCGTAGGAGACCACCCGGAAGTCCCGGGCGATCCGCTCCTCGGCCGAGCCGTCGCCGTCGGGGTCGGTCCACTCCCCGACCAGGTCGACCATGTCGCCGTCGGCGAGCTCGAGGTCACGGATGTCGTCGGGGTGGACGAAGACCACCCGACGCCCGTTGCTGATGCCGCGGTAGCGGTCGTCGAGCCCGTAGATGGTGGTGTTGAACTGGTCGTGGGAGCGCAGGGTCTGCAGCAGCAGCCGGCCCTGCGGGACCTCGAGCACCTCGACCGGCGTGCAGCTCAGGACCGCCTTGCCGGACTCGGTCTCGAACGTGCGGGTGTCGCGCGGCGGGTGCGGGAGGACGAACCCGCCCGGCACGTCGACCTTCTCGTCGTAGGCCGCGCAGCCCGGCACGACCCGGGCGATCGAGCGCCGGATCTCGGTGTAGTCCGAGCGCCAGGCGGTCCACGGGACGCGCGCCATCGCCAGACCGGCGGGCGACTCGGGAGCCGCGGCCTGGACGGCCTCGGCCAGCCCGCAGACGACGTGGACCTCTGAGCGCAGGTGCGGCGAGGCCGGCTTCAGCGGGCCCTTGGAGGCGTGCACGGCCGACATCGAGTCCTCGACGGTGACCCGCTGCTCGATGCCCCCGGTCAGGTCCTTCTCGGAGCGACCGAGCGGCGGCAGCAGCAGCGTCTCGCGCCCGAAGGTCACGTGGCTGTGGTTGAGCTTGGTGGCGACGTTGACCACGGTGCGGACCTTGCGCATCGCGGCCGCGGTCACCTCGGTGTCCGGGGCGGCGGAGACGAAGTTGCCGCCCATCGACAGGAAGAAGTCGACCGTCCCGTCCC
The DNA here is from genome assembly GCF_018459925.1 of Nocardioides aquaticus. Lineage (NCBI taxonomy): Bacteria > Bacillati > Actinomycetota > Actinomycetes > Propionibacteriales > Nocardioidaceae > Nocardioides > Nocardioides aquaticus. Next base: position 4,178,393 of record NZ_CP075371.1, read on the forward strand.
GCATCTCGCGGATCGCCTGGACGGTGTCGTGGCCGTGCTCGCGCGGCGGGTCGAACCCGAACTCCCCCTGGATCGCGTCGAGGAAGTGGTCGGGCAGCCGCTCCCAGACGCCCATGGTGCGGTCGCCCTGCACGTTGCTGTGGCCGCGGACCGGGCACAGGCCGGCGCCGGGGCGGCCGATGTTGCCCTGGAGCAGCGCGACGTTGACGATCTCCTTGATCGTGGCGACCGAGTTGTGGTGCTGGGTGATCCCCATCGCCCAGCAGGTCGTCGTGGCCTCGGAGTCGCGGAACATCTCCGCGGCCTCGGTGATCTGGGCCCGGCTGAGACCGGTCGAGGCCTCGACCTTGGCCCAGTCGAGCTCCTGCACGTGGTCGACGTACTCCTCGAACCCGGTGGTGTAGCGCTCCAGGAACTCGCGGTCGAGCGCGTCCCACTGGACCAGCAGCGCGCCGATCGCCTGGAACAGCGCGAGGTCGCCGTTGATCCGGATCGGCAGGTGGAGGTCGGACAGGCCGGTGCCGTTGGCGAGCCAGCCCTTGACCTTCTGCGGGTTCTTGAAGCGGACCATCCCCGCCTCCTCGAGCGGGTTGACCGAGATGATCTTGGCGCCGCGACCCTTGGCCTCCTCCAGCGCGGAGAGCATCCGCGGGTGGTTGGTCCCGGGGTTCTGCCCGACCACGACGATCAGCTTGGCGAGGTGGATGTCCTCCAGGCTGACCGAGCCCTTGCCGATGCCGATCGTGTCGACCAGCGCCGAGCCGCTCGACTCGTGGCACATGTTCGAGCAGTCGGGCAGGTTGTTGGTGCCCAGGGCGCGGACGAAGACCTGGTAGGCGTACGCCGCCTCGTTCGAGACCTTGCCCGAGGTGTAGAAGACCGCGCGGTCCGGCGAGCTCAGCCCGGTCAGCCGCTCGGCCATCAGGGCGTTCGCCTCGTCCCAGCTGATCGGCTCGTAGTGCGTGCCGCCCTCGCGGACGATCATCGGCTCGGTGATCCGGCCCTGCTGGCCCAGCCAGTACTCCGTGCGTCCGGCCAGGTCGGCCAGGGAGTGCTCGGCGAAGAACGCGCGGTCGACGCGGCGCTTGGTGGCCTCCTCGGTGACGGCCTTGGCGCCGTTCTCGCAGAACTCCGCGTGGTGGCGCTCCCCCGGGCTGGGGTCGGGCCAGGCGCAGCCCTGGCAGTCGAACCCGTCGGCCTGGTTCAGCTTCAACAGGGTCTGGGCGGTGCGGACCGGCCCCATCTGCTCCATGGCGCGCTTCATCGAGACGGCCACGGCGGTCGGACCGGCGGCGTGGTGGTGGGGCTGGTCGACGTCGAGGTCGGACTCGTCGATGTCGGACTTGGGGGCGGGGCGGAGGGCACTCACCCCGACATCATCACCCAGAGGGGGTCAGAGGTCCCCACCCCGCCCGGGGGTCACCCGACGCCACCGACCACGCCGTACGGCACGGGCTGGTCGAGCAGGGTCCCGTTGCCGACCGCGGCCCGCTCGTTCTCGCCCCAGCACCAGCCGGACCCGTCGGCCCCGATGCCGCACGGCGTCCCCGAGCCCGCGGTACGGTCCAGCACCGACCAGGTCCCGGGGCCCGCGAGGCGTGCGGGGGCGAGCAGGTACTCGTACGGGTCCGGCGGGAGGGTCCCGGCCCGGCCGTCGCGCGCGTCGCCCCAGCACCACGCCGAGTCGTCGGTGCGCAGCCCGCAGACGGAGGCACCGTCCTCGGAGGCCCGGGGCTCGATCCCGCGCCACGTGCCGTCGAGCAGCGTCGGCGGCGCCGGTGTCGACCGGCGGTCCTGGCCGTCGCCCACGGCGCCGTACCGGTCCTGGCCCCAGCAGTAGCCGGCACCCTCCGGCGTCACCCCGCAGGTCGTCTGGTCCGCCGTGCGCAGCGACGCCCAGGTGCCCTCCAGCTCGTACGGCGTCAGCTGCGGACCGGTGGTGCCGTCACCCACCCCACCCGCAGAGTTCTGTCCCCAGCACGCGGCCGTGCCGTCGGGGCGGAGACCGCAGGTGGGGTCCTCCCTCACGGTCGGCGTCAGGATCTCGGACCACGCCCCGGGCAGCCGGGTCGGGACCAGCACGTCACCGGTGGCGCCGTTGCCGACCTGGCCGGCGCCGTTCGCGCCCCAGCACCAGCCCGACCCGTCGGTCTGCACCCCGCAGGTCGTGCCCGCGTCGATGCTCTGGGTGCCGGTGGAGATCGTGGTCCAGCGGCCGGGCAGCTCGTACGGCGCCTCCCCGCCGTAGGTCCCGACGGTCCGGCCGTTGCCGACCTGGCCCGTCTGGTTCGCACCCCAGCACCACGCCGCGGCGTCGAGGTCGATCGCGCAGCGGGTCGCGCCGGTACCTGCGGGCAGGCCCGCCCACCGGCCGGGCACCTGGTGCGGGACCGGCTGGACGTCGTCCGCACCGCCCTGCCCGTCCCCGGACTGGGCGTACCGGTCGTAGCCCCAGCACCAGAGCGAGGCGTCCGTGCGCAGCCCGCACGCGGTGTCGAACCCGCTGCCGTCGGCCTGCTCGTTGAACCCGATCTCGCGCCACCGCCCCGGCAGCCGGGTCGGCACGCTCACCTCGTCGCGCCCGGAGCCGTCACCGACCGTGCCGATGTCGTTGCGGCCCCAGCACCACGCGCTGGCGTCGGGTCGCAGGCCGCAGGTGGTGCCCTCGCGGGTGTCGAGCGAGGTCCACCGGCCGGGGAGGCGGACGGGGTGGGGCTGCGGGCGGGTGGTCCCGTCGCCGACCGACCCCCAGGTGTTGAGGCCCCAGCACCACCCGGTGGCGTCCGCCTGGAGGCCGCAGGTCGTCGTGCCGTCGCTGCGCAGCGAGGTCCAGTCGGTGCCGCCGTCGGCCACGACGGTGATCTCGTCGTCGGCCACGGCCGTGCGACCGGTGACCTCGGTGAAGCGCAGCCGGAACCCGGACGTGCCGGGCGTCGTCGGCGTGCCGATGACCACGCCGGTGCCCCGGTCGAGGGCGAGACCGGCCGGGAGCGAACCGCGGACCACCGACCAGCGGCCGGAGCGCGGGGTCCGGGTCTCGGCGAGATCGACGTACGGCTGCCCCGTGCGTGCCGGGGCGAGGTCGGAGACCACCGCGGGCGCCGGCGTGGGACGGACGACCAGCCGGCGGGTGGCCCAGGCGGTCGCGCCGTCCTCCACCAGGCGGAAGGTCACCTCGGTCCCGCGGGGCGCGTCGGACAGCGGTGCGCCGCTGACCCGCCCGTCCTGCGAGAGCGCGAGTCCCGAGGGCAGCCGCCCGGCGGCGACGGTCCAGCGCTGGGACGACGGGGGCGTGTCCCCGAGCAGCGTGTCGTAGGCGACGCCCTGCCGGCCGACGGGCAGGCGGCCACCCCTGACGTACGGCAGCTCCGCGGCCTGGCCGTAGACGACCTCGGTCGCCGAGACCACCCGGGCCAGGCCCCGGCGCTCGAGCCGCGGCGCGACGAGGCGCAGGCGGTGCGCGCCAGTCGTCGGCGGCGCCCAGCGCAGGTCGGCCGTCCCCTCGGAGCGGCTGGTGCGCGCCTGCTCGACCGTGCGCCACCCACCGGCCCGGAGCTCCTCGAGCAGCACCGGACGGCGACCGCCGGGCTCGACCCGGGCACCGATCCCGGCCGGCTCGCCCACGGGGACCGAGACCGACGGCGCGAAGAGCACGGCGGCCGTGTACCCCTGCTGGGCTGCGGCCGCGGGAGGAGCTGCCGCCGGCAGCGCCGCGAGGAGGGTCAGGACGGGGAGCGCGGCGACGGTGGCACGCAGCAGGCGGTGGAGCACCGGCGGAGGCTAACCCGGCGCGCCGACGGCGTCCGGCGAATCCGCCGGTCTCACCCCGCCGGTCTCACCCCGCCGGTCGAGGACCGCCCGCCCAGGTCCAGGCGTACGCCGGGTCGTCGACCTCGGCGGCCGCCTCGCCGAGCTCGAGCGGGGCGAAGGTGTCGACCATGACGGCGGACTCGTGGAACTCCGTCGCGCCCAGGGAGGCCTCGATCGCCGCCGGCTGCGGGCCGTGCGGGAAGCCGCCGGGGTGCAGGGAGACCGACCCGAGGCCCACGCCCGAGCCCTTGCGGGCCTCGTAGTCGCCCCCGACGTAGAACATCACCTCGTCGGAGTCGACGTTGGAGTGGTAGTACGGCACCGGCACGGCCAGCGGGTGGTAGTCGACCTTGCGGGGCAGGAAGGTGCAGATGACGAAGTTCCAGCCCTCGAGGACCTGGTGCACCGGCGGCGGCTGGTGGACCTTGCCGGTGATCGGCATGAAATTCTCGACGTTGAGCGTGTAGGGGTACAGGCAGCCGTCCCAGCCGACGACGTCGAACGGGTGCGTGGCCACGGTGTGGCGGGTGCCCACGACCCCGGCCGAGGTGCGGTGCTTGACCAGCACGTCGACCGGCTCGTCGGCGGCCGGGCCCTCGACCAGCAACGGCTCGGTCGGCCCGTGCAGGTCCCGCTCGCAGTACGGCGCGTGCTCGAGCAGCTGGCCGTAGCGCGAGAGGTACCGCTTGGGCGGGGCGACGTGGCCGGTGGCCTCGATCGCGTACAGGCTGCTGGCCTCCGTGGGGACCCAGCGGTGGGTGGTCGCCCGGGGCACCACGACGAGGTCGCCGGTCCGGTAGGGCACGACGCCGAAGACGGTCTCGACGGTGCCCGAGCCGGCCTCGACGAAGACCACCTCGTCACCGATCGCGTCGCGGTAGAGCGGGCTGGGCTCGGTGCCGGTGACGACGTAGGAGATCCGGACGTCGTGGTTGGCCAGCACCTGGCGCCGCCCGGTCACCGCGTCGGCCCCGCCGGGGACGGCCAGGTCGTGCAGGCGCAGGTGGCGCGGCAGCAGCGGGTGGTTGGGGCGGCGGGACTGGTCGGGCAGCTCCCAGGTGCCCGCGCCGACGACCGCCGACGGGACGCCGCGGTGGTAGAGCAGCGAGGAGTCCGAGGAGAACCCCTCCTCCCCCATCAGCTCCTCGCGGTAGAGCCGCCGGTCCTCGCGGGAGGTGTCGCGGTGCTGGGTGTGCCGGGTGCGCGGGACGTCGCCCACGCGGGAGTAGTACGCCATCGTCTCTCCTCGCAGGGCCCCCTCGGCGGGGGGACGGGTGCGGTTACGTTACCGAGATGGAGAGCATCGAGCACCGGCCCTGGTGGAACGGCCTGCTGGACGTGGCGGGCCCGCCCGACACCGACCCGACGTACGCCGACCTCGTCGGCTCGCGCGTGGTCGTCGACACCGACCTGCCCGGCACCGACCCGGACGGGCCGCCGGTGACCCTGGTCGTCAGCGGCGGCGCGGGGCAGGTGGCCGGTCCGGCCGCGCTCGCGGCCCGGCGGGGCGTGCCCCTGCGGGCGGTGCGGGTGACCCTGCGCGACCCGGCCGACCTGCGCGGCAACGCCCGGCGGGTCGTGGCGGCCGTGGAGGCCGCCCGCGTCGAGGGCGCGCTGGCCGACGACGTCGTGGTCGCCGTCGGGATGCCCGACGCCGAGCCCGGGGCGGACTGGTGCGCCGCGGTCGACGAGGTCGCCGCGCTCGAGCTGGCGGTCTCGCTGCCGGTCGACGGGGCCGACCCGCTGCGGGTCGCCGCGTGGCTCGAGGCCGTGCTCGACCGGGAGACGCCGCTGACCGTCGTCGGAGGACACCCGTTGTCGGTCCTCGGCGCCGTGCGGCGGGCCTTCGACGGCGAGGGCGCGGTCGAGGTGGCCGGCGCGCTCACCGGCCGGCCGGCCCACGCCGTGACCGGGATGGACGAGACCGCGCTGCTCGGCGTCCGGCGCTGGCTGCGCGGCGTCGAGACCGGGCCGGACGGGCCGGCGGTCTACGCCACGGCGCTGGCCGACCTGGGCGTCCGCGGGTGAGGGACCTCCAGGGTCCCGAGGGGTTCGGCGCCGACCACCTGCCGTACGGCGTGTTCTCCCCGCCGGGCGGCGGTCCCCGCGTCGGGGTGCGGCACGCCGACCGGGTCGTGGACCTCGCCGCCGCCGCCGGCCTCCCCGCCCTGGCCACCGGGTCGCTGGACGCGCTGCTCGCGCTCGGCCCCTCCGGCTGGGAGCAGGTCCGCGAGCTGGCCGCGCTCGCGGTGGCCGAGGCGGGCGTGCCCGCGTACGACGTGGCGAGCGTCGAGCTGCACCCGCCGTTCACCGTCGGCGACTACGTCGACTTCTACGCCTCCGAGCACCACGCACGCAACGCCGCGGCGGTGCTGCGCCCGGACGCCCCGGCGCTGCCGCCGGCCTGGCGGCACCTGCCGATCGGCTACCACGGCCGGGCGCAGACGGTCGTGCCGAGCGGGACCCCGGTGGTGCGCCCGGTGGGCCAGGGCCGGCCCCCCGCGGGGGCGACGGGACGCCGGCCTTCGGGCCGACCCGCCGGCTCGACCTGGAGGCCGAGCTGGGCTTCGTGGTGGGGGCCGGGTCGGCGATGGGCGAGCCGGTCGCGGTCGACGCGTTCGCCGACCACGTCTTCGGCGTGGTCGGGCTCAACGACTGGTCGGCGCGCGACCTGCAGGGCTGGGAGATGGCGCCGCTGGGACCGTTCCTCGGCAAGTCGTTCGCGACGTCGGTGTCGCTCTGGGTCACGCCGCTGGCCGCCCTCGCGGGTGCGTGGACCGACCTGCCCGGCCAGGACCCGGTGCCCCTGCCCTACCTGCGGGCCGCCGACGGGTCGACCCCGCGCGGGCTCGACGTGGCGGCCGAGGTCGTCGTGGACGGCGAGGTGCTGGCGCGACCGCCGTACGCCTCCACCTACTGGGCCCCGGCGCAGATGCTGGCCCACCTGACGGTCAACGGCGCCTCGGTGCGCCCCGGTGACCTGTTCGCCTCCGGCACCATCTCGGGGCCCGGCGACGACCAGCTCGGGTCCTTGCTGGAGATGTCGGCGCACGGGCGCGGGTTCCTGGAGGACGGCCAGGAGGTGGTGCTCCGCTACAGCGCCCCGGGCCCGGCCGGCGGGCGGATCGCGCTCGGCGAGGTGCGCGGGCGGGTGCAGCCGGCCCGCCACGTCGGCGACACCTGAGCACGCCCGCGCGTTCACCCGGCCCCGGTTGACTCGGGCGGTGCGCATCGCCCAGCTCGCCAACTTCGTCGGCCCGGCCTCGGGCGGGATGCGGGTGGCGCTCGAGGCGCTGGCCCGCGGTTACGCCGCGCGCGGCGTCCCGCGCCTGCTCGTGGTGCCCGGGCCCACCGACGCACGGACGACCACCGCCGCCGGGGAGGTCGTGCAGCTGCGCGCGCCGCGGGTCGGCGGCGGCTACCGGCTGATCGTCGAGCCGTGGCGGGTCGTCGACGTGCTCGAGCGGTTCGCGCCGACGTCGGTCGAGCTCAGCGACAAGACCACGCTGCTGCCGGTGACGCGGTGGGCACGGCGCCAGGGGGTGCGGACGGTGCTGTTCTCCCACGAGCACCTCGGCGAGATGCTCGCGGGCCGCACCGGCCTCGAGCTCGGCCCGCGCCTCTCGGTCGGGCTGCTCAACCGGCTGCTGGTGCGCAGCGTGGACGCGGTGGTGGTGACCTCCCGCTACGCCGAGGGCGAGTTCGCGGCGCTGGCGGCGGGGGCGGGCTGCCCGGTGGTGCGGGTCCCGCTCGGGGTCGACCTCGAGACGTTCACGCCGGCCGGCCGGTCGGCGGGGTCCGTACGGCGGGACGCCCCGCTGCGGCTCGTGCACGTTGGCCGGCTGTCGCGGGAGAAGTCGCCGCACCTGGCCGTGGCCACGGCGGTCGAGCTGCACCGGCGCGGGGTCCCGGTGACCCTGGACGTGTGGGGCGACGGGCCGCACCGCGACGAGCTGGTGGCGCTCGCCGGGGATGCCCCGGTGCGCTTCGGCGGGTACGTCGCCGACCGGGCCGCGCTGGGCGCCGCCCTGGCCGGCGCGGACGTCGCGCTGTCGGTCTGCCCGACCGAGACCTTCGGGCTGGCGGTGCTCGAGGCCCTGGCCAGCGGCACCCCCGTGGTCACCGCCGACACCGGCGGGGCCTGCGAGATCGTCGACGCCGCCTCCGGCGCGTGGGCGCCGGCGCTCCCCGGCCCGCTGGCCGACGCGGTGCTCCGGGTCGCCGCCCGGCCGGAGGCGGCGCGACGCCGGGCCGCCCGGCGGCGGGCCGAGCTGTTCACCTGGGACCGCTCGGTCGAGCGGATGCTGGCGGTGCACGCCGGCGAGCCCGACGCGGTCGGCGCCGCGGGCTGAGGCGTCACGCCGGGAGCAGGTGCGCCTCGGCGATCCGGCCGACCCGGTCACGGCCCGCACGGGTGGCCAGCAGCAGCGGCGTGATCGCGGCGAGCAGGAGGCAGCCCCAGACGATCGCCAGGTAGGCGCCGTGGAGCGAGGAGTCCAGGGGCGAGGCCAGGCCCAGGACCAGCGACAGCACGAGCACCACCGCGGTGCCCGCCCGCGGGAGGCGGAGGCAGGCGGCGAACGGCAGCACCCACAGCAGGTACCAGAGGTGGACCACCGGACTGAGCAGGACGGTCGCGGTCAGGACCACGACCAGGGCGCGCAGGGCCTCGCGGCGCCCGCCCGTCGGGGCTCGCAGCACGACCATCGCCGTGAGGACGACCGCGGCCACCGAGCCGACGGTGCGGGTCAGGTCGAGCAGGGCCGCCTCCGGCAGGCCCACGGCCCCGCCGCCCAGGTCGAGCAGGCCGCCGACGACGGTGGTCAGCGACAGCGGCGTCGCGACGGTGGTCGGCACCGACAGCGCCGCCAGCCACCCCAGGCCCAGGCCACCGGCCAGGCTCAGGCCGACCAGGGTCCCGACGCTGACCAGGCCCACGCCGGCCAGCCGGCGCCACCGGGCGGCGAGCGCGGCACCGGCCGGCAGGGACGCCACGACGACCGCCACGCAGACCAGGCCGCCGGGGAGCTTGACCGCCGCGGCCAGGCCGGCGAGCACCGCCCCGGCGGCCCAGTGCCGCTCGACCCCGACGACGAGGGCGGCTGCCATCAGGCCGACCATCAGCAGGTCGTTGTGCAGCCCGGCCACGCCGGCGGCCAGCGTGAGCGGCGAGACCAGGACGAGCGCCGAGGCCAGGGCGGGGCTGGCCCCGGTCCACCGGGCCAGCCGCGGCACGGCCCAGGCCAGGAGGACCAGTCCGACCAGCGCGAGGAGCCGGTGGCCGACGACGAGCAGCCACGGGTCCGAGGTGACCGAGGCGCCGAGCCCGCCCAGCAGCAGCGGGACGGGCCCGTACGGCGCGGGGGTGCCGCTCCAGCGCGGGTCGACGGCCTCGGCGACCGCACCGGCGAGCACGCCGGGACCGTGCTCGTAGGGGTCGACACCGGCCTCGACGAGCGCGCCCTGGGCGGCGTAGGACCACCCGTCGCGCGAGAACAGCGGTGGTGCCAGCACCAGCGGGACGCTCCACCAGACGGCGACGCGGCGCACCAGCGCGAGGTCGCCGTCGGGGTCGCGCTCGCCGGCCGCGGTCGACCGGCACAGTCGCAGCCACTGGGCCGCGAGGATGCCGAGACCGCCCATCACCACGGTCAGCCCGAGCATCCGCCCGGCCTCCGTGGTGCGCAGCGCCACCAGGGCGTCGAGCCCGAGCAGCGGCGTCGAGGCCGGCAGGGTGGCCACCACCAGGCCGCCGAGGGCCACCAGCATGCTGCCGAGGACCCCTCGCGCGACCATGGTCGGAGGCTAGGAGGCCGCGCCGACGGGGCGGTGGCCGTCGTACGACGGGGCGCGGGCGACCCGGCGACGATGACGTGAACGGGTCAGCCGGCGCCCTCGACGTAGATGCCGTTGCCCGGACCCAGCGGCACGTCGAGCTGCACGAAGGCCAGCAGCACCAGCGCCCACGCGATCCAGAACGGCACGACGAAGGGCAGCATCCGCGCGATCAGCGTGCCCAGGCCGGCCTGCGGCTCGTAGCGGCGCACGAAGGTCAGCAGGACGATCATGTACGGGTTGAGCGGCGTGATGATCTGCGTCGCCGAGTCGCCCACGCGGAAGGCCGCCTGCACGAAGGCCGGCTCGTAGCCCAGGATCCCGAACAGCGGCACGAACACCACCGCCATCAGGGTCCACATCGACGAGCCCGAGATGATGAACAGGTTCAGCACCGAGCAGAGCAGCATGAAGCCGAAGATCACCACCAGCCCGGTGAGGCCGGCCGACTGCAGCGCGTCCGCCCCGGTCACCGCCAGCCCGGAGCCGACGCCGGACCAGTCGAAGAGCGCGATGAACTGGCCGAGCACGAAGGCCAGCACCAGGAACGGGGTCATGTCGCGCAGCGCCTCGCCCATCATCCGCGGCACCTCGCCGAAGCCGCTGATGGTGCCCGCCACCCGGCCGTAGACGTAGCCGCCGAGGGCGAAGTAGGCGAAGACCACGAACACGATCGAGTCCAGCAGCGGCGAGGACGGCAGGAACCCGCCGTCGGCGTTGCGCCACGGCGAGGCCGGCACCAGCACCGCGACCAGGACGACGAGCGTGAGCACGGCCAGCGCCAGCACGGCCGCCCGCAGCCCGCGCCGCTCGTCGGCGGTGAGGTCGGTGCCGGTGGCGTGCTCGTGGGCGTGCTCGACCTCGCCGGCCTCCGCGCGCTCCTCGGTCGGCACGCCCTGGCGGACCAGGCGCGGCTCGAGGACCCGGTCGATGACGAAGCCGGCCACGAGGGTGAGCACGATCGCCGAGACGGCGTTGAAGAAGTAGTTCGACAGCGGGTTGACCGGGTCCGCGGCCTGCTCGAGCGCCGGCACGGTCGGGATCACCGCGTTGGTGATGCCCGCGAAGAGCGCGTCCAGCGAGGTCGGCACGATCGAGGTGGAGTAGCCGGCGCCGGCCGCCGCGAAGCCGCCGAGCAGGCCCGCCATCGGGTGCCGCCCGGCCGCCTTGAAGGCCAGCGCGGCCAGCGGGGGGACGACGACGAAGATCGAGTCCGACATCACCGAGCCGCAGACCCCGAGCAGGCCCACGGCGTACGGCAGGGCCCACCGCGGCGCGGAGCCCATCGTCCGGCGGATGCCGGCGGCCAGGAAGCCGGTCTTCTCCGCGATCCCGATGGCCAGCAGGATCGTGACCACGGTGACCAGCGGCGGGAAGCCGATGAAGTTCGCGCCGAGGTTCGAGGTGAACCAGGCCAGGCCCTCACCGGTGAACAGGCCGCGGATCACCACCGGCTCGTCGGCGCCCGGGACGGTGACGTCGACCCCGCCCCAGGCCAGGCCGGTGGAGACCACGCCGGTGACCAGGAACAGGATCAGGAACAGGTTGAAGGGCTGCGGCAGCCGGTTGCCGGCCCGCTCGACGCGGGTCAGGAACCGGTCACCGATGCTCGTGCTGCTGGCCATGACGGCCTCCCGGGAGTGGTGGGTCTAGTCGAAGTAGCGGGCGACGTCGACGGCGCCCCCGGACTCCTCGAACTCGTGGCGGACCGCGGCGGCCAGGTCGTCGTCGACCAGCAGGTCCAGGGCGGCGCAGGCCAGGCCGTACGCCCCGTCGACCGCGGCCCGCTCAGCCTCCGGGGACGCCGAGGCCGCGGCGAACTCGGGCGTGTGCAGCGCGGTGCCGGGCTCGGCGACCTTGACCAACGGGTGGATGCCGGGCAGCCGGTAGCTGACGTTGCCGAAGTCGGTGGAGGCCGCGAGCGTCTCGGAGACGACGCCGGCCGGGTACGGGGACCGCCCGCGCCGCTGCTGGGCCAGCGCCCAGCGGGCGGTGAGGGCCTCGTTGGTGCGCACCGGCAGCGACGGCGGGTGCTCGTCCCACTGCAGGTCGAGGTCCACCCCGGCCATCAGGGCGGCCCCGCGCAGCACGTCCTCGACCCGCCTCGAGAGGTCGACCAGCGTCTCGGGGTGGGGCGAGCGGACGTAGAGGTCCATCCGCGCGGTCGCCGGGATCACCGACGGGCGGGTGCCGCCCTCGGTGATCACCGCGTGCACCCGGTCGACCGGGGGCACCTGCTGGCGGAGCAGCCCGATCCCCTGGTAGGCCAGCGAGGCCGCGTCGAGGGCGTTGCGCCCGCAGAACGGCTGGGCCGAGGCGTGGGCCGGCAGGCCGGTCCAGGTCGCGGTGGCGACCCGCCGGCCGAGCCAGACCTGGTCGGCGACGTCCGCGCCGTACGGGTGGCACATCACCGCGGCGTCGAGGCCGTCGAAGGCGCCTGCGCGGGCGAGGTGCTCCTTGCCGGTGTGACCCTCCTCCGCGGGCGTGCCGAGGACCACGACCCGGCCCTCGAAGGCGTCGGGGTCGGCGTCGAGCAGCCGCCGCAGCGCGACGGCCGCCCCGACCGCGGTCGCGGCGATCACGTTGTGGCCGCAGGCGTGGCCGATCTCCGGCAGCGCGTCGTACTCGCCCAGGACGGCAACCGTGCGGTGCCGGTCCGGGTCGAAGCCGGGGCTGGCGAGCTCGGCGCGCACGGCGGTCGGGAGGCCGTGGACGCCGACCTGCGGGTCGTACCCGTGCCGGGCCAGGAGGGCGGCGAAGGCCGCGGCGGCGTGGTGCTCCTCGTAGGCCGTCTCGGGGTGGGCGTGCAGGTCGTGGACCAACGTGCGCAGGTCGTCGGCGACCGCCTCCACGTGGGCCTCGAGCGCGTCGTGCTGCGGGGAGGGCGCCCCGTCGTGGGGCGAGGTCACCGGGCTGCTCGCCGCCGCCCGCCTCGCGGTCTGCTGCTCGAGCACGGCGAGGTAGGGGGACGGGGCGTTCGGGTCGGGCGCACTCCCGAGATGAGGGTCCGGCACCGGCGCCACGCTAGGCACGCGACGGGGAGGGCACAAGAGCGGGTCGCCAGGGTCTCGCGGACCGGTCGCCCGGGTCGATAGCGTGGTGCGATGCCTGCTCCCGTGCAGCTCGGCCAGCACGCGCCGCCGCGTCACGTGATCGCCCACCTCAGCGACCCGCACCTGCTGGCGCACGGGGTGCGGCAGTACGGCGCGGTGGACACCGAGGCCGGTCTGGCCGCGGCCCTCGCCCGGCTGCGCCGCCTCGACCCGGCGCCCCAGGCGCTCGTGTTCACCGGCGACCTCGCCGACCTCGCCGAGCCGGCGGCGTACGACCGGCTGCGCAAGGTGGTCGAGCCGGTCGCCGGCGAGCTGGGCGCCGAGGTGGTGTGGGTGATGGGCAACCACGACGACCGTGCGGCGTTCTCCGAGATCCTCCACTCGCAGCCGCCGGCGCACCCCGGCGCGACCCAGGACCGCGTGCACGTCGTCGACGGCCTGCGGGTGGTGTCGCTGGACACGACCGTGCCCGGCTACCACCACGGGGAGGTCACGCCGGATCAGCTGACCTGGCTGGCCGGGGTGCTGGCCTCGCCCGCGCCGCACGGCACCGTGCTGGCCCTGCACCACCCGCCGATCCCGGTCCCGATGCTGCGCGGGGCGGAGGTCATCGAGCTGGCCGACCAGCACGAGCTCGAGGCGGTGGTGCGCGGCAGCGACGTCCGACTGGTGATCGGCGGCCACTTCCACCTCACGTCGTGGTCCACCTTCGCCGGCGTCCCGGTCTCGGTCGCCTCCGCCACCTGCTACACCTCCGACCCGGCTCCGGGCCACGGACTCGTCGCGGGCGTCGACGGCCACCAGGCCCTGACCGTGCTGCACCTCTACGACGACCGCGTGGTCCACACCGTCGTCCCCGTCGCCGCCGCCCCGGTGGTCAGCGGCTACGACGACGACGTGGTCGCCCGGATCGAGGCGATGAGCCCCGAGGAACGGCGCGAGCAGGTCTCGCGCGCCGACTCACCGCTGAACGCCGCCACCGAGGACCACGCCGCCGCCTCCGTCGACCCCTGACGCGCGACGGGGCGGTGGTCGAGGAGCGAGCGCAGGCGACCCCGGTGGTCGAGGAGCGAGCGCAGCGAGCGTCACGAGACCCTCCACAAAGGACCTAGGTCCACTGATGGTCGAACATATGTTCGAGTATACTAGATCCATGACCACCACCGCAGACGACGGCACCGGGCCCGACCCGACGCTCGACGTCGAGGCTGCGGTGGAGGTCGAAGCGGTGATGTCACCGGACCCGTCGTTCTGGGAGTGGGTCCACGCACTCGACACCGAGCGCGAGACCACCCGGGTCGAGGCGCTGGCGGTGGTCAAGAACGCCAGGGCCGTGCAGGCCGCAGCCGACGTCGCGGTCCTGCAGTCGATCGTGGAGTGGTGCGTGATCAACGAGGCCCTCACCGATGATGAGGCGATGTGGATCGCCGGGTACGGCGACCACGGCCTGTCCCTGGGCGGGGTCGGGTGCCCGCTGGTGCGCGAGTCCGCGGTCATCGAGCTGTCCGCCGTGCTGGGGGTGTCCACCAGGTCCGGTGCCAACCAGGTCGCTGTGACGTTGGAGCTGCGGTACCGGCTACCGCGGTTGTGGGAACGCGTGATCTCCGGGGCGTGTCCGGTGTGGCGTGCCCGCCAGGTCGCGGAGAAGACCATGGGCCTGTGCGAGGACGGCGCCGCCGAGGTCGACCGCCTCGTCGCCCCCTTCGCGCACGCCATCTCCTACGCCCAGCTGTCCCGGATCACCGACGAAGCACTCCTACGCTGGGACCCCGAAGCGGCCGAAGAGAAACGCCGCGCCGCAGCGGACGGCAGGTACTGCCGCATCGGCCTGAGTAAGCACGTCGATGGCACCGTGCAGCTCGACGCCGGCCTCGACCTCGCCGACGCGATCGCCCTCGAAGCAGTCGTCAGCGACCGGGCCCACGCCCTGGCCCAGGACGGGTCCACCGAATCGTTGGACGTCCGCCGCTCCCAGGCCCTTGGCTCGCTGGCGACCGGACAGCCCACCCTGCCCGAGGGTCAAGAGATGCCGACTCCGGCGGGTCCGAGCCTGGTGCTGTACGCCCACATCCCCGGCGCCGTCTTCAACCCCCTGTTCTGCACCACCAGCCCCGCCAGCGGGGCCCAGCTCTCGCGGCTGGACAACCGCCACCCAGCGAAAGGCCCGATCACCACCGCCCAGGTCCGGCAGTGGGCCCACACCGCGGCCAGCATCACGATCCGGCCCGTCATCGATCTGGCCGAGACGATCCATTGCGACTCCTACGAGTGCTCCGACCGTCTCAAGGAACAGACCGCCCTGCGCGATCTGACGTGCGTGTTCCCGTGGTGCACCAACCCGGCGGTGTTCGCCGACATGGACCACGTCGTCCCGCACCCCGAAGGGCTCACCGAGACCGGGAACGTCGCCCCCGCCTGCCGCCAGCACCACCGCGCGAAGACCCACATGGGCTGGGC
Source organism: Nocardioides aquaticus (assembly GCF_018459925.1). Classification (NCBI taxonomy): domain Bacteria; kingdom Bacillati; phylum Actinomycetota; class Actinomycetes; order Propionibacteriales; family Nocardioidaceae; genus Nocardioides; species Nocardioides aquaticus. The sequence continues at coordinate 4,193,548 of NZ_CP075371.1, forward strand.
CTACGACGTCCTCGGACCCGGCCTCTACCTGTGGACCAGCCCGATCGGGCAGCGGTACCTGCGCTCCCACACCGGGACCCACCCCCTCGACGTGCTCCCACCCGGGCCACCACCCGACCCACTGCCCGAGCAACCCGACACCACCCCGTACCAGGCACCGCCCCCGGTGCCGGACGATCCCGACGGCGCCGCCGAGCCTCCACCCCGAAACGACCCCCCACCCTTCTGACCCACCGCTGACACCCCAGCAGCAGCCGTACCGCCGGACCGGGCACGCCCACCGGCGGTACCGGCACGCCCAGGCCCCCTCACCCCCGTCGATGGGTGATCTGCACGCACCAGATGCGTGCAGATCACACGTCGACCACCGGCCCTGGTCTCGAGACGCTCGCTGCGCTCGCTCCTCGACCACCGGTGACAATGGCTCTCGCTCCTCGACCACCGGACCCGCGGCGCTCACCGCGCGACCGCCGCGCGGGAGCGTCAGCGGAGGACGACGGTGCGCTGGCCGTTGAGCAGGACGCGGCCCTCTGCGTGCCAGCGCACGGCGCGGGCGAGGGCCTGGCACTCGACGTCGCGGCCGGCGGCGACGAGCTGTTCGGGGGTCATCGCGTGGTCGACGCGGGCGACCTCCTGCTCGATGATCGGGCCCTCGTCCAGCTCGGCGGTGACGTAGTGGGCGGTGGCGCCGACCAGCTTGACGCCCCGGTCGTGCGCCTGGTGGTACGGCTTGGCGCCCTTGAAGCTCGGCAGCATCGAGTGGTGGATGTTGATCGCGCGACCCTCGAGGCGTCGGCACAGGTCGTCGCTGAGGATCTGCATGTAGCGCGCCAGCACCACGAGGTCGACGTCGTGCTCCTCGACCAGCTCCAGCAACCGGGCCTCGGCGGCCGGCTTGGTGTCACGGGTCAGCGGCACGTGGTGGAACGGCACACCGTAGTTGCCGGCTAGCCGCTCGAAGGTCGTGTGGTTGGAGACGATCCCCATCACGTCGACCGGCAGGGCCCCGGTCGAGGCGCGGAAGAGCAGGTCGTTGAGGCAGTGGCCGACGCTGCTGACCAGGATCAGCACCGTCGGGCGTACGGCGGCGTCGACGAGCTCCCACGACATCGAGAACCGCTCGGCCACGGGGAGCACCCGCGCCCGCAGGTCCTCGAGACCGAGACCGTCAGGGGCGGAGAGCTGGACCCGGAGGAAGAAGGTGCGGGTGTCCGGGTCGCCGTACTGCTGGCTCTGCTCGATGTTGCAGCCGGCGTCGGCCAGCAGCGTCGAGACGGCCGCGACGATGCCGGGCCGGTCGGGGCACGAGAGCCGCCAGACGTAGTCGCCGCCGCTCACGTGCCACCTTCCCGCGTCCTCTGGTCAGGGTGTGCTGGTCGTGCAGGAGATGGTGGTGCTGGTGGCAGGTGCAGGATTCGAACCTACGTAGTCGATGACGGCTGATTTACAGTCAGCTCCCTTTGGCCGCTCGGGCAACCTGCCGGGTGTCGGTCCGAGGTTTTTGGCCCCCTGGCGACGAGAAGGGACAATAGCGCAGCACGGCGGCAGCCAGCGAACCCGCCCGCCCCACCCCCGCAGCCCCACCCCGCAGCCCTGAGGAGCACCACCCGTGGCCGACTCGTCCTTCGACATCGTCAGCAAGCTCGACCGCCAGGAGGTGGACAACGCGCTGGGCCAGACCGCCCGCGAGATCTCGACCCGCTTCGACTTCAAGGGCACCGGCGCCACCATCGAGTGGCAGGGCGACGACGCCATCGAGATCACCGCCTCCGCCGACGACCGGGCCTCCGCGGTCCTCGACGTCTTCCGCGGCAAGCTCGTCAAGCGCGACGTGAGCCTGAAGGTCCTCGACCCCACCGAGCCGCGCGCCTCGGGCCAGCAGTCGAAGATCACCGTCGCGCTCAAGGAGGGCATCACCTCCGAGGACGCCAAGAAGATCTCCAAGCTGATCCGCGACGAGGGCCCCAAGGGCGTCAAGGCGCAGATCCAGGGCGACGAGCTGCGGGTCAGCAGCAAGAAGCGCGACGACCTGCAGGCCGTGCAGCAGCTGGTCAAGGGCCAGGACTACGAGTTCGCGGTCCAGTTCACCAACTACCGCTGACACCCTCCGCCACGGACCGAGATCACGAGGCGGCCCCGGGGGTGCGGGCTATCGTGGCGAGGCGCTCGCCGGCGTCGGCGAGACCCCCCGACGGAACAGGACGGCCGTGGCGACCGAGGTCAAGCAGCTCGACAGGGTCATCATCCGTTTCGCCGGCGACTCCGGTGACGGCATGCAGCTCACCGGTGACCGGTTCACCCAGGAGTCGGCGGCCTTCGGCAACGACCTGGTGACCCTGCCGAACTTCCCCGCCGAGATCCGCGCACCGCAGGGGACCCTGCCCGGGGTCTCCTCCTTCCAGGTGCACTTCGCCGACCACGACATCCTCACCGCCGGCGACGCCCCGGACGTGCTGGTCGCGATGAACCCCGCCGCCCTGCGCGCGAACCTGCCCGACCTCCCGCGCGGCGCGACCATCATCGTCGACACCCACGACTTCACCACCCGCAACCTGGCCAAGGCCGGCTACGACGCGAACCCGCTGGACTCCCTCGACGAGCCCGGCTCGCCGCTGGCGGAGTTCGCGGTGCACACCGTCGACCTCACCGGGATGACGGTGGGGGCGGTCAAGGAGTTCGGGCTGTCGCGCAAGGACGCCTCCCGCGCCAAGAACATGTTCGCCCTCGGCCTGCTGTCGTGGATGTACGGCCGCCCCACCGAGCACACCGAGAAGTTCCTGCACCGTCGGTTCTCCCGGGTCCCCGACATCCGCGACGCCAACATCACGGCCTTCAAGGCCGGCTGGGCGTTCGGCGAGACCACCGAGACGTTCGCGGTCCGCTACGAGGTGAAGCCGGCCCCGATGGCGGCCGGCACCTACCGCAACATCACCGGCAACCTCGCCCTGGCGTACGGGCTGGTCGCCGCGGGCGTCCGGTCCGGCCTCCCGGTGTTCCTCGGGTCCTACCCGATCACCCCGGCCTCCGACGTGCTGCACGAGCTGAGCAAGCACAAGGCGTTCGGGGTGACCACCTTCCAGGCCGAGGACGAGATCGCGGGCATCGGTGCGGCGATCGGCGCGGCCTTCTCCGGCTCCCTCGGCGTCACCACCACGTCCGGGCCGGGCGTGGCGCTGAAGTCGGAGTCCATCGGCCTCGCGGTGATGACCGAGCTGCCGCTGCTGGTCGTCGACGTCCAGCGCGGCGGGCCGTCGACCGGCCTGCCGACCAAGACCGAGCAGGCCGACCTGATGCAGGCGATGTACGGCCGCAACGGCGAGGCGCCGGTGCCGATCGTGGCCCCGCGCTCCCCGGCCGACTGCTTCGACGCCGCGATCGAGGCCGCCCGGATCGCGGTGACCTACCGGACCCCGGTGATGCTGCTCTCCGACGGCTACCTGGCCAACGGCTCCGAGCCGTGGCGGATCCCGGAGGTCGACGACCTCCCGGCGATCGACCCCGGCTTCGCGACGGCCACGAACCACGTCTCGACCGGCAAGGACGGCGCGGAGACCGCCGACTTCTGGCCGTACCTGCGCGACGAGGACACCCTGGCGCGGCCCTGGGCCGTGCCCGGCACGGCCGGCCTCGAGCACCGGATCGGGGGGCTGGAGAAGGGCGAGGGCCACGGCGACATCTCCTACGAGCCCGCCAACCACGAGCGGATGGTGCGCACCCGCCAGGCCAAGGTCGACGCCGTCGCGGACTCCCTGCCGCCGCTCGAGGTCGACGACCCGTCCGGCCAGGCCAAGGTGCTCGTCATCGGGTGGGGCTCGACCTACGGCCCGATCGGGGCCGGGGTACGCCGGGTCCGACGCTCCGGCCACCACGTCGCCCAGGTGCACCTGCGCCACCTCAACCCGTTCCCCCACGACCTCGGCGAGATCCTCGCCCGCTACGAACGGGTGCTCGTGCCCGAGATGAACCTCGGCCAGCTCTCCACCCTGCTGCGCGCGCGCTACCTCGTCGACGCCCGCGGCTACCACCAGGTCAACGGGCTCCCGCTCAAGGCCGCCGCCCTGGCCCAGGCCATCGGCGAGCTGGTCGCCGAGACCGAGGGCGTACCCGTGCACGAGCTCGACCTGACCGTCGCCACGTCCCAGGAGGTCCACCAGTGAGCACCACCGCCGACCTGCCGTCCCCCGCCCTGCGCACCGGCACCGACGGCGTGCCCGCCCTCGACGCGGACGCCCCGGCGCAGACCGGCAAGGAGTTCACCTCCGACCAGGAGGTGCGCTGGTGCCCCGGCTGCGGCGACTACGCCGTGCTCAAGGCGGTCCAGTCGTTCCTGCCCGACCTCGGCCTACGCCGCGAGAACATCGTGTTCGTCTCCGGGATCGGCTGCTCGAGCCGCTTCCCGTACTACCTCGACACCTACGGCATGCACTCGATCCACGGCCGCGCCCCGGCGATCGCGACCGGCATCGCCACCGCGCGCGAGGACCTCTCGGTGTGGGTCGTGACCGGGGACGGGGACGCGCTGTCGATCGGCGGCAACCACCTCGTCCACGCCCTGCGCCGCAACGTCAACATGACGATCCTGCTCTTCAACAACCGGATCTACGGCCTGACCAAGGGCCAGTACTCCCCGACCTCCGAGGCCGGCAAGGTCACCAAGTCCACCCCGATGGGCTCGGTCGACCACCCGTTCAACCCGGTCTCGCTGGCGCTGGGAGCCGAGGCGACCTTCGTGGCGCGCACCATCGACTCTGACCGCAAGCACCTCACCGCGGTCCTGGCCGCCGCGGCCGCGCACCGCGGGACCAGCCTGGTGGAGATCTACCAGAACTGCCCGATCTTCAACGACGGGGCGTTCGACGCGATCAAGGACCGCGACACCAAGGCCGACGCGATCATCCCCCTCGAGCAGGGGCGCCCGGTCCGGTTCGGCGCCCCGGCCGAGGACGGCGGCGGCAGCCGCGGCCTGGCCCGGGACACGACCACCGGAGGCGTGCGGGTGGTCGACGTCGCCGAGGTCGGTCTCGACGCGCTGCTCGTGCACGACGCCACCCGGGACGACCCGACGACGGCCTTCGCGATCAGCCGGCTCACCGACGCGGGCTACCTGCGCCAGAGCCCGATCGGGATCTTCCGCCAGGTCGACCGCCCGACCTACGACGACCAGGCGCGCGCCCAGCTCAGCACCGCCCGGGACGCCGCCCCGGGCGACCAGGCAGACCGCCTGGCCGCCCTCATCGGGGGCGGCGACACCTGGACGGTGGTCTGAGCGGACCGGCTCAGAACGTCGTGATGACGATGGCGCCGTTGCTGAAGGACCCCTTGAACTTCTTCGTGCCGACGGTCTTGGTGCGGTAGTAGACCTTGCCCCGGCGGTTCAGCTCCGCGACGCCGGTGCGGTAGCGGCTCTGGCCGTTGGTCTTGATCCGCTTGTAGGTCCGGTACGTGCCCTTCTTGCCGACCTTGCGCTGGACGATGACCTGCTTGCGGTCGTACTCCGGACGGACCTTGCCGGAGATGAAGAACTGGCTCGGGCGCGGCTCCTTGCCCACGATCGTGATGGTGCGGGTCGCGCGCCGGGCGGCGACGGCCTCGTCGGCGGCCACCGGAGCGACCTCGGAGATGCTCGCCCCGCGGCCCTCGTCGGAGGCGGAGGCGGAGGACTGGCCGGGGACGGCGAGGCCGAGCAGGGCGACGGCGACGGCGCCGCCGACGACGCGACCGGTGGTGTGACGCAGGGACATGGGTTCTCCTCGGGTACGGGCACGACTGCCCGGCGGCTGGTCGGCGCCCTACGGGGCAGGCGCCGTCGGGACCTTAGCCCCGTTTCCGGCCCGATGGGGACGATGGGCGCGGCGGATCAGACCACCCGTCGGGCCGGCACCGACGCCCCGGCGGGGGCTCAGCCGCGCTTGGTGCGGATCACGTAGATGTGGTCGCCGAAGGACTCGGCGTAGTCGGGCGTCTCCCTGGTCCTGACCCGGTAGATGACCTTGCCGAGGTCCTTGCGGGGCGCGACCGAGGTGCCGTACTTGCTCCGCTTCGTCGTCGTCAGCTTCTTGTACGGCTTGAACACGCCGCCTCCGAGCTTCCGCTCCACCAGGACCGGCCGCTTGGCGTAGGCCGGCGAGACCTGTCCCATGATCCGGAACCGGCCGGGCTCGACCATCTCGCCGTCGAGCGTGATGGTGCGGAACGGCTTCTCGGCCGCCGCGACGCCGACCCTCGCGCTGCTGGCCACGGGGACCGTACGGCCGTCGTGCGCGGGTGCGGGCGCGGCGGTGGCGGTGGGGGGCACGGCCAGGCCCATCAGGGCCACGGTGAGGGCGGCGCCGGCGGCGCGGCCCAGGGTCTGACGCAGGGTCATGGGGTTCTCCTCGGGGTGGACGGTCCTGGCCGGCCAGGGAGGGGCACGACCGTGCGGACCATAACCCGGCCCCGCCCCCGGAGGGGCCGAAGACCGGCCTTACGTTGGACCGGTGGAAGACGACCGGCCGCGGGACGGGCACCGCGACGGGCTGCTCCTCGGCGTCGCGGCGTACGGCCTCTGGGGTGCGTTCCCGCTGTTCTTCCCGCTGCTCCGCCCGGCCGGGGCGCTGGAGATCCTGGCCCACCGGATGGTCTGGTCCCTGGTCACGATGCTGCTGCTGGTGGCGCTGCTGGGCAAGATCTCCGCGCTGCGCGCGATCGTGGTCGACCCCCGGACCCGGTCCCTGCTGGTCGTCGCCGCCCTCACCATCACCGTCAACTGGGCGGTCTTCATCTACGGGGTCAACGCCGGGCGCGTGGTCGAGACGTCTCTGGGCTACTTCGTGAACCCGCTGGTGACGGTGCTGATCGGGGTGCTCCTGCTCCGGGAGCGCCTGCGCCCCGGCCAGTGGCTCGCGGTCGGCGTCGGCGGCGTCGCGGTGGCCGTGCTGACGTGGGACTACGGTCGCCCGCCGTGGGTGGCGCTCGCGCTGGCGGTGTCGTTCGGCACCTACGGCCTGGCCAAGAAGCGGGCCGACGTCGGCGCGGTCGAGAGTCTCGCGTTCGAGACCGCGGTCGTCTCGCCGCTGGCCGTGGGCTACCTGGTGTGGCTCGGCGCCACCGGGGCCGGGACCTTCACGACGGAGGGCGTCGCCCACGCACTGCTGCTGGCCTCGGCCGGCCTGGTCACGGCCGTCCCGCTGATCTGCTTCTCGGCCGCCGCCACCCGGATCCCGATGGTGAGCCTGGGGCTGCTGCAGTACCTGACGCCGGTCCTGCAGTTCGCGGTCGGCGTGCTCGTCGTCGGCGAGGACATGCCCCCGGGCCGCTGGGCCGGGTTCGCGCTGGTCTGGCTCGCGCTCGCGGTCTTCACCGTCGAGAGCCTGCGCCACCGCCGGGAGGTGCTCGCGACACGTCGCGCCGACGTCCGCGACGCGACCGTCTAGGTCGAGCGGACCGCCACCACGTCGGCGAACGCCTCGAGGGCGGCGCGGACGGGGCCCTCGGGCAGGACGGTCAGCAGCGCCTTGGCCTCGTCGGCGCGGGCCACGACGTAGCGCCGGGCCTGCTCCATGGCCGGGTGCGCGCGCAGCAGGGCGAGCGCCTCGGCGTGCGGGCCGTCGGCCGACAGGTCACCCCGCAGCAGCTCGTGCAGCCGCGCGTCGGCGGGGTCCCCGGAGGCCAGCGCCATCAGCACCGGGAGCGTCGGGACGCCCTCACGCAGGTCGGTGCCCGGCGTCTTGCCGGACTCCCCGGACTCCGAGGCGACGTCGAGGATGTCGTCGGAGAGCTGGAAGGCGGACCCGACGATCTCCCCGTACGCCGCGAGCGCCTCCTCGACCTCCGCCGGGGCGTGGGAGAAGCGGGCGCCGTACCGCGCCGAGGTCGCGATCAGCGACCCGGTCTTGCCGGCCACCACCTCGAGGTAGTGCTCGAGCGGGTCCTCCCCCGGCCCCGGGGGCACGGTCTCCAGGATCTGGCCCTCGACCAGCCGGGTGAAGGTCTCGGCCTGGATCCGCACGGCGTCGCGGCCCAGGCGGGAGGTGAGCTCGGAGGACCGGGCGAAGAGGAAGTCCCCGGTCAGGATGGCCACGAGGTTGTCGTAGCGGGCGTTCGCCGAGTCGGCCCCGCGACGCAGGTCGGCCTCGTCCATGACGTCGTCGTGGTAGAGCGAGCCGAGGTGGGTGATCTCCACGACGCAGGCCGCGACCTCGACGTCGACGTTGCCGGGGTCCTCGCCGGCCTCGGCCGCGAGCAGCACCAGCAGCGGCCGGAACCGCTTGCCGCCGGCCTCCAGGAGGTGCCGCGCGGCGTCCGTGACGAACTGCGAGCGACCCACGACGTGCCCGGCCAGGGACTCCTCGACCCGCGCCATCCGCTCCTGGAGCCGGCGGGCGAGGTCGGCGTCGCCGACGGGCAGCGCGAGGTCGGTCTGCGGGGTGGTCACCGCAGGAAGCCTCCCACGCCCGCCGCGAGCTCGAGCAGCGGGCCCGGTGCCACGCCGAGGGCCAGGGTGACCAGGGCGCAGAGCGCGATCGTGGCCACGGTGGCGGTCGAGGCGGTGGTGACGCCGGCCTTCTCCCGGGTCAGCAGCGTCGTCGAGCCGTGCACCTCCAGCGCGGTGGAGCCCGTACGGCCCCCCGCGCCAGCGCCCGTGCCGGCGCCGACCGCGTCGCGGTCCTCGGGCTCGTCGTCGCCGACGAAGAACATCACCCGGATCATCCGGATGTAGAAGAACACCGCGATCACGCTCGAGGCGATCGCCACCAGCACGACCGGCCACGCCCCGGCGGCCAGCGCGACGGTGAAGACCGCCCACTTGCCGACGAACCCGGCGGTCAGCGGGATGCCGGCCATCGAGAGCAGGAAGAAGGCGAAGACGCCCGCGGTCAGCGGGGAGCGCCGCCCGAGCCCCTCCCAGGCCTCGAGCGCACCGGCCTCGCCGCTCGCGTCCCGCACGACCGTAACGATCGCGAACGCGCCGATGGTGGCGAAGCCGTAGGTGGCCAGGTAGAACAGCACCGCCTGCAGGGAGGTGACCTGGCCGTCGGCCAGCTCCCCGGCGGACTGCAGGCCGAGCAGCCCGGTGAGCAGGAACCCGGTGTGGGCGACCGAGGAGTAGGCCAGGATCCGCTTGACGTCGGTCTGCACGACCGCGAGGACCGAGCCGACCAGCATGGTCAGGATCGCGATGATCCACATCATCGGCTCCCACGACCAGCGGTCGGAGCCGAAGGCGACGTAGAAGAGGCGGAGCAGCGCGCCGAAGGCGGCCACCTTGGTGGCGGCGGCCATGAACGCGGTCACCGCGGTCGGGGCGCCCTGGTAGACGTCGGGGGTCCAGCTGTGGAACGGCGCGGCGCCGACCTTGAACAGCAGGCCCACGGCGAGCAGGCCGATCCCGAGCGCGAGCAGCACGCCGTTCTCGGTGTCGTTGGCCACCGCCTCCGAGATCGCACCGAGCTCCATCGAGCCCGCGAAGCCGTAGACCATGGCCGCGCCGTAGAGGAAGAAGCCGGAGGAGAAGGCGCCGAGCAGGAAGTACTTCATCGCCGCCTCCTGGCTCAGCAGGCGCCGGCGCCGGGCCAGCCCGCAGAGCAGGTAGAGCGGCAGCGAGAGGACCTCGAGGGCCACGAACATCGTGAGCAGGTCGCCCGAGGCCGGGAACAGCATCATCCCGCCGACGGCGAACATCAGCAGGGGGTAGACCTCGGTGTGGTCCAGCCCGCGGGTCGAGGCCTCCCGCTCGGCCTCGGTGCCGGGCAGGGCGGCGGCCTGGGCGGCGAAGGCCGAGACCCCGTCCTCCAGCCGGCGCTCGCTGAACAGGGCGACGCCGGCGATCGCGAAGACCAGGATCAGGCCCCACAGGAACACCGACGGGCCGTCGACGACGACCGTGCCGGCGCCCGCGAAGAGGCCGAGCGCGGCGCCGTCACCGACGCTCTCGAGGCCGGCGCCGACGTAGAGCACGAGGGCGAGGGCGGCGACCAGGCCGACCGCGGCCAGCGAGACCTGGGCGACGTGGCGCAGCCGGCGCGGGGTGAACGCCTCGACCAGCACGCCGAGGCAGGCGACGCCGAGGACCACGAGCATCGGGGAGAGCTCGACGTAGTTCAGCGTGGGTTCGGTGAACTCCATGCTCACTCACCTTCCTCGGGCGCGGCGGCCGGGACGTACGGGTCCTGGTCGGTGATGCCGATCTGCTGCTGCAGCTGCTCGGCGTACGGGTTGGCCAGGTCGAGCAGCGGCTGCGGGTAGAACCCGAAGGCGACCAGGGCGACCATCAGCGGCACGACGGCGCCGAGCTCGCGGGCGCCGAGGTCGTGGCGCCCGCCCTTGCGGGCGGCCCGGGTCGTCTCCATCGTGGCGACGAGGTGCTCGGGCGTCGGCCCGGTCATCACCCGCTGGTAGAGCCACAGCACGTAGATCGCGGCCAGCACGATCCCGCTCACCGCCACCGCGCCCGCCCAGGGGGCGTAGTCGAAGGCGGAGATCAGCACCAGGATCTCGGAGACGAACTGGCTCAGGCCCGGCAGCCCGGCGGTGGCCAGCCCGGCCACCAGGAACAGCCCGGCGAGCACCGGGGTGACCTTCTCCAGACCGCCCATCTCGCGGATCGAGGCCGTGCCGCTGCGGTGGACCAGGAAGCCCGCCAGCAGGAACAGCGCGGCGGTGGCGACACCGTGGTTGACCATGTAGAGCACCGAGCCCGAGATGCCCTGGGTGGAGGTGGCGAAGATGCCGAGCACGATGAAGCCGAAGTGCGACAGCGAGGTGAGCCCGATCAGGCGCATCACGTCGTCCTGCCCGATGGCCAGCAGCGCGCCGTACACGATCGAGATCAGCGCCAGCACCATCACGACCGGCGTCGCCCAGTCCGAAGCCTCGGGGAAGATCCCGAGGCAGAACCGCAGCATCCCGAAGGTGCCGATCTTGTCGAGCACGCAGACCAGCAGCACGCTGGTGGCCGGGGTGGCCTTCTCGGTGGTGTCGGCCAGCCAGGTGTGCACCGGGAACAGCGGCGCCTTGATCGCGAAGGCGATGAAGAAGCCGACGAACAGCCAGCGGCCGGCGGTCGAGTCGAGGTCGAGCTCGACGAGGTCGGAGAGCAGGTAGGACGGGGTGCCCTGCTGGGCCGAGACGACGTACAGCCCGATCACCGCGCCGAGCAGCACCAGGCCGCCACCGAGCTGGAACAGCAGGAACTTCGAGGCCGCGGCACCGCGGCCGCGCCGGCCGAACCCGCCGACCAGGAAGTACGCCGGGATCAGCGTGGCCTCGAAGACGACGTAGAACAGGAACACGTCGGTGGCGGTGAAGACCAGCAGCGAGAGGCCCTCGAGGGCCAGCGCCCAGGCGAAGAACGCCCGCGGGCTGCCCTGGTCGGCGCCGTCGGTGTCGCGCCAGGCGGCCACCAGCACGATCGGCACCAGCACGGCGGTGAGCAGCACCATCAGCAGCCCGAGGCCGTCGACGCCGAGGGAGTAGGTGACCCCGAACGACGGGATCCACGAGTAGCTCTCGGTGTGCTGGTAGCCGCCGCCGGGGCTGTAGTCGATTGCGATGACGGCCGCGACGACCAGGGTCAGCAGCGAGACGGCCAGGCCGACCGGCCGGGCCAGCCGCGAGGGCAGGAAGGCGACCGCGACCGCGCCCACGAGGGGCACGGCGCAGAGCAGGGTGAGGAGGGGCAGGTTCATCCGAGGTTCACCGCCAGCAGCGCGAGGACGACGACCAGGACGCCGCCGAGCAGGGACAGGGCGTAGGAGCGCACGAAGCCGGTCTGGATCCGTCGGCCGACGCTGCCGAGGGCGGCGATCGTGCGGGCGGTGCCGGTGAAGGCGCCGTCGGCGCCGGCCCGGTCGAAACCGACCAGGCCGTGCACCAGGCTGCGCCCGGGCTGGACGACGAGGCCGTCGTTGATCGCGTCGCCGTAGAGGTCGGCGCGGGCCGCCCGGGTCGCGAGGGAGACCCTGGTCGGGGCGGTGGCCGGCACCTCCCGGCGCCCCACGAGGACCCAGGCCAGGGCGACGCCGACCGCGACCGTGGCCACGGTGATCAGCGTGATGACGATGATCGGCAGCGGCGGCTCGCCGTGCGCCTCCTCACCGGTGACCGGCTCGAGCCAGTGCACGATCCACTCGCCGAGGATCATCACGCCGCCGACGACGGAGAGGCCGGCCAGCACCATCAGCGGGACGGTCATCAGCGACGGCGACTCGTGCGGGTGGACGCCCTCGAGCCACCGCTTGCGACCGGCGAAGGTCATCAGCATCAGCCGCGTCATGTAGAACGCGGTCACGCCGGCCCCGAGCAGGGCGCACAGCCCGACCAGCAGGTTCTCGGTCAGGGCGACCTCGATGATCAGGTCCTTGGACCAGAACCCGGAGAAGCCCGGGAAGCCGATGATGGCCAGGTAGCCCAGGGTGAAGGTGGCGAAGGTGATCGGCATCGCCCGGGCCAGCCCGCCGTAGTGGCGCATGTCGACGTCGTCGTCCATGCCGTGCATGACCGAGCCGGCGCCGAGGAACATGTTGGCCTTGAAGAACCCGTGGGTCAGCAGGTGGAAGATCGCGAAGGCGTACCCGGCGGTGCCGAGGCCCGCGGCGAGCATCATGTAGCCGATCTGGCTCATCGTGGAGCCGGCCAGCACCTTCTTGATGTCGTCCTTCGCGCAGCCGATCACCGCACCCCACAGCAGGGTCACGGTGGCCACGACGACCACGACCGTCTGCGCGGCGGGGGCGTTCTCGAAGACGAAGTTCGAGCGGACCACGAGGTAGACGCCGGCGGTGACCATGGTCGCGGCGTGGATCAGGGCCGAGACCGGGGTCGGGCCCTCCATCGCGTCCAGCAGCCACGCCTGGAGCGGGACCTGGGCGGACTTGCCGCAGGCGCCGAGCAGCAGGAGCAGGCCGAACGCGGTCATCGCGGCCTCGGAGGCCTCGCCGGAGACCGCGCTGATGCCGGTGAAGCTGGTCGTGCCGAAGTAGACGAACGCCAGCATGATCGCCAGGGACAGCCCCATGTCGCCGACGCGGTTGATCACGAAGGCCTTCTTCGACGCCGCGGCGGCGGACGGCTTGTGCTGCCAGAAGCCGATCAGCAGGTAGGAGGCCAGGCCGACGCCCTCCCAGCCGAGGAACAGCAGCAGGTAGTTCTCGGCGAGGACGAGCACCAGCATCGCGGCCACGAAGAGGTTCAGGTAGCCGAAGAACCGGCGACGGCGCGGGTCGTGCGCCATGTAGCCGATCGAGTAGACGTGGATCAGCGAGCCGACCCCGGTGATCAGCAGCAGGAAGAGCGCCGAGAGCGGGTCGTAGAGCAGGTCGAAGCCGACGTCGAGCCCGCCGACCTGCATCCAGGTGTAGAGCTGCTGGACGACCTGCCGCTCCTCCTCCCCCCGTCCCAGGAGCTCGACGAACAGCAGCACGCTGATCGCGAAGGAGCCGATCGGCAGGGCCGTGGCCAGCCAGTGGCCCCAGCGGTCGGTGAACCGGCCGCCGAGCAGCAGCACGGCGGCGCCGAGCAGCGGCAGGCCGACGACCAGCCAGAGCAGCGAGAACGTGCCGTCGGCGGTCGACGGGTCCACGAGGGGCACCGCCTCGACCATCGGCAGCACGGGCAGGGTGAGTGCAGACATCCGTCCCTCAGAACTTCAGCAGGCTCGCGTCGTCGACCGAGGCCGAGCGACGGGTACGGAAGATGGTCATGATGATCGCCAGTCCCACGACGACCTCGGCCGCGGCGACGACCATCACGAAGAACGCCGCCACCTGCCCGTCGAGGTTGCCGTGCTGTCGCGCGAAGGCGACGAACGCGAGGTTGCAGGCGTTGAGCATCAGCTCGACGCACATGAACACCACGATGGCGTTGCGCCGGGTGAGCACCCCGACCGAGCCGATGGTGAACAGGATCGCGGAGAGCACGATGTAGGGCGTCACGTCGCCGCTCACGGGCGTCCCTCCTCGTCACGTCGGGAGAGGTCGTGGGCGGGGTTCTCGGTGTTGGCGCCCGAGGTGGTCGGCGCCGGCGAGCCGGCGCCCCCGGGTACGCCCTGCGCCGCGGCGGCCACGTCGGTGACGTCCTGGCGGGGGGCCGGGCGGACGGTCCCGCGGGCCAGCAGGACCCGGGAGACCGACGTCGGCGCGGCGCTGCCGTCGGGCAGGAGGGCCGGGGTGTCGACGGCGTTGTGGCGGGCGTAGACGCCCGGCGGGGGCAGCGGGCCGGGGTGCTTGCCGGTCGCGGCGTACTCCGCCATCCGGCGGCGGGCCATGTCGACCTGCTTCGGCTTGGGCACCAGGCGCTCGCGGTGCGCGAGCACCATCGCGCCCAGCGCGGCGGTGATCAGCAGCGCCGCGGTGACCTCGAAGGCCACGACGTAGCGCGAGAACAGCAGGTCGGCCAGCGCCTGGATGTTGCCCGGGGCGTTGACCTCGGCCAGCCCGACCATCGTGCCCAGCGAGAGCTGCGCGACCCCGAGGACCAGGATCACGCCGAGCACCAGGCCCATCCCGATCGCCATCGGCCGCTGGCCGCGGATGGTCTCCACGACGGAGTCCGAGGCGTCGACGCCCACGAGCATCACCACGAAGAGGAAGAGCATCAGGATGGCGCCGGTGTAGACGATGATCTGCACCGCGAACAGGAACGGCGCCTCCAGGACGGCGTAGAGCACCGCCAGGCTGATCATGACCACGGCCAGCAGCAGGGCGGCGTGGACCGCCTTGCGCACGACGAGGATGCCCACCGCGCAGATCACCATGATCGGCGCGAGGACCCAGAAGGCGATCACCGCTCGCCCTCCCGGCCCGCCGGGGCGGGGGCGGCGTACGTCCCGCGGTAGTAGTCGGCCTCGTCGTCGCCCAGCAGCATCGCGTGCGGCGGCTGCTCCATGCCGGGCAGCAGCGGGGCGAGCAGGTCGGACTTCTCGTAGATCAGGTCGGCGCGGTTGTCGTCGGCCAGCTCGTACTCGTTGGTCATCGTCAGCGCGCGCGTCGGGCAGGCCTCGATGCACAGCCCGCACAGGATGCAGCGCAGGTAGTTGATCTGGTAGACGCGGCCGTACCGCTCCCCGGGCGACATCCGGTGCTCGTCGGTGTTCGCGTCGCCCTCGACGTAGATCGCGTCGGCCGGGCAGGCCCAGGCGCAGAGCTCGCAGCCGATGCACTTCTCCAGCCCGTCGGGCCACCGGTTGAGCTGGTGCCGTCCGTGGAAGCGGGGCGCGGTGGGCAGCTTCTCGAAGGGGTACTGCTCGGTGACCACCTTGCGGAACATCGTCCGGAAGGTGACGCCGAAGCCGGCGACGGGGTCCCAGAACTGCTCCTTGAGCGTGGGCCCCTGGGGCTTGTCTGCCATCAGCTCTCCTCGTGGGCGGTGCGGGTGGCGGTGGCGGTGGTGCCGCGCGTGGTCGGGGTGGCCGAGGTCGGGAAGACCAGCGGCGCGGCGGCGCCGCGGACGGCACCACCCTCGGGCAGGGACGGCACCGGGAAGGCACCGGTCGGCTCGGCGACCGGGGAGACGTCCTCGGACTCGTCGCCGCCGACGAACAGCAGCCCGACCAGGACGACGGCGACGACGGCACCGACCACGATCAGGCCCTGGCGGTCCAGGCCGCCGTCGAGCGTGGCGGCGCGGATCGCGGCGACCGCCACGATCCAGGCCAGCGAGACCGGGATCAGCACCTTCCAGCCGAAGTCCATGAACTGGTCGTAGCGCAGCCGCGGCAGCGTCCCCCGCAGCCAGATGAACATGAAGATGAAGGCGAGGACCTTGCCGAAGAACCACAGCACCGGCCAGTAGCCCTCGTTGAAGCCGGGGTAGAGCCGGTCGATCCAGAACGGGGCGCGCCAGCCGCCGAGGAACAGCGTGGTGGCCAGCGCCGAGACGGTGGCCATGTTGATGTACTCGCCGAGGAAGAACAGCGCGAACTTCAGCGAGGAGTACTCGGTGTGGAACCCGCCGACCAGCTCGCCCTCGGCCTCGGGGAGGTCGAACGGGGCGCGGTTGGTCTCCCCCACCATCGAGATCACGTAGACCACGAAGCTGGGCAGCAGGACCAGCCCGAACCACCAGTCCTCCTGGGCCGCGACGATCTCGGAGGTCGACAGCGAGCCGGCGTAGAGGAACACCGCGACCAGCGCGAGGCCCATCGAGACCTCGTAGGAGATCATCTGCGCGCTCGAGCGGAGCCCGCCGAGCAGGGAGTACGTCGACCCGCTCGACCAGCCGCCGAGCACGATGCCGTAGATGCCGATCGAGGCGATCGCCATCACGAACAGCACGGCCACGGGCATGTCGGTGAGCTGCAGCGGCGTGGTGAGGTCGCTGAACGGGACGCCGACCTCGGGGCCGAAGGGGATGACCGAGAAGGTCACGAACGCCGGCACCACGGTGATCACCGGGGCGATGATGAAGACCACCTTGTCGGCGGCCTTGGGGACGATGTCCTCCTTCAGCGCCAGCTTCACGCCGTCGGCGAGGGACTGGAGCAGGCCGAAGGGGCCGTGCACGTTGGGCCCGATGCGGTGCTGCATCCGGGCGACGACCTTGCGCTCCCACCAGATGTTGAACAGGGTGAGCAGGACCAGGATCACGAAGATGATCACGGCCTTGATGGCCGAGAGCCACCACGGGTCCTGGCCGAAGACGTCGAGGCTCACTGCTCGGCTCCTCTCACGGTGACGCGGGTGCCCGGGGAGGCGAGGTCGGCCAGCACGCCGCCGGCGGCGGAGCGGGCCGGGACCCACACGACGCCCTCGGGCAGGCCGGCGGTGGGCACGACGGGCAGGGTGAGCGTGCCGCGGTCACCGGTCAGGGTGACGGTGTCGCCGAGGGCGGCGTGCGCGGACGGTGCGACGCGGGCGACGGCCGGGCGGGCGGTGGCGGCGAGGTACTTGTCGCCGTCGAGCAGCGAGGCGTCGTCGAGCATCTGCTTCCAGCTGGCCAGCACCAGGCCCTCCCCGGTCGCGGGTGCGGCCGCGGGGACCTGCGGGGCGGCCGGGCGGGCACCGTCCCAGGGACCCATCTGCTCCATCGCGGCGCGCGCCTGCTCGGGCGTACGGAAGCCCAGCGGGCGGCCGAGCTCCTCGGCGATGCCCGCCAGCGCCCGGGTGTCGGGCAGCGAGCGCGGGTCGGCGAAGACGGCGTCGAACGGCCGCGGCCGTCCCTCCCAGGTGACGAAGGTGCCGGGCTTGTCGCAGACCGGGGCGACCGGCAGGACCACGTCCGCGGCGCGGGTCACGTCGGTCTCGCGCAGCTCGAGCGACACCACGAAGGAGGCCGCGGCGAGCGCGGCCCGGAGGGCGGCCGGGTCCGCGGTGTCGTCGGGGTCGACCCCGCCGACCACGAGCCCGGCCAGCTCACCTGCGGCCGCGGCGGCCACGATCGCGTCGGCGTCGCGGCCGACGGCGTCGGGCAGCGTGGGCACGCCCCAGGCGGCGGCGGCGTCGACGCGGGCGGCCGGGTCGGCCACCGGTCGTCCGCCGGGCAGCAGGCCGGGCAGGCAGCCGGTCTCGACCGCGCCCCGGTCACCGGCCCGGCGCGGCACCCAGGCCAGCCGGGCACCGGTGCGGGCGGCCAGCGCGGCGGCGGCCGAGAAGGCGCCGGGCGAGGTGGCGAGGCGCTCGCCGAGGAGGACCACGGCGTGCTTGTCGACGCCGAACTCGCCCTGCTCGACCAGGGACGCCACCGCGGCGGCCTCCTCGCCGGGCGCGGTCGCGACCAGGCGGCCGTCGAGCTTCTCCAGCCCGCGGGAGGCGAAGGGGGCGACGGACACGACCCGGGTGGTGCCGTCGCGGACCCCCTTGCGCAGCCGCAGGAAGATCGTGCCGGCCTCGTCCTCGGGCTCCAGCCCGACCAGCACGACGACCGGGGCGGTCTCGAGGTCGGCGTAGGAGACCCCGCCGTCCCAGGGCGTGCCCAGCACGACCGTGGAGGCCAGGAAGTCGGCCTCCTCGGCGGAGTGCGGGCGGGCGCGGAAGTCGACGTCGTTCGTGCCGAGCGCGACCCGGGCGAAGGAGCTGTACGCGAAGGCGTCCTCGGCGGTCAGCCGGCCGCCGGGCAACACCCCGACGCCGCCGGCGGTCCGGGCCCGCTCCAGACCGCGAGCGGCGACGGCGAAGGCCTCGGGCCAGGACGCGGGGCGCAGCGAGCCGTCCTCGTCGCGCACCTGGGGGTAGGTCAGCCGGTCCTGCTCGTGGGTGTAGGCGAACCCGAAGCGGTCCTTGTCGGTGATCCACTCCTCGTTGACCTCGGGGTCGTTGCCGGCCAGGCGGCGCATCACCTTGCCGCGACGGTGGTCGACGCGGATCGCGGCGCCGCAGGCGTCGTGCTCACCGACGGCCGGGGTGGAGACGAGGTCGAAGGGCCGCGAGCGGAAGCGGTACTCCGCCGAGGTCAGCGCGCCCACCGGGCAGATCTGGATGGTGTTGCCCGAGAAGTACGACTGCAGCGGCTCCTTCTCGTAGATGCCGACCTGCTGCAGCGCGCCGCGCTCGACCAGCGCGATGAAGGGGTCGCCGGCGACCTGCTCGGAGAAGCGGGTGCAGCGCGCGCAGAGCACGCAGCGCTCCCGGTCGAGGAGGACGTTGGCGGAGATGTTGATCGGCTTGGGGTAGGTCCGCTTGACCCCGCCCGAGCCGGAGAACCGCGACTCCCCCCGCCCGTTGGACATGGCCTGGTTCTGCAGCGGGCACTCCCCGCCCTTGTCGCAGACCGGGCAGTCCAGCGGGTGGTTGACCAGCAGGAACTCCATCACGCCCTGCTGGGCCTTGTCGGCGACGTCGCTGGTGGCCTGGGTGCTGACCACCATGCCCTCGGCGACCGGCAGCGTGCACGAGGCCTGCGGCTTGGGCATGCCGCGGCCGTTGCCGGCGTCGGGCACCTCGACCAGGCACTGGCGGCAGGCGCCGACGGGCTCCAGGAGCGGGTGGTCGCAGAACCGCGGGATCTGGATGCCGACCTGCTCGGCGGCCCGGATCACCAGGGTGCCCTTGGGCACGCTGGTCTGGACCCCGTCGATGGTGACGGTGACCAGGTCGGTGCGCTGGTCGTGCTGGGCCTTCTCGGGCGTGGTGGTCATGGGCTCAGGCTCCGGTGGTGGCCGGCACCGCGGCGTCGGCGAACAGGGTGGAGGCGGCCGGGTCGAACGGGCAGCCGCCGTGCTCGAGGTGGGCGAGGTACTCGTCGCGGAAGTGCTGGATCGAGCTCGAGATGGGGCTGGTCGCCCCGTCCCCGAGCGCGCAGAACGAGCGGCCCAGGATGTTGTCGCACTGGTCGAGGAGCAGGTCGAGGTCCTCGGGGCTGCCCTGGCCGGCCTCGAGCCGGGCCAGGGTCTGCACGAGCCACCAGGTGCCCTCGCGGCACGGGGTGCACTTGCCGCAGGACTCGTGCTTGTAGAACTCGGTCCAGCGCAGCACGGCCCGCACCACGCAGGTGGTCTCGTCGAAGATCTGCAGGGCGCGCGTGCCGAGCATCGACCCGGCGCCGGCGACGCCCTCGAAGTCCAGCGGGACGTCGAGGTGCTCGGCGGTCAGGATCGGGGTGCTGGAGCCGCCGGGGGTCCAGAACTTCAGCTCGTGGCCCTCGCGGATCCCCCCGGCGAGGTCGATCAGCTGGCGCAGGGTGATCCCCAGCGGGGCCTCGTACTGACCGGGGCGACGGACGTGGCCGGAGAGGGAGAAGATCCCGAAGCCCTGGGACTTCTCGGTGCCCATCGAGGCGAACCAGTCGGCGCCGCGGCCCACGATGCTGGGCACCGAGGCGATCGACTCGACGTTGTTGATCACGGTGGGGCTGGCGTACAGCCCGGCGACGGCCGGGAACGGCGGACGCAGGCGGGGCTGGCCGCGACGGCCCTCGAGGCCCTCGAGCAGCGCCGTCTCCTCGCCGCAGATGTAGGCGCCGGCGCCGGTGTGGACCACGACGTCGAGGTCGTAGCCGGACCCGTGGATGTTCTTGCCGAGGTGGCCGGCGAGGTAGGCCTCCTGCACGGCCTTCTGCACCCGCCGCACGACGTGGAGGATCTCGCCGCGGATGTAGATGAAGGCGTGGTGGGCGCGGATGGCGTAGCTGGAGATGATCACGCCCTCCACCAGCAGGTGGGGGCTGGCCATCATCAGCGGGGTGTCCTTGCAGGTGCCCGGCTCGGACTCGTCGGCGTTGACCACCAGGTACTTCGGCTTGGGGTTGTCCTGCGGGATGAAGCTCCACTTCATCCCGGTGGGGAACCCGGCGCCGCCGCGTCCGCGCAGGCCGGAGGTCTTGACGGCCTCGACCACGGCGGAGGGCTCCATGCCCAGGGCGACGTCGAGCGCGCGGTAGCCGCCGCGGGACTCGTAGGTCTCGAGGGTCCAGCTGCGCTCGGCGTCCCAGTCGTCGGTCAGGACCGGGGTCAGGGTGCTGATCTGGCTCACGTCGCGTCGCCCTTCTCGGCTGCGGTGGTGTCGGTCGGGCTGTCGGCCTCGACCGCGGCCGCGGTCGCCATGGAGTCGTCGGACTCCTCGGCCCCGCGACGGACTTCTCGGGCTCCTCCGGCACGCCGGTGTCCGCCCCCTGCGTGACCCGGGCGTCGCTGTCCGGCGCGGTCCAGCCGCGCTCCCGGGCGATGCCGAGGCCGACCAGGCTGGCGTGGCCGGCGGAGGGGCCCTCGTCGGCCCGGTCGTCGGGGAAGCCGGCCAGCACCCGCTCGGCCTCGCGCCAGGTGCAGATGCGCGGGCCGCGGGTGGAGCGGACCTCCTTGCCCGCGCGGAGGTCGTCGACGACCGCGGTGGCCGAGGCCGGGGTCTGGTCGTCCATGAACTCCCAGTTCACCATCATCACCGGCGCGTAGTCGCAGGCCGCGTTGCACTCGAGGTGCTCGAGGGTGATCTTGCCGTCGGTGGTGGTCTCGTCGTTGCCCACCTCGAGATGCTGCTGGAGCCGCTCGAAGATCAGGTCGCCGCCCATCACCGCGCAGAGCGTGTTGGTGCAGACGCCGACGTGGTACTCCCCCACCGGCTTGCGCTTGTACATCGTGTAGAACGTCGCGACGCCGCTGACCTCGGCGGCCGACAGGCCCAGGATCTCGGCGCAGGTCTCGATGCCGTCGGCGGTGACGCGGCCCTCGGCGGACTGCACGAGGTGCAGCATCGGCAGCAGCCCGGAGCGGGCCTCGGGGTAGCGGGCCGCGATCTGTCGCAGCTCGGTGCGGGTCTGGTCGTCGATCACCGGTCGACACCTCCCATCACGGGGTCGATGGAGGCGATGGCCACGATCACGTCGGCGATCATGCCGCCCTCGGCCATCACGCTGGTGGCCTGCAGGTTGGTGAAGGACGGGTCGCGGAAGTGCGCCCGGAAGGGACGCGTGCCGCCGTCGCTGACCAGGTGGGCGCCGAGCTCGCCGCGGGGCGACTCGATCGGCACGTACGCCTGGCCGGCCGGCACCCGGAACCCCTCGGTGACCAGCTTGAAGTGGTGGATCAGGCCCTCCATGGACTCGCCCATGATGTGGCGGATGTGGTCGAGGCTGTTGCCCATGCCGTCGGAGCCGATCGAGAGCTGGCTGGGCCAGGCGATCTTCTTGTCGGCGACCATGACCGGCGCGCCCTCGAGGCCGGCGAGGCGCTCGGCGGCCTGCTCGACGATCTTGAGCGACTCGTGCATCTCGTTGACGCGCACGCGGAAGCGCCCGTACGAGTCGGCGGTGTCCCAGGTCTGGACGTCGAAGTCGTAGGTCTCGTAGCCGCAGTACGGCTGCGTCTTGCGCAGGTCCCAGGGGTACCCCGTGGCCCGCAG
The DNA here is from genome assembly GCF_018459925.1 of Nocardioides aquaticus. Classification (NCBI taxonomy): domain Bacteria; kingdom Bacillati; phylum Actinomycetota; class Actinomycetes; order Propionibacteriales; family Nocardioidaceae; genus Nocardioides; species Nocardioides aquaticus. The sequence goes on from NZ_CP075371.1 coordinate 4,215,291, forward strand.
CGGCGGGCCGGTCAGGCCGAGCGCCAGGCAGCCCTCGAGGTCGAGGGTGCCGATGCCCTCCAGGCGGGCCTTGAAGATCGGGTTGGCGTTGCAGAGCGCCTCGATCTCGGGCAGCCGCTTGCGCATCAGGGCCACGAAGGAGCCGATCTCCTCCAGCGCGCCCGGCGGGAGGTCCTGCGCCACGCCGCCGGGGCGGATGAACGCGTGGTTCATCCGGAGCCCGGTGATCAGCTCGAACAGGTCCAGGACCAGCTCGCGCTCGCGGAACCCGATGGTCATCACCGTCAGCGCGCCGAGCTCCATGCCGCCGGTGGCGATGGCCACCAGGTGCGAGGAGATCCGGTTCAGCTCCATCATCAGGACCCGCATGACGCTGGCCTTCTCGGGGATGTCGTCCTCGATGCCCAGCAGGCGCTCGACGCCGAGGCTGTAGGTCGCCTCGTTGAAGAACGGCGCGAGGTAGTCCATCCGGGTGCAGAACGTGGTGCCCTGCACCCAGGTGCGGTACTCCATGTTCTTCTCGATGCCGGTGTGGAGGTAGCCGATGCCGCAGCGGGCCTCGGAGACCGTCTCCCCCTCGAGCTCGAGGATCAGGCGCAGCACCCCGTGGGTGGAGGGGTGCTGGGGGCCCATGTTGACGACGACGCGTTCCTCGTCGCCCTCCGCGAGCCCCTCGGTGATGGAGTCCCAGTCCTGGCCGGTGACGGTGAAGACCCGTCCCTCGGTGGTCTCGGACGATCCGGCGTAGAGGTCCTCCTGCGTGCCTGCGGCACGCCCGGGGCCTGGTTCGAAGGTGGTCATCAGGTGTAGGACCTCCGCTGGTCCGGCGGCGGCACGGTGCCGCCCTTGTACTCGACGGGGATGCCGCCCAGCGGGTAGTCCTTGCGCTGGGGGTGGCCCGGCCAGTCGTCGGGCATGAGGATGCGCGTGAGCGCCGGGTGGCCCTCGAAGACCAGGCCGAACATGTCGAACGCCTCCCGCTCGTGCCAGTCGGCGGTCGGGTAGACGGCGACGACCGACGGCAGGCGGGGGTCGCTGTCGGGCACGCCGACCTCGAGCCGGATCCGGCGGTTGTAGGTCATCGAGAGCAGGTGGTGCACCGCGTGCAGCTCGCGCCCGGTGTCGTCGGGGTAGTGCACCCCGCTGACCGAGGAGCACAGCTCGAAGCGCAGCCGCGGGTCGTCGCGCAGCGCCCGGGCGACCTCGAGCAGGTCCTCGCGGCGCACGTGGAAGGTGATCTCGCCGCGGTCGACGACGACCGCGCCGAGGGCGTGCTCGTGGCCGCCGCCGAGGCCCGCCAGGTGCTCGAGCAGGGCGTCGGCGACCTCGTCGAACCAGCCGCCGAACGGGCGGCCGGTCGGGGGCGGGAACACCACGGGGGCGACCAGGCCGCCGTACCCGCTGGTGTCACCGGTGCCCTTGGCGCCGAACATGCCGGTGCGCACGCCGCGCGAGGAGACCTGGCCCGGCGGTGCCGGCAGGTTCTCGGGGGACTGCTCCACCGCGGGCTGGCCCGCGGCGTCGGGGCCGGTGGGGCGCTCGCCGTCGGGGGGCGTCACCGCAGCAGGCCCGTCATGTCGGAGGTCGGGGCGGCGGCCAGGGCCGCGTTCTCGAGCGCGGTGACCTCGGCGCGACGGTTCGGGCCGAGCTTCTCGGCCTGGACCCGGTCGTGCAGCTTGAGGATCGCGTCGATCAGCATCTCCGGGCGCGGCGGGCAGCCGGGGAGGTACATGTCGACGGGCACGACGTGGTCGACGCCCTGGACGATCGCGTAGTTGTTGAACATCCCGCCGCTGGAGGCGCAGACGCCCATCGCGAGGACGTACTTGGGGTTGGCCATCTGGTCGTAGATCTGGCGCAGGACCGGGGCCATCTTCTGGCTGACGCGCCCGGCCACGATCATTAGGTCGGCCTGGCGCGGGCTGGCGCGGAAGACCTCCATGCCGAAGCGGGCCATGTCGTACTTCGGGCCGCCGCTGGTCATCATCTCGATCGCGCAGCAGGCCAGGCCGAAGGTCGCGGGCCAGAACGACGCCTTGCGCATGTAGCCGGCCACCCCCTCGACGGTCGTGAGGAGGACGCCGCTGGGGAGCTTCTCTTCGAGGCCCATGGCTGGAACCTTTCGTCACTGTCCGGTGGGAAGGACTGTCCGGTACGGGGGACCGGGAGGCGGTGCCGCCCGGCGTGGCTGGTCAGTCCCAGTCGAGACCACCGCGACGCCACTCGTAGGCGTAGGCGATGGTGATGTTGAACAGGAAGAGCACGACGGCGAAGAAGCCGAACCACTGGAGCTGGTCGAAGTAGACCGCCCACGGGACCAGGAACATGATCTCGACGTCGAAGATGATGAAGGTCATCGCGACCGTGTAGTACTTCACCGGGAACCGGCCGCCCCCACGGGCTGGGGCGTGGGGTCGATGCCGCACTCGTAGGAGTCCAGGCGGGCCCGGTTGTAGCGCGCGGGCCCGGTCAGCGTGCTGATGGCCACCGAGAAGACGGCGAAGCCGGCCGCGAGGCCCGCCAGCCACAGGACCGGGGTGTAGAGCTCCATGCAGGTTCCCTCCGAGTTCTCCGCGCGCCTCGTGACCTTGTGAAGCCGTTCACGAGTGGCGCGGGACACAGTCTGCCACTCGGGGCCGACCCCGTCACGTCGGGGGTGGTCCGGGTCACGCCGGGCCTGCTAGGCGCCTGACCTGGTCATTTAGGTCAGGTCGACGTTGCGGAATTGCCTCGGTGGGCGTCGGGGCAGGTCAGGCGGTGGCGCGGTGCAGCGCGACGATGCCGCCCGAGAGGTTGCGCCACTCGGGGGAGCCCCAGCCGGCCCCGGCGATCTGCGCGGCGAGGCCGGCCTGGTCGGGCCAGGCGCGGATCGACTCGGCGAGGTAGACGTAGGCGTCGGGCGAGGAGGACACGCCGCGCGCGATCGTCGGGAGCGCCTTCATCAGGTACTCGAGGTAGACCCGGCGGAACGCCGACCAGGTCGGGTGGCTGAACTCGCAGACGACCAGGCGACCGCCGGGTCGGGTCACCCGACGCATCTCGTGCAGGCCGGCCACCGGGTCCACGATGTTGCGCAGGCCGAAGGAGATCGTGACCGCGTCGAAGGTGTCGTCGGCGAACGGGAGCCGCGTGCCGTCGCCGGCGGTGAACGGCAGCGCGGGCCGCGCGGCCTTGCCGACGCCCAGCATGCCGAGCGAGAAGTCGCACGGCACGACCCAGGCGCCGCGGTCGGCGAAGGGCTGGCTGGAGGTGCCGGTGCCGGCCGCGAGGTCGAGGACCTTCTCCCCCGGACGCGGTGCGACGGCGTCGATCACCTCGTGCCGCCAGCGGCGGTCCTGGCCCAGCGACAGGACGTCGTTGGTGACGTCGTAGCGGCGGGCGACGGCGTCGAACATGCGACGGACGTCGTCGGGGGCTTTGTCGAGCTCGGCGCGGGCCACGGGACCGAGCCTACGGCTCACCCTCCGGCGACACGCCCCGGCCTCGGGCAACCAAAGCGGGCCCGGGGGCGTCTCAACGGTGACCATGGACGACGTCCCCGCCCGGGGTCCGTCCCTTCCCCTCGCGCTCGTTCACCCGGGAGACCACCGTGCGCCACCTCCACGCCCTGCGCCGCCTCCTCGCCCGTGTCGTGCTGACCCTCGGCGGCGCCGCCCTGCTCGTGGCCGTCGGGTACGCCGGCAGCCAGGTGCTCGCCCCGGACCTCGACCCGGACCTCGACCCGGTCGCCGGTGACGTGGCCGCCGGGGGCGTGCCGGCGCCCGGCGCGCCACCGACCGCGACCGGTGCCCCGTCGCAGGTGCGGCCGGTGGTGGCCGGGCCGACCCCGCACGGCCGGGTGGTCCCCGGCGTCGCGTTCGAGGTGCTGCTCGTGCCGGGCCCGACCCTGCTCGGTCCGGGCGAGGAGGGCGACGACGTGCGCGACCTCCAGGCGCGGCTGCGCCAGATCGCCTGGCTCAGCGGCGCCCCCGACGGCGTCTACGGCGACACGACCACCGCCGCGGTCAGCGGGTTCCAGGCCAAGCGCGAGATCCCGGTCACCGGCGCGGTCGACCAGCGCACCACCGACCGGCTGCTGGCGATGACGACCGAGCCCACCGAGGCCGAGCTGACCGGCGCGGTCGACGACACGGCCTCGAACGCGCCGGGCGCGCTCGACCCGCGCTGCCTGACCGGGCGCGTGATGTGCGTCGACAAGACCACCAGCACCCTGCGGTGGGTGGTCGACGGCGACGTCCTGCGCACGATGGACGCCCGCTTCGGCGGCTCGGCCACCGCGACCCGCGAGGGCCAGTTCTCGGTGTTCTCGATGAGCCGCGACCACGTCTCGAGCCTGTACGACACCTCGATGCCGTTCGCGATGTTCTTCTCCGGCGGCCAGGCCGTCCACTACTCGCCGGACTTCGCCTCCGTCGGGTACGGCGGCGCGTCCCACGGCTGCGTCAACATCCGCGACCTCGACGGCATCGCCGCGCTCTTCGACGAGGTGCAGGTCGGCGACGCGGTGGTCGTCTACTGGTCCTGAGCCGCCGTGAGCGCGTCGAGCAGCCCGGAGGCCTCGGAGGCCGACATCGCCGTGCCGTCGACCTGGAAGGTCACCCCGTCGTCGGCGGTCTGCTGGCACTGCACGCCGGACGGGGGGACGCTGTCGTCGACCTGCTCGCCCTGGGCGACCGGGGCTCCGTAGACCACGTTGCAGATCGTGTCGCCCACGCGGACGAGCTCGGCCTGGTTGCGGGCCAGGCCGACCAGGTCGGGCGCCGGCGCGGGGCCGCTGGGCAGGAACAGCCCGGCCGGGGCCGAGGCCGCGGTGACCACGGCGGTGCGCTGGTCCTGCTCGCCGCCGGAGCCGTTGTAGAGCCCGACCGTCACCGGCACCTCGTAGGTCTGCTCGAGCAGCTGCTCGGCACTGTCCAGCCGCTCGGTCAGCTGCTCGGCGGCGGCGTCGTCGCCGGCCTCGACCAGCGCGAAGCCCGGCACCGACGCGGGCAGGCTGACCTCCACGGCGTCCTCGGAGGACATCGCCTCGGCCGGGACGGGCGAGGCCTCGGCACCGTCGAGCCGCGGCAGCACGACGGCGAGCACGACGAGGGCGGCGAGGCCGAGCACGCCGAGGGCGATGCCGAGGAGGCGGGAGCGGGCGGCGGTGGGGGCGGGAGGCACGTCGTCCGACGCTACCGACCGCTCGTGCGCGGCGGTGCCCGGCGTCCGGTGCGGTTGCTCACACAGCCCGGGGGTAGGGGGGTCCGCTGGGTACGCTCGGTCCCGTGAGCAGCAGCCAGGCGGTCGAGCCCCAGGGTCCCTGGGTCGCCCGCACCGTGGCCCTCGAGCCGCGCGACGTCGACGTGCTGGTCGACCTCCTGCCGCGCGAGCAGGCCGTGGCGTGGCTGCGTCGCGGCGACGGCCTGGTCGGCTGGGGCCGAGCCGCCGCCACCCGCACCAGCGGGGCGACCCGCTTCGCCGACGCCGACAAGTGGTGGAGCGAGCTGCTCGCCCGCACCGCGGTGCACGACGACGTCGAGGAGCCGGGCTCCGGCATGGTCGCCTTCGGCAGCTTCGGCTTCGCCGACGAGCCGGGCGACTCCGTGCTCGTCGTCCCACGCGTGGTCGTGGGCCGTCGCGGCGACCGAGCCTGGCTCACCACGGTGGGCACCCCCGACGAGGACCGGCCCGCCGTCCCGCAGCCGACCGACACGCCCCGCCCGCCGCTCGGCGTGGTCTTCGCCGACGGCGCCCTCAACGGCGACGAGTGGATGTCGGTCGTCGCCGAGGCGGTCGGCCGGATCGCGGCCGGCGACCTCGAGAAGGTGGTCCTGGCCCGCGACCTGGTGGCCACCGCGGAGGAGCCCGTCGACGTGCGCTGGCCGCTGCGGCGGCTCGCGGCGGCGTACCCGATGTGCTGGACCTTCCACGTGGACGGGCTCTTCGGCGCGACCCCGGAGATGCTCGTGCGCCGCGAGCGCGGCCTGGTGACCTCCCGGGTGCTGGCCGGCACCATCCGGCGCACCGGTGACGACGACCGCGACCTGGCGCTCGCGGCCACGCTGGCCCGCTCCAGCAAGGACCTGGAAGAGCACGAGTACGCCGTCCGCTCGGTCGCCGACGCCCTCGAGCCGCACTGCTCCTCGATGAGCGTGCCGGACGCCCCGTTCGTGCTCCACCTGCCCAACGTCATGCACCTGGCCACCGACGTGAACGGCGTCGTGCACGACGCCGCCACCGTGTCGTCGCTGCGCCTGGCCGAGTCGCTGCACCCCTCCGCGGCCGTCGGCGGCACGCCCACCGGGGTCGCCACCGCCCTCATCGACGAGGTCGAGGGCCTGGACCGGGGCCGCTACGCCGGACCGGTCGGCTGGATCGACGCCGCCGGCGACGGCGAGTGGGGGCTCGCGCTGAGGGCCGCCACGGTCGACGGGCCCACCGTCCGGCTCTACGCCGGGTGCGGGGTCGTCGCGTCCTCCGACCCGGAGGACGAGCTGGCCGAGTCCCAGGCCAAGCTCGTCCCCGTGCGGGACGCGCTCGGCAGCTAGGCCCGGCCCGGGCTCAGAGGTCGGCCCGGACTCAGAGGTCGGCGCCGTCGGCGAGGCGGACGTACTCCTGGCCCTCGGGCAGCAGCGCCTCCATCTGGGCGGCGAGGAAGCCGTGGCCGGCCTCGGAGTAGACCCGGTCGTGGATCGCGAGGCTCCGGGGCGCGCCGACGGCCCGGGCGAGGTCGATCGCGTCGGCCGAGCACAGCCAGGGCGCCGAGCTCGGCACGCACAGGACGTCGACGTCGCCGCCCGGCCGCGTGAGGGCGTCACCGGGGTGGAAGACGGTGAGGTCGCCGGTGACGACGTAGCCGCAGTTGGTCAGCCGGTCGAGGTCCGGGTGGATCAGCGCGTGCAGGGCGCCGACCGCGCGGACCGGCAGACCGGCGTCGAACGACTCGCCGGGACCGACGACCGTCACCCGCTCGGCGACGTCGGGCGCGTCGGCGCGCAGCTGCTCGGCCACGGCCGGGATGGTCCAGATCGGGGCGTCGGTGGCGCGGAGGTTCGCGACGTCGAGGTGGTCGGGGTGCTGGTGGGTGACCAGGACGCCGGTCGCACCGTCGACGGCGCCGAGGTCGGTGAACACCCCGGGATCGAGGACCAGCGCGACGCCGTCCTGCTCGAGGCGTACGCAGGCGTGACCGAGCTTGGTGATCCGCATGCGCCCACCGTAGGACGGAACAACCCCGCGGGAGTCGGGGTTGGCACCCCATGAACGCCTCCTCGACCCGGACCATCGCGATCACCGGCGCCAGCGGCGCCGTCGGCGGGCTGGTCACCCAGCAGCTGGCCGGCAGCGACTTCCGCCTCGACCTGCGGCTGCTGGTGCGCGACGCGGCGAGGGCGCCCGACGTCGACACCGACGTCCGCGTCTGCACCTACGACGACCGCGAGGCCTCCGTGGCCGCGCTGCGCGGCGTGGAGACGCTGCTGATGGTCTCGGCCGCCGAGGCACCGGACCGTCGCGCGCAGCACCGCACCTTCATCGCCGCCGCGGCCGAGGCCGGGGTGCGGCACGTCGTCTACACCTCGTTCGCGGGCGCCTCGCCGGAGGCGACCTTCACCCTGGGGCGCGACCACGCCGACGCGGAGGAGGCCATCCGGGAGAGCGGGATGGCGTACACGTTCCTGCGCGACAACTTCTACCTCGACGTGCTGCCGCTCTTCGCCGACGACGCAGGCGTGGTCCGCGGCCCGGCCGGCGAGGGCCGGGTGGCGGCCGTGGCCCGCGCCGACGTCGCCGACGTCGCCTCCGAGGTCCTGCGCTCCCCCGACCAGCACGCCGGGGCGGCCTACGTGCTGACCGGTCCCGAGGCGCTGACCCTCGCCGAGGTGGCCCGGCGCGCCGGGGCGGTGCTCGGCCGCGACCTGTCCTACGCGGAGGAGACGGTCGAGGAGGCGTACGCGTCGCGTCGCGCGGCCTACCCCGACGTCGAGGAGTACCAGCTGGACGCCTGGGTCTCGACCTACACCGCGATCGCCGACGGCTCCTGCGCCGAGGTCACCGGCGACGTCGAGGGCGTCACCTCCCGCGCCCCCCGCACCCTCGAGGACGCCCTCACGCCGAGATGACGCTCCCGGACAGCCGAGATGACGCTCGCGGCGCCTCGAGGTGACGGTTCCGGACACCTGGAGGCGCCGCTCGCGGCGGCGGACGTCAGTTGATCGTGGCGACCGAGCCCGAGTCGACCCGGTAGTCGGAGCCGTTGACGAAGCTGGCGAGGTCGGAGCAGAGGAACGCGACCACGTTGGCGACCTCGGCCGGCCTCCCGCGGCGGCCGAGCTCCATGTAGGGCCGGTCGTTCTCGAGGAAGCTCTCGATCGCGGTGTCGCGGTCGGTGCCCTCGGCCTCGGCCTTCTTGTCCATCATCGCGTCGGTCATCGGGGTGTGGATGAAGGCGGGTGACACGCAGTTCACCAGCAGGCCCTCCTTGGCGTACGAGCGCGACAGGCCCTTGGCGAAGGACAGCACGCCGGCCTTGGCGGCGCAGTACGGCAGCTCGTCGTCGTAGGGCTGCACCGCGTCCTCGGAGGTGAGGTAGACGATCCGGCCCCACCCGCCGCGGCGCAGCGGCTCGATGAAGGCGCGGGTCAGGCGTACGGGCGCGTGCAGGTCGACGTTGATCGTGTCGACCCACCCGGCGTCGTCGATCTCGTGGAAGAGGCCCTGGGCGCCGGTGATGCCGGCCGACTGCACGAGGATGTCGATGTCGCCGACCAGCGCGGCGACGTCCTTCGCGAGCTGCTGGGCGGCCTCGTCGGTCGCGAGGTCGGCGGCGACGGCGTGCAGACGACCCTCGGGGGCGTCCAGCTGCGCGGCGGCCTCGTCCAGGCTCGCCTGGTCCAGGTCGCTGAGGACGACCGTGCAGCCCTCGTCGAGCAGGATGCGGGCGGTCTCCCACCCGATGCCGGAGTCTCCGCCGGTGACGAGCGCGGTGCGGCCGGTGATGCCGAGGTCCATGAGGTGCCTTCCTGCGGGGTGCGTCGGAGCGCCGACGCTACGGACACCTTGAGGGTGACCACGCACGCCGCGAGCGTCACCTCGGCTGTCCGCAACCGTCACCTCGGCTGTCCGCGAGCGTCACCTCGGCTAGCCGGTGACGTGGTGGACGAAGCACCAGCGCCACTGCTCGCCGGCCTCCGCCGACTGCATCACCGGGTGCGCGGTGTCGTGGAAGTGCTCGGTGGCGTGGCGGTGGGGGGAGGAGTCGCAGCACCCGACGTGGCCGCAGGTCAGGCAGACCCGCAGCGCCACCCAGCGCTCGTCCGGGTGGCAGTCGTCGCAGACCAGGTCGTCGGCGGTGGTCACCGCGGGCGAGGTCTCGAGGTGCGCGCAGGACCCGGAGCCCGTCCCGGCGAAGGCGGCCGCGCGCTCCTCGTCGCGGACCTCCTGGGCGACGTCGAGCATCGACTCCTCCACGTCCAGCATCGCCAGCACCTCGCTGACGACGCCGGAGGGGACCGTGCCGGACGAGCGGACCTCCAGCACCCGGCGCCGCTCGGCGGCGATCATCGCCAGCCGCAGCCGGGAGTACAGCTCGCTCGGGCTCTCCTCGTCGGCGGTGGTGTTGAGCTGCTCCCAGGCCGCGAAGTTGCGGCGCTCGATCCGGTCCTTGACCGCGTCGACGACCCCGTGCGGGTTGTCGCGCAGCACGTCGGTCTCGGCCTCCTTCAGCGCCGCGAACCCGGCCTTCGAGGCCTGCTGCAGCAGGGAGGCCCGGGCCAGCGCGTCCTCCAGGGGGTCCGCGACGGGGACGTCGAGGTGCCGCACGAACCACGGCAGCGACAGCCCCTGGACCAGCAGGGTGCCGGCCACGACGGTGAAGGCGATCAGCAGCAGCACCTCGCGGTGCTCGGTGTCCTCGGGGATGACGAAGGCGGCCGCCAGGGTGACCACGCCACGCATCCCGGCCCAGCCGAGCAGGAACGTCGAGGCCCAGCCGGGCTTGTGGCCCGTCGCCGAGTCGGCCCCGGGGCGCACCAGCAGGTAGCGCGCCGGGAACACCCACAGCAGCCGGAGCAGGATCACCGCGAGCAGCGTCAGCAGGCACACCGCCACGATCCGGCCCAGCGGCAGCGCGCTCTGCTGGACGTCGTCGAGGATCCAGCGCAGCTGCAGGCCGATCAGCAGGAAGACGACGTTCTCCAGCACGAAGGCGACCGAGCGCCAGTTGGTGCGCTCGGCGATCCGGGACTGCGCGGTCTGGAGCACCGGCGCCTGGTGGCCCAGCAGGAGCCCGGCGACCACGACGGCCAGGACGCCCGAGGCGTGCAGCTCCTCGGCGACGACGTAGGCCGCGAACGGCACCACGAACGAGATGGCGGTGTCCATCGCCGGGTCCGTGACGTGGCGCCGGACCCGGGCGACCAGGACGAACAGCAGCCCGCCGACCAGCACGCCGCCGCCGGCCGCGAGCAGGAAGTCCAGGCCCACGTCGAGCGCCGAGACCGACGCGCCCGCGGCGCCGGCCGCGATCGCGGTACGCAGGGCGACGAGAGCGGTGGCGTCGTTGAGCAGCGACTCGCCCTCGAGGATCGTCAGCACCCGCCGTGGCAGCCCCACCCGGCGCCCGATGGCCAGCGCGGCGACCGCGTCCGGCGGGGCGACGACCGCCCCGATCGCGAGCGCGGCGGGCCACGCGATGCCGGGGACGACGGTGTGCACGAGCGCACCGATCCCGACGGTGGTGAAGACGACCAGGCCGACCGACAGGAGCAGGATCGGTCGGCGGTTGGCGTTGAACTCGACCAGCGACGTCGAGATCGCCCCGGCGTAGAGCAGCGGCGGCAGCAGCCCGATCAGCACCACGTCCGGCTCGAGCCGCACCTCGGGGAGCCCCGGGAGGTACGACGCCGCCGCGCCGACCACGATCAGCACGAACGGCGCCGGGACGCCGATCCGCTCGGCCACCCCGGTCACCACCAGGACGCCGACCGCCAGGCCGATCAGGAACAGCGCGATCTCCACGCAGACATCATCGCCCCCGGGCGCTCCGGCATTCCCGGACCGCGCTGCCGGCCGGTCCGCCGCCCCCGGACGTCATCACCGCGTACGCCCGGCCGGGGGCGGGCCGTATGACGTCCCGGGCCGCCTCAGCCCTCCGTGGCCAGGGCGCGGACCCGCTCGTCCAGCGCCCGCCGGTCCGCGCGCCCCACGCGCGCCTCGACGACCTCGATCCCGCCGTTGGGCGAGGCCAGCGCCTGCTCCAGCTCGGGCAGGCTGTCGACGCGCCAGTGCGGGGTGCGCGTCGCGGCGCAGAGCGCGGCGAGGTCGACGCCGTGGGGCGTGCCGAAGAGCCGCTCGAAGACGGCGGCGTGGTCCGGGCCGCCCTGCTCCAGCGTCGCGAAGATCGACCCGCCGTCGTCGTTGACCACCACCAGCTGCAGGTCCGGGCGCGGCTCGTCGGGGCCGAGGACCAAGCCGTTGCTGTCGTGCAGGAAGGTCACGTCGCCCATCAGGGCCAGGGCCCGGGTCGTCGCGGGCCGGCCCAGCGCGGACCCGATGGCCGAGGACACCACGCCGTCGATGCCGGCCAGGCCGCGGTTGGCCACGACCATCCGGCGGTCGCCCACGGCGTACGGCGCGACCATCAGGTCCAGGTCGCGCACCGGGTTCGACGCACCGACGTGCAGGAGCCCGCCGGGCGGTACGGCCCGGCTCACCGCCCCGGCCACCTCCCACGGCGTCAGGGCCGGCTCGGCGGCCAGCAGCGCGTCCAGGCGGCGCGAGACGTCCCGGTCGGCGGCCCGCCAGCGCTCGAGCCAGGCCGGGTCGTCGGCGCCGTCGGTCCCGGGCCGGCCGCCGTCGCAGCGGCGGTCCACGGCGTACGGGCGCGCCGGCCAGACGCCGCGGGCCCCGACGTCGACCACCTCGACGTCGGCGCGCGCCAGCAGCTGCTGGACCGGCCGCGACAGCGTCGGGTGCCCGGCGACGACGACCCGCTCCACCTCCGCGGCCAGCGGCGTGGTGAGCAGCAGCCGGTAGCAGCGCAGGGCGTGCGTGCCGGTGCGCGAGCCGCTCGACGGCTCGGCCAGCAGCGGCCAGCCGGCCTGCTCGGCCAGGGTCCGCGCCGGCGGTCCGGCGTCGTCCCCGGCGACCACCACGGTGCGGGGGCCGAGCGGCAGGACGTCGCTGACCTCGCCCCAGGGACGGCGGGTCCGCCCGGGCCCGACCGCGGCCGGACCGGGCACCCAGCGGTCCTCGGGCACCAGCGGGTCGTCGAGCTGCACGTTGAGGTGCACCACGGCGTACGGGTCCGCCGTGGCCGGCCAGACGGCGTCGGCGTCGGGGGCGGTGTCCGCGGCGAGGTCGTGGGTCGGCACCAGCCTCCCGAACACCCCGACCTGGTCGGTGGTCTGGTTGGCGCCGGTCCCCCGCAGCCGGGCCGGCCGGTCGGCGGTCAGCACCACCAGCGGCACGCCGGCGTGCGCGGCCTCGAGCACGGCCGGGTGCAGGTTGGCCACGGCGGTGCCGGAGGTGCACACCACGGCTGCCCTCGCGCCGACCCGGGTCATCCCGAGCGCCGTGAAGGCGGCCGAGCGCTCGTCGACCCGGGTGTGCAGGCGCAGCAGGCCGGCGGCAGCCGCGTCGTGCACGGCGAAGGACAGCGGCGCGTTGCGGGAGCCGGGCGCGAGCACGACCTCAGTGACGCCGTGGGTCACCAGCGCGGTGACGACGTCGCGGGCCAGCCGCGTGGAGGGGCTCATGCGTCCCGATCCTGCCCGAGGACCTCGGCGGCCGCGAGGGCGCGCACGTCCGCCAGCCGCTGCTCCCAGTGCCGCACCCGGTCGGGGTCCGCCCGGGCGGCCTCCAGCGCGGCGACGTCGACGGCCGGGCGGACGACCGGCAGCGCCCCGTCCACCGGCAGCAGCGGGTCCACGACGACGTCCCGCTCCAGCAGCTGCACGGTGGCCAGGCCGCAGGCGTGCGGCAGCTCGGGCAGGGCGGCCGCGAGGGCGACGCCCGCGGCGATGCCGACGGACGACTCCAGCGCCGACGAGACCACCACCGGCAGGCCGATGTCCTCGGCGATCCGCAGGCAGGCCCGCACCCCGCCGAGCGGCTGGACCTTGAGCACCGCGACGTCGGCGGCCTCCAGGTCGCGGACCCGGTACGGGTCGGCCGCGCGGCGGATCGACTCGTCGGCAGCGACCCGCACGTCGACGCGGCGCCGGACCGCGGCGAGGTCCTCGACGCTCGCGCACGGCTGCTCGACGTACTCCAGCCCGCCGGCCGCCCGGTCGAGACGCCGGACCGCGAGCACCGCGTCGTCGACCGACCAGGCGCCGTTGGCGTCGACCCGGACCTGCCCGCCGGGCCCGTCCACCTCCAGCGCGGCCCGCACCGCCTCGACCCGCGCCTCGTCGTCGGCCAGGGACTGCCCGGGCTCGGCCACCTTGACCTTGGCCGTGCGGCAGCCTCCGGCGCGCACGATCGCGTACGCCTGCTCCGGCCCGACCGCCGGCACGGTCACGTTGACCGGGACCCGGTCGCGCACCGGCGCGGGCCAGTCGCCGTCGGCGGCCTCCTGCGCCGCGCGCAGCCAGGCGGCGGCCTCGGCGGGGGCGTACTCCAGGAAGGGGCTCCACTCCCCCCAGCCGGCGGCGCCCTCCAGCAGCACGCCCTCGCGGACCGTGATGCCGCGGAAGCGGACCCGCATCGGCACCGAGAACACCCTCATCGCCCGCTCCCCTGCTCCTCGGCCTGCTCCTCGACCAGCCGGCGCACGGCCAGCCGGTCGGTCTTGCCGTTGGCCAGCAGCGGCACCTCGTCGACCTCCACCACCGCACGCGGCGCCCAGGCCCGCGGGTGCGCGGCCGCGACCCAGTCGCGCGCCTGCTCCAGCGGCAGCCGGCCGGCGACCACGGCCACCACCTGCCGGCCCCACTCCGGGTCGTCGACGCCGACGACCTCCGCCCCGCGCACGTCCGGGTGGGCGCGGAGCCGCGCCGCGACGACCGCGCCGGGCACGTTGACGCCGCCGCTGACCACCATGTCGTCGAGGCGTCCGAGCAGCTGCAGCCGGCCGTCCTCGTCCAGCCGTCCGGCGTCGGCGGTGAGGAACCACCCGTCGACGAGCACCTCGTCGGTCAGCCCCGGGTCGCCCTCGTAGCCCGCGAAGAGCGTCGGCCCGCCCAGGCGTACCCGTCCCTCGGCACCCAGCGCCACCGCGACGCCGTCCAGCGGCCGCCCGTCGTAGACGCAGCCGCCGCAGGTCTCCGCCATCCCGTACGTCGCGACCACCCGCACCCCGGCGTCCGCGGCGCGCTCGCGCAGGCCGGCGTCCACGGGCCCGCCGCCGAGCAGCACGGTCCGCGCCCGGCGCAGGGCCGCGACCTGGTCGGGGCGGTCCAGCAGCCGCAGCAGCTGGGTCGGCACGAGCGAGGTGTACCAGTCGTCGCCGCCGGGCCAGCCGGCGTCGACCGGGCTCGCCTCGTGCCCCGCGACCAGCGACCGGAGCCGGACCATCAACCCCGCGACGTACGCCTCCGGCAGCGCCTGGACCCACGGCCCGGACCCGCCCAGCCGGCGCTCGGTGGCGCGCACCGACGCCAGCACGGACCGGCGCGGCAGCAGCACCCGCTTGGGCCGACCGGTCGACCCCGAGGTCTCCACGACCAGCGGTGCCGGCTCGTCGGGGGCGTCCAGCCAGGCCCGGAGGTCGTCGGTGCGGGGGGAGGAATCCACGCGACGCACGGTACGGCCCCGTGGCACCCTCCCTGCGTGAGCCAACCGCCTCTCGGGCCCGCGGACCCCACGCCCGGACTGCCTGCCCCGCCCGGACCCTCTCCGGCCGGCGCGACCCCGCCCGGCCGGTGGTCGCGGATGCTGCCCCCGACGCCGCTGGCGCGTCGGCTGTCGGCGCAGTCGGTGCTGTTCGCGACCGGCGAGGGCGTCTTCCTCACCGGCAGCGCGGTGTTCTTCACCCAGGTGGTGGGGCTCAGCGCCACCCAGGTGGGCCTCGGCCTGACCATCGCCGGCGTGGTGGCCTTCGTGCTCGCGGTGCCGCTGGGCAGGGCGGCCGACCGGGTCGGGCCACGACGCACCTGGGCGGTCACCGCGTTCGCGGGAGCGGGGCTCTACGCGCTCTGGCCGTTGATCAGCGGCTTCGGCGGGTTCGTCGCGATGGTGGTCGCGCTGGAGATCGTCCAGACGGCCGGGTCGGCGGGACGGGGCGCGTACACCCTCGACGCCCTGCCCCGGGGGGAACGGGTGCGGTCGCTGGCCTTCATGCGCGCCGCCCTCAACATCGGCTTCACCGTCGGGGCCGGCCTCGGCGGCCTCGCCCTGGCCTTCGAGAGCGAGGCGGTCATCCGGGCGGTGCCGTGGGTGACCGCCGCGGTGCTGCTGGTCAACGCCGTCTTCATCGCCCGGCTCCCCGACGCGGCCCACGACCGTGCCCCCGTCGCCGCGGGCTCGCAGGTCGGTCCCGGGGCGCTGCGCAACCGCGGCTTCCTGGCGCTGACCACCTGCGACGGCGTGCTCGGCACCAACCAGGTGCTCCTCAACATCGTGATCCCGCTGTGGCTGGTCCAGGAGACCGACGCGCCGCCCGTCCTGCTGGCCTGGCTCTTCGGCACCAACACCGTGATGGCGGTGCTGCTCCAGGTCGCTGCGGCCAGGGGCGTCGACTCCGTGGCCAGCTCGCTGCGCGCCGCCCGGATCTCGGCCGGGTTCTTCGTGCTGTCCTGCCTGGTCGTCCTGGTCACACACGACACCGTGGGGTGGGTCACCATCGCGCTGGTCTGGCTCGGTCACGTCACGGTGACCGGGGCCGAGCTCTACCAGTCGGCGGCCAGCTGGGGCTTCATGTCGGAGCTCTCCGACCCGGAGCGGCGCGGGGAGTACCAGGGCGCCGCCCAGCTCGGGCGCACCGGCGGCAGCGTCTGGGCGCCGGCGCTCTACACCTTCCTGGCCGTCGACGGCGGGACGGGCGGCTGGCTGCTGATCGCCGCCATCGTCGTCGTGGCCACCCTGGCGATGCCGGCCGCCGCCCGCGCGGCCGAGCGTCACCTGGCCGAGCACGGCTCGTCGGGCTCCGGCGCCGCCGGGTCGACGACCACCTCGCCCTGAGCGACCTGCTTGGATCGGCCCGTGACGACGATGGCCCAGTGGACCGCGGGGGCGCGGCCTCGTACGCTCCCCGCCGCCCTGGCCCCCGTGGTCGCCGGCGTCGGCGTCGCCGCGGCCGAGGCCGCGAGCCGGGGCGGGGGCCTCGACGACCTGTCGCCGCTGCGCGCACTGCTCGCCCTGGTGGTCAGCCTGGCCCTGCAGGTCGGGGTCAACTACGCCAACGACTACTCCGACGGCATCCGGGGCACCGACGACGACCGGGTCGGGCCGATGCGGCTGGTCGGTTCCGGGGCGGCGACCCCGGGCGCGGTCAAGCGGGCCGCCTTCCTCGCGTTCGGCGTCGCCGCGGTCGCGGGCCTGGTCCTGGCCGCGCTGGCGTCCTGGTGGCTGCTGGTCGTCGGCGTGCTCAGCGTCGCCGCCGCCTGGTTCTACACCGGCGGCGCGACGCCGTACGGCTACCTCGGCCTCGGCGAGGTGATGGTCTTCGTGTTCTTCGGCCTGGTCGCGGTGGTCGGCACCGTCTTCGTGCTGGTCGAGTCGCTGCCGGCCGCCGCGTGGGCCGCCGGCACCGGGATCGGTGCGCTGGCCTGCGCGATCCTGGTGGCCAACAACCTGCGCGACATCCCGACCGACACCGTGGCCGGCAAGCGGACCCTGGCCGTGCGCCTGGGCGACGCCCGTACCCGCGGCCTCTACGTGCTGCTGGTCGCCCTGGCCGCGGTCGCGGTGGTCGCGGTGGCCGCCACCACCAGCTGGTGGGCGCTGCTGGGGCTCGGCTTCCTCGCCGTGGCCGGCCCCGCCTGCCGGGTCGTGCTCGGCGGGGCGACCGGGCCGGGGCTCATCCCGGTCCTGGGCAGCACCGGCAAGGCCGAGCTGGTCTGGGCGCTGCTCGTCGCCGTCCCGCTCGTGCTCGCGACGTAGGCTCGTCCCATGCTGGGATTCCTGATCTTCGTCATCGTCGTCGCCGCTGCTGTCGTGGCCTACAAGAACCGCGTCCCGCTCATGGCCAAGGTGCTCGGCCAGTCCGAGACCCGCGTCCGCTCGCAGATCGAGCGCAAGAAGCGCCGCTGAGCGACCCGTCAGTCGCGGTCCTCGCGGGCCTTCATCTCGTCGAACCGCGCGGACGCGCGGCTGGCGCGCTCCTCGACGCGGCGGGCGAAGGCCTCGCGCTGCGGGTTGAGGACGTAGTAGGACCCGATGCCGCTGATCACGAACGCGATCACCAGGCACCAGAACACGCTGACCCCGCCGGTGACCGCGATCCACAGCCCGGCGACGATCGCGAAAGACGCCAGCAGCAGCAGCAGCCGCAGCGCGGTGTAGACCAGGAGCTCCTTCACGTGACCAGCCTAGGTCGTCACCAGCAGAGCCCTACGATGGAGGGGTGAAGTTCTTGCTCGTGCTCATCCTCTTCGCCGTGGCGACGTACTTCCTCGTCCGGCTGGTGCAGGAGCGCGGTCTGCCCGGCACGTCCGGGTCCGGCGGCGGTGGCCGCGGGAACCTCCCCGGCCGGCCGAAGGGTCCTCAGGGCCCGAGCCGGCCCCGTCCCCCGGCGCCGCGCGGCCCGGACGACGACGACGACTTCTTGCGCGAGCTGGACCGCAAGCGCCGCTCCGAGCGCGACGACTCCGACAGCTGACGAGCCCGGGCGCGTGGACGTCTTCCTGACGGGGGCGACCGGGTACATCGGCGAGGCCGTGGCCGAGCTCCTGGTGGCACGCGGTCACACGGTGGTCGGGTTGACCCGCGACCCTCGCTCGTCGCGGGCATCAGCCCTCGAGGACGCCGGCGTCCGGGTGGTCGCCGGCGACGTGGGCGATCCGGGGTCGTACCGGGCCCGTCTGGCCGCGGCCGAGGTCGTGATCCACACGGTGGCCGACGGTCGACGGCCGGTGGAGAGCGACGAGCAGCTGTTCGCCGAGCTGCTCGCCCTCCGGGCGGCGGGCCGGGCTCCGCACCTGGTCTACACGACGGGGTGCTCGGTGTACGGCGCCCACTGCCACCCGCTCCTGGACGAGTCCACGCCGACCGATCCCGACCACCCCCGCGCCCGGCTGGAGGCGCAGCTGGCGACGTCGCGGCTGGCCCACACGATCGTGCGGCCGGCGCTCGTCTTCGGGGGCCACGGACGGAGCTCCCTGCTGGGCCGGTGGCTGGACGAGGCCCGGGACGGCGTCGCGGTGTTCTACGGCGACGCCCGGAAGGTCTGGTCCTGGGTCCACGTCGACGACCTCGCCCGGGGCTACGCGGCGATCGTGGAGCGCCTCGCCGAGCTCGACGGGGAGGCGTTCCTCCTCGCGGACGACGCGCCCGTCGCCGCGCTGGAGACGTACGAGGCGTGCCAGCGCGCCTTCGGCCGCACCGGGCCGGTGACCCACGCCCCGATCTCGGAGGAGGCGCCGGTCTACCAGGTCTTCGACCGGCACGAGATCGTCGACAGCCGCAAGGCGCAGCGACTGCTCGGCTGGACGCCGCGGGCCACGAGCGTCATGGAGCTCGTCGCAGCGCTCCCGGGGCGGACGGCGACCCACCCGGAGCTGTAACGCTGTGTTACGTCATCTGGTGTGGAGACGTGACGCCGCACCAGACGAAGTAACACAGCGTTACAGCGCGCGCGGGCGCCCGGAGCGCGCGCGGCCGGCCGGCCGGCGGCGCTACAGCAGCCGTGGACCCGGGTCGCCGTCGCCCGCGACCGCCACGCCCGGGTCGGCCGGGCCGACCAGGGCCGGGGCGGCGTACGAGTGCTGGCTGGTGGTCGAGAAGTAGTTGATGCCGATGAAGTTGAACCACAGCGTGGCCAGCCCCAGCAGCGCCAGGTAGGCGGCCTTGCGCCCCCGCCAGCCGGCGGTCGTACGCGCGTGCAGGTAGGCGGCGTAGACGACCCAGGTGATGAACGCCCACACCTCCTTGGGGTCCCAGTTCCAGTAGCGGGACCAGGCCTCGTGCGCCCAGATCGGTCCGGTGATGAGGACCGCGAAGGTCCACACGGGGAAGGCGAAGGCGTGGATCCGGTACGACGTGGAGTCCAGCCGGGCCAGCGACGGCGCGCGGCCGAGCAGCCCGGTCGTGACGTCGGGGCGGCGCTCCTTGACCAGGTAGATCAGCGAGAGCAGCCCGCCCAGGGTGAACGCGCCGGTGGCGATCACGGCGGAGACGACGTGGATGACCAGCCAGTACGAGTTCAGCGCCTCGGTCAGCGGCGCGACCGGGCTGTGCAGCCAGATCACGGCCACCATCAGCACCGCCAGCACGAACCCGACGACCAGCGGGGCCATCCAGTCCAGGCGGAAGCGGCGGCGCACCACGACGTACATCAGGGCGACCACGAAGGTGCCGGCCAGGGTGAACTCGTACATGTTGCCCCAGGGCACCCGGTTCGGGTCCGCGGCCATCCCGCGCCCGACCAGGGAGATCCCGTGCGCGACGAGCGCGACCACGGTCAGCAGCAGGCCGAGGCGACCGAAGAGCGCCACCCGGTACGACGCCTGGCCGGCGGCGGCCGAGGTCGGCGGGTCGCCCGCCCGGTCACCGGGCCCGGTCGCGACGGCGACGCCGCCGCCGTCCGCGCGGGCGGGGCTCGCGGTCGTGCGCGCGGCCTCCACGGCGCCGGGCTGGCGGAGCGCGGCCCACTCGACCAGGTGCGCCAGCAGCGCGAGGAAGTACACGATCCCCGCCGCCCCGACGGCCTGGTTGGAGAGCATCTCCCATGCGGTGTCGCTCACGACTCGTCCTCTCCTGCACGTCCTGCTCGTCCTGCGCCGCGGGCGGTGCCGTCCGCGGGTCCTCCGAGGGCGGCCACGAGCTTGTCCAGCTCGTCCGGCCCCGCGTCCTGGTCGTCGGGCTCGGGCCCGGCGCTCGAGCGTCGCAGCACGGCCACCTCCACCATGCTCCCACCGCCCTGGTCAGCCTTCCGGGCGCGCACCCAGATCCGGCGCGGGCGGATGAACAGCGAGCCCAGCAGGCCGATCAGGGCGAGCACCACGCCGGCCAGCGCGAGCTCCTTGCCGGGGGTCTGGCTGATCTGCACCCGGGCCCACGGCTCGACGCCCTCGAAGGTGACCGAGCCCAGGTCGTCGGGCAGGTCGGCGGTCTGGCCGGGCTGCAGGTCGAGCCGGTAGCGCGAGCCGTCCTCCTCGGTGACCTTCGGCGCCCCGTCCTTGTCCAGGACGTAGATCGACTGGGGCGAGCCGTCGTCCAGCCCGAGGTCGCCGGCGAAGACCTCCATCGACAGCGTGGGGTTCCGGTCGTCGCCCATCACGTTGACCGGGTCGCCGTCGATCATCACGAAGGTCGGGTAGAACAGCCCCTCGAGCCCGACGTCGGGGTCCGACAGGGTCGACTTTGCCACGCCGTACGACAGCAGGCCCTGGTCCTGGGGCAGGAAGACGACCGGCTGCGAGTACATGACCTCACCGTCGGGGTCGCGCACGGTGATCACCGGGGCGTACCCGTGCCCGATCAGGAACACGTCGGTGTCGCCGATCGAGAGCGGGTGGTTGACCCGGAGGTCGTACTGCTCGGTCTCGGCGTCCGGGTCCTCCTGGTAGGACAGGTCGGCCTGGAACCCGCGCGCCATCCCGCGCCCGGCGCCGGACTCGATCCACTCGGCGCTGAAGTCGTCGAGGGTGAAGGAGAACGGCTCCATGTCGGTGGGCTCGAACAGCGATCCGGGGTTGAAGTCGTCGTACTGCGAGAGGTTGTTGGCGAAGCCGGTGCCCTGGATGACGATCACGCCGCCCTGGTAGCCGAAGAGCCCGCCGAGCCCGAAACCGACCATCACCACGATCACCGAGACGTGGAAGAGCAGGTTGCCGGCCTCGCGGAGGTAGCCGCGCTCGGCGGCCACCCAGCCGCCCTCGGGCCCGGCGTCGTCGTCGACGCGGACCCGGTAGCGGCGCCGGCGCAGCTCGCGACGGGCGTCCTCGAGCACGGTGTGCGGGGAGGCGGAGACGCGGTACGCCGCGTGCTCGGGCAGCCGGGCCAGGTTGCGCGGGGCGGCCGGGGGCTTGGCGCGCAGCCCGCGCCAGTAGACGAACGTCCGCGGGACGATGCAGCCGATCAGCGACACCACCAGCAGCAGGTAGATCGCGGAGAACCACGGCGAGTCGTAGACCGAGAACAGCCCGAGCCGCTCGTAGATCGGCGCCAGCGTCGGGTGCGCGTCGCGCCACCGCGAGGCCGCCAGGGAGTCGACGGAGTCCTGCGGGACCACGGACCCCGGTACGGCGGCCAGCGCCAGCAGGAGCAGCAGCACCAGCGCGGTGCGCATCGAGGTCAGCTGGCGCCACGACCAGCGGCCGAGCTCGCGGATCCCGAGCTCGCCGGGGCGGCGGGCCGGCGGCGCCTGCGGCGGCTCCGGCTGGGAGCCGGCGGCCGGCTGGGTCTGCACGTCGGTGCTCACACGCTCACCTCGAAGTCGCTCACGAGCTGGATCTGGACCCAGGTGACCAGCTGGTCCCAGGCGCCGGTGACCAGCGCGAGGCCGACCAGCACGAGCATCAGTCCGCCGATCCTGGTCACCCAGGCCTGGTGGCGCCGGACGAAGGAGACCGCCCCGAGGGCCCGACGGTAGGCGAGCCCCGCGATGACGAAGGGGATGCCGAGCCCGACGGCGTAGACGCCCGAGAGCAGGGCCCCGCGGGCGGCGGTGGCCTCGTTGACCGACAGGGTCAGGATCACCCCGAGCGTGGGCCCGATGCAGGGCGTCCAGCCGAGGCCGAAGATGATCCCGATCAGCGGGGCCGCGGCCAGCCCGACGGCCGGGACCTTGTGCACGCGCCACTCGCGCTGCAGGGCGGGCACGAGGCCGGCGAAGGCCAGCCCGAGCACGATGATCACGACCCCGGAGACGACGGTGATCTCACGCTGGTACTCGCGCAGCCACTGGCCCAGCGCGCCGGAGGCGGCGCCGATGGAGACGAACACGGCGGCGAAGCCGAGCACGAAGAGCAGCGAGCCGAGCAGCATCCGGCCGCGGTGGTCGGCGGCCTTGCCGTCGGCCAGGTCGGCACCCGAGAGGCCGGTGGCGTAGGACAGGTATCCGGGCAGCAGCGGGATCACGCAGGGCGAGAAGAACGAGACCAGTCCGGCCACCAGGGCCACCGGCAGGGCCAGGGCCAGGGAGCCGGCC
Source organism: Nocardioides aquaticus (assembly GCF_018459925.1). Classification (NCBI taxonomy): domain Bacteria; kingdom Bacillati; phylum Actinomycetota; class Actinomycetes; order Propionibacteriales; family Nocardioidaceae; genus Nocardioides; species Nocardioides aquaticus. Next base: position 4,237,525 of record NZ_CP075371.1, read on the forward strand.
GCGGCCTGCTGGGTGAACCAGTCAGCCATCGGTGCGCACCCCGTCGACGACCTGCTCCAGCGTCAGCGCGGAGGGGATCTCGCCGCTGAACAGCGCGCCGACCCGGCCCTCCTCGTCGAGCACGACGGTGCTCGGCATCGACTGCGGCTGGTAGGGCGCCGGGAAGGCCAGCAGGGGCGCGGCGGTGTCGTCGTAGAAGGACGGGTAGGTCACCCCGACCTCCTTCTCGAAGGCCTCGGCGGTGCCGATCCCGGGGTCGCGGGTGTTGATGCCGACGAAGGTCGCGTCGAGCTCGTCGGCGGCCTCGACCAGCATCGGCATCTCCGAGCGGCAGGGACCGCAGCCGGACCACCAGACGTTGACCACGGTGACCTCGCCGCGGCTGTCGGCCAGGTCGAGCGGCTCGCCCTGGATCGACTCCCCGCTCAGGTCGACCGGCTCGCCGCGGTCGGCCTCGGGGATCTCGACGACGTTGCCCATCCCGCCGACGTACTGCAGGTCCCCGGTGCCCTGCAGGCCGCTGCAGCCGGCGAGCAGCAGCGGGGCCGCGGCGACGCCGGCGAGCAGCGCGAGGCGGCGGGGGCGCCGGGCACGCCGGGCACGCCGGGCACGCCGGGAGGCGAGGGTCATCGTCCGCCCTCGCCCGGGGCCTGCTCGGTGCCGCCGGAGGAGAAGGCCTGGCCGCGCTCGGCGGCCGGGATCAGGTCGGCGGCCGGCTCGGAGTAGGTCAGGGTGACCAGCCGCTCGTCGTCGAAGTGCAGCGAGGTCACCGAGCAGAGCGTGCAGCGCCGGTTCTGGGGCAGGTGCAGGAACGAGCGGCCCTCGACGTGCAGCCGGGTGGTCCAGATCGGCAGCTGGTGGGAGACCACGACGGCCTCGTGGCCGTGCGCCTCACGGCGGGCGTCGTGGATCGCGGCCATCATCCGGCCGACGATGAGCCGGTACGGCTCGCCCCACGACGGCCGCCACGGGTTGTAGAGGTAGCGCCAGGTGCGGGGGTCCTTGAGCGCGTTGTGGCCGTTGCCGAAGCGTTCGCCCTCGAAGACGTTGCCGGACTCGATGACCCGCTCGTCGGTGCGCACGGCCAGCCCGCGGGCGGCGGCCAGGGGCGCGATGGTCTCCTGCACCCGCTCCAGCGGGGACGCGCGCAGGTGCACGATGTCGCGGTGGCCCAGCGCCTCGGCGACCTTGTCGGCCATCGCCAGGCCGCGGGTCGACAGGTGGAAGCCGTCGCGGCGGCCGTAGAGCACGCCGCGCGGGTTGTGCACCTCGCCGTGGCGCAGCAGGTGCACGACGGTCCGGGTGGTGCCCGGCGCCGGGGCGCTCACGCGCGGGTCCCCGCGGCCGGGTCCTGCGCGGCGGCCGCGGCACGGGCGGCGTCGGGCAGCGCGTCGAGGATCGTCTGGATCGCCCGGTCGTCGTGCGCGGCGGAGAGGAACCACGACTCGTAGGCCGAGGGCGGCAGGTAGACGCCGCGGTCGAGCATGGCGTGGAAGAAGGCGGCGTACGCCCCGGCGTCGGTGCGGGACGCCTCGGCGAAGTCCCGGACCGGGCCCTCGGTGAGGAAGACCGAGAACATCGTGCCGGCGGACTGCACCGCGTGGGCCACGCCCGCGGCGTCGAGGGCGTCGGTGACGCCGGCCTTGACGACCTCGCCGGCCTTGGTGAGGTGGTCGTAGACCTCGTCGGTGGCCAGGCGCAGCGTGGTCAGGCCGGCGGTGGTCGCGACCGGGTTCCCCGAGAGCGTGCCGGCCTGGTAGACCGGCCCCTCGGGCGCGAGGCGGGCCATCACGTCGGCGCGGCCGCCGAAGGCCGCGGCCGGGAACCCGCCCCCCATCACCTTGCCCATGACGACCAGGTCGGGCGTCCAGCCCTCGACGGCGCCGTCGATGCCCCAGTAGCCCTGGCGGCTGGCGCGGAACCCGGTCATCACCTCGTCGGAGACGAACAGCGCGCCGTGCTCGGCGCAGGTGCGCGACAGGAACTCGTTGAAGCCCGGCTCGGGCGGGACGACGCCCATGTTGCCGGGCGAGGCCTCGGTGACCAGGCAGGCGATCCGGTCGCCGTGCTCGGCGAAGACCGCGGTGACCGCCTCGCGGTCGTTGTAGGGCAGCACGAGGGTGAGCTCGGTGGCCGAGGCCGGCACGCCGGGGGTGCCCGGGACCGCGAAGGTGGCCAGCCCGGAGCCGGCCGAGGCCAGCAGCGCGTCGACGTGGCCGTGGTAGCAGCCGGCGAACTTGACCACGACGTCGCGGCCGGTGAACCCGCGCGCCAGCCGGATCGCCGACATCGAGGCCTCGGTGCCGGAGGAGGTGAAGCGGACCTTCTCGACCGGGGCGCGGGCCACGATCTCCTCGGCCAGCTCGACCTCGGGCACGGTCGGGGCGCCGTACGAGGTCCCGCGGGCGACCGCGGCCTGGACGGCGGCCTGGACCTCGGGGTGGGCGTGGCCCAGCAGCATCGGGCCCCACGAGCAGATCAGGTCGACCATCTCGTTGCCGTCGGCGTCGGTGAGCCAGGCACCCTTCGCCGAGGTGATGAAGCGGGGGCTGCCCCCGACCGCGGCGAACGCGCGGACCGGGGAGTTCACACCGCCGGGCGTGACCGCCCGGGCCCGGGCGAACAGGGCCTCGGAGGCGGGAGCGGCGGACGGCGTGCTGGACGGCGTGGCGGTGGGCACTCCCCCATCCTCCCGCGCGACGCAACGCCACCCAAACCGCGCGGGCCCGGTTTGAGCCACGTCACACCCGAGTCGTCGTCGGACTGGGAGGACGAGTGTTCGCCCGATCTGCTCCAAGGGGTCCCGCTGGGGCCTACCGGCGCGTAACCTGACCGTGACTTGTGCGTTGTGTCACCTGTCAGGCCTTGTGGGAGGCCTGCATCCATCGAGGAGAGTTCCGCATGTCCGACCCCCGCCGCCGACGGCTGCAGCGTGCGACGGCGATCCTGCCGCTGGCACTGCTCTCCGCGGCCGTGACCGCCAGTCTGGCCTCGCCCCAGGCCGCGCTGACGACCGTCGACGGCCAGCAGTCGCTGCCCGAGGCCGGCTCGCTGCCCGACGGCTCGACGCTGCCCGAGCAGGCCATCGAGGCCCCGGCCAGCCTCTCCACGCCGAGCCGCTCCGGCGGGCTCGGCCTGGGCGGGCGGGAGGCGGCGGTGCAGAACGCCTCGACCAACGACATCCCCTCGGCCGCCCTGGCGGCCTACCAGCGGGCTGCGACCGTGGTGAACGCCGCCGACGAGTCCTGCTCGATCCCGTGGCAGCTGATCGCCGCCGTCGGCCGGGTCGAGTCCGACCACGGGCGCTACGGCGGCAACGTGCTCGACGACGAGGGCCTGGCCACGCCCGGCATCTACGGCGTCCCGCTGACCGGCAGCGGCGGCACGGCGCGGATCACCGACACCGACGCCGGCCAGTTCGACGACGACCAGCGCTTCGACCGGGCCGTGGGCCCGATGCAGTTCATCCCCTCCACCTGGGCCGTGGTCGGGGTCGACGCCGACGGCGACGGCGAGCGGAACCCGCAGGACATCGACGACGCGGCCCTGGCCACCGGCGTCTACCTCTGCTCGGGCCCCGACGACCTCTCCGAGCGCCCCGGCCAGCGGGCCGCGGTGTTCCGCTACAACAACAGCAACTCCTACGTCGACCTCGTGATCTCGGTGATGGAGTCCTACCTCGGCGGCGACTTCACCAGCGTCCCGACCGGCACCACCGCGGCCGACCCGATCTCGCCCTCGCCGGTGGCCCCGTCGGCGCCGGTCCAGCGGCAGTTCCAGCCCCAGGCCCCGGCAGGGAGCTCCGGCGGCGGCTCGTCGACCGGTGGTTCGTCGTCCGGCGGGTCCTCGACCGACGGCTCGACGTCCGGCGGCACGACCAGCACCCCGCCCGACTCCGGTGACGGCGGCTCCACCCCGGTCACGCCTCCCGTGACCGGGGGCGGCAGCGGAGGAGGCAGCGGCCCCCTCGGCAACCTCGGCGGAGCCGTCGACGACGCCCTGGGCACCGGTGGCGGCAACAACGGTGGTGGCGGTTCCGGCGGCGGGAACGGCGGTGGTGGCGGTGGCGGCGCCGGCCCCGTCGAGGAGGTGCTGACCAAGGCTGAGGCGACCGCGCAGTGCCTGGCCTCGGGCATCACGACCTTGGAGGTCCTCAAGCTGGCCACCTGCGTCGAGAACCTCACCAACCCCTGACCCACCCGGTCCCCGGACCGACCGAGACCCCCGTACGGCAGGTGCCGTACGGGGGTCTCGTGCATGCGGGCGGCGCGGCGGATCGGGGTCGGGACGGGTCGTGGGCCTGAGGACGCGCCCCAGCGCGTCGTGGGGCACACGACTCCCGCGCGGCGCGGCGAGCGCCGGGGCCGGACATGGAAAGAACCCGTCTCAGCGGGCCCCCCGGCTCGCTCAAACGGGTTCTTTCTTGATCATGACGCGCATCCACCCCCCGGCGGAGGCATCACTCTCGGTGTTCGTGGAATCCCCCCGGATTCCGATCATCGATCAGGGCCCCCCGGCCCCTCCCGACAGGTGCAAGACTAAGGCCGCTCGGACCGCACACCCACCCCTTGCGGGCCACACCTGGTCAACAGATCAGTAACAGCGCGGCGGGTCGGCAGCGAGGTCGGCAGCGAGGTCAGCCGCGGGTGAGCAGCCGGGCGGCCTTGGCCGCCCAGTAGGTCAGCACCACGTCGGCCCCGGCCCGCCGGATCGAGGTCAGCGTCTCCAGGATGGCCGCCTCCCGGTCGATCCAGCCGCGCTCGGCGGCCGCCTCGACCATGGCGTACTCGCCGGAGACGTTGTAGGCCGCCACCGGCACCTCGACCGCGTCGCGCACCCGGCGGAGCACGTCGAGGTAGCCCAGGGCCGGCTTGACCATCACCAGGTCGGCGCCCTCGGCGACGTCGAGGCGGGCCTCGCGCACGCCCTCGACCGCGTTCCCGGGGTCCTGCTGGTACGTCCGGCGGTCGCCCTGGAGCGTGGACCCGACGGCCTCGCGGAACGGCCCGAAGAAGGCGGAGGCGTACTTCGCGGAGTAGGCCAGCACCGAGACGTCGGTGTGCCCGGCGCCGTCGAGCGCGGCGCGCACGACCGCGACCTGGCCGTCCATCATCCCGCTGGGCCCGACCATGTCGACCCCGGCGGCGGCGTGGGCGCGGGCCATCTCGGCGTAGCGCACCAGCGTCGCGTCGTTGTCGACGCGCCCGTCGGGCGTCAGCACCCCGCAGTGGCCGTGGTCGGTGAACTCGTCGAGGCACAGGTCGCTCATCACCGTCAGCGACTCGCCGACCTCGCCCACCACGTCGGTGATGGCGCGGTTCAGCACCCCGTCGGGATCGGTCGCGCCGGAGCCCACGGCGTCCTTGTGCTCGGGGACGCCGAAGAGCATCAGCCCGCCCAGCCCCAGCTCGGCGGCCTCGGCGGCCGCACGGCGCAGGGAGTCGCGGGAGTGCTGGACGACACCGGGCATCGAGTCGATCGGCACCGGCTCGCTGATCCCCTCACGCACGAAGACGGGCAGCACGAGCTGCCGCGCCTCGAGCGACGTCTCAGCCACCATCCGGCGCAGCGCCGGGGTGGTCCGCAGCCGGCGCGGGCGCACCCGTGGCACGCCCGCGCCCTCCGGCAGCCCGCCGGCGGCGCCGCCCGTCACGACGACGAGGTGACCTTGCGACGGGCCGCGGGCTTGCGCTCCGACGGCCGGGTGACGGCCACGCCCTCCTCGAGCAGGCCCGTACGACGGGTCGCGCCGAAGTCGGCGAGCGCGTCGGCCAGGACGCCCACGTCGGGCTTCGGGGCCATCACGTCGACGCGCAGCCCGTGCTCCTCGGCGGTCTTGGCCGTCGCGGGGCCGATCACCGCGATGATCGTCGAGGGGTGCGGCTTGCCCGCGATGCCGACCAGGTTGCGCACGGTCGAGGAGGAGGTGAAGACCACCGCGTCGAACTTGCCCGTCTTGATCGCGTCGCGGGTCGGGGCCGGCGGCGGCGCGGCGCGCACGGTCCGGTACGCCGTGACGTCGTCGCACTCCCAGCCGAGGTCGACCAGGCCGGCCACCAGGTTCTCGGTGGCGATGTCGGCGCGGGGCAGGAAGACCCGGTTGATCGGGTCGAGCGTCTCGTCGTACTCCGGCCAGTCCTCGAGCAGCCCGGCCGCCGACTGGTCGCCCGAGGGCACCAGGTCGGCGCGCAGGCCCCAGGTGGCCACCGAGGCGGCGGTCTTCTCGCCCACGCAGGCGATCTTGAGGCCGGAGAAGGCGCGGGCGTCCAGGCCGTACTCCTCGAACTTCTCGCGGACGGCCTTCACCGCGTTGACCGAGGTGAAGACGATCCACTCGTAGCGGCCCTCGACCAGGCCGCGGACGGCCTTGTCCATCTGCAGCGGGTTGCGGGGCGGCTCGACCGAGATGGTCGGGACCTCCTCGGGCACCGCGCCGTAGCCGCGCAGCCGGGTGGACAGGGTCGCGGCCTGCTCCTTGGTGCGGGGCACCAGCACGCGCCAGCCGAACAGCGGCTTGGTCTCGAACCACGACAGCGTGTCGCGCAGGTCGACGACGTCGCCGATCACGATGACCGCCGGCGGGGCGATCCGGGTGGCCCGGACGTCCGCGGCGACGTGCTCGAGGGTGGAGGTGAGCGTCTCCTGCTCGGTGGTGGTGCCGACCCGGGTGATCGCCACGGGCGTCTGCGGGTCGCGGCCCGCGGCCACCAGCTCGGCGGCCGTGTCGCCGATGGTGCCGACGCCGGAGAGCAGCACCAGCGTGTCGTCGGTGGCGTAGCGGCTCCAGTCGACCTTGCCGCCGCAGGTGACGACCGAGACCGCGCGGCGGTCCTTGGTGGTCAGCGGGATGCCGGCGTAGGCCGGGACCGCGGAGACCGAGGAGACGCCGGGGACGACCTCGAAGCCGATGCCGGCCTTGACGCAGGCCTGCGCCTCCTCCGGCCCGGAGGCGTAGAGGAACGGGTCGCCGACCATCAGCCGGGCGACCCGGCGCCCGCGCTTGGCGTGCTTGAGGACCACCTTGGCCCGGGCGGCGTGGGTCAGCGGCTGGCCGTCCTCGCCGAAGCCGCCGTCGACGACCTCGGGGACGTCCTCGCCGGCGCCGAGCAGCGCGGCGACCAGCGCCTCGTGCTCGGGGACCTCGGTGACCACGACGTCGGCGTCACCGAGCACGCTGATCGCGCGCACGGTGAGCAGGTCGGGGTCGCCGGGGCCGGTGCCGACGAAGGAGACCCAGGGCTGGGTGTCGTTCGCGGCGTCCGCGGTGGTGGGGGTCGTGCCTCGCGTCATGGGGTCTGCACCTCTGCTGCTCTGCGGTCGTGCGGATGGTCGTTCCTGGCCGGGTGGTGCGGGTGGGTCGGTGGTCCTGGTCATGTGGGGGCCGCCTCGAGGTCGCCGGCGCCGTCGTCGAGCATCTCGGCGGCCAGCCGGGCGCCGAGCCCGGCCGGGTCGGAGACGGGGCCGGCCGCGGAGCTGCGCACGGCGAGCCCGCCGTCGAGGGACAGCGCGACCGCGCGGACCCACAGCTCGTCGCCGTCCTCGCCCTCGACGAGCTCGGCCATCGCGCCGATCGGGGCCGAGCAGCCTCCCTCGAGGGTGGCGAGCACCGCCCGCTCGGCCTCGACGCAGGCCCGCGCACGGGGGTCGTCGAGGTCGGCCAGCGCGGCCGCGAGCGGGTCGCCGGTACGGCACTCGACCGCCAGCGCACCCTGCCCGGGGGCGGGGAGCACCTGGATCGGGTCGAGCACCTCGGTGACCTCGTCGAGCCGGCCGAGACGGGCCAGGCCGGCCCGGGCGAGCAGGACGGCGTCGTACTCCCCGGAGCGGACCTTGCCGATCCGGGTGTCGACGTTGCCGCGCACGCCCCGCAGCTCGAGTCCGAGGCCGAGGGCGTGGACCTGCGCGACGCGGCGCGGGGAACCCGTGCCCACGACGCTGCCGACGGGCAGCTCGCCGAGGGTCAGCCCGTCGCGGGCCACGACCACGTCGCGGGAGTCCTCGCGACCGGGCACGGCGACCAGGGAGATGCCCTCGGCCGGGTAGGTCGGCAGGTCCTTGAGCGAGTGCACGGCCACGTCGACCCGGCCGGCGAGCAGCGCGTCGCGCAGCGCGCCGACGAAGACGCCGGTGCTGCCGGCCGTGGTGCTCTCGACCAGGGGGGTGCCGGCGGCCTGGCTGCGGTCGCCGTCGGTGGTGACCTCGACCAGCTCGACCTCGCGGCCGAGCCGCTCGCGGATCATCGCCGCGACCGTCTCGGACTGCGTCGTGGCCAGCAGGGAGCGGCGGGTGCCGACCCGGACGGGCGCGTGGGTGCTGTCGGGGGCGCTCACGACGGACCCTCCTCCCCGACCTTGGGGCGGGTCACGGCGTCGACGGCCTCGGGGTCGAGGGAGAACAGCTCGGCGAGGGCGGCGGCGTACGACACCGCACCCTGCTCGTCGGCGAGCTCCTTGACCCGGACGGTGGGCTCGTGGAGGAGCTTGTCGGCGACGCGGCGCAGGGTGCGCAGCACCTCGGCGCGCACCTCGGACTCCAGGCCGGGCAGCCGGGTGTCGAGACGGACCATCTCGGTGTCGACGACGCCGGTGGCCATCGAGCGGAGCGCCACCACGGTGGGCGTGACACTGGCCTGGCGTCGCGCGGCCAGGAACGAGGTCACCTCGTGGGTGACGATGTCGCGGACCTGCTCGACCTCGCGACCGGCCTCGGTGTGCTGCAGGGTCTCGGCCAGCTCGGACAGGCCGACCAGGCCCACGCCGGGCAGGTCGGCGACGGCCGGCTCGACGTCGCGGGGCAGCGCGAGGTCCAGCACGCACAGCGGCTGCTCGGGGCCGCGGCCGGCGGCCTCCCGCGCGGCGCTGACCTGGGCGGCGCTGACCAGCACGCCGGTGGCGCCGGTGCAGGTGATCACCACGTCGGCCTCGCCGAGAGCGAGGGACAGGTCGGCCAGGCGCAGGGCCCGGGTCGAGCCGGGGCCCGACCCGTCGGCGCGGGGGGCGTGCTCGGCCGCGAGCCGGTCGGCGCGCTCGGCCGAGCGGTTGACCACGGTGACCCGGCCGGCGCCGGCGCGGGCGACGGTGGCCACGGCCAGCCCGGCCATCGACCCGGCGCCGACGACCACGACGTCCTTGCCGGCGATCGCGCCGACCTGGGCCTCGGCGCGCTCCAGCGCCACCGAGACCAGCGACGGGGCGACGAGGTCGATGTCGGTCTCGGCGCGCGAGCGCTTGCCGACCCGCAGGGCCTGCTGGAACAGCACGTTCAGCGACGGGCCGACGGTGCCGAGCTCCTGGCCGGTCCGCAGCGCCTTGCGGGTCTGGCCGAGGATCTGGCCCTCGCCCACGGCCATCGAGTCGAGCCCGGCGGCGACCTGGAAGAGGTGGGAGACCGCGCCGTCGTCGTAGTGGACGTAGAGGTGCGGCAGCATCGACTCGTCCTCGCCGGCCCGGTCGATGAGCATCCGCGACAGCGCCTCGACACTGCCGTGGAACCGGTCGACGTCGGCGTAGATCTCGACCCGGTTGCAGGTGGAGATCACGGTCGCCTCGCTGACCCGGTCGGCGGTCGAGACGTCCTGGACCAGCTTGTGGACGGCGTCGTCGCTGAGCGCGACCTTCTCCAGCAGGGAGACGGGCGCGGAGCTGTGCGAGATGCCGACGACGAGGACGCTCATGCGGAGCCCACCTTCCGGGTCGGGACCGGGGTCGTGGCGTCGACGCCGGCCTTGCGCTGCTGGTGGTAGGCGAGGATCTGCAGCTCGATGGAGAGGTCCACCTTGCGCACGTCCACGCCCTCGGGCACGGCGAGCACCGCCGGGGCGAAGTTGAGGATGCTGGTGATCCCGCAGCCCACCATCCGGTCGGCCACGTCCTGGGCGGCCACGGCCGGGGTGGCGATCACGCCGATCGCGACCCCCTGGTCGCGCACCACGCCCTCGAGGTCGTCGAAGGGGCGGACCTCGACGCCGGCGACGACCTGGTCGTGCCGGTCGGGGTCGGCGTCGAGCAGCGCGACCACGCGGAACCCGCGGCTGCGGAAGCCCGAGAAGCTGGCCAGCGCCTGGCCGAGGTTGCCGATGCCCACGATCACCACGGGCCAGTCCTGGGTCACGCCGATCTCGCGGGCGATCTGGTAGCGGAGGTACTCCACGTCATAGCCGACCCCGCGGGTGCCGTAACTGCCGAGGTGGGACAGGTCCTTGCGGAGCTTGGCGCTGTTGACGCCGGCCACGGAGGCCAGGTGCTCGCTGGAGCAGGTGGCCGTCCCGGCGTCGGCGAGCGCGTTCAGGGCGCGCAGGTAGACCGGGAGGCGCGCCACCGTGGCCTCCGGGATGTCCCGGGTCGCCTCGGCCGCACCGGGTCCGGCGGGTGTCCGTGAGGTCACTGCTCTGCTTTCCAGCCGCACGACGACGTCGGGGGCGCCTCGGTGTGTGGTGCGCGTGGCGGCGTCGTTCACTGTAGGAGTTTGTGAACGGGAGAACAAAACGAGCGACCGTGGGGGCTAGCACATGTGAGAAGTCACACCGCGCGGGGGGTCGCCGGTTCTGCTACCGGCGGGTCACGCGCGGGTGAGGGCGGCGCGCAGGCGGTGCGCGTCCACCCGCCAGAAGTCGTGCTGGCGCCCGTCGACGAAGGTCACCGGCACCTCCTCGCCGAAGCGCTCCCGCAGGGCGGGGTCGTCGTCGACGGAGACCTCGTCGAACTCCTCGCCCAGCTCGGCGCAGACCGACGCGACGACCTCCCGCGCAACGTCGCAGAGGTGGCAGCCGGGCCGGCCGTAGAGCCGGACCCGCGGCGCGCTCACGACCGCTCCGCGGTGGCGTCGCGGAGCCGGGAGCGGGCCACCTTGCCGGTACGCGTGCGCGGCAGCCGCTCGGCGGCCACGACCCGGGCCGGGCGCTTGAAGACGGCCAGGTGCTCGACGGCGACGGCCTCGACCCCGGCCAGCACCTGCGCGGTGTCGGTGCCGGGCTCGGGCACGACGTGGGCGACCACGGCGCTCCCGGTCACCGGGTCGTCGGCGCCGACCACGGCGACGGCCTGCACCCCCGGCGCGGTGACCAGCACGGCCTCGACCTCGACGGGGTAGACGGTGAACCCCGAGACCACGATCGTCTCGGTGAGGCGGTCGACCAGGAGCAGGTCGCCGGCGGCGTCGAGCAGCCCGACGTCGCCGGTGGACCACCAGCCGTCCGGCCCGGGCCCGCCCTCGCCGCCGGGCCAGTAGCCGCTGAAGAGGTGGGGTCCCCTGACCTGCACCTCGCCGGGGTCCCCGGCGGCGACCTCGCGACCCTCGGCGTCGACCAGCCGCAGGCCGACCCCGGGCAGCGCCCGGCCCACGGAGTACGGGTCGGCCGGCCCGCCCAGCGTGCTGGCCACGACCGGCGACGTCTCGGTGAGCCCGTACCCCTGGTGCACGACCAGGCCGGTCCGCGCGGTGAACTCGGCCGCGGCGGCGGGGTCCAGCGGCGCGGAGCCCGACATCACCAGGCGGACGGGGCCCAACCGGTCGGTGAGGTCCTCGACCGAGCGCCACCGCTCCAGCACCCCGGGGGCCAGCGGCAGCACGCTGCAGGCCTCGTCCTCGATCAGGTCCAGGACGCCGCCGGGGTCGAAGACGTCGGCCATCACCAGCTTGGCGCGCTGCCGCAGCACCGCGCCGAGCACGGCGCAGAGCCCGTACACGTGCGACAGCGGCACCAGCCCGAGGACCACGTCGTCGCCGTGGACCAGGGGCGGCTCGACCCGCGCGACCTGCTCCACGTTGGCCCGCAGCGCGCGGTGGGTCAGCATCGCGGCGCGCGGGCGGCCGGTGGTGCCGGAGGTGTAGAGGAGCACGGCGAGCTGCTCGGCGTCGTGCAGCGCCGGCGAACGGCGGGCGCGCTCCGCGCGCAGGTGCTCCCAGGAGCGCTCCCCCGGCAGCAGGGTCGTGCCGACGGCGACCAGGCGGGGGCTGGGGGACGCGCCGCTGGCCTGCAGGGTGGCCAGGGCCGCGCGGACCGACGTCACCGAGCCCGCGTCGGCCAGGACCATCCGCGCACCGCTGTCGGCGACCACCTGTGCCACCTCGGCCGGCGTCGAGCCGGGACCGAGCGGCACCGCCACGGCCTGCGCCCGCAGCACGGCGAGGTAGCCGGTGACCATCTCGAGCCGGTTGCCCAGCACCAGCGCGACCCGGTAGCCGGCCACCACCCCGGCGTCGCCGAGCCCGGTGGCCACCCGGGCCACCTCGGCGTCGAGCTCGCGCCACGTCAGGCTCCGCCCGGAGGCCTCGACCAGGGCCAGCTTGTCCGGCGACTCCCGGGCGGCGTGCACGAGCAGGTCGTCCAGGCCGTCGGCGGTCGGCGGGGTCACGACGTCGTCGAGCGGTGGCGCAGCGGCGGCTGGCATGGGCGGATACTTCCACACCGCGGCGATGCGCGCCGGGTCCCCCGACACCCGTCCCCGGCTGCTCTAGCCTGGGCCCGTGACCCCGTCGGAGCGTCCGCGACCGCGGCTGGACCTGCGCCAGCGCTCGATCATGGCCGGGGAGGCCGCCGCCGCCGCGGCCGAGGTCGAGAACGCGTTGAGCCTGGTCGCCGACCCCACCTCGGCGGCGTTCTTCGACGTCGACAACACCGTCATGCAGGGCGCCAGCATCTTCCACCTCGCCCGCGGGCTGCACCGCCGCGAGTTCTTCACCACCCGCGACCTCGTCGGCGCCGCCTGGAAGCAGGCCTACTTCCGCGTCGTCGGCGTGGAGGACCCCGACCACGTCTCCGAGACCCGCGAGGCCGCCCTCTCCTTCATCGCCGGGCACACGGTGACCGAGCTCGAGGAGCTCAGCGAGGAGATCTTCGACGAGACCATGTCGCACCGGATCTGGCCCGGCACCCGCGCGCTGGCCCAGCTGCACCTCGACCAGGGACAGCGGGTCTGGCTGGTCACCGCGGCGCCGGTCGAGATCGCCCGGATCATCGCGAAGCGCCTCGGCCTGACCGGGGCGATGGGCACCGTCGCCGAGCACGTCGACGGCGTCTACACCGGCCGACTGGTCGGCGACATGCTGCACGGACCGGCCAAGGCCGAGGCGATCCGGGCGCTGGCGGTGCGCGAGGGCCTGGACCTGGCGCGCTGCTCGGCCTACTCCGACTCCGTCAACGACCTGCCGATGCTGTCCCTGGTCGGCGACGCCTGCGCGGTCAACCCCGACGCCCGGCTGCGGGCCCACGCCCGCGCCGCGGGGTGGCGGGTGCGCGACTACCGGACCGGCCGCAAGGCCGCCCGCGCCGGCCTGGTCCTGACCGCGGCCGCCGGGGCCCTGGGCGGCGCCGCCGCAGCCGGGCTGCGCCGCCGGTCCTGACGAGCCGCCCGTCGAACCCCTGTGGCGTGGGTCTCCCCCCGTCTAGACTCAGCAGGTCGCTCCCGGGCGGCCGCCACGGGAGGGGTGCAGCGAATGGTGCAGGGAGGGCAGCACGAGCGCGGCCTGGAGGCCCTGCGCCGCGCCGTCGCCCACGTCCTGCTGACGACCGACCCGCGGCCCGCGGGCGCGTACCCCCCGGGGACGCTGCTCAACGCCGCGACCTCCTCGACCGGGCCGGCCGGGCCGGGAACGCCCCTCGGCGGGCCCAGCGGCCCCGGGAACCACGGGGACCACGGGGACCACGGGGAGGCCGCCTCCTCGGCGGTCGACGAGAGCGAGCGCAGCCGCCTGATCGCGCTGGTCGAGCTCGCCCGCGGTGGTGACGCGGAGGCGTTCGGGATGCTCTTCGACCACTACCACCCGCAGGTCTACCGCTTCCTCTACCACCGCACCCGCTCGGTGCCGCTGGCCGAGGACCTCACCTCCGAGACCTTCTTCCGCGCGCTGCGCCGGATGCCGGACTTCCGGTGGCAGGGCAAGGACTTCGGCGCGTGGCTGATGACGATCGCCCGCAACCTCACCGTCGACCACTTCAAGTCCGGCCGGGTCCGGATGGAGTCGACCACCGAGGACATGAGCAGGCACGACGACGTCACCGAGAGCACCGAGGACGCCGTGCTGGCGAACCTCACCCACGAGGTGCTGCTCGACGCCCTGCACCAGCTCTCCGACGAGCAGCGCGACTGCCTGGTGATGAGGTTCCTGCAGGGGCTCAGCATCGCCGAGACCGCGGCCGTCCTGGGCCGCAGCGACGGCGCCGTCAAGCAGCTGCAGCTGCGCGGTGTGCGGAACCTGGCCAAGCTCCTCCCCGAGGACCTGCGATGACCGGCGCACGGGTGGGCGGGGACTCCGTAACCTCCGGCGCGCGCACGTCGTTGGGCGTCCCGAGAGGCGCGACGGACGAGTGGGCGCCCCCGACACCAGGACGGACCGCATGACCCCCGGGTTCACGACGCGCGCACGAGCGGAACGTTTCGCCGCCGCGCTCGACGCGTCGCGGGACGCCGCCCCCTCGGCGTCGACCCGGCCTGGCTGCGGCTCGTCGACCGGCTCGAGTCCGGGCCGGAGGTCCAGCCGCGGCAGGAGTTCGCCTCGGCGCTGCGGGAGCAGCTCCTCACCGCGGCCCGCGACGAGCAGCACGCGACCGGCCTCGTCGACGCGGTGGCCGCGCCCGACCCGCTGGACCGGCTGCGGCTGGCGCCGGGACGCCCCCGCGGTCAGCGACGGCTGACGGCGTCGGTGGCCGCCCTCGCCCTCGTCGGAGCCGGCGGCGGGATGGCCGTGGCGTCGCAGAGCGCCCTGCCCGGCGAGACCCTCTACCCCGTCAAGCGCGCCCTCGAGGACGTCCGCACCGGCCTCGAGGACGACCCGTCCGCGAAGGGGACCCGCCTGGTCGCCCAGGCCCGGGACCGGTTGACCGAGGTCGCCGCGCTCACCGCCGCCGACGGCGCCGACCCGGTGGCCGTCGAGCGCACCCTGGACGACTTCGCCGCCCAGGCCCGCGAGGCAGCCGACCTCAAGCTCGAGGCGTACTACGACTCCGGCAGCCAGGCCGAGGTGCTCGAGGTCCGGGACCTCGCCACGGACTCCGTCGCCGTCCTCGGCTCCCTCGAGCCCGTGGTGCCCGAGACCGCCCTGGGTGCGCTGCTGCGGGCGGCCCAGGACCTGCGGGACCTCGACGCCGTCGCCCGGCAGGCCTGCGGCGGCTGCGGCGGCCCCGTGGTCGACCTCGTCCCCGACCTGGCGCTCGACCCGGCCTCCGCCGACCTCGGCAGGGCGCTCGGCCTGGGCGAGCTCCGCGCCGCGGGACGCCCCGACACCGGCCGCGGGAGCGACGTCGACGGCGGCGCCGGTGCGGGCGGCCCCGACGGGGCGGCGCGCCCCGGGGCCGAGGGACGTACGCCGGGCGACCGCTCACCGCGAGGAACGCAGGACCGGCAGCAGGGCGGGCAGGCAGGCGGACAGGCAGGCGGACAGCCGGGCGGGCAGCTGGGCGGCGGTGCGTCCTTGCCGGTCGACGGCGGCTCGGTCCCCGAGCTCCAGGGACCGCTGCGTGACCTGACCGAGAGCGTCACGAGGACCCTCGAGGGGCTGACCGGGTCCCCCCTCGGCGACCTGGAGGGCGGACTGCTCGGTGGCGGCGGATCCGGCGGCGGGTCGGGCGGCGGATCCGGCGGCGGGTCCGGCGGGTCCGACCAGGGCACCGGCGGCAAGGACGGCCCGAGGAAGGGCGACGGCAGGAACGGCGGCAAGAACGACGGCAAGAACGGCGGCGGCAGCGGCGGCGCCGGCGGCGGCCTGGTGGGCGAGACCCTCGAGAAGGTCGACGACACCCTCGGCGGGCTGATCCCCTGACCGCTCCCCGGCACGGGGTCCGGCACGGGGGTACGGCGCGCGGCCCGGGTGGGGGCCCGCGTGGCTCAGCCGAAGACGGAGTCGCGGTCCATCAGCAGCCGGTAGAGCGTCTGCTGGATCGTCTCGCGGACCTGGTCGGTCACGTCGAAGACCAGCATCGGGTCGTCGGCCGCACCGGGCTCGTAGTCGTCGGTGCGGATCGGCTCCCCGAACTCCAGCAGCCACTTCGAGGGCAGCGGGACGAGGCCCAGCGGCCCGAGCCACGGGAACAGCGGGGTGATCGGGACGTACGGCAGGCCCAGCAGCCGGGCCAGGGCCGGCACATTGCCGATCATCGGGTAGATCTCCTCCGCCCCGACCACCGCGAGCGGCACGATCGGGACACCGGTGCGCAGGGCGGCCGAGACGAAGCCGCCGCGCCCGAAGCGCTGCAGCTTGTAGCGCTCGGCGTACGGCTTGCCGACGCCCTTGAACCCCTCCGGCCAGACGCCGACCAGCTCGCCCCCGCGCAGCATCCGTTCGGCGTCCTCCTGGCAGGCCAGGGTGGCGCCGGCCTTGCGGGCCAGGGCGCTGACGACCGGGAGCCGGAAGACGAGGTCGGCGCCCAGGGGCCGCAGGAAGCGTCCGGTGTGGTCGTGCACGCTGACCATCGTCATCGCACCGTCGACCGGGATCGTCCCGGAGTGGTTCGAGACCACCAGGGCACCCCCGACCTCGGGGATGTTCTCGGCGCCACGGACCTCGATCCGGAACCACGACCGCGCCAGCGGCCGCACGGCGGCCAGCAGGAAGCGCTCGGTGACCTCGGCGTCGAAGCCGTACTCGTCGACGGGGTAGTCGCCGGTCAGCCGCCGGCGCCAGAAGGCCAGCAGCCGCGCCAGCTGCGGCTCCCACTGCTCGCCGAACACCTCGCGGGCCGCGGTCTGCAGCGCTCCCAGCCACTGGGCCGGTGACACCTGGGCGAGCGGGTTGCGCTCCTGGGTGCGCGCCGCGGCGCGGCGCCCGGCCGTGGTCGGGGCCGTCGAGGGCTCGACCGGCTCGACGGGGTCCGGGACGCCGACCGGGCCCACGGCCGGCTCTGCCTCGGGCAGGTCGTCCTCGGGCAGGTCGTCCTCGTGCAGGTCGTCCTCGGCCGGGTCCGCGGGTGCGGCACCGGCCGGGGGCTTGGCCCGGCGCGGCGGACCGTGCGGGGCGCCGTGGGCGCCGGCGAGGCCGCGGGCGGCGGACGAGGGGGCGCGACCGGTGCCGCGCCCGGGCTGCCCGCGGGTGCCCAGCGGGATGATCTCGGCGTCACCCATCGAGGTCGCCCCCGGGCATCGCCGAGACGGGTGCGGGGACGGGTGCGGGGACGGGTGCGGGGTCCGGAAGCAGGTCGGCCAGCCCACCCACGACCCGGGCACCGCGGCCACCGGTCGGGGCGAGACCGGCTCCGAAGTCGGCGAAGGCCTCGGCGGTCGAGTACGACGGGGAGAACCCGAGCTCGGCGCGCATCCGCGTGGTGTCCACGCCCCGACCGTAGGTCAGGAACGCCAGCTGCTCTGGGGAGAAGTCCGCGGCGCGCGCGGAGCGGAGCACCGAGCCGAGCCCGCCGACGGCGAAGCCGGGCATCGGGACCATCGGTCGCTGCAGCCGGCGTACGGCCTGCGAGAGCGTGAGGAGCCCGTCGCCGGCGACGTTGAACGTGCCGGGGACGTCGGTGTCGACCGCGTGGTGGAGCACCGCCATCAGGTCCGACTCGTGCAGGAACTGCAGCCGCGCGTCGTGGCCGAGCACGACCGGGACGACCGGCAGCCGGAAGTAGGACGTGATCGGGCTCTGGACGTGCGGGCCGATCACGTTGGCGCAGCGCAGCATCGTGACGCGCACGTCGGGTCGACGGCGCGCCATGCCGCGGACGTAGCCCTCGATCTCGGCGACGTCCTTGGCGTAGCCCGAGCGCGGCGGCCGGCGCGGCTCCATCTCCTCGGTGAACATCGCGGGGTCGCGGCTGCTCGCGCCGTACACCGTGGTGGTCGACTTCACCACCAGCCGCTGCACCGACGGCGCCTTCTGGCACGCCGCGAGCAGCTGCATCGTCCCGATGACGTTGAGCTCCTTCATCGGTCCCCGGCCGCCGGTGCTGCCGGGGGTGGCGATGACGCTCATGTGCACGACGGTGTCGACGTCCTCCCGGGCGATCACCTTGGCGATCACCGGGTTGCGGATGTCGGCACGCACGAAGGACACGTCGCCGATGTCGCCGCGGGGCGGCACGACGTCGACGCCGATCACCCGCCGCACGCCCGGCTGGGCGGCGATCCTGCGCGCGAAGCGACGCCCGAGGTCCCGAGAGACCCCGGTGACCAGGACGGTCCGGGCGTCAGCTGCCACGAGGTGCTCCCAGGTGCGGGCGTGCGAGGACGGGGAGCGGGCGCACGGGGGCGCCCGTACGGCCTACTTGCCGAGCTTGCGACGCTGGACGCGCGTCTTCTTCAGGAGCTTGCGGTGCTTCTTTTTGGCCATGCGCTTGCGCCGCTTCTTGATGACAGAACCCACGGGTTACCTCTCAGACACTGGTCCCTCGCGGCGAGCGCCGCCAGGACCGCCCCACCTTAGCCATGGCGGCCACACCCGGCCGAATCGGCCCCCGGACTCAGCCGGCGTCGTAGAAGCTCTTGCGGAGGTACTCGTCGACGTCCTCCTCGCGGACCCGGAAGGACCGGCCCACCCGGACGGCGGGGACCTCCCCGCCGTGCAGCAACCGGTAGACCGTCATCTTCGAGACCCGCATGCGGGTCGCGACCTCGGCGACGGTCATGAACTCCGGCTCGGTTCCCGGCCCGGACGAGCTCGAGACCATGTGGCACCTGTCTTCCTCGGCACGTGCCGATGACTCCCTCCGCTGACTTTCACCAGCGCTTGACCGGAGGATAGGGCCTGGAGTGACGGGTGGGGAAGAGAATGTCTCGACTGACTCGTGGGGCGCGGCGTGTCGCCTTGACTCGGGAGGCAGGCCGCCGCGGACAGAGGCCCGGAGAGCCCGGTCAGAGCACCGGGTCCAGGCCGTGGAGCGGGAAGGTGGCGGTCCTGGTCGCCTGGACCAGCCGGTCCAGCCAGCTGTCCGGGTCGTAGCCCTCCTCCCACGGCCGGTAGGTCGGGGTGCGCCCCTCGGTCAGCCGCAGCGGCGCGGTCGCGCCGAGCAGCTCCATGACGTGCTCGCGCCACCCCGGAGGGGTGAGCGTGGCCGGGTCGAGCGGGGCGCCGCCGACCACGGCGAGCAGGTGCGACCAGGAGCGCGGGACGACGCCGACCACGGCGTACCCACCGCCGCCCAGGGCGACCCACCGTCCGCCGGCGACCTCGTGGGCGAGGTCGTGCAGCGCGAGGTAGCTGGCGCGCTGGCCGTCGACGGTGAGGGTGAGGTCGGCCAGCGGGTCGTCGGCGTGGGAGTCGCAGCCGTGCTGGGTGACCAGGACGTCGGGGGCGAACTCGCGCAGCACCGGCGGCACGACGGCGTGGAAGGCGCGCAGCCAGCCCTCGTCCGAGGTGCCCGGCGGCAGCGCCACGTTGACCGCGCTGCCCTTGGCGTCGGGGCCGCCGGTGTCGCCGGCGAAGCCGGTGCCCGGGAAGAGGAACTGCCCGCTCTCGTGCAGCGAGATCGTCAGCACCCGCGGGTCGTCGTAGAAGATCGCCTCGACGCCGTCGCCGTGGTGGACGTCGACGTCGACGTAGGCCACCTTCTGCGCGCCCTGGTCGAGCAGCCACCGGATCCCGACGGCGACGTCGTTGTAGACGCAGAAGCCGCTGGCCCGGTCCGGCATCGCGTGGTGCAGCCCGCCGGTGACGTTGACGCTGTGCAGGGACTCCCCGCTCCAGACCTGGCGGCAGGCCTCGACCGTGGCCCCCACGACGTGGGCGGCCGCGACGTCCATCCCCCGGAAGACCGGGTTGTCGTCGGTGCCGAGGCCGAAGGCCTCCTCGCCGGCGCCGGGCTCGCGGCCCATCCGGGCGACGGCCTCGATCAGCGCGTCGTCGTGGACGGTGGCGACCAGGTCGAGGTCGGCCATCGGGGCGTCGACGGCCCGCAGGTGCTCCAGCACCCCGAGCTCGCGGGAAAGCCGCATGGTGAGGTCGACGCGCAGCGGGGACATCGGGTGACCTGCCCCGAAGTCGTAGGCGGTCAGGCCGTCGTCGAAGACGACCGTCGCCGGCCCGGGGCAGGAGGTCTCGGTCACGTCCGCACGCTAACCGACCCCCGCCGAGATGACGCTCGCGGACAGCCGAGATGACGCTTCCGGCGCCTCGAGATGGCCGTTCCGGACACCTCCTGGCGACTCGTGGCACGATGCCTGCGTGCCGACGACCCTTGCTCGCTCCCACCAGCAGTGGTGGCCCGCCTGACCAGGCGGCCCACCTCGTCGACGCACCCACCCCACCCACGGCCGCCCACGAGGCGGCCGTACGCGTGACTCCGGACCCTCCCGTGGGCAGCACCCACCACGGAGGACCCGATGACCACCCAGCTCTCCCTGCTCACCCCGAGCGGACACCTCACCCTCGGCAACCTGCTCGGCGCGCTGCGCCCGCTGGCGGCGCGCCAGGAGGCGTACGACACCCGTGTCGGCGTCGCCGACCTGCACGCGATGACGACCGCGCACGACCCGGCCCTCCTGCGCGCCCGGACCCGTGAGCTGGCGGTGCTCCTGCTGGCCTGCGGGCTCGACGGCAGCACGCTGTTCGTGCAGAGCCGCGTGCCGGCCCACCGGCTGCTGACCTACCTGCTCGAGTGCGTGGCCACCACCGGCGAGCTCGGCCGGATGGTGCAGTTCAAGGAGAAGGGCCGTGCGGAGCCGTCGACGCGCGCCTCGCTGTTCACCTATCCCGTGCTGATGGCGGCCGACATCCTGCTGCACGCACCGCAGCAGGTGCCGGTGGGCGACGACCAGCGCCAGCACGTCGAGCTCACGCGGGACCTCGCGCAGCGGTTCAACCGGGCGTACGGGCCCGTGCTCGTCGTGCCCGAGGTCGTGGTGCCGGCGGCGGGGGCGCGGGTGATGGACCTCCAGCGACCGACCACGAAGATGAGCAAGTCGGTCGGCGCGGACGGCGACGGCGGGGTGGTCCGGCTCCTGGACCCGCCCGCGGTGGTGCGCCGCAAGGTCGCCCGTGCGGTCACCGACTCCGACATCGGCGCGGACGCGGTGCGGTCCGACCGCGCCACGAAGCCGGGTGTCACCAACCTGCTCGAGGTGCTCGTCGCCTGCGGCGGGTCGGCCGACGGCGTGACGACCTACGGCGCGCTGAAGAAGGCGGTCACCGACGCCGTGGTGGCGGTCCTGGACCCGGTGCAGCGGCGGTACGCCGAGCTGCTCGCCGCGCCCGACCACGTCGACGCGGTCTACGCCCGGGGCGAGGAGCGCTGCCGCGAGGTCACCGCGCCGGTCCTGGCCGCGGTCGAGCGGGCGCTCGGCCTGTGACGAGATGACGCCCGCGGACAGCCGAGATGACGCTCGCGGCGCCTCGAGTTGACGGTTCCGGCGGATGCGCGGCTCTGCGGCTGTGGGGCCGGGAGGCTACGGCGTGACGGTCCGGACGAACGCGGCCACGACCCGGCCCAGCTCGGCACCGGCGTCCTCCTGCAGGAAGTGCCCCGCCCGGGCCAGCGTCGGGTGCTCGCGGCCCACCGCACCGGGCACGTGGCGCTGCAGCACCGGCGCCATCGCCCCGGTGATCGGGTCGGAGTCGCCGAAGGCGGTCAGGAACGGCGCGCGCCACTCCCCCAGCGCCGCCCAGGCCGCGCGGTTGGCCTCGGTCGACGGGTCGTGGGGCCGGGTCGGGACCAGCGAGGGCATCGCGCGCGGGCCGGCCTTGGACTCCTCGGTGGGGAACGGCGCGTCGTACGCCGCCTGCACGCCCGCGTCGAGCCCGCGCGCGCAGCCGGAGGCGACCAGGCGCCCGACGTCGAGCACCTCGGCCT
Source organism: Nocardioides aquaticus (assembly GCF_018459925.1). Lineage (NCBI taxonomy): Bacteria > Bacillati > Actinomycetota > Actinomycetes > Propionibacteriales > Nocardioidaceae > Nocardioides > Nocardioides aquaticus. The sequence goes on from NZ_CP075371.1 coordinate 4,259,237, forward strand.
TCTCCACTGCCGCGCGGAACTGCCACCACACCTCGGGCATGTCGACGTCGCCGGTCGGCAGACCGGTGTTGGCGGCGACCACGCGGGTGAAGCGGTCGGGGTGCTCGGCCACCAGGCGCAGCCCGATCAGCCCGCCCCAGTCCTGCCCGAGCAGGGTGAGCTCGCCGGCGTCCGGCCGCCCGAGGCCGAGGCGGTCGAGGACCAGCTCGCGGGTCCAGTCGACGTGGCGCTGGTAGGAGTGGTCCCGCGAGGACACCGGCTTGTCCGAGCGGCCGAAGCCGACCAGGTCCGGCACCACGCAGCGCACGCCGGTGGCCGCGACCTCCGCCGCGACGTGGCGGTAGAGGTAGGACCACGTCGGCTCGCCGTGCAGCATCAGCACGGTCGCCGCGCCGTCGCGCCAGCCGTCGGGGCGCACGTCGACGTACGCCATCCGCAGCGTGCCGCCGTCGGGGTCGGTGACGTCGGCGTACTCCGCCTCCCAGGTCGTCCCGGCGGGCAGGTCGGCGAGGTCGGTGAACCGGTCGTCGGGCGTGCGGTAGGTCTCCATCGCTGCAGTCTGCCCGACCTCGCACCGGCTAGCGTCGCCCCGTGGACCCGACGACCGCGCTCCTCGCCGCGAGCGCCGCGCACGCCGGCTTCTCGGTCGTGGTCACCGTCGTGGTCTACCCCGCGCTGGCCGACGTGGCCCGCGGGTCGCCGCGCCAGTGGGCCGCCCGCCACGACGCGCACTCGCGGCGGATCGGCGCCGTCGTGGCGCCGCTCTACCTGCTGGTCGCGGCCGCCTGCGTGTGGACGCTGGCCACCGGGCCGCAGGGCTGGGCGTGGGTGGCGCTGACCGGCAACGCGCTCGCCGCCCTGGTCACCGCGGTCCGCGCCGCGCCGACGCACGGCCGGCTGGGCCGGGAGGGCCCGGACCCGGGACTCGTACGCTCCCTGCTCCTCGCCGACCGGGTCCGCACCCTCGGCGCGGTCGTGGCGCTGGTGGGCTCAGCCCTCGCCGTCTGACGCCGCGCCACCCGAGCCGGCGTACGCCGCCAGCGTCCGCAGCTGTTTGCGCACCATCGGCACGTCGCCCCAGGCCAGCGCGGAGGCCTTGGCACGGACGAGCGGTCCGCCGCCGGGCAGCGTCATCCGGCAGACCAGCCTGGTACGCGTACCGCGGGAGTCCCCGCTCGCGTCCCCGCTCGCGTCCCCGCCCACGACCGGCTCGGCGGCGTAGGTCGCGGCGAGCGGGCCGAACGGCAGGCTGCCGGCCGTGGTCGTCACTCCGGTCCAGGAGCGGCCCTCGTCGACCTCGAGCAGCTCGTAGACCTTGACCATCCGCTGCCCGGGCACGAGCCGGTCGGCGCCCGGGGTCAGGGTGCGCGGGCTCGGCCGGCCGAGGTTGTCGACGAGGTCGTAGGAGTAGGGCGCGACGGCGAGCTGGCAGAGCCACCGCCAGCAGGTGTCCGGCGGGGCGTCGGCCGTCACCGCGCGCGTCATCCGCAGCAGCGGCCGACCGGGGGCGCGGGCGGCGACCACGTCGTCGGCCGGGTAGCGCCGGGACGCCTCGTCGGCCGTGGCGCCCCAGACCCAGGGCAGGCCGCCCTCGCCGGTCACTTCTTCTGGCGGCGGCTGCCGGCGTGCCAGTCCTCGGCCTGGCCGGCCTCCTGCTCGGTGACCCCGAAGGACGGCAGCTGCGGACGCTCGCGCAGGCTCCGCTTGAGCTCGGCGAACCCGGGGAAGGTGGCCAGGCCGACCACGTGGTCCCACAGCCGCAGGGCGTCCTCGTCGCTGGGCAGCCGGCTGATCACCGGCCCGAAGAACGCTGCGCCCTCGGGCGGGGCGACGTGCAGGATCGGGGTGCCGACGTCCTTGCCGGTCAGCGCCAGGGCCTCGTCGGTCTCGGCCTGGATCTGCGCGTCGCGGTCGGTGTCCTCGAGGTGGCGCACGAGGTCCTCGGGCAGCCCGGCCTCCACCAGGGCGCTGCGGACCAGCGCGTCGAGGTCGGTGGGGTCGTAGTGGTCGGGGCCGACCTCGAAGACCTGGGACGACAGCGCCGGGTAGAGCCGCGCCACCGCCTCGGGCCCGTGGTCGTCACGCACCTGGGCGCACACGCGGAGCATCCGCAGCCCCGCGGTGTGGCCGGCCTCGTACTCCGGCGGGAAGTGGCTGTCGTAGTCGACGTGCGCGTTCAGCAGGCGCAGCGAGATGAACCGCCACTCGACGGTGTCGCCGCGCTGGCGCTGCACGGTGCGCACCCACTTGCTCGTCATCCACGCGAAGGGACAGACGGGGTCGAACCAGAACCGGACGTCGGGCTGCTCGCTCATGCCGTCATCCTGACGCCTGCCTGGTGACGGGGCCAGGGAGGTGTCCGGAAGCGTCACCTCGACGCGCCGCGAGCGTCATCTCGGCTGTCCGCGAGCGTCATCTCGGCTACTGGCCGAGGGCGCGGGAGCGGTCGCGCGCGGCCTCCATGGCGGCCAGGAACGCCGCACGCACCCCGTTGACCTCGAGCTCGCGCAGCGCGCTGGCGGTGGTGCCGCCCGGGGAGGTGACCTGCTCGCGCAGGACCGTGGGGTGGGTGCCAGTCTCCTGGAGCATCCGGCCCGAGCCGACGACGGTCTGGATCACCAGGTCGGTGGCGGTGGCGCGGGGCAGGCCGAGGTGCACGCCGGCCTCGATCATCGACTCGACGACGAAGAAGATGTACGCCGGGCCGGACCCGGAGATCGAGGTGACCGCGTCCTGCTGCCGCTCGGGGATCCGCAGCACCTTGCCGACCGAGCGCAGCATCTGCTCGGCCTCGGCGAGGTCGTCCTCGGAGCAGTGCGAGCCGGGCGAGATCGCCGACATGCCCTCGTCGACCAGCGCCGGGGTGTTCGGCATGACCCGCACCACCGCGACCCCGTCGGGCACCCGCGACTCGATGAACGAGGTGGTGATCCCGGCGGCCAGCGACACGACCAGCTGGCCCGCGCGCAGGCTCCCGGCCAGCTCGGCGAGCACGTCGGCCATGTCCTGCGGCTTCACGACCAGCACGACGGTGTCGGCCCGGGCGGCCGCGTCGGCGTTGCCGACCACGGCGACGCCGTACCGGTCCTCGAGCTCCTGGGCGCGCTCGGGCCGCTTCTCCCCGACCAGCAGCCGGTCGACGCGGCGCCCGGCGCGCACCAGTCCCGACAGCAGGGCCTCGCCCATGACCCCGGCGCCGATGATGGCGGTCTGCTTGTCCTGCACCACGGAACCGTCCTCCTCAGGACTTCGAGACCAGCGACCGGGCGAAGAAGGCCAGGTTGGCCGGCCGCTCGGCCAGGCGACGCATCAGGTAGCCGTACCACTCCACGCCGTAGGGGACGTAGGTGCGCACCGACTCCCCGTCCTCGGCCAGGCGCTTCTGCTCGTCGGGTCGGATGCCGTAGAGCATCTGGAACTCGTAGGTGCCCTGCGCGCGGCCGTAGCGGCTGGCCAGGGACGAGGCGATGTCGATCATCCGCGGGTCGTGCGTGGCGATCATCGGGTAGCCCTGGCCGGCCAGCAGCACCTTGAGGCAACGGACGTAGGACTTGTCGATGTCGACCTTGTCGGTGAAGGCGACCTCGGCCGGCTCGGCGTACGCGCCCTTGCACAGCCGCACCCGCGAGCCCTCGTGCGCCAGCGTCCGGCAGTCGGCCTCGGTGCGGTGCAGCATCGCCTGCAGCACGGCCCCGGTCTCGGGGAAGTCCTGGCGCAGCTCGCGCAGCGCGGCCAGCGTCCGGTCGGTGGTGGTGTGGTCCTCCATGTCGAGGGTGACCGTGGTGCCGGCGTTGCGGGCGGCGCGGCAGATGGTGCGGGCGTTCTCGATCGCGACCTTGGCGGCGCCCGCGTCCGGGATGGCCTGGCCGATCGCGGACAGCTTCACCGAGACCTCGGCGTGCCGGGTCAGCCCGCGCAGCGACAGCTCGCGCAGCAGGTCGAGGTAGGCCTCCACGGTCGCGTCGGCCTGGGCGCGGTCGGTGACGTCCTCGCCGAGGTAGTCCAGCGTCACCCGCAGCCCGTCGTCGACCAGGCCGGCGGTGGCCTGCACCGCCGCCGGGGTGTCCTCGCCAGGCACGTAGCCGTGCACGATCCCGGCCGAGACCGGCATCGTGCTGACCAGGCGCTTCACCCGGCCGCTGCGCGCGAGGAGGAGCAAGGGGCCACGGATCGGCGACATGCGCACACCGTACGCCGGGCGGTCGGCGCTCAACCCGCCCGGACGGCGTCCAGCTCGGCCTTCGTCAGCACCGCGCGGACCTCGAGCCCGACATCGGCCAGGGGGTTCTCCCCCGCGGGCGAGCGGTCGATCGCGCAGACCACGACCTCGACCACGGCGCCGGCCGCGCGCAGGGCGTTCGTGGCGTCGCGGACGGCGCCGCCGGTGGTGATCACGTCCTCGACCAGCGTCACCCGGCGCCCCGCGACGTCGGGACCCTCGGCGAGCTTGCAGGTGCCGTACTCCTTGGCCTTCTTGCGCACGAACAGCGCCGGGCGGCCGGTCATCGTGGAGACCATCGTGGCGATCGGGACGCCGCCGAGCTCCAGCCCGCCGAGCAGCTCGGTGCCGTCGGGCAGCAGCGGCACCATCGCCCGGGCGACCCGGCCGAGCAGGAACGGGTCGGACTCGAAGAGGTACTTGTCGAAGTACTCGCTCGCGACCTGCCCGGAGCGCAGCGTGAACTCCCCGGTCAGGCGGCAGCAGGCGTCGACGTCGGCGGCCAGCGCGGGGTCGACGGCGGGATCGGCAGCGGGGTCGTCTGTGGTCACGCGGGCCATCCTGCCGCACCCGACGGCCCGGCTACGGTGGGCCGATGCCGCCGACAGCACGCCCGACGATCCGGCCCGCGGCCCGCCTCGCGGGCATCCCGCCCACCGTCTTCGCGGAGATGTCGGCGCTGGCGCTGCGCACCGGCTCGGTCAACCTCGGGCAGGGGTTCCCCGACGTCGACGGGCCGGCGTCGGTCGTGGCCGCGGCGGCGCGGGCGATGGAGGACGGTGCGAACCAGTACGCCCCCGGCTGGGGCGTCCCCGCGCTGCGGGAGGCGGTCGCCCGGCACCAGCAGCGCCACTACGGCATCACGCTGGACCCGACGACCGAGGTCGCGGTGACCACCGGGGCCACCGAGGCCGTCGCCGCGGCCGTGCTCGGCCTGGTCGACCCCGGCGACGAGGTCGTCGTCCTCGAGCCCTACTACGACTCCTACACGGCGATGATCCAGATGGCCGGCGGGATGCGCCGCCCGGTGACGCTGCGGGCCCCGGACTTCCGCCTCGACGTCGACGAGCTGCGCGCCGCGGTCGGCCCGCGGACGCGGTACGTGCTCCTGAACAGCCCGCACAACCCGACCGGCACGGTGCTCACCCGCACCGAGCTCGAGGCCGTCGCCGCCGTGGCGGTCGAGCACGACCTGGTCGTGATCACCGACGAGGTCTACGAGCACCTCGTCTTCACCGGCCACGAGCACGTCCCGATCAGCACCCTGCCCGGGATGGCCGAGCGGACCCTGACCATCTCCAGCGTCGGCAAGTCCTGGTCGTTCACCGGCTGGAAGGTCGGCTGGGCCACCGGCCCGGCCGCGCTGGTGGGGGCGCTGGTCTCGGCCAAGCAGTGGCTGACGTTCACCTCCGGCGCTCCCCTGCAGCCCGCCGTGGCGTGGGCCCTGGACGAGGAGTCCGACTTCCCGCGCCTGCTCGCCGCCGACCTCGAGGGCCGCCGGGACCTGCTGTGCGCCGGCCTGGCGCGTACCGGCCTCGACGTCCGGGTGCCCGAGGGCACCTACTTCGCCGTCACCGACACCCGGGCCCTCGGCTGGCCCGACGCACGCTCGTTCTGCGCCGCGCTGCCCGAGCGCGCCGGCGTCGTGGCGATCCCGATGGCGTTCTTCTACGACGACGAGGACGCCAGCAGGCACCTCGTGCGCTGGACGTTCTGCAAGCGCACCGAGGTGCTCGAGGACGCGCTGGCCCGCCTGGCCGGGGCCGACCTCGCGGGGCCCGGCTGAGGGTCGCCGGTCAGGCGGTGGGCGCGCCCTTGCGCGACTGCTCGGCGTACCACTCGTTGGCACCGCCGGTGAAGAGCAGCACGATCACCGCGACCGCGCCGACCAGCCAGATCACGGAGAACAGCGACGTGATGGCGAGCAGCGAGAACAGCGCCGCCATCACGGCGGAGACGACCAGCGTGATCCGCGCCCAGTTGCGGCCCTTCATCGCCAGCGCGGCGAGCACGATCGCGATCACCGACCACACCAGGAACACCAGCAGGCCGATGACCAGGCCGGTGGCGACCCCGGACCCGGAGAACCCCTCCATGCCCGAGCCCTGCTGGAACCCGCGGTTGAACTCGCGCGCGATCTCGTCGCCGGCCACCGCCACCGCGATCATCGAGATGCCGAAGACCAGCACCATCAGGCCGGACAGCACGAAGGTCGTGATCGCCGCGGCCGTCACCGTGCCGGGTCGCCGGCGCGGGCCGCTCGGGGCGTAACCGCCGTACGGCTGGCCGTACTGCTGCTGGCCGTACTGCTGCTGCCCGTACGGGTTCGGCTGGGCGTACGGGTCCTGCGGCGCCTGGCCGTAGGAGCTCGGCTGGCCGTAGGGGCTCGGCTGGCCATAGGGGCTCGGCTGGGCCGGCTGCTGGCCGTACGGGTCCTGCGACGAGCCGTACGGGTTCTGCGGATCACTCATGGCAGAACTGAACCACAGCGCTCAGCGCCAGGCTCGGACCTCGGGCCGCATCAGCAGCGCCACGACCAGCACGCAGCCGACGAGCGGGACGAGGAAGGCCGGGGAGCCCAGGGAGAACCCCAGGGCGAGCACGGCCGCGCCGGCCGCGCACCCGAAGAGCGTCCACCGCCCGCCGACCGAGCCGCGCACCGCCAGGACGGCGGCGACGATCGCCGCGAGGCACCACACCGCCAGGATCCCGAACATGACCGTGCTGGCGACCTGGATGTCGCGCAGCGACAGCCCCTGCTCGAGCGCCGCGGGGTCCTGCTCGCGGAGCGCGTCGACCACGACGTCGGGCGAGGCCCACAGCAGGGCACCGCCGCCGATCGCCAGCACCAGCGTCAGCGCGCACAGCGACCACGACACGAGGCAGGCCACCATCAGCGCCGGCGGCCGGGGCCGCCGCTGCCCGGGGTGAGCCGGCTGCTGGCCGGGGACCTGGTGGTGCACCGGCTCGCCGAACGGCTGGGCGTACGGCGCGGGACGCCCGCCCTGCTCCCCCGCCTGCGGCGCCGGGTAGCCGGTCGGCTGCTGGGCCGGCTGCTGGGCCGGCTGCTGGGTCGGGGGCAGGAACGCCTGCTGCTGCGGGGTGGGCGTCGCCTCCTTCCCGCGCGGTCGGCGGGCGGGCGGGTCCGGGATCGGCAGCCCGGCGTACCACTCGCGGGCCGGGCTCAGCCACAGCGTGATGACCGAGGCGACGACCACGGCGGAGATCAGGCCGCCGGTGACCGTGCCGGCGACGAAGACCGGCAGCGCCAGCGCGCTGAGCACGATCCGCGCGCTCCTGGACTTCAGGAGCACCTGCCAGCCGAGGATCCCCGTGGTCACGGCGAGCGCGGCGGCGGCCATCGCGGTGACACGGAGGACGTCCAGGGCGGCGCCCACGCTGAGGCCGAGCCCGTCGCCGGGGGCGTCGGCGAGGAACTCCTCGACGCCCTCGCGGGTGTCCAGCGTGCCGATCCCGGCCACGACCTGCCACGCCGAGAGCAGGATGAAGGCGGAGCCGATCATGATGATGGCCGCGGACCAGGTCACCTGGCGCGGGCGGGCGTCAGCGGCGGGCACGGCCCCATCCTCCCAGGCCGACCCAGCGCGCCGCCCGGACCCCCGGCGCCTCGGACGTCATACCTCGGCGCGCCCGGCCGCGGACCGGGCCGCATGACGTCCCGGGGGCGTGGAGCCGGCGCCCGCTCAGCGCACCAGGCAGGGACGCTTCGGGTCGAAGGCCCACCCCGGCACGAGGTGCTGCATCGCCACGGCGTCGTCGCGGGCGCCGAGGCCGTGCTCGACGTAGAGCTCGTGCGCGGCCGCGAGCCGGTCGCGGTCGATCTGCACGCCCAGGCCGCCACCGGTCGGCACGGTGATCTCGCCGTCGACGACCTGCGGCGGCGCGGTCGTCAGGCCCTGGCCGTCCTGCCAGATCCAGTGCGTGTCCAGCGCGGTGATCTCACCCGGGGCGGCGGCGCCGACCTGGGTGAACATCGCCAGCGAGACGTCGAAGTGGTTGTTGGAGTGCGAGCCCCAGGTCAGCCCGAACTCGTGGCACAGCTGCGCGACCCGGACGGAGCCCGCCATCGTCCAGAAGTGCGGGTCGGCCAGCGGGATGTCGACCGCGTGCTCGCGCACCGCGTGGGCCAGCTGGCGCCAGTCGGTGGCGATCATGTTGGTCGCGGTCCGCAGCCCGGTGGCACGGCGGAACTCCGCCATCACCTCGCGCCCCGAGAAGCCGCCCTCGGCGCCGCAGGGGTCCTCCGCGTACGCCAGCACGTCGCCGAGGTCACGGCACAGCTCGACGGCCTCGGCGAGGAGCCAGCCGCCGTTGGGGTCGAGGGTGATCCGGGCGTCCGGGAAGCGGGTGTGGAGGGCGCGGACGACCTCGACCTCCTCGGCCCCGGGCAGCACGCCGCCCTTGAGCTTGAAGTCGCGGAAGCCGTACCGCGCGGCGGTGGCCTCGGCGAGGCGGACCACGGCGTCGGGGGTCATCGCCTCCTCGCGCCGCAGCCGCTCCCAGTCGTCGGCGCCGTCGGGCTCGCGCAGGTAGGGCAGGTCGGTGCGGTCGGGGTCGCCGACGAAGAACAGGTAGCCCAGCATCGGCACCGCGTCGCGCTGCTGGCCGTCGCCGAGCAGCTCGGCCACGGGGACGCCGAGGTCCTGGCCGTGCAGGTCGAGCAGGGCCGACTCGAGCGCGGTGACGGCGTGCACCGTCGTGCGCAGGTCGAAGGTCTGCAGCCCGCGCCCGCCGGCGTCGCGGTCGGCGAAGCGGGCCGCGACCTCGCGCAGCAGCGAGCGGAACCGGGCGACCGGCTGCCCGACGAGCACGTCCGCGGCGTCCTCGATGGTCTGCTTGATCGCCTCGCCGCCGGGGACCTCCCCGAGGCCGGTGCGGCCGTCGGAGTCGGTGACCAGCGCGATGTTGCGGGTGAAGTACGGGCCGTGGGCGCCCGACAGGTTGAGCAGCATCGAGTCGTGGCCGGCGACCGGCACCACCTCGATGCCGGTGACCGTCACGCTCACGCGCGGCCCCCCAGCTCGAGCACCCCGTCGACGCGACGGGTCAGGCCCCACGGGTTGTCGTCGGCGACGGCCGCGGGCAGCAGGCCCGCCGGCACGTCCTGGTAGCAGACCGGGCGCTGGAAGCGCTCGACCGCGAGCGAGCCGACCGACGTGGTCCGCGAGTCCGAAGTGGCCGGGAAGGGGCCGCCGTGGACCATCGCGTGGCCGACCTCGACGCCCGTGGGCCACCCGTTGAAGAGGATGCGTCCGGCGCGGTCCTCGAGCACCGGCAGCAGCGCGCGCGCCTGCGCGGCGTCCTGGGCGTCCTCGACGTCGCAGTGGACGGTCGCGGTGAGCTGGCCCTCCACGCCGCGCAGGATGGTGAGCAGCTCGTCGAGGTCCGACCAGCGGACGACGACGCCCGAGGCGCCGAAGACCTCCTGCTCGGCCGCGTGGGCGGCGCGCTGCCAGTCGGCGACGCTGAGCGCGGGGGCGGGGGCGCCCTCGCCGCCCTCGCTGCCGGTCGCGACCTGCTCGACGCCGTCGGCGCCCGCGAGGTCGGCGACGCCGCGGGCGTACGCCTCCGCGATGCCGGGCGTGAGCATCCGCTGACCGGTGGCGTCGGCGATCCGGCGGCCGGCCTCCGCGACGAACGCGTCACCGGCCTCGCCGGCCGGGACGAGCGCCAGGCCCGGGTTGGTGCAGAACTGGCCGGAGCCGAGGGTCAGCGAGCCGACGAACGCCTGGGCCAGCGCGGCCGGGTCCTGCCGGGCGAGCGCGCCGGGGAGCACGACGACCGGGTTCACCGAGGACATCTCGGCGTAGACCGGGATCGGCTCGCGACGGGCGCGGGCGACGTCGACCAGGGCCAGGCCGCCGGCGCGGGAGCCGGTGAACCCGACCGCCTTGATCCGCGGGTCGGCGACCAGCGCGGCGCCGAACTCGTTGCCGGCGCCGAGCACGAAGGAGAAGGTCCCGGCCGGCAGCCCGACCCGGGCCACGGCCCGGGCGACCGCGCGGGCGACGAGCTCGCCGGTGCCCGGGTGGGCCGGGTGGCCCTTGACCACGACCGGGCAGCCGGCGGCCAGCGCGGAGGCGGTGTCGCCGCCGGCGGTGGAGAAGGCCAGCGGGAAGTTGCTGGCCCCGAACACCGCGACCGGGCCGAGCGGGACCCAGCGCTGACGCAGGTCGGCGCGGGGCAGCGGGGTGCGCTCGGGCAGCGCGGGGTCCAGGCGTACGCCCAGGTGGTCACCGCTCGCGGCGACCCCGGCGAAGAGGCGCAGCTGCCCGGTGGTACGGCCGACCTCGCCCGCGATGCGGCCCTCGGGCAGGCCGCTCTCGGCCACGGCGCAGGCGACCAGGTCGTCGCGGTCGGCCTCGATCTCCTCGGCCATCGCGGTCAGCAGCGCGGAGCGCTCGGCCGGGGTGGTGGCGCGGTAGGTCGCGGCGGCGTCCGCCGCGGCGGCGACCGCGCGGTCGAGCTGATCGAGGTCGAGCAGCCCGAACTCCGGGCCGATCTCGGCGCCGGTGGCCGCAGCCCGGGCGCGGAGCGTGCCGGCGGTGCCGGTCAGCTCCTCGCCGGCCACGACGGAGACGCCCCGGACCGAGGTGGGGACGGCGGGGGTGCTGGGGGTGCTGGGGGTGCTGTCTGCAGACGTCACGCGGGGACTCCTCCGATGCGCTTGACCAGGTCGGTCAGGGTCGCGAGCTCGAGCTCGCTCAGGTCGGTCAGGGGGGTGCGGACCGGGCCCGCGGGACGGCCGATGACCGTCATGCCGGCCTTGACGATCGACACGGCGTAGCCCTGCTGGCGGTCGCGCAGCTGGGTGTAGGGGATGACGAACTCGTTCAGCATGGCGTAGACCCGGTCCTGGTCCTGCGCACGGACGGCGTCGTAGAACGCCAGCGCGAACTCGGGCACGAAGTTGAAGATGGCCGAGGAGTAGGTGGTCACGCCGAGCTGGAGCAGCGGCAGCGCGAAGACCTCGGCGGTGGGCAGACCGCCGATGTAGGTCAGCCGGTCGCCCATCCGGGCGTAGGTCCGGGTCATCTGCTCGATGTTGCCCACCCCGTCCTTGAAGCCGACCAGGGTGCGGTTGCGCTCGCAGGCCTGCTCCAGGGCGTCGGCGTGCAGCACGGCGTTGGCGCGGCTGTAGAACACCACGCCGAGCGAGCTGGCCTCGCAGACCGCGGTGATGTGGTCGACGAGCCCCTCCTGGCTGGCCTCGGTGAGGTACGGGGGCATCAGCAGCAGGCCGTCGGCGCCGGCCTCCTCGGCGGCGCGGGCCTGGGCGACGGCGTTCACCGTGGAGCCGGTCGCGGGGGCCAGGACCGGCACGGCGCCGTCGACGGCGCCCACGGCGGCACGCACGACGCGGTCGGTCTCGGCGGGGGTCAGCGAGAAGCCCTCCCCGGTGCCGCCGGCGGCGAAGAGGCCGGCGACCGGGTGGGTGCTCAACCAGGACAGGTGCTCCCGGTAGGCCGCCTCGTCGAACTCACCGTCCTCGCGGAAGTGGGTGACGGGGAAGGACAGCAGGCCGCTGCCGAGGGTGCCGGCCAGCTCGTCGGGGGTCACGTGCGCCACGGTGGGTTCCTCTCGTGCGGAGTGACGACCGTCGCCCTCCGCCGCTCACGCTAGGCAGCCGCCACGATGCCCGTCCAACACTCGATGGGCATCCACTCATTCACCCAGAGCATCGTCAATCTCCTGGGCCGAGCGCTGCACTAGGTGCAGCACCTGGCGCAGCATCGGGCTCATCGCGCCCCGCGCCCAGATCGCGTGGAGCTCCACCGGGCGGGCCGGGTCGGAGTCGGGATGACCTCCACCGAGGCCGGTCAGCGGCTTGAAGACCACGCCCTCGACACCCAGTGCGGCCGCGCTGGCCGGCACGAACGCGACGCCCTGGCCGGCGGCGACGAGGATGACGGCCGTGAGGACCTGCTGCACGTGCTGCTCGATGCGCGAGTGACCGTTGACCAGGAAGCGCACGGTCATCTCGTGGAAGTAGCGCGCCGAGGTCGGGTGGTAGCCGATCACCGGGACCCCGTCGAAGTCCTCCGGGCCGAGCGGGCCGCGGGAGGAGGCCAGCGGGTGGTCGCGGGCGACGACGGCCCGCAACGGCTCGCGCGCCACCACGCGCGACGACAGGACGCTGGTGTCGAAGGGCGGCCGAGCCAGCCCCAGGTCGATCTCGCCGCGCCGGATCCCGTCGACCTGCCCGCCGGTGACCCGCTCGTGCAGGATCACCTCGACCGACGGCAGCTCGCGCCCGAGCTTGCCCAGCAGGGGGCCGAGCACCCCGATCGCCGAGACCGCGGTGAAGCCCAGGTGCAGGGTCCCGGCCCAGCCGCCCTCCACCCGGCGGGCGTGCGCGACGGCCTCGTCGAGCGTGGTGACCAGGCGGTAGCAGTCCTCGAGGAACGCGGTGCCGGCGGCAGTCAGGGCGACGCGGCGGTTGTCGCGGTCGAGCAGCTGGGCGCCCACCATCCGCTCCAGCTTCTGGATCTGGCGCGAGAGCGGGGGCTGCGTCATCTTCAGCCGCTCGGCGGCCCGACCGAAGTGCAGCTCCTCGGCGACGGCCACGAAGCAGCGGACCTGGTCCAGCGTGACGTCCATGCTGCGACGGTATCAAGCAATGCCGGAACTCTCTTGGACACGCATCGCTGGCGACTCGTACCGTCAGTGACGCCGGCCACAGCGACCGGTTCAGCGGACCCGGGTCCACATCCCGGGCGCAGATGACTCCAGGAGTGATTCCCATGGCCAGCCACCGGACGACCCTCAGCCTCGCGGGCGCCGCCACCGCCGCCACCCTCCTCCTCTCCGCCTGCGGTGGCGTCTCCACCAGCACCGGCGGCAGCGACGACGGCGGCTCCTACCCCTCGGGCACGGTCGAGATGTACGTCGGCGCCGACCCGGGCGGCTCGAGCGACCTGATCAGCCGCCAGGTCTCCACCGGGCTGTCCGACGCGCTGGACGCGTCCTTCCCGGTGATCAACGCCTCCGGCGCGAACGGCGCGCTCGCCGCCGCCGAGGTCGCCTCCGCCGAGCCCGACGGCTCGACCATCGCGGTCCAGAACGCCTCCCTCTTCGCGATCACCCCGCTCGCCGTGGCCGAGGACGAGGTCACCAACATCGACGACTTCGAGGTCGTCGGCGGCGTCTCCCGCGACGACTACGTCCTGGTCACCAATGCCGACAGCGAGTACCAGACCATCGAGGACCTCGAGGGCGCCGACTCCCTGAAGTACGGCACCACCGGCGTCGGCACCGGCTCGCAGGTCGCCCAGGCGCTGCTCTTCGGGGACCTCGGCGTGGACGCGACCGACGTGCCCTTCGACGGCGGTGCGCCGGCCCTGACCGCGGTCCTCGGCGGCCAGGTCGACGCGGCCGCGCTGCAGATCGGCGAGGCCATCGAGAACATTGAGGCCGGCAAGCTCACCCCGCTGACCGTCTTCGGCCCCGAGCGCGTCGAGTCGCTGCCCGACGTCGAGACCGCCACCGAGCAGGGCCTCGAGGTCGAGGTCTCGCAGTACCGCTTCCTGACCGTGCCGGCCGGCACCCCGCAGGACGTCATCGACACCCTGGCCGGCGGACTCGAGGAGACCTTCGCGACCGAGGACTACCAGGCGTTCAACGAGCAGAACAACCTCGCCCCGCTCGAGGTCTCCGGCGAGGAGATCGTCACCATGCTCGAGGAGGACGGCCAGCGCTACGCCGACCTGCTCGACGAGTACGGCATCAGCCTCGGCAGCGCGTCCTGACCTGACCGGTCGCCCCGCAGCACTCCCCGTACGCCCCGCTCGACCCCGAGGAGCCGACGATGAGCACCACCCCACCGACCGGGCCGAACGCCCCCGGTGGCGTCCCCGGCACCTCGGGGTCGCCGGAGCCGGACGTGCTGGAGGAGCTCCAGGCCGAGGTCGCCCGTGACCTCGAGGACGAGAAGCCTCCCGCCGGCGGACCGGCGTACCAGGTCGTCGCGGCGCTGGTCGGGGTCGCGCTGGGCGTCACCGGGATGGTGATGAGCCTGGGCTACGGCCTCGGCTCGCTCACCGAGCCGGGCGCCGGCCTGTGGCCCTTCGCGACCAGCGTGCTGGTCACCGGCCTGTCGGTGCTGCTGCTCGTGGTGGGCCGCGGCCTGGACGACGCGGAGGCCTTCACCCGCTCCAGCCTGCTGCCGTTCGCGGGCGCGGCGACCTTCCTCGGGATGGCGTTCCTGATGCCGGTGATCGGCTTCGAGATCCCGTCGTTCCTGCTGTGCCTGGTGTGGCTGCGCTTCCTGGGCGGTGAGACCTGGCGCTCGACGGTGCTGGTCGCGCTCGGGACCACCGTCGCGTTCTACCTCTTGTTCCTCTACGGGCTCAGCATCCCGCTGCCCCACCTCTTCTGACGGCCACGGAGTCCCCGCATGGATGTCAACGCCTTCCTCGACGGCTTCGCCGTCGCCGTGCAACCCGCGAACCTGTTCTACGTCCTGCTCGGTGTCCTGATCGGGATGCTGATCGGCGTGCTGCCCGGCCTCGGCCCGGCCGCCACGATCGCGATCCTGCTGCCGGTCGCCTACAACGTCCCCGACGTCTCGGCGATCATCATGCTGGCCGGCATCTACTACGGCGCGCAGTACGGCGGGACCATCACCTCGGTCCTGCTCCGACTGCCCGGCGAGGCCTCGAGCGTGGTCACCGTCTTCGACGGGTTCGCGCTGGCCAAGCAGGGCAAGGCCGGCACCGCCCTCGGCATCGCCGCGATCGGCTCGTTCGTCGGGGCCACCGTCGCCATCGTCGGGATGACCTTCCTGGCCCCGGTCGTCGCCGGCTTCGCCCTCGACTTCGGCCCGCCGGAGTACGCCGCGCTGGCGCTGCTCGGCGTGCTGCTCGTCGCCACCGTCGGCAACGGCAACATGATCAAGGCGCTGGTCGCCGCGGCCCTGGGACTCTTGCTGGCCACCGTGGGCCGCGACGGGTTCACCGGCGCCAGCCGCTTCACCTTCGACAGCCTCCAGCTCTCCGACGGCATCGACTTCGTGGTCGTCGCGATGGGCCTCTTCGGCGTCGGGGAGATCCTGCACAACCTCGAGCAGCGCCACGGCAAGGTCCAGGCGCCCGCGCCGGTCGCCAACGTGTGGCCCTCGCGCGGCGAGCTCAAGCAGTCCTCGGGCGCGATCGGGCGCGGCTCGGTGATCGGCTTCTTCCTCGGCATCCTGCCCGGCGGCGGCGCGGTGATGGCCTCGCTGGTCGCCTACGCCGCGGAGAAGAAGCGCGCCAAGGACCCCTCGCGCTTCGGCCGCGGCGCGATCGAGGGCGTCGCCGCCCCCGAGACCGCCAACAACGCCGCGGCGACCTCCTCCTTCATCCCGCTGCTCACGATCGGCATCCCGGCCAACGCCTCGATGGCCATCCTCTTCGGCGCACTGCTCGTGCTGGGCGTGACGCCCGGGCCGCAGCTGCTCGAGGAGCGCCCCGACGTCTTCTGGGGCGTCATCAACTCGATGTACCTCGGCAACATCATGCTGCTGATCCTCAGCATCCCGCTGGTCGGCGTCTTCGTCCGCGTGCTGCGGGTGCGCCCCGCGATCCTCGCGCCGATCACCGCCCTGATCACGATCCTGGGCGTCTACACGATCCGGAACTCGGTCTTCGACATCTTCGTGATGATCGTCTTCGGGATCATCGGCTACCTGATGAAGAAGGTCGGCTTCGAGCCCGGCCCGCTGGTCCTGGCCTTCGTGCTCGGCGCCCTGGTCGAGGACAGCATCCGCCGCTCGCTGCTGATCTTCGGCGGCGACCCGACCGGCTTCGTGACCCGCCCGATCTCCGGGACGATCCTCGCCTTCCTGGTCCTGGTGATCCTGCTGCCGCTGCTGCGCAAGCTGCTGGCCCGACGTACCCGAGCCGGCGGACCCTCCGGGCCCGCCTCCCCCCCCACTCCCGATCGTGAAGAGAGCCTGCGATGACGATCCTGATCGGCTACGTGCCGACCCCGCGCGGCGAGGCCGCGCTCACCGCCGGACTCGACGAGGCCGCCGCCCGTGGCGACGAGGTGGTCCTGCTGAACAGCCCCCGCCGCGGTCAGCTGGTCGACGGCCACCTCGTCGACGAGGCCACCGAGGCCGGGCTGGTCGAGCGGGCCCGGGCCCTCGACGTGACCCTGCGCGTCGACCGCGCCGACCACGGCGCCGACCTGGTCGCCGCCTTCAGCTCGGCGGTCGAGGCCAACGACGCGCGGCTGGTGGTGATCGGCGTGAAGCGCCGCTCGCCGGTCGGCAAGCTGGTCATGGGCAGCGACGCGCAGCGGCTGCTGCTCGACCTCGACGTGCCGATCCTGGCCGTCAAGCCCCCGCGGTGACCGGCCTCGGCGGGAGCAGGTCGCGGGTCAGCCGCGTCGTCGTCACCCCGGTCGCCTTCGCCGACCCGCCCCTGCTCAACGTCGTGGGCGTGCACCAGCCGTGGGCGCTGCGCGCGGTGGTCGAGGTGCACACCGACGACGGTCTGCTGGGGCTCGGCGAGACGTACGGGGACGAGACCCAGCTGGGTCGCCTGCAGGCCGTGGCCGCGCGCCTCGGCGGGCACGACCCGTACGACCTGACCGGCCTGCGCCGACTCGTCGCGCAGGTCCTGGCCGCCGGCGACGGCGGTGCCGGGATGAGCTTCGGCGGGATGCTCGACGTCGACTCCGCCCTGGAGACGGTCTACTCGCCGTTCGAGGTGGCCTGCCTCGACGTGCAGGCCCGGCGGGCCGGCGTGCCGGTGAGCGACCTGCTCGGCGGGAGGGTCCGCGACCGCGTCGACTTCGCCGGCTACCTGTTCTACAAGTGGGCCGCCCACCCCGGCCACGAGCCCGACGCGTGGGGCGAGGCGCTGGACGCCGACGGGATCGTGGCCCAGGCCCGCCGGATGGTCGACGGCTGGGGGTTCACCTCGCTCAAGCTCAAGGGCGGCGTGTTCGCCCCCGAGGTCGAGTGCGAGGCGGTCGAGGCGCTGCGCGCGGCCTTCCCCGACCACCCGCTGCGTCTGGACCCGAACGGCGGCTGGACCCCGGCGACGTCGGTGAAGGTCGCCGAGCGGCTGGCCGGGGTGGTCGAGTACCTCGAGGACCCCACCCCCGGCATCCCGGGCATGGCCGAGGTGGCCCGTCGGACGGACCTCCCGCTGGCCACGAACATGTGCGTGATCGCGATGGAGCACCTCCCGCCCGCGATCGCCGCCGACGCCGTCCAGGTCGTGCTGTCCGACCACCACCTGTGGGGCGGCCTGCGCCGCTCGGCGCTGCTGGCCGGCATCTGCGAGACCTTCGGGCTGGGCCTGTCGATGCACTCGAACTCCCACCTCGGCATCAGCCTCGCCGCGATGGTGCACCTGGCCGCCTCGAGCGAGAACCTGACGTACGCGTGCGACACCCACTACCCCTGGAAGACCCAGGACCTCCTGGTCCCGGGCGTGCTGGAGTTCCGCGACGGCGCCGTCGACGTGCCGACCGGCCCCGGCCTGGGCGTCGAGCTGGACCGCGACAAGCTGGCCGTGCTGCACGAGCAGTGGGTGACCTGCGGCGTCCGCCGCCGCGAGGACACCGTCTACATGCGCAGCATCGAGCCGGGCTTCGAGGTCAACACCTCACGCTGGTGACGCCCCGGAGGTCGAGGAGCGGGCGCAACCCCGCTGGTCGAGGAGCGGGCGAAGCGAGCGTCTCGAGACCCCTCGACTCGACGCGCTCATGCGTCGTCGTCCACGATCTTCCACTCGCCGTCGAAGCGCGCGACGAGGAACGCGCCGTCGTAGCGTGCCGTGGCGCCGGCCGCGGCCGCCTCCGCCTCGTAGCCCACCCGCGCGACCTCGGTCGCGCCCTCGGGGACGGCCAGGCCGGAGGGCGACTCGTCGACCTGCGTCACCCGGAAGTCGACGAGCTCCAGGCCGGCGTCACCACGGCGACAGAGGTCGAGCTTGCCGGCCAGCTCGCGGGGGTCGTCGGTGCGGTAGCCGCCCGCGAACCCCTCGCAGTCGCCCTCGCGGATCGTGTCGGCGTACGCCTCGACGACGTCCTCCGGCCCGGGCTGGCCGAGCAGCGAGAACGCGAGGCCACCCGCCAGCACCGCGGGTGCGGCGGCGACCAGGCCGATCCTCCGCCAGCCCCACCGACCCCGTGCGTCCTGGTCCACTCCCCCAGACTAGGCCGGGGACGTACGCCGGGTCGCGCGCACGACGACGTCGTCGAGCACCTTCTCCCCGCCGTCGAAGACGTGGACCCGGGAGGTGTCCTCGGCCGTCACGACGTCCCACTGCTCGGGGTCGAGGCGTGCTGCGACGGACGCCGCGGTCACCGTCGCCTCCGGCGGCGGACCGTGCCCGTGCCCGTGGCCGTGGCCGTGCCCGTGGCCGTGCCCGTGCCCGTGCCCGTGGCCGTGCCCGACGATCAGCAGCGTCCCGCCGGGCGCGACCCAGCCGGCGAGGCGGTCGTAGAAGTCGAGCTGCGGGATGGTCGGGTGCGCGTAGAAGGTGGTCACCAGGTCGAGCCGCACCGCGGGCTGCCACGTCGACAGGTCTGCCTCGACCCAGCGGACCCGCCCCGCGGCGTCGTGAGCCGTACGACCGCGCGCCCTCCGCAGCACCTCGGAGGCAATGTCGGCGGCGGTGACGTCCCACCCCTGCTCGGCCAGCCACAGCGCCTCGACGCCCTCCCCGCAGCCGGCGTCGAGGGCGGTGCCGGGGGTCAGGGCGGCGGTCTCGCGGACGACGTACGGGTTGGGCTCGCGGCGGTGCGACTCGACGCCCGGCCCGGCGTAGTGCTCGTCCCAGTAGTCGCGGTCGAACGTGTGCTCGCGGTCGCTCATGCCGACACCTTCCCGCCCCGCGCGGCGAGCGTGGCCTGCAGGTCGGTCATCAGCAGGTCCCCGTGGATCTGTGCCGCGACCCGGGCGGCGTCCGCCGCCGCCCCGCTCACCTGCGCCATCAGGTCGGTGGCGTTGCCGGCCACCCAGACCCCGGGCACGGGGGTGCGTCCGGCCGCGTCGGCGGGGAGCATCGTGCCCATCATGTGATCGACCGGCTCGAGGCCGATCCCGGCCAGGAAGTCGGCGCGGGCGTGCAGCCGGGTCCCGACCGCCACCACGTCGACCTCGACGACGGCGCCGTGGGCGAGGCGTACGCCGCGGATCGCGTCGTCCTCGATCTCGAGCCGTTCGACGGCCCCGTCGAACACCGGCACGCCCAGCGCGTCGAGCGTGGCGCGGTCGTCCTCGGACAGCTCGACGCCGTGGGCGAAGAAGCGCACGTCGTCGCTGAGCTGGCGCATCATCAGGGCCTGGTGCACCGACATCGGGCTGGCCGCCAGCACGCCGATCCGACGGTCGCGCGACTCCCAGCCGTGACAGAACGGGCAGTGGATGACGTCCCGGCCCCACCGCTCGGCCACGCCCGGGACGTCGGGCAGGTCGTCGACCAGGCCGGTCGCGACGAGCAGCCGCCGCGCCACCAGCGGCGCCCCCTCGGCGAGGGTCACCTCGAAGCCCGCCTCGACGTGGGCGACCGAGACGACCCGGTCGTCGACCACGCGGCCCCCGTACCCCTCGACCTCGGCGCGGCCCCGCGCGACCAGCTCGGCCGGCGGGGTGCCGTCGAGCGCGAGCAGCCCGTGCACGCCCGCGGCCGGGGCGTTGCGGGGCGCCCCCGCGTCGACGACGACGGTGCTGCGGCGCTGGCGCACCAGGGTCAGTGCCCCGCTGAGCCCGGCCGCGCCGCCGCCGATGACGACGACGTCCAGGGTGTCGTTGGTGTTCTCGTCGTGGTCGGTCATCCCGGCCACCTCCTCGCTGCTCGGTGTGTGCCGCCAGCGTGCGTCGCCACCGAGCGGATCGGCAAGCAATGTTGCCAAACGGAAAACCACGAGTACGCTCGCCCCATGACCACCCCCCTCGCCGCCAGCGACACCGACCGCGCCCTCGACGCCGTCGGCGCCCGCCTC
This sequence comes from Nocardioides aquaticus, assembly GCF_018459925.1. Lineage (NCBI taxonomy): Bacteria > Bacillati > Actinomycetota > Actinomycetes > Propionibacteriales > Nocardioidaceae > Nocardioides > Nocardioides aquaticus. The sequence goes on from NZ_CP075371.1 coordinate 4,279,419, forward strand.
AAGCAGCTGCGCACCCGGCGCGACATCACGCTCGCCGACCTCGCGTCCCAGACGGGGATCTCGGTGAGCACGCTGTCTCGGCTGGAGGCCGGCCTCCGGCGGCCCACGCTCGAGCAGCTGCTGCCGCTCGCGCGGGTCCACGGAGTCACGCTGGACGAGCTGGTCGACGCCCCCGCCACCGGCAACCCGCGGGTCAACCTGCGGCCGATCAGGAACGACATGGGCTGGGTGATGCTGCCGCTGACCAAGCGGGCCGGCGGGATCCAGGCGTACAAGTTCGTGGTCCCGCGCGGCGACGACACGGCCGTCCCGGAGCAGCGCACCCACGACGGCTGGGACTGGGTCTACGTCCTCGACGGCACGCTCCGCCTCGTGCTCGGCGAGCACGACCTGCTGCTCAAGCCCGGAGAGGCTGCGGAGTTCGACTGCCAGACCCCCCACTGGTTCGGGGCGACCAGCGCCGGGCCGGTCGAGTTCCTCAGCCTGATCGGGCGGCAGGGCGAGCGGGCGCACGTGCGGGCGTCGACGGCGCGCGCCTGAACGCGGGCGGGACCGGGGTCAGAGCCGGCGCACGCTCGGGACGTCATACACCGCCACGCTCAGCCGCAGCAGGTTGCGCATGACGTCCCGCGAGCGCGGGCCCGCTCAGAACGGGTACGGCGCGATGTCCGGCCGCACGGTCAGCCACTGCGTCTCGGTGAACGCCTCGATGTTGGCCGCCGCCCCACCGAACCGCGAGCCGGTGCCGGAGGCGCCCACGCCGCCGAACGGCGCGTTGGCCTCGTCGGAGACGGTCTGCTCGTTGATGTGCACCTTGCCCGAGCGCACCCGGTCGGCGATCTTCATCGCCCGCCCGACGTCGCCGAGGATGCCGACCGACAGGCCGTACTCGTTGGCGTTGACCAGCCCCACCACCTCGTCGTCGGTGGAGAACGACATGACCGGCGCGACGGGGCCGAAGATCTCGTCGGCGAAGGCGCGGTTGTCGGGCGTGAGGTCGGCGAGCACGGTCGGGTAGTAGTACGGCCCCTCGCGCCGGCCGCCGGCGGCCAGGCGCGCGCCCTGCGACTGCGACTCGGTGACGATCGCGTCGATGTTGTCGAGCTGCTTGCCGTCGATGATCGGGCCGAGCGCGACCTGGTCGGTCGACGGGTCGCCCACGGGCAGGTTCTCCGCCTTGCCGGCCAGCGCGGCGACGTAGTCGTCGTAGAGCGACTCGTGCACGAAGTGGCGGCCGGTCGTCATGCAGATCTGGCCCTGGTGCAGGAACGAGCCGAACGCCCCGGCCGAGGCCGCCAGCGCGAGGTCGGCGCCGGGCAGGACGACGAGCGCGTTGTTGCCGCCGAGCTCGAGGTGGGCGCGCTTGAGGTGGCGGGCGGCGGCCTCGCCGACCTTGCGGCCGGCGGCGGTGGAGCCGGTGAAGGAGATGACCGAGACCTCGGGGGCCTCGACGACGGCGACCCCGACGTCCGTACCGCCCGGGAGCAGCTGCAGCAGGCCCGCCGGCAGTCCGGCCTCCTCGAAGACCCGCACCAGCGCGACGCCGCCGCAGACCGCGGTGCGCGGGTCGGGCTTCAGCAGCACGGCGTTGCCGAGCGCGAGGGCCGGGGCGACGGAGCGGATCGAGAGGATCAGCGGGAAGTTGAACGGCGCGATCACGGTGACGACGCCGACCGGGCGACGGCGCGCGAAGGACCAGTGCGGCGCGTTGGAGGCCAGCACCTCGCCCTGCGGGTGCGTCGGCAGCGCGGCGGCCTCGAAGCACTCCGCTGCCGCGATGTGGGTCTCGAGCCCGGCCTTCGTGGGTACGGATCCCGCCTCGCGCACGATCCACCCCTGGACCTCCTCGGCGTGGGTCTCCCACAGCTCACCGGCGCGGCGCAGCACGGCGGCCCGCTCCTCCGGCGGCCGCGCCGCCCACTCCTCCTGCGCCGCCGCGGCCCGCGTCGCGGCCCGGGTCACGTCGTCGGGACCGGCCACGCCGACCTGCCCGAGGACGTCTCCGGTGGCGGGCTCGACCACGTCCTGCACGCCGCCGGAGCCGGCGGTCCAGCCGTCGAGGTGGATCTTGCCGGTCCAGGTGGCGGGGTCGAGCAGGGTCATGAGAGTTCCTGTCGGGTCGGGGTACGCCGCGCCACGCGTGCAGGCGGCTCTGCTGATGCCTATCAGGGGCACGGCTGGTGAGGGTCACCCCGACCGGGCACGGAGGCCGACGCAGGGTCGTGTGCCCGAGGACGCGGTGTCGACCGTTCCCAGGCACACGACCCTCGCGGACTACTCCGCCTTGGGCGCCTCGTCGGGGTACGCCTCCCCGACCGGGTGCGCGCCGGCGGGCGAGCCCTGCGCCGGGTCGTACTCGCCCTCGGCGGCGGGACCGTCGGTGGTCGACGACTCCTCCTGCTCCTCGGTGGCGTCGTCGAGTCGTCCGGTGTTCTCGGAGTCCTGGCTGCTCATGCGTGCCCCTCTCGTCGGTGTCTCTGGCTCCCACCCACGCTGCCACCCGCCGCGGCCGCACCGCTCACCCGGGAGGGCCGTGGGCCTGACGACCGTCGGGCCTGGACGACCGGTGGGCTGCTGGGCCACCGTGGACCCATGGCCGAGGTGAAGCAGGTGCAGGTGACCTTCGACTGTGCGAGCCCCCGCGCGGTCGCCGCGTTCTGGAAGGAGGTGCTGGGCTACGTCGACCCGCCGACCCCGCCCGGCTTCGAGACCTGGGAGGCGTTCGACGCGACGCTGCCCGAGGAGCGGCAGGGGTCGGCGTGGGCCTGCCAGGACCCGACCGGCGTCGGGCCGCGGCTGTTCTTCCAGCGGGTGCCCGAGGCGAAGGCGGGCAAGAACCGGCTGCACCTCGACGTACGGGTCGGGGTCGGCCTCACCGGGGACGACCGGGTCTCGGCGCTCGAGGCCGAGGCCGACCGCCTCGAGCAGCTCGGCGCCCGGCGGGTCCGGCTGATGCGCGCCGACGGAGTCAACGAGTCGTGCCAGGTGATGCAGGACGTCGAGGGCAACGAGTTCTGCCTGGACTGACCCCGGACGGGCAGTCGTGGGTCGGTCGACGCGCCCCGGCGCGTCCGTTGACCCACGACTCCCCAGCTGGGACTCGTAGCCCCCACGTCACCGCGGCGTCAGGCCCGCGGGTCGGCCAGCACGTCCCGCCACGAGTGCTGCGGGTCGAAGCCGAGCATCTGGCGCGCCTTGTCGATCGAGTAGAACGTCTCGTCGCGGCCCATCTCGCGGCGCAGCTCGACACCCTCGTAGAACTGCTCACGGATCTCGTCGGTCGTCGCGGCCACCGACATGTCGGCGTTCGCGACGTTGAAGACCTCGAAGCCCAGCCCGTCGGTGGTCAGGCAGCGCTGCACCATCTGGCCGAGGTCGCGGGTGTCGATGTAGGCGAAGACGTTGCGGCGGCGCAGCGAGGGGTCCTCGAGGTAGTCGGGGAAGTACTCCTCGTACTCGTGCGGCTCGATGACGTTGTTGATGCGCAGGCCGTAGAGGTCGCTGCCGGTGCGGGCGTGGAACGAGCGCGCGGTCACCTCGCTGGCGACCTTCGACATTGCGTACGAGTCCTCCGGGACGACCGGGTGCTCCTCGTCGACCGGCACGTAGAGCGGCTTGCGCTCACCCTGGGCGAAGCAGATCCCGTACGTCGTCTCGGACGAGGCGAAGATGACCTTCGGGATCCCGAGCCGGGTGGCCGCCTCGAGGACGTGGTACGTCGACAGGATGTTGATCGCGTACGTCGTCGCGTCCGGGGTCAGCAGGATCCGCGGGATGGCCGCGAAGTGGACCACCGCGTCGTAGGAGGGGACCGACGGCAGGTCGAGCTCGTCCATCGAGGCCATCTGGGCCATCGCGGAGTACGTCTGCCCGGCGTCGGTGAGGTCGACCTTCAGGTCGTTGACGTCGGGGTGGCCGAGCGGGGTGAGGTCGGCGTTGGTGACCTGGTGGCCCTGGCTGGCGAGGTAGGGGGCGACGTGCTTGCCGGCCTTGCCGCTGCCGCCGGTGAAGAAGATGCGCATGCGACGAGTCAACCGTGCGCGCGGGCGGCCGGTTCTCACCCGACCGGCAGGCGGGCCGGTCGTGCGAGAGTGCCAACCCGGACCGACCCATCCCCGACCGAGGAGAAGCCTTGATCTACATCACCGTGAAGAAGAAGCTCAAGCCCGGCACCGCGGACGCCTACCTCGCCGCCAGCCAGGCGTACACCGACGCGACCCGCGCCGAGCCCGGCAACAAGTTCTACGAGCACTACCGCAGCGTCGACGACCCCGACACGATCCTCACGATCGAGGCCTTCGACGACAAGGCGGCCGGCGAGGCGCACGTGGCCTCCGACCACTTCCAGAACGGGGTGGACGGCGACGCCAAGCAGTACATCGCCGAGCGCCCCGACATCATGTACATCGACGTCGACCGCGACGGCTGGGACAAGATGTCGGAGTTCTGAGCCGGTCGGCGTCGCGCCGCACGGCCGGCGCGGCGCCCGTACGGGCCGGTCGTCGCACCTCTAGGGGTTGGAACGACGGCCGGGCCGTCGGCCTATGGTCGGGGTTCCCTGCTTCCTGACTCTGGAGTCCGCATGAACCCCACCCACATCCCGATCCGCGTCGCCACCGGCGCCTACATCCTCAACTCGGGCATCAGCAAGCTCGGCGCCGACGAGGGCACCGCACAGTTCCTGCACGGCGCAGCCGCCGGCACGTACCCCTCGGTGTTCAAGGACATGAAGCCGAAGACCTTCGCGCAGGTGCTGGCCTACAGCGAGATCGCCGTGGGCGGCGCGCTGCTCCTGCCCAAGGTCAGCTCGACCGTCGCCGGCGCCGCGCTGACCGGGTTCGGCGCGAGCCTGCTCGGGATGTACCTGAAGACCCCGTCGATGACCCTGGACGACGGCATCCGCCCCAGCCCCGACGGCATCGGCGTCGCCAAGGACGTGTGGCTGGTCGGCGCCGGGATGACCCTGGTCGCCCAAGGCGTCACCGGCGCCGCGAGGTCCGGCGTGAAGTCGTCGCGCAAGGCCACCAAGCGGGCCGCGAAGAACGCGAGCAAGAAGGCGTCCTCGCTCACCAGCCGCTGAGTCCCGTGTCGTCGTTGCCCCGCCGGATCCGGATCGCCGGCAGCCTCGCCTCCGCCGTCGTCCTGTACGTCGCGGGCGGCGTGATGGTGGTCGCCGGGTTCGCGCGGGGCACCAGCGACGTGTCGTACTGGGTGTTCGCGGTGGTGCTGGTCGCGGTGGCGTCGGCGACGCTGCTGCTGCCGGCGTGGGCGGAGCGGTCGAAGGAGCGCTAGCGGCGGCGCCGCGGTCGGGTCGGCCCGGCGAGCCGGGCCGCAGACCGTCGAGGGCCGGAGGTCACCGCGCGGACCCCGACGCGACGAGCGCGTCCCCGAGCGCCGTCCGCCAGTAGAGGACCTCCCGTCCGGATCGCCGTCGGGTGACGGCACCGGACGCCAGCAGGATCCGCAGGTGGCTGCCGACCGACCCGAGGGCGAGGCCGCTGACGGCGCCGACCTGGGAGGTGCTCCGCGGCACGTCGAGCAGGGCCAGGACCATGGCCCGGTTGACGCCGATCAGGGCGCTGAGCCCCTCGGCGTGGGCGGCGTCGACGGAGGCGAGCCGGCCGGCGACCGGGTAGTAGACGGCGTAGCGCTCGCCCCGCCAGCCGACCCAGCTTCCGTCGTCGTGGGTCGGCACGAACATCAGCCGGGCGCTCGGGGGCAGCGTGCGGGCCGGCAGGTCGTAGCGGTTGATCCGGAGGTGCCCGTCACCGTCCCACTCCCGGTCCCGACCGAGGTCGCGGAGGACGGCGGCCCAGCCGTGCCAGGCGAGCTGGGCGGTACGGGCGACGACGTCGGCGCGCAGGACCCGCTCGCGCCGGGGCCAGTCGGTCTCGACGGTGTGGGTCCACAGCCACCGGAGCACCTCGGTGGCGACGTCGCGGACACCTGGCTCGAGCAGGCGCTGCGTGAGCGGGGCTCCGGTGGTCTCGAGCAGGTCGGCGCGGACGTCGTCGTCGGTCAGCTCGGCGACCAGGGCGACCTCGTGCTCGAAGGTGGGGTCCGCGACGTCTGCGGGATCGGCCAGGTAGTCGGCGATCCAGCCGGCCACCCCGGGCCCGGACTGACGGAAGCTGGCGCCCAACAGGTCGCGCGCGGTGGGGTGGACGGTCAGCCACTGCTCGAACCCCGCCCGGTGGGCGCTGCTGAACGCCCGCTGCTCCGGTGAACGCGGGGCGAGCAGCGCCCCCAGGGCGGCGACGACCTCGGCCTTCGGGGAGATGCCGAAACCGCTTGCGGCCAGGACGTCCGCCGGCACGTTCCAGGTCCCCATGTTTCGCCTCCCGACGAAACGTTAGCGTCACCACCTGCGGCTGGTCCACGCTCGGCCCGTGCGGACCTACCGGGAGCTGTTCGGCGTCGCGGAGTTCCGCGTGCTGTTCGGGGCCACGTCGTTGATGGTCGGCGCAGCGTCGGTCGGGAGCCTCGCCCTGGGCACGCTCGCCTACGCCGAGACCGGTTCGCCGCTGGTGACCGCGTTCGTGATGTTCGGCGGTCCGCTCGTACGGCTGGTGTGCTCGTGGTTCCTGCTGTCGCTGAGCGACCTGTGGCGCCCGCGTACGTCGATCGCACTGGTCGCCGCGATCGAGGCGGCCTCGTTCGCCGCGCAGGCGATCCCGGCTCTCCCGCTCGTGGCGCGGTTCGTCCTGCTGCTGGTGCCGTGGGTCCTGCTCTCGGCCTTCGGCGGCAGCACCATGGCGCTGGTGGCCGACATCCTCCCGGACGGGGCCTTCGTCTTCGGCCGGGCGACCATCAACGTCGCGGTCGGCGTCATGCAGGTCGCCGGGTACGGCCTGGGCGGGGCGCTCGTCCTCGTGTTCAGCACCTCGGAGATGTTCCTCGGTGCCGCCGCGACCGCCCTGGCCGTCGTGGTGCTGGTGCGCCTGGGCCTGGCGGACCACCCGCCCCGGAGCACGGGTCGCGCGGTGCCCCGGAGCAGGGCGGTCAACCGGCTGGTCCTCGGGTCCTCGACGCTGCGCCCGGTCTACCTCGCCCTGTGGGTGCCGAACGGGCTGGTGGTCGGCTGCGAGGCGCTGATCGTGCCGTACGCCGGCGAGCGGGCCGGGTTCCTCTTCGCCGCGACCGCCGTCGGGATGCTCGCGGGCGACGTCGCGATGGGTCGCTTCGTGCCACCGGGCTGGCGGGACCGGCTGGTCGAGCCCGCGCGGCTCCTGCTCGCCGTCCCCTGGCTGCTGTTCTTCCTGCAGCCGGGTGTCGTGACGGCCTGCCTCCTCGCCGCCCTCGCGTCCGTCGGCTACTGCGCGAGCCTCCCGCTGCAGGAGCGCCTGATCACCCGTACCGGCGCCGACATCCGGGGACACGTCCTGGGCCTGAACGGGCTCGGCATGATGGCGATGCAGGGGATCGGCGCCCTCGCGGCCGGCCTCGTCGCGACCCTGCTCGGTGCCGACGCCCACGCAGCCGGGGTCGCGATGTCGCTCATGGCGGTGGCCTCGGTCGCGGTCACCCTCGCCCTGACGCCCGGCCTGCGTCGTAGCCGCGCCGGCCGGCCGGTCGAGGTCCTGGCGCTTCCTCGCGCGTCGGCGTCCCGCTAGCCCCCATCCTGGACGTCATGGAGACCGACCGCCTCGTCCTGCGCCCCCGCCGTGCAGAGGAGGCCGCCGTCTACCGGCGGCTCTGGACCGAGCGCGACCCCCGCGTGCCACCGCACCGTCGCATCGACGCCGAGGGCCGTCCGAGCGTGGCGGACGTCGCCGCGCGCCTCGGTGGCGAACCGGGGATCCTCGCGGTCGAGCTGAAGTCCACCGGCGAGGTCATCGGCTACTGCGGTCTCCTCGCCGGCGACGACGGTCCCGACGACGAGCCGGAGCTGGCGTACGAGCTGCTGCGCGCCGCCCACGGCCACGGGTACGCGACCGAGGCAGGCCGGGCCGTGCTCGCCTGGGCGGACGAGCAAGGGCACCGGCGCCTGTGGGCCCACGTGTGGGACTGGAACACCGCGTCGCGCCGGGTGCTGGCCAAGCTGGGCTTCCGCGAGACGGGCGAGGTGGAGCGGGGTACCGCCCACGGCGACAACGTGCTCACCGTGCGCGACCTCTGACCCGGACCAGGACGTGACGGGCGCCCGCGGCCCCTCGGTTCGTGCACGCGCTCAGCCGCGGCCGGCGAGCAGCTCCATCGCGTCCGGGCCGAGCAGCAGCGCGCCGACGGAGACGGCGGCCACCGCGGCGGACGCCGCCGCCATCCGGACCACGGCCCGCAGCCGGCGGCGCGAGGTGTCGACCTCGGGCGGGACGTCGACCAGGTCCGCGCGCAGTGCGGTGTACGCCTGGCGGGCCTCCGAGGACGACAGCACCGGCGTCGCGAAACGTACGACGTGCTCGAGCGCGCCCACCGAGGCGACCAGCACGCCGTCCACCTCGTCGGCCCGCTCGGCACCTCCGCGCAAGCAGAGGACCGGCCGGCACCGGTCGCGGTAGCGAGGCAGCGCCAGACCGGCGACGACGGCGGCGTAGTCCGCGAGGGCCGCGGCGTCCAGGCAGGCTTCGTCGGGCTCCGCAGGCAGGTAGCGGATGAGGTAGATGCCGCTCGGGCCGACGAGCACGTGGTCGATCAGCACGTGCGGGCGGCCGGGCGAGCAGACCCGGCGCATCTGCGACCAGTACGCCGGCGGCAGCTCCGCCAGGGATCCGGCCGGGCGCGGCCGAGCGACCAGTGTCCGAGCAGTCGCTGCGCCCATGCGCAGAGCGTAGGAGCAGATCGGGGTGCAGGTAGGGGTTTCGCCCCACTCGGTGCGACGTGGCGTCGTGGGAGGCTGGGCACGTGCCGCCCGAGTACACCGTCACCCGCCTCTCGACCACGCCGGTCAAGGGCCTGATGCTCCACCACCCCGACTCGATCGAGCTGACGACGCAGGGCGCCGCCGGCGACCGGCTCTTCTTCCTGGTCGATGACGAGGGCGGCCTGCAGAGCTGTACGCGCAACCCCGGCCTGTACGGCCTGAGCGCGACGTACGACGCGGAGACCGGGCACCTCGAGGTGAGGCGTGGGGACGAGGTGCTCCACCGCGGTCTCGTCGAGGAAGGCGACAGCGTCGACACCGACATGTGGGGACTGCGCAGGCTGGCGGGTGACGTCGTCGCGGACCCGACCTGGGGCGCTCTCTTCTCCGACGCCGCCGGTCGACAGGTCCAGCTCGTACGAGCCCGCGGGTCGGCGTTCGACGTCGAGCCGGTGACGCTGCTCGGAACCGCGTCGGTGGCCGAGCTGGCCGCCCGGGCGGAGCTGGCGGAGGTCGACTCGCGGCGGTTCCGGATGCTGGTCGAGTTCGAGGGCGGCGGCCCTCACGTCGAGGACTCCTGGGGCGGGGAGCTGCTCCAGGTCGGCGGCGCCGTCCTGCGCGTCCGTGGTCCGGTCAAGCGCTGCGCGGCGACGACCCGGGATCCCGATTCGGGCGTGGTCGACCTGCAGACGCTGCGGATGATCTCGAGCTACCGCGGCCGCCAGGAGTCCGTGCTCGGCCCCGGCGCCTGCTTCGGCGTCTACGCCGAGGTGGTGGAGCCGGGCGGGGTCGCGGTGGGCGACCGCCTGTCACGGGTGGCTGGCGACTGACGCGAACCGCTGGCTCTCAGCGCCGGGTAGACATCCGGATCTGCCGATGTGCGGACACGCGCTGTCGACGTAGGTTCCTGGGTATGGCGATGAGGCCCGGCACCCGCGGGCCGGGTCGGCTCTACTGGGCCTCAGGCGTCCTCGGAACCCTGGCAGTACTCGCGCTGGCGTACGCGGTCTGGGCGGGTTACCTCGCCCTGATGGCTAGTCAGGGCAGCGTGCCACCCCGCTCGCGGATTCCAGTCATCACCTCGGGCGCCCAGATTGCGAGTGACACGAAGGAATGCGCTTCGGGCGGATGCTGGCGACAGATCGTGCTGACACCCGCCCCAGGCCAGTCTCCCCACGACCTTGCGGTGGAGATGGGCGTCGCAGACGCGAAGCGATACCCGTGGCTCCTGCTCGACCCGCACTCGGTGGAGGTCGGCTCCCAGATCAACGGCGATGAGCTCAGCATCTACGTCCAGTACTGACCTGCCACGCCCGTTCGTGCGGCCGTTGATCTTCCTTGACGCCACACTTGTATTTTGCAAGTATCGCGCATGAGCCTCTTCATCACCTGCCCCGTCGAGAACGTCGAACGTGCGACCGCCTTCTACACCGCCCTTGGCTGGACCCTCGACCCCGAGATGTCCGACCACAACGTGTCGTGCTTCGCGATCGCTCCAGAGCAGTACGTCATGCTCGGCAGCCGCGAGATGTACGCAGCCGTGGGCGGCGTCGAAGAGCTGGTCGGCGGACCCGACACACCGTCGAAGGTCACCGTCTCGTTCGATCTCGGCAGCCGTGAGGCGGTCGACGGGCTCGTCGAGCGGGCCGAGCGGGCCGGCGGGCGCAGCGGTGACACCGACGACTACCCCTTCATGTACCAGCGCCAGTTCGATGACCCCGACGGCTACCACTACTCGCCGTTCTGGATGAAGCCGGACACCGATCCGACCGCGTGAGCGACCTCGCCGCGGCCCTCGACATCCTCGGAGCGCGATGGGCCTTGCTCATCGTGGGGCGGCTGCTCGACGGACCGCAGCGCTACGGCGATCTGCAGCGCGATCTCGGGGTGCCGACGAACATACTCGCCACCCGACTGCGTGAGCTGGAAGCGGCAGGCGTACTGAGCCGACTGCCGCTGCGGCACAACACGCGGGCCTACGCGCTGACCGATCGCGGACTGGCCCTGCGCGAGGCGATCGAGGCGCTGGGACGATGGGGCGCCGAGCAGGCGTAGTCACGGGTCGGCATTCACCAGCGCCCTTCCACCGCAACGTCGTCATGTCGCGGTCGACGGCCCCCTCGATCACTGCCCGTCAGGTCACTCGAGAGCCTGTCGGAGTGCGACGACCTCCGCGAGCGCCAGCTCGGCAGTTTCCGTCGCGACGGCCAACGCCTTGATCAGCGTGGTGATGTCGACCTTCTGGCGTTGGCTCGGGCTGCGCAGCGCCTCGTCCAGATCGAGGCCGAGGTCTCCGACGGCGTGCAGCTGGTCCTGGAGCTCTCGGAGGCTCCGATGGCTTATCCGGCCCGTGATCCTGAGGTCCCGTTCTGCTTGTGCCTGCGGAGTTCTGCTGACCTTGAAGAGACCCATGAGGCGCTTCCTTCGGTTGTCGGTGGTCCGAAGGTACGCATGCGGCCGCACCTGCACACAGCAGGTGAGTCGGCCACCGCGACCCAGGACGCCTGCGAGGCGGTCCGACTCCTTCGGCCGGTCAAGGACTCGTGGGGGCTGAGGCACGCCGGAGGCCATGCTCGGTGGGATCGCCCGGGCCGAGCAGCGCTACCGCGACGCCGCGCGCGCCCTCGCCCGAGCTGCCGACGGGTTCGCCGCCATGGGCTTCCTCGGCCAAGCCGCCCTGCACCGCGCCAGCCTGGCGCGGGTCCAGCAGCGCCTCGGCGACCCGGCTGCGGTCGGTGCTGGACGAGGCGCGTACCCACGGGAGGACGACGCGGGCCGTCGAGCTCCCCCAGGTGAACCCGCTCAGGGCGGCGGCGCGACCGTCCGAGCCGACGGGCGACCAGGCGTCTAGAAGAGGTGCGGCACGAAGGTCTGCTCGTGGATCGGCGGGCGCACGTAGGGCTCCTGGCGCATCTCCGGGATCTCGACGACGTCGGGGGCCATGTCCACGTAGTCGAACTGCGAGAGCAGGTGGTTGATGCAGTTCAGCCGCGCCGCCTTCTTGTCGTCGCTGGGCACCACGAACCACGGCGCCTGCTTGATGTCGGTGAACTGGAAGGTGGTGTCCTTGGCCATCGAGTAGCGCACGTAGAGCTCGTGCTCGGCAAGGTCCATGTCCGAGAGCTTCCAGCGCTTGAGGGGCTCGGCGTTCCGGGCCTCGAAGCGCTTGCGCTGCTCCTCGAAGGACACCGAGAACCAGTACTTGATGACGTGGATCCCCGAGCGCACCAGCATCCGCTCGAACTCGGGGCAGCTGCGCAGGAACTCCTGGTGCTCCTCCTCGGAGCAGTAGTCCATCACCCACTCCACGTTCGAGCGGTTGTACCAGGAGCGGTCCAGCATCACCATCTCGCCCGCGGCCGGGAGGTGCTCCACGTACCGCTGGAAGTACCACTGCGTCCGCTGCCGCTCGGTCGGCTTGGGGAGCGCGACCACCCGCACCGTGCGCGGCGAGGTGCGCTCGGTGATCCGCTTGATCACCCCGCCCTTGCCGGCCGAGCCGCGCCCCTCGAAGATCACCAGGACCTTCAGGCCCTGGGACTGGATCCAGTACTGCAGCAGCACGAGCTGCTCCTGCAGGCGCGCCATCTCCTCGTCGTAGACGGCGGAGCGGAGCTTGCCCTGCTTGTTGTAGCGCTCGTCGCTCGGCTCGGCCGCCCGGGCCACGTCGTCGGCACCAGCGGGCATCCTGCCTGTCGATTCGCGAGCCACGGGACCTCCTGAGGTCGAGACCGGATCACCCGAGCCTAGTCGGACTCCTCAGCCGCCCGCCGACAACCGACGACGCGTACTTCCCAGGTGCACCCGCATCGCCGCGCGCGCCGTCTCGGCGTCACCCGCCGCGACCGCGGCCGCCACCTGCTCGTGCTCGCGGTGGACCCGCTCGACGTGGACGGCGTCCGAGAGCGAGTACTCGTCCGAGAGCCGGGTCCTCGGCAGCATGATCATCATCGGGCCGAGCGAGTCCAGCAGGTCGAGGTAGAACCGGTTGCCGGTCGCGGCGGCGACGGCGCGGTGGAAGGCGAAGTCGGCCTCGACCGCTCCCTCGTGGCCGGCCTCGGTCAGCTGGGCCAGCGCGGCCTGCACCGCCTTCGCCGACTCAGGTGTGACCCGGGCGGCGGCCAGAGCAGCGGCCTCGCTCTCCACGCCGATCCGGAAGTCGACCATCGCCAGGACGTCGTGGTGGGTGCGGATCGCGGACGACTCGAGGGAGAAGGTCGACGGCTCCGGGACGGTCAGCACGAACGACCCGCGCCCCTGGAAGGTCTCGACGAGGCCCTCGGCCTGGAGGCGTGAGACCGCCTCGCGGACGACGGTGCGGGAGACGCCGTACTCGGCGACGAGGGCGGCCTCGGACGGGAGCTTGGAGCCGGGGTCGAGCTCGCCGTTCAGGATGGCGTCCTTGAGGCCGGACACCACGCGGTGGGTCAGGGTGCCGGTGGGTTTCACGGGGGTACCTCATCACGTCGTGGTCGCTGGGTCTCGACGCTCGCCGGCGCTCGCTCCTCGACCACCGTCAGCCGATGGTGACCGTGTCCTTCGTCAGCGCCCGCATCTGGTCGCTGAGCGTGAAGCCGAGGCCGGCGCGCTCGGGGACCCACATGCGGCCGTCGTGGATGTCGATGCGCTCGTCGAAGAGGGGGTTGAGCCACTCGAAGTGCTCCACCCACGGCTCGGTCGGGTAGGCGGCGGCGAGGTGGAGGTGGATCTCCATCGCGTAGTGCGGGGCCAGCGCGAGGCCGGCGTGCGCGGCGAGGGTCGCGAAGCGCAGGAAGGGGGTGATGCCGCCGATGCGGGGGGCGTCGGGCTGCACGATGCCGCGGTAGCCGGCGTCGACCAGCGCCATGTGCTCGGGCACCGACGTCAGCATCTCGCCGGTGGCGATCGGGGTGTCGAAGACGCGGCTGAGGTCGGCGTGGCCGACGGCGTCCCACGCGTCGAGGGGCTCCTCGATCCAGACCAGGTCGTGCTGCTCGAGCTCGCGGCACATCCGGCGGGCGCGGGCGCGGTCCCACTGCTGGTTGGCGTCGACCATCATCGGACCGTCGCCGAGGTGCTCGCGGACCGCCTCGACGCGGCGCAGGTCCTCGCGCCAGTCGGGCTGCCCGACCTTGATCTTGATGCCGCCGATGCCCATCTCGAGCGAGGCGGTCGCCTTCTCCTTGATCTCCTCGACCGACGCCTGCAGGAAGCCGCCCGAGGTGTTGTAGACCTGGCACGAGTCCCGGTACGCCCCGATCAGCTTCGCCAGGGGCAGGCCGGCGCGGCGGGCTTTGAGGTCCCACAGCGCCACGTCGAGGGCGGCCACGGCCTGGGTCGCGACGCCGGAGCGGCCGACGGACGCGCCGGCCCACATCAGCGACTGGTAGATCCGGTCGATGTCGGAGGGGTCCTGGCCGATCGCGACCTCGGCGACCTCGCGCAGGTGCGTGAACTGCGCCGGGCCGCCGGCACGCTTGGAGTAGCTGAACCCCATGCCCTCGAAGCCGTCCTCGGTGGTGACCTCCACGAAGAGCAGGACGGTCTCGGTGAGCGGCTTCTGCCGGCCGGTGAGGACCTTCGCGTCGCTGACGGGCGTCTCCAGCGGCAGGACGACGTGGGAGAGCTTCAGGCTGCGGATCGTGTCGGACACGGGCGGTTCCCCTCGGAGTGGAGCAACTTGTATGATGAGTGCAAACTTATCCTACGACTTCGAGGAGCGCCAGTGAGTGCGCCGATCCAGCCCCCGCCGCGCCAGCTCCCCCGCTGGGACGACCTGCGCCCGTTCCTCCAGCTGCGCGACGCCCACCGCGACCCCGTCGAGCGCCGCCTCGCCCGCTGCCTGAGCATCGACGACCTCGAGGAGCGCGCCCGGCGACGGGTCCCGGCCGCGGTCTGGGACTACGTCGCGGGCGGCTCCGAGGCGGAGGTGTCCCTGGCGCGCAACCGGGCGGCGTACGACCGGGTCGAGCTGCGACCGACGACCTTCGGGCAGGTGCCCGAGCCGAGCACCGCCACCACGATCCTGGGCCGGCCGGCCGCGGCGCCGGTCGTGCTCGCACCCACCGGTTACACCCGCCTGTCCCACCACACCGGCGAGCGCGCGGTCGCCGCGTCCGCGGCCGGGGCGGGGCTGCCCTACACGCTCTCCACCTACGCCACCGCCTCCGCGGCGGACGTCGCCGACGCCTCGCCCGGCGGGCGGAACTGGTTCCAGCTCTACGTGATGAAGGACCGCGCGGTCACCGCCGAGCACGTCGCGCAGGCCCGCGAGCACGGCTACGAGGCGCTGATGATCACCGTGGACACCACCGTCACCGGGCTCAAGCGCAAGGACGTGCGCAACGGGTTCGCCATCCCGCCGGCGCTCACCGCGCGCACGCTGGCCGGCCTGGCCCGCCACCCCGGCTGGGTCTCGAACATCCTCACCACCGAGCCGCTGCGGTTCGCGACCTTCCCCGAGGGGTCGCCGTACGGCCGGTGGGGCATGTCCAACGAGCTGCGCGAGCAGACCCTGCGCCCGGCCGACGTCGCGGGCATCAAGGAGCAGTGGGGCGGGCCGGTCGTGGTCAAGGGGATCCTGTCGGTCGGCGACGCGGTCGCCTGCGTCGAGGCCGGCGCCGACGCCGTCGTGCTCTCCAACCACGGCGGGCGCCAGCTCGACCGCTCCCCCGCCCCGCTCGAGCTGGTCGCCCCCGTCGCCGAGGCCGTCGCGAAGGTCAGCGGCACCGCCGAGGTCTACGTCGACTCCGGCGTGCGCCACGGCGGCGACGTCGTCGCGGCCCTCGGCCTCGGCGCCCGCGCGGTGCTGGTCGGGCGGCCGTACCTCTACGGGCTGATGGTCGGCGGGCAGCGCGGCGTCGACAAGACCCTGGCGCTGCTGGTCGCCGAGATGCGTCGCACGATGTGCCTGCTCGGCACGCCCGACGTCGACTCGATCACCGGCGAGCACGTCCGGCTGCGCGACTCGTGACGTCGTCCGTCTCAGCCGAGCGGGGTGACCAGCGTGCCGTCGTCGAGGAACGACGCCACGTTGGCCAGGACCAGGTCGCGCATCGCGGCCCGGGTCTCGACCGTGCCGCTGGCCAGGTGCGGCAGCAGCACCACGTCGTCGCGCTCCAGCAGCGCGGCGGGCACCTGGGGCTCGTCGGCGAACACGTCGAGGCCCGCCCCGCCGAGCCGTCCGCCCTCGAGCGCCGCGACCATCGCGGCCTCGTCGACCACGGCGCCGCGGGCCACGTTGACCAGGAACCCGTCCGGGCCGAGCGCGTCGAGGACGGTCGCGTCGACCGCGCCGCGGGTGCGGTCGGTGAGCGCGCAGGTCAGCACCAGCACGTCGACCTCCCGGGCCAGCTCGGCGAGGTCCGCGACGTACGGCAGGTCGACGCCCGACTGCGCTCCGCTGCCGGTGTAGGACACCGCGCACCCGAACGCCTCCAGCCGCACAGCGACGGCCTTGCCGATCCGGCCGAGCCCGAGGATCCCGACCCGCGCACCGCTGACCTTGCGGGTCAGCGGGAAGGCGTACGACCCGCCGCCCGGCCGCGCCCACTCCCCGCGCCGGACGAACCGGTCGGCCGCGCTCAGCCGCCGCATCACGTCGATGACGAGGCCGACCGCGGTGTCGGCGACGCAGTCGGTGAGCACGTCCGGCGTGGTCGAGGCGACCACCCCGCGCGCGGCCAGCGCCTCCAGGTCGGTGCGGTCGTGGCCGACCCCGAAGTGCACGACCGCCCCGAGGTCGGGCAGCCGGTCGAGGGTGTCGGCGCGCACGCCGGTACGTCCGGTGGTCACCGCGACCCGTACCCCCGCGCCGCTCCCGTCCCCGGTCGGGTCGAGCGCCTCGAGCGGGCAGGCGGCGTACCGCTCCTCGAGCGCTGTCACCAGGTCGGGCATCAGCGGGCCGACGGTCACGACTGCGGGAGACTGGGTCACGGCCGGACCGTAGGCAGCGCCGACGGGCATCGTCCAGTGCCGTCCGGGCATCACCGCACCACTCTCGGGAAAGACCACACGTGGACCTGCTGACCGGCTTCACCACGATCCTCGCCGTGATCGGCGCGGGCGCCTTCCTGGCCCACCGTGGCGTGATCGACGAGCGCGCGCAGCGCACCCTGGCCGAGGTGTCGTTCTTCGTGGCCACCCCGGCGCTGATGCTGACCACGATCAGCCGGCTCGAGATCGGCCGCGACACCACCGCCAACGTGGTCGCCTCGGCGCTCTCGCTCGCGACCTGCTTCCTGGTCTTCGCGCTCGTCTCCCGGCTGGTCTGGCGCAACGAGGGCGGCGACGTGCTGATCGGCGCCCTGGTCTCGTCCTACGTCAACGCCGGCAACCTCGGCATCGCCGTCGGCGCCTACGTCGTGGGCGACGCCGCGGTCGTCGTGCCGACCCTGCTGGTGCAGGTGCTGGTGGTGCAGCCGCTGAGCCTGGCCTTCCTCGACCGCCGCGCCGGCCGCGGCACCAACGCCGCCTCCGTCGTGAAGCGGCTGGCCAGCAACCCGCTGACCATCGGCTCGGCGATCGGGCTGGTCCTCGCGGTCTCCGGATGGACCTTGCCCACGATCGTCGGCCAGCCGGTCGCGCTGCTGGCGGGCCTCGCCATCCCCGCGATGCTCCTGTCGTACGGCGCCGCGCTCCGCCTCAGCCCCCCGCTCGGCCGGGCCGGGCAGCGGCGAGAGGTCGTCTTCGCCACGGTCCTGAAGCTCGGCGTGATGCCGATCGTGGCGTGGGCGGTCGGCTCCGCCTGCGGCCTCGACGGCCGCGCCCTGCTCGGCGTCGTGATCGTCGCCGGGCTGCCCACCGCGCAGAACATCTTCCTGCACTCCACCCGCTACCGCGTCGGCGAGACCCTGGCCCGCGAGGTCGTGCTCGTCACCACGCTCGGCTGCCTGCCGGTGGCGCTGCTGATCGCGCTGCTGCTCGGCTGATGACCGCCCCGCCCGCCCCTGGAGGCCACGTGACCGTCCCCGACCGCCTGCTCGACGCCCTCACCACCGCGCTCGGGTCGGCCGGCGTGCTCACCGCCGCCGCCTCCCCCGACGACGTCGCCGGCCACGTCGTCGACTGGCGCGGCGCCCACCGCGGGAGCACCCCGGCCGTCCTGCGCCCGGGCTCGACCGCCGACGTCGCGACCGCCGTACGCCTGTGCCACGAGGCCGGCGTCGCGCTCGTGCCGCAGGGCGGCAACACGGGTCTCTGCGGCGGCTGCGTCCCCGACGGCTCCGGGTCCCAGCTGGTGCTGTGGCTGGGCCGGATGCGCGCGGTGCGCGACGTCGACCCGGTCGGCGGCAGCGCGACCGTGGAGGCCGGGGTGACCCTGCGCGGACTGCAGGACGCGGCCGCCGGCGTCGGTCGGCTCTTCCCGCTCTCCCTCGGCTCCGAGGGCACCGCCACGGTGGGCGGGGTGCTGGCCACGAACGCCGGCGGCACGGGCGTGCTGCGCTACGGGATGATGCGCGACCTGACCCTCGGGCTCGAGGTCGTGCTCCCGGACGGTCAGGTGTGGGACGGGCTGCGCGCGCTGCGCAAGGACAACACCGGCTACGACCTCAAGCAGCTCTTCGTCGGCGCCGAGGGCACGCTCGGCGTGATCACCGCGGCGACCGTCCGCCTCCTCCCGGCCACCCCGGCGCGGGCGACCGCGTGGGTCGCGGTGCACGACGTCGCTGCGGCGGTCGCCCTGCTCGCGGTCGCGCAGGAGCACGCGGCCGGCGACCTGACCACCTTCGAGGTCGTGTCGCGCGAGGCGGTCGGGCTGGTGCTCGACCACGCCCCCGGCGCGCGCGACCCGTTCTCCGCGGCGCACCCCTGGTACGTCCTGGTCGAGCTCGCCGGTTCAGTCACCGAGACCCTCGGGACACGGCTCGAGGAGGTCCTGGTCGCCGCCGACGAGCGGGGGCTCGTGGCCGACGCCGTGGTCGCGGGCGGGCCGGCGCAGCGTACGGCGCTGTGGCTCCTGCGCGAGGGCGTCTCCGAGGTCCAGGGCCACGCCGGGCCCAGCCTCAAGCACGACGTCACGGTCCCGATCGCCGCGCTGCCCGCGCTCGTCGCGGCCACCGACCGGGCGCTGGAGGCGGTGCTGCCGGGCGTCCGCCGGATCACCTACGGCCACGTCGGCGACGGCAACCTGCACCACAACCTGTCGAAGCCGGTGGGCGCCCCGGACGCCGTGCTGCGCGACAGGGCGGACGCGCTGTCGGCCGCGATCTACGACGAGGTGACGAGGCTCGGCGGCAGCATCTCCGCCGAGCACGGCCTCGGCTCGGCCAAGCGCGACCTCGCCGACGTCTACGGCGACCCGGTCGAGCGCGAGCTGATGCGGACGGTGAAGCGGGCGCTCGACCCGCGGGGGCTGATGAACCCGGGCAAGGTCGTCTGAGGCGCACCGGGGTTCAGCGACCCGCCCGTGCGGCAGCGACGAGCTCCTCCTCGGCGCCGACCCCGGGCCCGATCCGGGGCAGCCGCCGCATCAGCACGAGGCCGGCCGCCCACCACAGGCCGAGGATGACCCACTCCGCCGGCCAGATCAGCGCGGCCGGCATGCCCGGCAGGAACAGCACTCCCAGGCCCAGCGACAGCAGCGCGGCCAGCACCCCGAGCGGCTGGCCGGCTCGCAGCCGGAACGGGCGTTCCATCCCCGGTTCCCGCCGGCGGAGCACGACGAAGGTCGTGGACACCATGAAGAAGCCGACCACGATGGCGAACCCGCCGGCGTCCACCAGCCACACCAGCATCTGCTCGCCGAACAACGGGGCCAGCACCGACAGGCCGCCGATGAACAGCAGGGCGTTGCTGGGCGTGCGGTAGCGCGGGTGCACCTTCGCGAACCAGTGCGGCACCATCCCCGAGGCCGCCATCGCGTAGAGCAGCCTGCTCGCGCCGAGCAGGAACCCGTTCCAGCTGGTGAGGATGCCGGCGACCCCGCCCAGGACCAGGATCGTGCCGAAGGTGTCGCTGCCCCACAGCGCCGCCATGCCGTCGGCGGCCGGCAGCGTCGAGGCGGCGATCTCGCCGCGCGGGAGGGACGACCCGACGGTCAGCATCACCACGACGTAGAAGGCAGCCGCGGCGACCACCGAGACGACGACCAGCTTGCCGATCATCGCGAACGGCAGGTCGATCTCCTCCGCGGACTGCGGGATGACGTCGAAGCCGACGAACAGGAACGGCACCGCCACCAGCACCGCGACGATGCCGCCGACGCCGCCGGAGAAGAGCGGACGCATGTCGTCCGCGCTGCCACCGACCGCGGACCCGACGAGCAGCAGCACCCCGACGGCGAGCAGGAACAGCACGGCGAGCCCCTGGAAGACCGCGGCCGGCCGGACGCCGACGTAGTTCAGGGCCGTGATCACGACCGCGCCCGCGATCCCGACGGCCACCCAGGACAGGTAGACCTCGTACCCGGCGACCGACCATAGCCGTCCCGCGAGCATGTCCGGTGCGAGGTAGAGCAGGGTCTGGGGCAGCGCGACCGCCTCGAACGCGACCACGGAGACGTAGCCGAGCACCAGGCTCCACGAGGTGACGAAGGCGGCGCGGGAGCCGAGCCCGCGCAGGACGTAGTTGTGCTCGCCGCCCGCCTTCGGCATCGCCGCGACGAGCTCGGCGTAGGTCAGCCCGACCAGCACCATGATGACGCCGCCGAGGACGAAGGCGAGAGCCGCGCCGCCCGTGCCCGCGTCCTCGAGGAACCCGCCGGCGAGGACCACCCACCCGAAGCCGATCATCGAGCCGAACGCCACGGCCAGGACGTCCCACCGCCCCAGGACCCTGGTGAACTGCTGGCTGTCCGCGTGTGTATCGGTCATCGCTCGCCCTCCGAGAGAGCGGCAACGTAGCACCGGGCCCGAGCACCGACAAGGTCGTCCGCGCCGACCTCCCGGACCCTCTCGACAAAATACCCCGTCCGGTGTTGGGTGACTCGCACTGCGGAGCATCCGGTGCACCGCGCTCTCGGGAGGAAGAACATGCGTCCACGACTCCAATCGCGCCGTCGAAGGCTGACGGCGCTCGGCGCCGGACTGTCCGGCGCCCTCGCTCTCACGCTCGCCTCGGCCGCGGTCACGGGACCGGCCAGCGGTGAGCCCGGCAACGGCGCGGACGACCGCGTGCAGGTCGTCAAGGTCGACGCCCCCACCGTCGCCCAGCGCAACGAGGTGCTCGCGCTCGGGCTCGACCCGACCGAGCACGCCGACAAGTCCGGCATCGAGGTCGTGCTCTACAACGAGGCCGACCGCGAGCTGCTGCGCGAGGCCGGATTCACGTGGAGCGTCGAGGTGCGGGACCTCGAGGCGCAGGCCGAGCGCCAGCGCAAGGCCGACGCGGCGTACGCCGCCCGCGTCGACGAGTCGCCGCTGCCCAGCGGTCGCACCGCCTACCGCACCTACGACGAGTACCTCTCCGACATGCGGATGCTCGCCGAGCGCTACCCCAGGCTGACCAGGCCGCTGACCCTGGAGCGGCGCACGGTCCTCGGCGAGCCGATCCGGGGCCTGGAGATCACCACCGGCGCCGACACCGTCGCCGACGGCAAGCCGACCTTCCTGCTGCTCGGCGCCCACCACGCGCGGGAGTGGCCGAGCTCGGAGAACACCCTCGAGTTCGGCTTCGACATGCTCCAGTCGTACGCCGACGGCGACGCCCGCGCCCGGACGCTGCTCGGCGGCTCCCGGCTGATCATCGTGCCCGTCGTCAACGTCGACGGGTTCAAGGTCTCCCGCGGCGCCGAGCCGCTGGGCGACTTCTCGACCTTCGACTACGAGATGAAGCGCAAGAACTGCTCGATCTCCGAGGACACCCCGGAGCAGTACCTCGGCGGCACCTGCGAGGAGAACCCGGCCGGGCGCCTGCGCGGCACCGACCTCAACCGCAACTACCCCGGCTTCTGGGGCGGCGGGGGCGCGAGCACCAGCTGGTCGGGCGACACCTACCGCGGCGACGGCCCCGGCAGCGAGCCCGAGAGCGACGCCGTGCGCAGCCTGATCTCCGAGCGCGCGGTCACGATGATGATCAGCAACCACACGTACTCGAACCTGATCCTGCGACCGCCGGCCATCGCCTCGACCGGCAAGTCCCCCGACGAGCTCGCGCTCAAGGAGCTCGGCGACTCGTGGGCCGAGGAGAACGGCTACGTCAGCCAGGCCTCGTACCAGCTCTACGACACCTCCGGCTCGACCGAGGACTGGAGCTACTGGGTCACCGGCGGCTTCGGCTACACCTTCGAGATCGGCCCGGACGGCTTCCACCCGGCCTACGAGGACGCGGTGGTCGGTGAGTACACCGGCACGACCGAGGCGGCCGGCGGCGGCGGGGGCAACCGGGAGGCGTACCTCCAGGCGATGGAGGCGGCGATGGCGCCGAAGTACCACTCCCAGGTCATCGGACGCGCGCCCGCACGACGCACGGTCACGGTGAGCAAGACCCACGTCTCGCCCACCTCGCCGGTCCTGCAGGCCGACGGCACGACCCGCAGCCAGATCTACTTCGAGGACCACCTGACGACCCGCTACCGCTCGGACGGCGGGAGGTTCCGGATGCACGTGAACCCCTCGACCCGGCCGCTGGTCGCCGGTCGGTACGGCCGCCTGCCCGAGGCACCGCCCCAGGACACGATCACCCTGACCAACCCCGCGGGCGTGCCCGCGGAGGGCGGGTCGGAGGAGACCACCTTCGACGTGCAGGGCCTGCCCGAGGCCGACAACGGCTTCGCCACGGTGAGCATCGAGTGGCCCGACGACGCCGACTGGGACTTCTACGTCACCGGCCCCGACGGCGAGACGGTCGGCTCCGGCGCGACGCTCGACAACCCCGAGGTCATCACGATCCCGGACCCGGTCGCCGGGACGTACACCCTGACGGCCGAGAACTACGAGGGCGCCGTCGGCGAGTGGTCGGGCGAGGTCTCCTTCTCCGGCCCCGAGCCGCCGCAGACCAGCGGCATCGAGGAGGCCTGGCAGCTCACCTGCACCGACCGACGCGGCGAGGTCCACGCCAGCCGTACGGTCGTGGTCGACCGGGGCGAGAAGGTGCGCGTCGGACGGGCCTGCGTCCCGCGCAAGCGACGCTGACCCACCCACGGAGAGCAGCGGATCACTGCCACCTGGTGGCAGTGATCCGCTGCTGTCATGTCCGGGCGGGGCGGGCAGGACGGGTCGGGTCCGGTCGGCTACCGCTTGCGGACGACCAGGCGCTCGGCGTCCGCGGCCACGACCGCCATCCGCCGGGGTACGCCCTGGGTCGCCCCCTCGCTCAGCGTGAGGGTGTCGTCGGTCAGGTCCCAGCTGCCGCTGGCCTCCTCGGGGGCGTCGTTCGCGCCGAGGCCGCTCTCGGCGAAGGTGCCGTCGGCCCGCAGGTCGAACGCCATCCGGCCCCGCGCCGGCGGCAGCGGGGTGCCGACCGGGCGGAACACCATCTCGTCCGCGGAATCCTCCTCGTGCACGTGCACCCAGCGGCCGGTGACGTCGTCGCTCCTCATGCCGGCGCGAAGGACGCGCGCGGCCCGGCCAGGCACGCGTTCATCCGGGTGACCTGGCCGGCCGTGAACATGAACATCGCGGCGTCGTCGACGTAGTCCATGTAGTTCATGAACATGCCGCCGTGCGGGCCGTTGCTGCAGGTGATCACCGGGAAGGTCGGCTTTCCGGTGTTCGGGCCCTCGCAGTTCGGGGTGTCCGGGACCCGGTCGCCGCCGCTGCAGTCGAGGGTGTCGCCCCAGATGTGGCGCAGGTTGAGCCAGTGCCCGATCTCGTGGGTGAGCGTCCGGCCGCCGTCGAACGGCGCCGCCGCGGTGCCCTCGGTCCCGACCGCGGTGTTCAGCACGACGACACCGTCGGTCGCCTTCGGGCCGCCGGGGAACTGGGCGTACCCGAGCAGGCCGTTGCCGAGGGTGCAGACCCAGATGTTGAGGTAGGCGTCGGCCGGCCAGGCCGCCGACCCGCCCCTGCTCGCCCGCTTGACGTCGTCGCCGGGCCCGAACGAGCGGCGCTCGGTCTGCACGCGCACGACGCCGTCGGTCTTCTTCCCCGCCGGGTCGCGCCTCGCCAGCCGGAACTCGATCTTGGCGTCGGCGACCAGCCCCTGCCACGGGGCGGGCACCTGGGCGATGTCCGGGTTGGTGGCGCGGAAGTCGCGGTTGAGGACGTCGAGCTGGCTGCGGAGCTGCTCCGCGCTGACGTCCTCCGGCCCGGTGCGGTGCACGACGTGGAAGACGACCGGGATCGTCACCAGCCGGCGCGCGACCCGCTCGGCCTGCCCGGACATGACCGCGCGGGCGGTGAACTGCTCCGCGCGCTGCTGGTTGCGGCGGAACGACGGCTGCTCCTCGAGCAGCCGCTCGTACTCCTGCATGGCGGCGCACTGACGACGTCTCGGGGGCATCGGCCCTCCCTCGGCTGGGTGGACCGGCGCACCTGGACGAGCGTTCAGCCCTGCGAGCGAGAATCCTCGGGGGCCTGGGGGCTGTCAAGGGATCTCACCGGCACCAGCACCTGAGCGAGGATGGGCGGCATGGCGCCGGACGGCACGTGGGTCGAGTTCGACACCCTCGTCGAGCCCCTGCCCTGGGGCCGGAACACCTACACGATCCTGCGCCTCGACGAGACGCTCGTCGACGCTGCTGCGGCAGCGGGGACCCGCCGGGTCGAGGGCGACATCGAGGGTGTGGCCGTCAACGTCGGCGTGAACCGCGCCGACGTCCTGCCGGACGCGTTCATGTACGCCGGCAGGGCGCTGCAGCGACGCCTCGGCGTGACCCCCGGCGACGTCGTCCGGTGCCGGCTGCGGCCGGCCGACCCCGCCCACGTCCCGCTGCCCGACGACGTGCGGGCCGCGCTCGAGACGGCCGGCCGGCTCGAGGCGTTCGAGGGGAGGTCGCCGCCCGCGCGCCGACGACTGCTGCAGCCGGTCGAGGAGGCGGCGCAGGCCGCGACGCGGGCGCGGCGGGTCGCAGCGCTCCTACGGGCGCTGGACCCGGGCTGACCCCCCGGGGCAGGGGTCAGGCGACCTGGAAGGACCGCTTCGACAACCCGATCCCGAACCCGTCGATCGCCGTGGTCGGCGGGGCGGTGGGGTCGTCGGCCGCGCCGAGGGTCACGAAGAGCGGTGTGAAGTGCTCGACGGTCGGGTGGGCGTAGGGCATGCCCGGCGCCTTGTCGCGGAAGGACGCCAGCTCGTCGACGTCGCCGGTGCGCAGCGCGTCGGCGGCCCAGAGGTCGAAGTCGGAGGACCAGCCGGGCACCTGGTCGGGGCGCGACCAGTCGAGGTAGGGCAGGCCGTGGGTCATGTAGCCCGACCCGACGACCAGGACCCCCTGCGCGCGCAGGTCGCGGAGCCGGCGGCCGAGCTGCATCAGCCGGCCGGGGTCGTGCGTGGGCATGCTCATCTGGACCACGGGCACGTCGGCCTCGGGGTACATGATCTTCAGCGGCACCCACGCGCCGTGGTCGAGGCCGCGGGAGCGGTGCTGGTGCAGCTCCTCGCCCGCCGGCACCATCCCGGCCACCTGGCGGCTCAGCACGGTGGCGTCGGGGGTGTCGTACCGCATCTGGAAGTACATCGGCGCGAAGCCACCGAAGTCGTAGACCAGGTCGCTCGGGGTCGGCGTCGACAGCGAGGTCGGCGCCCGCTCCCAGTGCGCGGAGACGACGATGATCCCGCGTGGGCGCGGCAGCCGCTGCGCCCACGCGTGGAGCTCGTCCATCCAGCCCGGCATCTCGAACAGCATCGGCGCGCCGTGGCTCAGGTAGAGCGCGGGCAGCGGTCCGTCGTCCGGGGTCCAGGCCCGGTGCGGACGGGCGGCGCGGAGCGCGTCGGCCTGTCGCAGGTGCGCGGCGAACGGATGACCGGGGTCGATCCGTGCGTCGGCCCGGGCCGTCGTCGAGAGCAGGGCCTCAGCCATCGGTCAGACGTTCTTGATCGCGGAGACGTCGAACTCGAGCTTGATCTTCTCGGAGACGAGGACGCCGCCGGTCTCGAGCGCGGCGTTCCAGGTCAGGCCCCAGTCCTTGCGGTTGATGGTGGTGCTGCCCTCGAAGCCGGCTCGCTGGTTGCCGAACGGGTCGGTGGCGGTGCCGGTGGACTCGAAGTCGATGGTGACCGACTTCGAGGCGCCCTTGATGACGAGGTCGCCGGTGATCGCCCAGTCGTCGCCCGAGCGCTCGACCTTGGTCGAGGTGAAGGTGATCGAGGGGTGGTTCTCGACGTCGAAGAAGTCGGCGGAGACCAGGTGGCCGTCGCGGTCCGTCGAGCCGGTGCTGACGGACGAGACCGGGATGCTCAGCGCGACGGTCGAGGCGCCGGGGTTCGCCGAGTCGATGTGCGCGGTGCCGGTGAACTCGCCGAAGGCGCCGCGGACGGTGGTCACCATCGCGTGGCGGGCCGAGAAGCCGAGGCGCGAGTGGCTCGGGTCGATCGTGTAGTCGCCGGTCAGGTCGACGGAGACCGGCGCGTCGGCGACGGCGGTCGCGACGCCGGCGGCCTGGGCCGGGTTCGAGGCGGTGGTGTCGGTGTCGGACTTCGAGCGGTTGAAGATGCCCATCAGGAGCTCCTAGGTGTCGTGGATTGGTTCAACGTTGATGTAACGCTAGCAGTTGAAACTTCAAGGTGCAACTAATGCCCTAGGATCGACGCGTGAGCGACGACACGGTGGGCGCGGACGGCGCCCCGGAGCCCCGGTGGCTGTCCCTCGAGGAGCGGCAGAGCTGGCTGGCGCTCTCCCGCGCCCTGATCACGCTCCCGGCCGCGCTCGACGCCCAGCTGCAGCGCGACGCCGGCCTCAACCACTTCGAGTACGTGGTGATGGCGATGCTCTCCGAGCAGCCCGACCACGCCCTGCCGATGTCGCAGCTGTCCTCGGTCGTCGCCGGGTCGCTGTCGCGGCTGTCCAACGTCGTCAAGCGGCTCGAGGCCCGCGGGTACGTCCGCCGCGACGGCCACCCCGAGGACCGCCGGGTCAAGGTCGCCCACCTCGAGGAGGCCGGCTGGCAGGCGCTGGTCGCCGCCGCCCCCGGTCATGTCGAGCACGTCCGCCACCTCGTGATCGACGCGATGCGGCCCCGCGAGCTCGTCCAGCTGCGCCACGCGCTGCTCAAGGTGCTGGACCGGGTCGACCCCGAGGGCCGCTCGGTGATCACCGAGCCCGGCTAGCAGCCGCACACCCCGCCGAAGCCTGGTCAGGACCCACGCACGGGCGTACGTTGCCCGGACGGCCGCGCCCACTCGGGGTGGGACCGCCTCACCGTGGAGGCACCGTGCACCTGCCTGGACCCGTCCGCACCGTGACCGCCGGCCTCGCCGGCCTCGCCCTCGCGCTGGGCCTGGCCCCCGCGTCGCCCGCGAGCGCCGCGCCACCGGCCGCCCCACCGTCCGCTGCCGGGCCGTGCCCCCAGCTCCGTCTGGCCGACCGCTGGTACGGCGACGTCGGCGAGCGGCTGCAGGAGGCGATCGACCAGGCCGGGTCCTGCGAGGGCTCCGGCAGCGACGCCCCCGTCGCGGTCTTCGACTGGGACAACACGATGATCAAGAACGACATCAGCGACCAGACCACGTTCTGGGTGCTCCGGGAGTCGCTGCTGCGCCAGCCCCCGCGCCGCGACTGGTCGACCACCAGCCGTTGGATCACCCCGGCCGCCGTCCGGGCGCTGCGCGACGCGTGCGGCTCGCTGGCCCGCCCGGGCCGGGCCCTGCCGACCGGCGAGCGTCGCCCGCAGGCGGTCGCCTGCGCCGACGAGATCCTCTCGATGCGTCTCGAGCAGACCACCACCGGCGGCAGGCCGGGGTTCGCCGGCGGTTACGACCACCGCCAGATGAACGCCGGGTACGCGTGGATGGCCCAGCTGATGGCCGGGCGCACCCCGCGCCGGGTCCGGGCGCTGGCCGCCGACGCCCGGGACGCCGCCCTGCGCGCCGACCGCGGCGACACCTGGCGGGTCGGCAGCAGCCGGCAGATCCGCTGGGTCCGCTACTACGCCGAGCAGCGCGACCTGGTCGCGACGCTCGAGGCCGCGGGGATCACGCCGTGGGTGGTCAGCGCCTCGCCGCAGCTGTGGGCCGACGTGTGGGCGCCCGGCATCGGCGTCCCCCGCTCGCGCACCATCGGCATCCGCTCCGTGGTCGAGGACGGCCGGGTCACCACCGGGCTCCAGGGCTGCGGCGGCTACGCCGACGGCAGCGACCGGATCATGACCTACGTCGAGGGCAAGCGGTGCTGGGTCAACCAGGAGGTCCTCGGGATCGAGGGCCCCGCGGCGCTGGACGTCGCTCCGGCCGCCGTACGCCCGGTGATCGCCGTCGGCGACGCCTCCACCGACGTCTCCATGGTGTCCGACGCGACGCTGGCCCACGTCGTGCTGAACCGCAACAGCGACGAGGTGATGTGCCGCGCCTACGACGACGCCGACGGCCGCTGGCTGGTCACGCCGATGTTCATCGAGCCGCTGCCGCGGATGCCCGGCCGCTACCCCTGCTCCACCGAGGGCGCGGAGCGCAGCGACGGGTCGTTCGGTCCGGTGCGCCGCCCGGACGGCAGCGTGGTGCCCGACCAGCGGGACCGCGTCCACCCCTGACGCGGTCGGCCGGACCCGGTCACCCGACGACCAGCCCGGCCCCGTCCTCGGCGAGGTCGACCCGCACGGTCGACCCGTCGGCGACCTGGCCACCGATCAGCAGCCGGGCGAGCGGGTCGCCGATGGTGGTCTGGATGAGTCGACGCAGCGGGCGCGCGCCGTACGCCGGGTCGTAGCCGGTGTCGGCCAGCCACGCCCGCGCCGCGGCGCTGACCTCGACGGTGATCCGGCGCACCGCCAGCCGCTTCTCCAGCAGCGCCAGCTGCAGGTCGACGATGTGGGTCAGCTCGTCGCGACCCAGCGCCTCGAAGAGCACCACCTCGTCGAGCCGGTTCAGGAACTCGGGCTTGAACGAGGCGCGCACGGTCGCCATCACCGCGTCGCGCTTCTTCTCGGGGTCCAGGGTCGGGTCGACCAGGTAGGAGGAGCCGAGGTTGGAGGTCAGCACCAGCAGCGTGTTGCGGAAGTCGACGGTGCGGCCCTGGCCGTCGGTGAGCCGGCCGTCGTCGAGCACCTGCAGCAGCACGTCGAAGACCTCCGGGTGCGCCTTCTCGACCTCGTCGAGCAGGACCACGGAGTACGGCCGGCGCCGCACCGCCTCGGTCAGCTGCCCACCCTCGTCGTAGCCGACGTAGCCCGGGGGCGCCCCGACCAGCCGTGAGACGGAGTGCTTC
The DNA here is from genome assembly GCF_018459925.1 of Nocardioides aquaticus. Classification (NCBI taxonomy): domain Bacteria; kingdom Bacillati; phylum Actinomycetota; class Actinomycetes; order Propionibacteriales; family Nocardioidaceae; genus Nocardioides; species Nocardioides aquaticus. Next base: position 4,308,437 of record NZ_CP075371.1, read on the forward strand.
TCGCCGTACTCGCTCATGTCGATGCGCACGATCGCGCGCTCGTCGTCGAAGAGGAAGTCGGCCAGCGACTTGGCCAGCTCGGTCTTGCCGGTGCCGGTGGGGCCGAGGAACAGGAACGACCCGGTGGGGCGGTCGGGGTCGGCGATGCCGGCGCGCGAGCGACGCACGGCGTCGCTGACCGCGGCCACGGCCTCGCGCTGGCCGACCAGCCGGCGCCCCAGCACCTCCTCCATCTGCAGCAGCTTCGAGGTCTCGCCCTCCAGCAGCCGACCGGTGGGGATGCCGGTCCAGGCCTCGACGACGTCGGCGATCTGCTCGGGCCCGACCTCCTCGCCGACCAGCGGCTCGACGACGTTCTTCTCCGCGGCGGCGGCCGTCTCTATCTGCCGCTCCAGGTCGGGGATCCGGGCGTAGTTGATCTCGCTGGCCGCGGCCAGGTCGCCGTCGCGGAGCAGCCGGTCGGCCTCGCCGCGCAGCTGGTCGAGCTGGCGGCGCAGCTCGCCCTCGCCCTCCAACGAGCTCTTCTCCTGCTCCCAGCGCGCCTCGAGCGCGCGCAGCTCCTCCTCGGCGTCGGCGAGCTCGCCGCGCAGGGTCGCCAGCCGGTCGACGGAGGCGTCGTCGGACTCCTTGGCCAGCGCGAACTCCTCCATCTTCATCCGGTCGACCCGGCGGCGCAGCTCGTCGATCTCCTCCGGGGAGGACTCGATCTCCATCCGCAGCCGGGAGGCGGACTCGTCGATCAGGTCGATCGCCTTGTCGGGCAGCTGGCGGCCGGTGATGTAGCGGTCGGACAGCGTCGCCGCGGCGACCAGGGCGGCGTCGGTGATCCGCACCCCGTGGTGCGCCTCGTACTTCTCCTGGATCCCGCGCAGGATCTGGATGGTGTCCTCGACGCTCGGCTCGCCGACCAGCACCTGCTGGAACCGGCGCTCCAGGGCGGGGTCCTTCTCGATCCGCTCGCGGTACTCGTCCAGCGTGGTCGCGCCGATCATGTGCAGCTCGCCGCGGGCCAGCATCGGCTTGAGCATGTTGCCGGCGTCCATCGCCGAGTCGCCGCCGGCGCCCGCGCCGACGACGGTGTGCAGCTCGTCGATGAAGGTGATCACCTGGCCGCCGGCGTCCTTGATCTCCTCGAGCACCGCCTTGAGGCGCTCCTCGAACTCGCCGCGGTACTTCGCGCCGGCCACCATCGCGGCCAGGTCGAGCGAGAGCACGCGGCGGCCCTTGAGGGAGTCGGGCACGTCGCCGGCCACGACCCGCTGGGCGAGGCCCTCGACGACGGCGGTCTTGCCGACGCCGGGCTCGCCGATCAGGACCGGGTTGTTCTTGGTACGCCGGGACAGCACCTGGATGACGCGGCGGATCTCGGCGTCGCGGCCGATCACCGGGTCGAGGTCGCCGGACTCGGCCAGCGCGGTGAGGTCGACGCTGTACTTCTCCAGCGCCTCGTAGGTCGACTCGGCGTCCTGGCTGGTCACCCGGCGGTTCCCGCGGACGGCGGTGAGGCCCTCGCGCAGCCCCTGCTCGGACAGCCCGGCCTCGGTCAGCAGCCGCTGGGCACCGGACTCGGTGCCGGCCAGCGCGATCAGCAGGTGCTCGGTGGCGACGTAGTCGTCCTTGAGCGAGGAGGCCAGGTCGAGCGCACCGGCGAGCACGCGGGTCAGCGCGGCGGAGGCGCCCGGCTGCTGGACCGTCGAGCCGGAGGCGCGGGGCAGGGCCGCGGCGGCCCGCTCGGCGGCCGCCAGCAGCGCGACCGGGTCGGCGCCGGCGCGGCCGACCAGCGTCCGGGCGGTGCCGTCGTCGGGCCGCAGCAGCGCCACGAGCAGGTGGACGGGGTCGGTGGTGCTGTTGCCGGCCGTGGTCGAGGCCAGCTGGGCGGCCTCGACGGCCTCCCTGCTGCGGGTGGTGAACTTCTCCGCACCGAACTGCGCCATGGTGGACCTCCTGAAGACCTGAGTGGACCTCACTCAACTTTGTTCAGTCAGAGCATAGCCCCTCCGGCCGTCGGCCGCCTCCCGTCGCCGCCGCCGCCCCACAGGTCGTCGGCTGATTCCGTCGCGCACGGCGCCGCGCCTGCGTATCGTCTGGGGGGTCCACCGTGATCGGAGTCGATGAAGTGAACACCTCCGCGGTCGTCCCCGCGCCGCGAGTCGTCGTCATCGACGACACGGACGACCTGCGTCAGCTGCTGTCGCTCGCGCTGACCCGCGGCGGCTTCGAGATCGTCGCCGAGGCCGGCGACGGCCGGGCCGGGATCGAGACCGTGCGCGAGCACCGCCCCGACGTGGTCCTGCTCGACCTGGCGATGCCGGTGATGGACGGGATCGAGGCGCTGCCCGCGATCCGCCGGCTCGTCCCGACCGCGAAGATCATCGTGCTGTCCGGCTTCGGCGCGCAGCAGATGTCCGCGCGGGCCGTCGCGGTCGGCGCCGACGGCTACGTCCAGAAGGGCGCCCCGCTCCCCTCGATCCTCGACTACGTCCGCACCGTCTGCGCCGCCCCGGCGGGCCGCAGCGGACGCGCCCTGTCCGTGGTGCCGGACGCCACCGCCGTCGACTCCGACCGCGTCGAGCCGGCCACCGCCGACGCGGACCCCGCCGACCGCGCCGGCGGCAGCAACGAGGCGCTGGCCCTGGCGCCGTTCGGTGTCCTGGAGCTGGCCGACGAGCCGTTGTTCCGGATCCTCACCGTCAATGCCGTCGCCCAGCGCCTGCTCGGCTCCGCCCGGCCGGGCAGCCCGCTCGCGGTCTCCGCTCCCGAGCTGGCCTCGATGGTCTCCTACCACCGCCTCGACGCCGACGCGTCCTTCGACGTGGAGCTGGTGGGCGGCCGGGCCCGCGCCACGCTCCGGCGTACGGGGTGGTCGGTGCTGGTCTACCTGGACTCCTCCCGCGAGGACGTCGGGGTGCTGCGCCGCGCGATCGGCACCGCCGCCCAGCAGGTCCGCGGGCCGGTCGCCGTGCTCGGCGCCATCGCCGAGACGCTCCTGGACGAGGACGGCACGCCCACCGGGCCCGCCACGCCCGAGGACCGCGACCGCTGGGCCGCGGCCGTCCTGCGCCAGACCCGGGCCCTGGACAGCATCACCGCCGACCTCCTCACCGCCGCCCAGATCCAGCGCGGCGCGCTGCGCGTGGACCTCGCCGACGTCGACGCCGCCGAGGTGGCGCGACGGGTCGCCGCCGAGCACGACCTGTCGGTGACCACGTCGGGGCCGGAGGGCGCGGTCACGGTCACGGTCGAGGACGACCGGGCCGTCCGGGCGGACCCCGTACGCCTGGCGCAGGCCCTGCGGACGCTGCTGTCGAACGCCCACCTGCACGGCCGGCAGCCGGTCGGGGTGCGTCTCCGCCCCGACGAGGCGCGCCCCGACCGGGTGGTCCTCGACGTCGCCGACCACGGTCCCGGGGTGGGGGCCGACCTCGTCGAACGGGTCTTCACCGAGTTCACCCGCGGCAAGGAGGGCGCCTCCGGCGGCACCGGTCTCGGGCTCTACATCGTGCGCACGCTGCTGCTGGCGATGGGCGGCGAGGCCACCTGCGGCACCGGGCCCGAGGGCGGCGCCGTCTTCAGCCTCCACCTGCCGGCCGCCGCGACCCGGCCGACGACCTAGGAGCCGCCCGGGTCCCCGGTGTCCGGGGTCGCGTGCTGCGGGAAGGAGGCGTCGCGCGCCTCCTCGACCACGAGGCACGCCCGGCAGAAGTCCTCCCCGAACGGGGTCAGGTGGATGCTGCGCCGCACGACCTTGGCGAACCGCACGGAGTGCAGCGCGGCGAGGACGTCGGGCTGCGCCTCGACGACCTGGTACTCCAGCGGGTCGCGCAGCGCCTCCCGGGAGAACCACACCAGCCCGAGGCGGAACAGGTTGTTGAGGTAGGACGGCACCTGCTCGCCGTGCCGGCAGCCGGCGCGGCTGCCGATCATGGTCAGGCCCGGGGCGACCAGCTGCGAGGAGACCATGCCGACCGGGCCGCCCGTGCGCACGTCGACGCTCGGCTGCGGGCCGCCCTCCAGGAGCAGCAGCAGGATCCGGCCCTCGTCGGGCGCCAGCTCGGTGAGGATCCGGGAGTACGCCGGGTGGTCCTCGTCGTCGGCCCACACGTCGCGGGAGCGGCGCAGCAGGTCCTGGCCCAGCTCGCGCAGGGTCTGGCTCTCGAGGTGGTCGTCGCGCACGACCGAGCCGTGGCCCCCGTGACCCCCGTGGCCCCCGTGGCCCCCGTGCGAGCCCGGGACGTCGTGCGACTCCCGCTCGCCGCCGGCGGCCTGCTCGCGCACCTCGCGGTTCTCGCGGCTCACCTCCGCGAGCCCGCCGAGGGAGGTGCCGGCCTCGATCAGGGCCCGGCCGACCGGGGTGCCGGAGGAGAACTTGCGGGCCAGGTCGCCCACCACGCCGACGGTCTCGGTGACGTCGTCGATCAGCGCCGCGGCCTCGTCGGCGGACGTGGCGGCACGGGCGACGCGGCGGGTCCCGCGCAGTCCCGTACGCACGCCCCAACCGGTGGTGTGCCAGGCCGCGGAGGCGGCGACGCGGGCCAGGCCGGGCACCGATCCGGCGGCGCGCTCGAGCCGCTCACGGGACTCTCGGGGGACCAGGCTGCTCACGGTGACCTAGCCTCCCACCCCGAAGAAGGCGAGGTGCAGGAACCCGCCCCCCAGACCCATGATCGCGCCGTGGGCGTAGAGCATCCACTCGTCCTCGCGGATGGCCGAGCGCATCATCTCCACGAAGTCGCGCGGCGGCAGCTCCTTGGTGCGCCGGGCCACCAGCTCCTGGATCCGCTCGGCCTGCTGGGCGTTGAACGCCCGGTCCCGGAACGGCGTCAGGGTACGACCCACGGCCTCGCGCGCCACGGAGTCGCGGATGCTGTCGAACCGCTCGGCGCCCATCGCCACCCGGACCGCGCCGCGGGCCGGTCCGGCCGCGCGGTCGATGGCCGGACGCATCGCGGTGGCCAGCATCTGCCGGGTCCGGTCGCCGCGGGGGCCGTTGAGCAGGAAGTCGCCGATCCGCTCCAGCGTGATCACGTCCTCGGCGATGATCCGGGCGTACACCTCCGCGGCCTGGTCCTGACGACGCAGGAAGAGCCCGTGCACCCGGATCCCGAGGATGCGGCGCGGCTCGGGCGGCTCGAAGATCAGCCACATCCCGAGCGCGTTGGTCACCCACCCGACGACCACGCCGAGGATCGGCAGCAGCCACCACTGGCCCACGATGCTGTCGGCCACGGCGACCGGGACGCCGAGCAGGAAGCCGAAGACGAAGCCGAAGCGCACCATCAGGTCGAGCTCGCGCTGGCCGAAGTCGCGGAAGATCCGCACGACGAGCGCGGGGTTCTCGCGGAAGTGGTCGATCACCATGATCTTCGGGTCGAGCAGCTGGTCGATGTGCTCGCCGATCTCGTCGGTGACCCGGGTGACCACCGCCGGGACCTGGTTCTGCACCCGCTCCACGACGGCCTCGCGCACCGGCCCGGGCAGGTCGCGCCACAACCGGGGGTGCTCGCGTCGCATCACCTCGTCGACCAGGGCGGGGATCTCCGGGCGGAAGCTGGCGACGATGTGCTCGGCGATCCGCTCCGGCTCGAGCTGCTGGTAGAAGTCCGAGGGCGTGCCGAGCTTCGCGATGGCCTTGTCCACCGCGATGCTGCCCATCTTGGCGGCGCGCGCGGGGATGATGCCCTGCCAGCCGACACCGCCCTGCAGGACCCCGGGGATCTCCTGGATCTTGCGCGGCAGCACCGAGGCCAGCTCCCGCATCCCGGGGATCCGCACGCCGCGGAAGCGCACCGGGCTGAACAGCATCCACAGCCCGGACCAGTTGATCAGGAAGCCGACGACGCCCGTGAACAGCGGGATGGTCAGGAAGTGCACCCAGTGGATGTGGGTCCACCACGTGACGACGGCGTCGACCACGCCGTCCACGCCCAGCCAGTCCACGAGCCCCATACCCTCCGGCCACGGCCCACGACGACGTGGACCCGTCCCGGCAGGCTAGTGGCTCGCCGGCCCCGGGGGGTGAGGGCGGGGGTGGGCGGAGGCGCCGCGGGGCGGGCCGATCTGAGGCACAACGACCCTGACGACCGGCCCGTTCGTCGCTCTACTGTGAGGTCGTGCTCCCTCTCCACCCTGCGCCCGTGACCGGGTGACCCGAGGTGCCCTGGTCCCTCGGGCTGGTCGCCAACCTGGTGATCGCCCTCAGCTACGTCCTGATCGCGCTGACCATCCTGCGTCCCCTGCAGCGCACCGGGCAGCTGCGCAGCAACGCCCTGGCCACCGCCACGGCGGCGATCTTCGTGACCTGCGCGGTCCACCGGCTCGCGCAGGCGGTCTACCTGGCGCTGCCGTGGTTCGGGTCGGAGACGCCCCAGGGCGAGGCCATGCGCGACGCGTGGAGCTGGCCGCTGGCCTCGTGGGACCTCGTGGGCGCCCTGGTGGCGATCTACTACTGGTCGCTGCGCCGGTCGTACTCCTCGCTGATCGAGGGCGCCGCCCTCTTCGCCGACCTCGAGCTGCGCGAGCGGCAGGCGCTCGACCTGAACGACAACGTCCTGCAGGGCCTCGTGGTGGCGCGGATGTCGCTCGAGCGCGGTGACCGCGACAAGGCCCTCGACGCCCTGGACGCCGCCATCGGCTCGGCCGGGACGATCATCACCGACCTGCTCGGCGGCGGTCGCCAGGGCGTGCCGGCGCCGCTGCGCTCGACGCCCGCGGTCGTGGCCGGGCCACCGCCGCCCGGGACGGACGAACGGGCATGACCGACCACCACCCCGGCCCCCGGCGGCGCCGCACCCTGCTCGTCGACGACACCCCCGACCTCCGCGAGCTGCTCGCGATGACCCTGGAGGAGACCGACGACTTCGAGGTCGTCGGCGAGGCCGGTGACGGTCGCGCCGGCATCGAGGCGGCGCAGCAGACCGAGCCCGACCTGGTGGTGCTGGACCTGGCGATGCCGGTGATGGACGGCCTTGAGGCGCTGCCGCACCTGCGGCGGTCGCGCCCGGCCGCGACGATCGTGGTGCTGTCCGGGTTCGGGGCGACCGCGATGCGCGACCAGGCCCTGGTCTCCGGCGCCGACGGCTACGTCGAGAAGGGCACCCGGCTGCCGGCCATCGTCGACCGGCTGCGCCGGATCGCCGCCGAGAGCGAGGCCCGCCGGGGCGTCGTGCTGGGCCAGGACGACGCGCCCGCGGCGCCGCCCCGGCAGGAGCAGGCAGCGACCCCCGCCGACCTGATCGCCGCGGACCCGGCCGCCCTGCTCGTCGACCAGGCACCGGTGGCCATGCTGGTGGCCGACCACGCCGACGGGACGGTGCGCTTCGCGAACGGCGCCGCCACCCAGATGCTCGGGATCACCGCCGGGCCGCTGTCCTCGCTGGCCGACCTGCTGCCCGACCTCTGGGACGCCGTCTCCGGGCGCGACCCGTCGGAGGTGCCCGACGAGTCGGTGCGGGTGCAGGTCGTGCACGACGGTGCGCGCTTCGCGGTGCGCAGCACGCGTTCAGGTCCCTCGCTGCTCGTCTACGCAGGCCCGGACCCCGCCGACGAGGAGGTGTCCCGGCTGCGCTCGGCCATCACCACCACCGCCCACGAGCTGCGCGGGCCGGTGACGGTCCTCGGCGGGATCGCCGAGGTCCTCGCGCCGGGGGAGGACGAGCTCGAGCCCGCCCGTCGGGCCGCGATGGTCGCCTCGGTCGGGCGCCAGGCCGCGCGCCTGGACTCCCTCACCGCCGACCTGCTGACCGCCGCCCAGGCCCGCCGCGGGGTGCTCGACGTACGCCTGGAGCCGCTCGACCTCGTCGAGACGCTCGAGACGATCCTGGCCGCCCACCCCGACGTGGCCCTGCACGTGCTGGCCCGCGACGGGGGCGAGGCGGACTCCCTGCGCGTCCGGGCCGACCCCGGCCGGCTGGAGCAGATGGTGACCAACCTGGTGGGCAACGCCCGCAAGTACGGCGCACCGCCGGTCGTGGTCACCGTCGGCGAGCAGGGCCCCTGGGCGCACCTGGCCGTCGAGGACCAGGGCACCGGCGTGCCGGAGTCCTTCCGCGGCCAGCTCTTCGACGAGTTCTCCCGCGCCCCGGGCGCCTCGGCCCGTGGCACCGGGCTCGGGCTCTTCGTGGTGCGCCGCCTGGCCCTGGCGCACGGCGGGGACGTGCAGCACCGCAACGGCGCCGACCGGGGGTCGGTCTTCACCGTCACGCTGCCGGTGCTGACCGGGGCCTGAGGACGGGCCTGAGGACGGGCCTGAGGACGAGCCCGAGGACGGGGACCGGCCGGTCAGCGTCCGCGGCGCCAGACCACGACCGAGGCGTCCATGGCCCGCGGACGCAGGACCGGCAGCTTGTTGGGCAGGCCCGGTGCGTCGACGCGCGGGCGGCCGAGCCCGGCCTGCGAGGCCTGGTGCAGCGCGGCGCGGGTGGCCTCGAGCTCGGCAGCGAGCTCGGCGGCCTGCCGGCGCAGGACGGCGTTGTCGCGCTCGAGCTCCAGGATCCGGCGGACGCCCTCGAGCCCGATCCCGGACGAGGTGAGCTCGGCGATCTCGCGCAGCTGCTCGATGTCGCGCGAGGAGTAGCGGCGCCCGCCCCCGCCGGTGCGGCCCGGGGTGACCAGGCCGAGGCGCTCGTAGGTGCGCAGGGTCTGCGGGTGGAGCCCGGTCAGCTGGGCGGCCACGCTGATCACGTAGACCGCGGCGTCCGGCGGCGGGGGCGCGAACGGCTCGCGCGGCATCACCCGGCCTCCTCGAAGAGCCGGCTGCGCAGCGGCTTGCCGGACACCGCGTCGCGGTAGGACTCGACCGCCTCGCGGGCGGCCGGGTCGAGCACGGCGGGCACCTGGACCTCCACGGTGGCGAGCAGGTCGCCCTTCGAGCCGTCGGCCCGTGGGGCGCCGCGACCGCGTACCCGGAAGGTGCGCCCGTTGGGCGTGCCGGCCGGCAGCCGCAGCGTGACCGGGGCACCGCCGAGGGTCGGGACCTTGATCTCGGCGCCCAGGGCGACCTCGTCGAACGAGACCGGCACGTCGAGGGTCAGGTTGTCCCCGGCGCGGCCGAAGAGCCGGTGCGGACTGACCTTGACGGTCACGAAGAGGTCGCCGGCGGGGCCGCCGTTCTCGCCGGCCGTGCCCTTGCCCTTGAGCCGGATCCGCTGGCCGTCCTTGACCCCGGCCGGGATGCGGGCCTGGATCGTGCGGTTCGACCGGCCCCGACCGGAGCCCGCGCAGGTCGGGCAGGCCTCGTCGTAGATCAGCTGGCGCCCGGCGCAGCGGGGACAGGTCTCGTTCATCGAGAACGCGCCGCCGGAGGTGCTGACGACGTAGCCGGCGCCCTCGCACTCGGAGCAGATGTGGGGCCGCGTGCCCGGCTTGCCGCCGGTGCCCGAGCAGCTCGGGCAGGGGGCGTCCGAGGCGAGGCGCAACGAGATCGTCACGCCGTCCAACGAGTCGACGAAGGAGATGGTCGCGGTGGTCTCGGCGTCCGGGCCCTTGCGGGGCCGCGGCGCCTGCTGACGTCGCTGCGGGCCGCCCGCGCCACCGAACAGGTCGCCGAACATGTCACCGAAGCCGCCCCCGCCCATCCGGTCGCGGAGCAGGTCCTCGACGTTGACGCCACCGGCCTGGCCACCGGGCTGACCGCCGCGGGTGCCGCCGAAGCCGCCGAACGCGCCGGAGCCCTGCAGGCGGCGCATCTCGTCGTACTTCGGGCGCTTGTCGGTGTCACCGACGACGTCGTAGGCCTCCGCGACCTTCTTGAAGCGGTCGTGCTTGGCGGTGTCGCCGGGGTTGGAGTCGGGGTGGTTGTCGCGCGCGAGCCTGCGGTAGGCCTTCTTGATCTCCGCCGCGGAGGCGTCCTTGGCCACGCCGAGCTCGGCGTAGAAGTCCTTGCCTGCCCAGTCGGGCCGGAAGCCCTGGTCGTCGGCCATACGCACCTCCCGTCCTGATCATCGTTGCTGCGGCGCCGGCGCGGTGGCGCCGGGCCGGGTACGCGGGCCGGGCGGCCCGGCCCGCGTACCCCTGTCCTGCGTGTGCTGGTGGTGCGGTGCCCTGCCGTCAGGCGGGCGGGTCGACGACGAGCACCTGCGCGGCGCGGACCACGCGGTCGCCGATCTTGTAGCCCGACTTGGCCACCACCTTGCAGGTGGTCACCGTGACCTCGGCGTCCTCGCCCAGGTGGGAGAGGGCCTCGTGCAGCGTCGGGTCGAAGGCGTCGCCCGGGGTGCCGTACTTCAGCAGCCCGGAGCCGGCCACCGTCCGCTCGAGCTGCTCGGCGACGGCCTTGAAGCCGCCGTCCAGCGGCTCGTGCTCGCGGGCCCGGTCGATGGTGTCGAGCACCTCGACGATCGGCGCCAGCGCCTTGAAGGTCGCGTTCTCCTTGAGCAGGTCGCGGTCACGCTCGACCCGCCGCTTGTAGTTCACGAACTCCGCCTGCAGGCGCTGGAGGTCGGCGAGCCGCTCGGCGGACTCCATCCGGACCACCGCCAGCTCGTCCTCGACGACCTGGTCGGCCTCGTCCGCGTCCACGTCTCCGTGCGTGCCGACGGGCTCCTCGGCGCCCTCGCCCTCCACGACCGAGGCTGCGTCGTCGGGCCCGCCGCCGGCCCCGCCGCCGGCGACGTCCTCAGGGACGTCGGCCGGCGTCGGGTCCTCGGGCAACGGTGCCGTGTCCCGGGGGTCGGTGGGGTCCTGGGTCACTTGGACCCGTCCCCGGGCGTGCCGTCCGTGCCCTCGGTCGAGGTGGTGCCGTCGGTCTCCTCGTCGACGATCTCGGCGTCGACGACGTCGTCGTCGGCACCGCCCGTCGAGGAGTCGGCCCCGCCGGCGGCGGCGTTGTCGGCCTCCGCGGCGGCGTACATGGCCGCACCCATCTTCTGGCTGGACTCGTTGAGCTTGGTGGTGCCCATGGTGATCTCCTCGGAGCTCGCCTCGGCGTTCTCCAAGGTGGCCTTGAGGGCGTCGACGTCGGCCTGGACCTCGGTCTTGACGTCCTCGGGCAGCTTGTCGGCGTTCTCGCCGAGGAACTTCTCCGTCGTGTAGACGAGGCCGTCGGCCTGGTTGCGGGCCTCGACGGCCGCGCGACGCTGGGCGTCCTCCTCGGCGTACTGCTCGGCCTCGCGGACCATCCGGTCGATGTCGTCCTTGCCCAGCGCGGAACCGCCGGAGATCGTCATCGACTGCTCCTTGCCGGAGCCCTGGTCCTTGGCCGAGACGTGCACGATGCCGTTGGCGTCGATGTCGAAGGTGACCTCGATCTTCGGCACGCCGCGCGGCGCCGGGGGCAGGCCGGTCAGCTCGAAGTTGCCGAGCTGCTGGTTCTGCGCCCACATCTGGCGCTCGCCCTGGGCGACCTTGATCTCGACCGACGGCTGGTTGTCGTCGGCGGTGGTGAAGATCTCCGAGCGCTTGGTCGGGATCGTGGTGTTGCGCTCGATCAGGTTCGTCATCACGCCGCCCTTGGTCTCGATGCCCAGGGAGAGCGGGGTGACGTCGAGGAGCAGCACGTCCTTGACCTGGCCCGTGAGGACACCGGCCTGGAGCGCGGCGCCCACGGCGACGACCTCGTCGGGGTTGACGCCCTTGTTGGGCTCCTTGCCGCCGAGCAGGCTCTTGACGACCTCGGGGACAGCCGGCATGCGGGTCGAGCCGCCGACGAGGACCACGTGGTCGATCTTGTCGACGGCGACGCCGCCGTCCTTGAGCACGGCCTGGAACGGCGCCTTGGTGCGGTCGAGCAGGTCGGAGGTCAGCTTCTGGAACTCCGAGCGCGTCAGGCGCTCCTCGAAGTGCAGCGGGCCGGACTCGCCGTGGGTGATGTAGGGCAGGTGCACGGTGGTCTCGCTGGAGGAGGACAGCTCGATCTTGGCCTTCTCCGCGGCCTCCTGCAGACGCTGCTTGGCGATCTTGTCGGCCGCCAGGTCCACGCCGTTGTTGTCCTTGAACTTCTTGACCATCCACTCGACGACCCGGTTGTCCCAGTCGTCGCCACCGAGGTGGTTGTCGCCGGAGGTCGCCTTGACCTCGACGACGCCCTCGCCGATCTCGAGCAGGGACACGTCGAACGTACCGCCGCCGAGGTCGAAGACGAGGATGGTCTGGTCGTCGCCCTTGTCGAGGCCGTAGGCCAGCGCGGCCGCGGTGGGCTCGTTGACGATCCGGCTCACGTTCAGGCCCGCGATCTCGCCGGCCTCCTTGGTGGCCTGGCGCTGGGCGTCGTTGAAGTACGCCGGGACGGTGATGACCGCGTCGGTCACCGTCTCCCCGAGGTAGGCCTCGGCGTCACGCTTCAGCTTCTGCAGCACGAAGGCGCTGATCTGCTGGGAGGTGAAGTCCTTGTCGTCGATCTTCTGCTTCCAGTCGGTGCCCATGTGGCGCTTGACGGAGCGGATGGTGCGGTCGACGTTGGTGACGGCCTGACGCTTGGCCACCTCCCCGACCAGGACCTCGCCGGACTTGGCGAAGGCGACCACGGAGGGGGTCGTGCGAGCGCCCTCCGCGTTGGCGATGACGGTGGGTTCTCCACCCTCGAGGACCGCGACGACGCTGTTCGTCGTGCCGAGGTCGATGCCGACGGCTCGTGCCATGGTGAGTACCTCCTGAGTACTGCCCGGGTGCCCGGGAAAACGTGGGGTTCCGCTGCGGACCGGTGGTGCCTGGTACGGCGGGCTGCTGCGATCTTGGCAGAAGAGTTGAGTGCGTTCAACTCAAGTTCGTTCAGTGGGTGCAACGGGAGGCGGGGCGCGGTTGTTCCCGTGCGCACCCGGCAGGATGGACGGGGTGCACCCGACCGCCGCGGAGATCGTCCGCCACCACGACAGCACGCGCCCCGACACCGACGCCCTGGTGCCCGGCCAGCGCCAGGAGCCGTACGAGATCCGGCTGGTCGAGCACGACCCCGCCTGGGCCGGGGAGGCGCAGCGGGTCGTGGCGCACGTCCGCGCGCTGCTCGGCGACCGCGCGCTCGAGGTGCACCACGTCGGCTCCACCTCCGTGCCGGGCCTGCCGGCCAAGCCGATCCTCGACCTCGACCTCGTGGTCGACGACCCGGCCGACGAGCAGGCGTACCTGCCCGACCTCGTGGCCGGCGGGTTCGTGCACCGGATCCGCGAGCCGTGGTGGCACGAGCACCGCCTGCTGGTGTGGCGCGGGTCGACCCCGCGGACCACGCTGCACGTCTTCGGGCCGGGCTGCCCGGAGGTGGTGCGGCACCTGATGTTCCGCGACCGGCTGCGGGAGCGGGCGGAGGTGCGGGAGCGGTACGCCGCCGCCAAGCGGGAGGCCGCCGCGTCGACGAACGCCTCCGGCGGGACCGGGATGGACTACAACCGGGTCAAGGAGCCGGTCGTCCGGGCGTTGTACGACGAGATGTTCCGCGAGCACGGCCTGCTGACGTAGCCGCTCGGCCCCGGGTGGCCAGCGCCACACACGGACGGGTCGTGGTCGGCGGTGGCGGGCGGGCACTCTTGGTGCCATGAGCATCCTGTCGAGCCCGCTGCGCCTGTTCCGCACGGTCGCCGTCGCCGAGGCCGTCACCTGGGCCCTGCTGCTGGTCGGGATGTTCCTGAAGTACGTCACCGAGACCACCGACGTGGCCGTGTCGGTCTTCGGGATGGTGCACGGGGTGGTGTTCATCGCCTACATGCTGACCGCGCTGGTGGTGTGGGTCGACCAGCGGTGGAGCGCGGTTCGCGGGCTGCTCGGGCTGGCGGCCGCCGTACCCCCGTTCTTCACGATCCTCTTCGACCGGGCCACCGAGAAGCGGGGGCTGCTCGACACCCGCTGGCGGCTCGCCGACGGCGGCGCGACCCCGGCCGGTCCCGCCGAGAAGGCCGTCGCCGGCCTGCTGCGCCGCCCGGCTCGGGCCGCGGTCGGCGGTCTCGTCGCGGTCGCCGCACTCACCGCCGTCGCGCTCGCGGTCGGGCCGCCCGTCGGCTGAGCGCCGGAAGCGTCACCTCGACGCGCCGCGAGCGTCATCTCGGCTGTCCGAAAGCGTCATCTCGGCGGGGGCTAGCGCAGCCGGAGCAGCGCCTCGTCCACCAGCGACACGTGCGGCAGCCGCGGCACGTCGCTCACGAGGACCCAGCGGGCGGTGTCGGTGCTGCCGTCGACCTCGTCGCGCAGTCGCCCGCCGGTGACGCGGCCGTCGAAAACCACCCGCACCGCCTTCATCGGCCGGTCCGTGTCGCGGTGGCGACGCTCGGGGTGATGACGTAGCTGCTGACCCAGAGCACGTCGCCGAGGACCACGTCGTAGCCCGTCTCCTCGCGCACCTCCCGCACCGCGGTCTGCTCGACGCCCTCGTGCAGCTCCGCACCGCCACCGGGCAGGGTCCACTGGGGCCGGTCGCCCTCGTTCCACAGCGCCAGCAGCACTCGCCGCCCGCCGGGCCGGTCCTCGGTCAGCAGGACGTAGGCGGCCAGCCGGGTGTCGTACTCGGTGTAGTCGGGCAGGGGGTCGGGCAGGCGGTCCGGATGCGGTGCGTCCATCCCCCGATCCTCGCGGGTTCACCCCGAGGGTTGGAATACCAGGGGGGTGCGGGTCGCTGAGGACGGCATGACTGTTCCCAGCATCACGCTCCTCGACCAGACCACCATCCCGCAGCTCGGGTTCGGGGTCTTCCAGGTCCCGGCGGAGGACACCGCCGAGGTCACCTCGACCGCGCTCGAGGTCGGCTACCGCCACATCGACACCGCCCAGATGTACGGCAACGAGGCCGGCGTCGGCGACGCCCTGGCCTCCTCCGGCCTGGCGCGGGACGACTTCTACGTCACCACCAAGCTCAACAACGGCAACCACCGGCCCGACGACGTCCGCCGCTCCTTCGAGGAGTCGCTGACCAAGCTCAAGCTGGACCGGACCGACCTGTTCCTCATCCACTGGCCGCTGCCCACGCAGTACGACGGCGACTACGTCTCGACGTGGAAGGCCATGGCGGCCCTGGTCACCGAGGGCCTCACCACCTCGGTCGGCGTCTCCAACTTCAACCCCGACCACCTGCAGCGCCTCGCCGACGAGACCGGCGTGCTCCCCGTGGTCAACCAGGTCGAGGCGCACCCGTACTTCGTCAACGACGCGGTGCGCGAGGCCTCGCTGGGCCACGGCATCAAGGTCGAGGCGTGGTCCCCGATCGCCCAGGGCGCCGTGCTCGACGACGCCACGATCGGCCAGATCGCCGAGAAGTACGGCAGGACCGCCTCGCAGGTCACCCTGCGCTGGCACGTGGAGCGGGGCGACATCGTCTTCCCGAAGTCGACCAAGCGGGAGCGGATGACCGAGAACTTCGGCATCTTCGACTTCGCGCTGACCCCCGACGAGGTCGCGACCATCACCGGTCTCGACAAGGGCACCGACGGTCGTACGGGTCCCGACCCGGCCACCTTCGACTACATCCCCGGCTGACGCCGGACCCGCTGGCACGCCGAGCCCGTCCCCGACCGGGGGCGGGCTCGCTGCGTCCTCCGGGTCAGCCGACCCGGACGGTGACCGGGTTCGACGTCGTGCCGTCGCTGCTGTCGACCATGCGGAACCGGTTCGGGCCGGTCTGACCGCTCTGCACGAAGGTGGAGTAGGTGCCGTCGGTGACCGCGACGGTGGCGTTGAACTCGACCCAGGCGTCGCCCTCGAAGCGCTCGACCTGGAGCACCCGGCCGTCGCCGTCGGCGTACTCCCCGATCAGGTCGATCTGGCCGAAGACGTCGACGGCCTGCTGGCCCGCGGACAGCGAGATCTCGCGCTCCTCCTTCGTGCGCTCCTTGCGCTCGCGAGGGGCCGCCGACTCCGACCCGGCGCCCGGGATCGGCGCCAGCGTGATCAGCGGGTCGGGGTTCGCCTCGGTCTCCCGCGGGCGGGGCAGGATCATCCGGTCACCGCCCTCGGTCTGCGTGGCGCCGGGGCCGCCGGCGGACTCGGCGCCACCGATGCCGGCGAAGCGGGCCCCGGCCCAGGCGACGCCGCCGAGGACGAGACCGACCACGAGTCCGACGGCGACCAGCGCCACGACCCCGGTCACGACGGGGTGGCGCTCGGAGGTGCGGGGCTGGTCGTTCACAGGTGCTCCAGGCGGCAGGGAGAGGTCGGGGGCCCGCCCATTGTCGCGGGGCGCGCCCCGCGAACCAACCCGACGGCCCCGCCGAGCGCCTACGCTGCCCGGGTGAGGCTTCCCCGGGTGCCGACCACGGCCCCTCGCCGGCGGGGACGCGCGCCCGTCCTGGTGCTCGTGGTCGGCCTCGGCCCGACCCTGGTCGCGTGCGGCGGGGCCGGCGCGCCCGGCGGTGCCGGCGGGCCGGGCGGGGCGGAGGCGCCCGGGTCCTCGTCCTCCCCCGCGGCGACCGCGAGCCCGGAGCCCGGGACGTCGCCCGGCGTGAGCCCGTCGTACGAGGTCGGCGGGGCCGCCCGCGCCGCGGTCGACACGATGCTGGCGCGGCGCGCCCAGGCCGTGCGCGAGCGCGACGAGGCAGCGTTCCTGGCCACCGTCGACGACCGCGACCCGCGACTGGTCGCGCAGCAGCGCACCCTCTACGCCAACCTCGCGCAGCTGCGGCTGGCCCGGTACGACTACGAGACGACGGCCGACCAGCTGCTGCCCGACCCCGTGCGCCGCGCAGGTCCGCGCGAGCCGGTCGTCCGGTTCCAGACCATCGAGCGCACCCAGGTCGCCGACGCGCTGACCGGCGCGGTGGGCAACGTGGTCCGGATGACCTACGTGCGCCGGGCAGGCCAGTGGCTGGTCGGGCGCGAGACCGCACCCGAGCCGGTGGCCGGCGTCCCGGGCCAGCTGCGCCCGTGGTTCGGCGGACCCGTCGACGTCGCCGACCGCGGGACGCTGGTGGTGCTCACCGACGCCGCCGACGCGGGGCTGGCCGACGACCTCGCCGACATCGTGGAGGACGCGGTGACCGCCGACGCGGCGCTGCTGCAGGTGGAGCCGGACCGGCAGGTGCTGGTGGACGCCACGGGCAACGGCCCCGCCGTCCGGCTCAACACCGTCGACGAGGAGGAGGCTGCGGCGATCTACACGGGCGTCTTCGACCTGGACGCCCAGGGCCACCGGACCACGTCGAGCGGCGGCACGATCCGGATCAACCCCGACCTCACCGCCGCCGAGCTCACCGGCGACCCCGGTCTGCTGCGCCACGAGGTCGTCCACCTGCTGCTGCGGCGCTACACCGGGGCGCTGCCGATGTGGCTCTCGGAGGGCACCGCCGAGTACGCACGCTGGTACCCGCTGACCACCAGCGACCTGCGGGTCGCCCCCGAGCTCTGGCGGCGCGTCCAGGCGGCCCCCCGGCAGCTGCCCGGCGCCGGGGTCTTCCAGCTCGACCCCGCGGTCAACTACCTGGTCTCGCAGGCCGCCGCCCAGCACCTCCTCGCCCGCGGCGGCCCGGTCGCGCTGCGCTCGCTGCTCGAGGGCTACCGCACCGGCGCGGCCGCCGGGACCGGTCCGGAGGACGGGGACCTCACCGACCGGCTGCTCGACGACGTGTACGACACCACCGAGGCCGAGGTGGTCGACGGCGCGTGGGACGCGCTGGGAAGGCTCGACCGCTGACGGCGACGACGTCGGCCGGACACGGTCGCCGGCGGGGCCTCAGCGGCGGCTGAGGCGCACCCGCGCCCCGTCGCGCGGGACGCTGGTGATGTTGCGGACCCGGGGCCGGTCGGGGCCGACCGCCTCGACGTCGTAGGCGGCGAGCACCGCGCGCAGCACCTCCACGCCCTCCATCAGCGAGAAGCCGGCCCCGATGCAGCGCCGCACCCCGCCGCCGAAGGGGATCCACGTGTTGGGTGCGGGGTTGGTGCCGACGAAGCGGTCGGGGCGGAACGCCGCGGGGTCCTCGAAGGCCTCCGAGCGGGCGTGGCTGACCACGATCGAGGGCCCGACGGTGACCCCGGCGGCCAGGTCGAGGCCGTTGATCGTGGCCGGCTCGACGAGGGTCCGGTTCACGATCGGGATGATCGGGTGCAGCCGCATCGACTCCTTGACCACCGCCTCCAGCCACCCGTCGGCCTCGGCGTCCCGGTCGTCCTCGGTCCCGGCGCGGGCCGCGGCGGTCGAGCGGGCGAGCAGGTCCTCGTCGCGGCCGAGCTCCCACAACGCCCAGGCCAGCGCGCTGGCCGTCGTCTCGTGCCCGGCGAGCAGGAGCGTGATCAGCTGGTCGCGCAGCTCGGTGTCGCCCAGGACGTCCTCCGTACGCCCCTCGCGCTCGGCGTCCCGGCTGGCGCGCACGAGGCGGGACAGCACGTCGGCGCGCTGGTCGAGGTCGGCGGCGTCGCGCCGCTCGCGGACCTCGGCGAAGAGCAGCCGGTCGAGCTCGTGCTGGATCTCGACGGTGCGCCGCCACAGCCCGAACCGCTGCAGCACGGGGAAGCTCCAGCCGAGCAGGACCGCCGGGCTGACGTCGACCGTCGCGTTGACCCGCGGCCGGAGCGCGGCCAGCCGGCGTTCGTCGGTGACGCCGAAGACGACGCGCAGGATGACCTCGAGGGTCACCGCGTTCATCCGGTCCAGGGTGGCCAGCTCGTCGCCGTCGGACCAGTCGTCGACCTCGGCGCGGGCGATGTCGCGCACCAGGGCGCGGTAGCCGTGCAGGGCCTGGCCGTTGAAGGCCGGCATCAGCAGCTTGCGGGCACGCTGGTGCTCGGCACCGTCCTGGAGCAGCAGCGAGTGCTGGCCCATGATCGGCCCGAGGATGCCGTTGGCGCGCCCGGCGTGGAAGACCGCCGGGTCGGCGGCGAAGACCTCGCGCACGTCCTCGGGCCGGGTGAAGAGCACCAGCGGCTGCCCGCCCGGGACGAGCCGCACGGTGAACCGGTCGCCGTACCGGCGGGCCAACCAGGGGTGGAAGCGGTGCCGGAAGCGCAGCAGCGCGACGGTCTGGAGGATCGCCGGCCAGCGCGGACCCGGGGGCAGGCCGTCGTTGCCGACCCGTGGCTCGTCGCCGCCGGTCGGTCGCATCACCGCGAACCGGTGCCGGGTCTCCCCGGCGGTGTCGGGCAGGCCGGGCGGGAGGTCGACGCTCACCATCTCCACATACTAGGAGTACGCAACCTAGGGTGGGCGGCGTGGAGCTGCGCGAGGTCGTCCGTCGGCGGCGGATGGTGCGGCGCTTCACCGACGAGCCGGTCGACCCGGCCGTGGTGGACCGGGCGCTGCAGCACGCCACCCGCGCCCCGAGCGCCGGCTTCACCCAGGGCTGGGGCTTCCTGGTCCTGGACACCCCCACCGACGTGCGCCGCTACTGGGAGGCGTGCGTCGACCCGGCCGGTCTCGCCTCCCCCGGGCGCTGGCTGGCCGGGATGATGACCGCGCCGGTGCTGGTCGTGCCGTGCAGCAGCCGCGCGGCGTACCTGGACCGCTACGCCGAGCCGGACAAGGGCTGGACCGACCGCGACCCCGACCGCTGGGCGATGCCCTACTGGCACCTCGACACCGCGATGGCCTCGCTGCTGGTGCTGCTGACGGCGGTCGACGAGGGGCTGGGCGGCTGCTTCTTCGGCATCCCCCGGGACCGGTACGCCGCCGTGCGCGCCGCGTTCGCGGTCCCCGACGACCACGAGCCGATCGGCGTCGTCGCCCTGGGCCATCCCGACCCGACCGCGACCGCCACCGCCGCGACGGGCTCGCCGTCCCGCCGAGCCCGCCGGCCCCTCGACGAGGTCGTCCACCGGGGCGCCTGGGGCGGATGACGTCGGTGCTCGACGTGATGCTCGCCGCGGCGACGCTGGGAGTGGCCGGGCTCGACCCGGCCGGTGCGGCGATCGCCGTCGGCGCGCTCGCGGCCGGTGCTCGCGAGCGCCACGTCCTGCTGTTCGCCGCAGTGGTCCTCCTCGGCACCGCCGCGTGGGGCACGCTGCTCTCGCTGACCCTCGGCCGCCGCCTCGAAGGGCTCGCGTGGAGCCGGCTG
This sequence comes from Nocardioides aquaticus, assembly GCF_018459925.1. NCBI lineage: Bacteria > Bacillati > Actinomycetota > Actinomycetes > Propionibacteriales > Nocardioidaceae > Nocardioides > Nocardioides aquaticus. The sequence goes on from NZ_CP075371.1 coordinate 4,328,329, forward strand.
CTGCCGGCGGACGGCGTCGGCGCCCTGGTCGAGCTCGCCGTCGCGGCGGCGCTGCTGGCGTGGGCCGTGGTGCGGTGGCGCCGGCCCGGGGCCCGTCCGCCCAGGCCCGCCCGCGGCGGACGGAGCGGCGCGGTGGGCCTCGGCCTGCTCGGCGCCGGGTTCGCCCTCACCGCCGTGCTCGACCCGACGTACGTCGCGCTCGTGGTGCTCGCCGGCCGCGACGACTCCGCGGCGACCGCGGCAGCCGCCCACCTCCTGTGGATCCTGATCAGCCAGCTGCCGCTCGTGGTCCTGGCCGTCGCCGTGCTCCAGGGACGGCACGAGGGCGCGGTGGCGTGGTTCCAGCGGACGCTCGCCCGCTGGCGTCCCCTCCTCGCGACCGCCGGCACCCTGGCGCTGGTGCTCGCCGGCGGGGTGCTGGCGCTCGACGCCGGCTGGTGGGTGGCCACCGGAGGCTTCCTCGTCCTGCCCGGTCTCTCCTCCGGCGGCTGAGCGCGCCATGCCCTAGCGTCCCGCCATGACCTCCGACCCCGTCGAGGTGCTGCGGCGCCTGGTCCGTCACGCGACGGTCAGCCACCGAGACCCCGACCAGGACGACGTCGCGGCCTTCGAGGGGCAGCACGCCACCCTGGCCGAGGCGTTCCCGCTGGTCCACGAGCACCTCGAACGCACCCGCGTCGGGCGCCACGGACTGCTCCTGCGCTGGCCCGGGTCAGACCCCGCCGCCGACCCGGTCGTGCTGATGGCGCACCAGGACGTCGTCCCCGTCGCGGACCCGGCCGCCTGGTCCCACCCGCCCTTCGGGGGCGACCTCGGCCCGGGGGCCGACGGCGAGGAGGCCGTGTGGGGTCGCGGGACCCTCGACGACAAGGGCCCGCTGGTCGCCGTCTGGGCCGCGGTCGAGGCGTTGCTGGAGCAGGGGCACGTACCGGCCCGCGACGTGTGGCTCTCCTCCGGCGCCGACGAGGAGGTCGCCGGGACCGACGCCCACGAGGCCGTCGCCGAGCTGCGCCGGCGCGGGGTGACCCCGTGGTTCGTCGTCGACGAGGGCGGCGCCGTGGCCGGGGGCGCCTTCCCCGGCGTCGCGGCCCCGCTGGCGGTCATCGGGGTGGGCGAGAAGGGCACCACCCGGCTCGAGCTGGTGGCGCGCGGCGCCGGCGGCCACGCCTCCACCCCGGCGCGCGGCGGGCCCACGGCCCGGATCGCCCGTGCCGTGGTGCGCCTGGACCGGGCCTCGATGCCGCCGCGGCTGCCCTCCCCGACCGTCGAGCTCTTCCGGCGGCTGCGCCCGCACGCCTCGGCGCCGCTGCGGGCCGCGCTGCGCCCGCTGCTCGCCGACGCGCGGCTGCGGCCGGTGCTGACCCGCCTGCTGCTGGCGGCCGGCCCCGAGACCGCCGCGATGGCCCGCACCACCGTCGCGGTGACCACCCTCTCCGGCTCGCCGGCCCACAACGTCGTCGCCGCGACCGCCACGGCCGGGCTCGACGTGCGGGTGATGGCCGGCGACACGGTCGACGACGCGGTGGCCCACGTGCGCCGCACGATCCGCGACGACGACGTCGAGGTGCGGGTGGTCGAGGCCGGCGGACCGAGCCCGCTCTCGCCGTACGACGACCCCGCCTTCGCGCTGCTCGAGCGGACGACGGCCGCGATCTTCCCCGAGGCGGTGCCCACGCCGTACCTGATGATGGCGGCGACCGACGCGCGCCACTTCCACGCGATCTGCGAGCGGGTCTACCGGTTCACGCCGCTGCGGATGAGCAAGGCGCAGCGGGAGTCGATCCACGCCCACGACGAGCACCTCGGCACCGCCGCCCTGCGGGCGGGCGTCGCCTGGTGGACCCGGCTGCTGGAGGACCTGCCGTGACGACCCGGGCACCCGCGCCGACGCTCACCCCGGCGGCCGGACTGGCGACCGTGGTCGGCTTCCTGGTCTGCGTCGAGGTGGCCAGCGGCGTGCTCCAGGGCTTCTACACCCCGATCTTCGCCGACCTCGCCGACCACCTGGCGATCACCGACGCCGACGTGAACTGGTTCGAGGCCGCCCAGCTCGTGCTCAGCGCCCTGGCCGTCCCGCTGCTCTCCCGGCTCGGCGACCTGTGGGGCCACCAGAGGGTGCTGCTGCTGTCGACCGCCGTCACCGCGCTCGGGTCGTGGGTGCTCGTCGTCGCCCCCGGGTTCTGGACCTTCCTGGTCGGCTGGGCGCTCCAGGGGGCCTACGTCGTGTGGCTGCCGCTCGAGGTCGCGATCGTGCACCGGCGCACCGCCGGGTCCGGACGGCAGGCGCTGCTCACCCGCCGCGCCGCCGCGACGCTGGTCTTCGCGCTCGAGGCGGCCGTGATCGCCGGGGCGCTGACCAGCGGCGCGCTGGTCGAGGTGCTGCCCATGGAGGTGCTGCTCGCCCTGCCCGCGCTCGTGGTCACGGCCTGCCTGGCGGTGGTGTGGTGGGGCGTCGAGCACGTGCCCGGCGAGGCGGCGGGCGGGCTGGACCTGCCGGGCCTCGGCCTGGTGACGCTCGCGGTCGGCCTGGTGATGGCCGGGCTCGTGCTGGTCCGCGTCCTGGGGGCCGGGTCGGCGTACCCCTGGCTCCTGGTCCTCCTCGGCCTGGCCACCGTGGTCCAGCTCGTGCGGGTCGAGCGACGGACCGCGGACCCGGTCGTCGACGTGCGGCTGCTGGCCCAGCGGGCGCAGTGGCCGGTGCAGCTCACGGCCTTCCTGTTCGGGATCTCGGTGCTCGGCGCACAGATCCCGCTGTCCACCTTCGCCCGCACCGACCCCGCCGTCGCCGGCTACGGCCTCGGCGCCGACGCCTCCTTCGTCTCCACCCTGATCGGGGTGTACGTCGTCAGCCTCGCCGTCGGCGCGCTGTCCCTGCCGCTCCTGGCGCGCGTGGCGGGCCCCCGCGGCTCGTTGGTGCTGGCCGCGCTGCTCGTGGCGCTCGGGTACGCGCTGTGGCTGCCGCTGCACGAAACCACCGCGCAGGCGCTGACCAACCTCGGGATCGCCGGCCTCGGCTCGGGCGTCCTGGTGGCCGCGCTCCCGGCCGCGGCCGCCGCGGCCGCGCCGCCGGACCGGACCGGGTTCGCGACCGGGATGACCAACGCGACCAAGACCGTCGGCGGCGCGATCGCCTCGGCGGTCTTCGCGATCGCGCTGACCGCCGACGGCACGCTGGCCGGGCCGGGCGCGGGCCAGGCACCGCTGTCGGGCTACCTCACCGTGTGGGCCGTCTGCGCCGGCGCCGGGCTGGCCGCGGCGCTCGCCCTGCTGGCGCTCCCCCGGACTGCCCGGACCTGACCGCGGGCGTCGTCCCGAGGCGCCGCAAGCGTCACCTGGGCTGTCCGCGAGCGTCATCTCGGCTGTCCGCGAGCGTCATCTCGGCGGGGGCTTGCCCGGGGCGGCGACCGTCGTAGTCTGGATGCGAGATGAGCCAGGCCCCCGACGACTTCGACCTCGGTGACCGCCTCGCGCGCGCCGAGGCGGACGAGAGGCGTGACCGGCACTCTGAGCAGAAGGACGCACGGACCGGGCGGTCCGCCGCGGCGATGCGGATCCAGCAGCAGCAGACCTGGGTCGACGAGCAGCTGCGGATCGCGATGGAGCGCGGCGACTTCGACGACCTGCCCGGCGCGGGCAAGCCGATCAAGGACCTCGGCCAGTCCCACGACCCCGACTGGTGGCTCAAGCGGCTGGTCGAGCGGGAGAACATCACCGTGCTGCCGGCCAGCCTGCAGCTGCGCAAGGACGACGCGGCGCTGGACGAGCGGCTCGACGCACTGGCGGTGGAGCGCGAGGTCCGGCGTGAGGTCGAGGAGTTCAACGCCCGCGTGATCCGGGCGCGCTACACCCCCGCCGACGGCACCCCGCCGCTGATCACGATGCCGCGCGACGTCGAGGAGACGCTCGCCGGCTGGCGCGAGAGGCGCGCGGCGCGGACCGCCGAGCTCGCCGCCCGCCGCGTCGCCGAGGACGCCGCCCGGCCGCCCCGGCGCCGGTGGTGGCAGCGCCGCACCCGTTGACCGGTTAGATCGGTCACAGCCGGGCACCCCGTCGCGCTGCTAGGTTCCGCGCCATGTCACGCAGCGCCAAGGACTTCTTCCGCCCGCTGGCCGTGGGTGCGCCCCTGCCCGTCCGCGAGGTCCCGGCGCGGCCCAGCCGCGCCATCCACTTCTTCGACCCGAGCAACGCCAAGATGGCCGGCAAGGTGCCCGGGATGGTCGGCACCGTCGACGTCCTGCTGGGCAACCTCGAGGACGCCGTCAAGGCCGACAACAAGGTCGCCGCCCGCGAGGGCCTGGTGCGGATCGGGCAGGAGACCGAGGGCCTCGGCGGCCCCGACGGGCGCAGCCAGCTCTGGACCCGGGTCAACGCGCTCGACAGCCCCTGGGCGCTCGACGACCTGACCACCCTGGTGCCCGCGATCGGGCACAAGCTCGACGTGGTGATGGTGCCGAAGGTCGAGGGCGCGGAGGACATCCACTACGTCGACCGGCTGCTGGCCCAGCTCGAGGCCAAGGCCGGCCTGGACCGGCCGATCCTGGTCCACGCCATCCTCGAGACCGCCCGCGGCGTGGCCGACATCGAGGAGATCTGCGCGGCCAGCCCGCGGATGCAGGGCCTGTCCCTCGGCCCGGCCGACCTCGCCGCGGACCGCCGGATGAAGACGACGCGGGTCGGGGGCGGACACCCCGGGTACCTCGTGCGCCAGGACCCGGTCGACGGCAGCCCCGAGGCGATCGGCGCCGCGCGGGCGACCTACCAGCAGGACCTGTGGCACTACACGATCGCGCGGATGGTCGACGCCTGTGCGATGCACGGCCTGTCGCCCTACTACGGCCCGTTCGGCGACATCGCCGACACGGTCGCCTGCGAGGACCAGTTCCGCAACGCCTTCCTGCTCGGCTGCGTCGGCACCTGGACGCTGCACCCGAAGCAGGTCGACATCGCGCGTCGCGTCTTCAGCCCGAGCGTCGAGGACGTCGCCCACGCCCGCCGGGTGGTGGCCGCGATGGGCGACGGGACCGGTGCGGTGATGCTCGACGGCAAGATGGAGGACGACGCCTCCCTCAAGCAGTGCCTGGTGATGGTCGACCTCGCCGACCAGCTCGGAGCGATCGACCCCGACCTCAAGGCGCAGTACGACGCCATCCCGGCCGCCGGGGCGTCGGCGTGAGCGCCGGTGAGCAGGAGCTGCTGCGGCCCCGCCGCTCGGTGCTCTACATGCCGTCGTCCAACGCCCGCGCGCTGGAGAAGGCCAAGGACCTCGACTGCGACGCCCTGATCCTCGACCTCGAGGACGCCGTGGCCCCCGACGCCAAGGCCGAGGCGCGCGAGGCGGCCTGCGCCGCCGCGGGCTCGGGCGCGTACGGCCACCGGGAGCTGACGATCCGCGTCAACGGCGCCGACACCGCCTGGCACGACGACGACCTCGCCGCCGCCTGCGCGGCCGGCCCGGACGCGATCGTCGTGCCGAAGGTCGACAGCGCGGCCGCCGTGCACGCGCTCACCGACGCCCTCGAGCGCCACGGTGCGCCTGACCGCACCACCTTGTGGGCGATGGTGGAGACGCCGCGCGCGATGCTGCACGCCGAGGAGATCGCGGCCGCCTCCGAGCGGCTCAGCGTCCTGGTGATGGGCACCAACGACCTGGTCAAGGAGCTGTACGCCGAGCACGTCCCCGGCCGCGCGCCCCTGCTGACCGGGTTGTCCCTGGCCCTGCTGGCGGCCCGTGCCACCGGCCGCGTGATCCTCGACGGCGTCTACAACGACGTCAAGGACACCGACGGCTTCCTCGCCGAGTGCCGCCAGGGCCGCGAGATGGGCTTCGACGGCAAGACCCTGATCCACCCCGGCCAGGTCGCCGGCGCCAACGAGGCGTTCTCGCCCTCGGCAGCGGCCGTCGAGGACGCCCACGGCGTGCTCGAGGCATGGGAGCAGGGCGCCGGCAGCGGAGTCGTCACCTACCGGGGTCGCATGGTCGAGAACCTCCACGTGGAGTCCGCCCGCCGCACCCTGGCGCTCCACGAGGCGGTCTCCGCCGGCCGCTGACGGCACCGGCGACAGACGGGGGCGGGCCGGCGACCCGGCCTCTCCCCGCAGGGGTGATTCCGTCCACCCGTTGTCTCGCACCCGGGACATGGGGGAAAAAGTCCTGACGGCACGGGTCTTGAGTCCTACGGTCGGCACCAGAGGCCCTACTCCTCTGATCACCCGCTCCCGGCCGTGCCCCCGCACGGCCGAACCACCGGAGGCTCCTGTGCGCCGACTGACCGCTCCACTCCTGTCCCTCGCCCTCCTCGGCGTCGTCCACGTCGGCGGCGCCCCGCCGGCGGCCGCCGCCCCCCTCGGCGCCGTGGCCGGGCCGGTCGCCAGCGCAGCCGCGCTCGCCGCCAGGGGCGAGAAGCGGCGCACCCCGTACGCCTTCAACGCCGGCGGGTTCGGCAGCCAGTTCGTCGGTGGGGACCTGCCGCTGAACTCGGGCAAGACGGCCTTCACCCGGATCGGCTGCACCAACCTGGCCGGGCTGAACCGCTCGAACTACATCACCGAGGTCGCCGTGCCGGACAGCCCGTTCTCCCTGGGCGGCGTCGACACCAACCTGCGTACCCGCGCCAAGGGCCGCGGTGCCAGCACGACCTACTCCTCCATCGCCACGCAGAAGGTCGCCGACCTCAAGCTGGTCGACACCCCGCTGGGCGGCCTGTCGGTCTCCGGCCTGACCAGCAAGGCCGTCACCTCGGCCAAGCGCGGCAGGTTCAGCGTGGCCACCGACATCAACATCGCGGGCATCACGCTCACCCCGCCCGTCGGCGAGCCGCAGACGCTCCGCATCCCGACCCCGAACCGGCCGCTGACGATCCCCGGCGTGGCGGTCATCTCGCTGGGCAAGCCCGTCGAGAACGTCGGTCGCGCCCGCGCGTCCGCCTTCGCCAGCGTGCTGCAGGTCCGCACCCTGTTCGGCTCCAACCCGACGACGCTGACCGTGGCCAACGCCAAGACGGCCATCGAGCGCGGCGTCGAGGGCGGCATCTTCTCCGGCTACTCGGCCGGCCTCGAGGCCGGCGCCCTGGGCGACATCGTCAAGGTGGGGCGCAACCCGCTGCGCAAGATGCCGTGCACCGGCACCCGCGGCGAGCTCCAGCAGACCAACCTGGTCGACCTCGACCTCGCCGGACTGGTCGTGGCCAAGGCCGCGCGTGCCGAGCAGCGCACGCAGACCCGTCGTGGCGTCTCCTCCGGCTTCGAGCGCGGCTCCGTGGCCCGCCTGAACCTCGGTGACGGCGCCCTGGTCGTCACCGGCATCGTGGGCAAGGCCTCGGTGACCCGCAAGGGCGCCACCGTGGTCCGCAAGGCGACCGGCGGGGTCGGCTCGATCACCGTGAACGGCGAGACCGCCACCTTCCCCCGGACCGGGGTGCTCGAGGTGCCGGGCCTGGCCTCGATCGAGCAGCGCGTCGTCAAGCGCTTCAAGACCGGGCTCCAGGTCATCGGGCTGCAGGTCACGCTGCTCGACGGCTCCGGCGCCGTGATCGACCTCGGCAAGGCCCAGATGAAGATCAACCGCGGCGTGCGCTAGACGCACCGGTGCGGCGCGCGCCCGACGGCGCGCGCCGCACCCTCCCCGCACCTCCCACCCACCTGCTTCTCGACCCCCACGGTGATCACCATGTCGGTCAGTCACGTACCGTCCGCGACCAGGACCCTGCGCGTGCTGCGCTTCCTGGCCGCCCGCACCACCCCGGTCTCGCTCGAGTGCATCGCACGCGCCTGCGAGCTGCCGCGCAGCACGGCGTACCACCTCCTCAACACCATGGTCGACGAGGGCTTCGTGGTGCACTTCGCCGCCGAGCACCGCTTCGGCCTCGGCATCGGCGCCCAGGAGGTCGGGCTCGGCTTCGCCGGCCAGGACCTGCTCCTGCGCGTGGGCCGCACCCCGCTGGCGATGGTCGTGGACCGGCTCGGCGTCTCCGCCTACCTCGTGGTCGGTCAGGGTCGCGAGATCGTGGTCCTGCACGAGGAGCGCGGCACCCAGATGCCGCCCCTGCTGACCCGCCCGACCCGGCTCCCCGCCCGGTCGAGCGCCTCGGGCCGCGCGGTCCTCGCCGAGACACCCCTCGAGCAGGTACGGGCGCTCTACGCCGCCCCGTCCGCCTTCGACGACGGCCATCGCGGCGGCCCTCCGGACCTGGCCACGCTCGAAGCAGCGCTGGGGCGCGTGCGCCGCCAGGGCTACGCGGTGCAGGACAACGACATGCGACCCGGCCTGGCCGGGGTCGCCGCACCCGTGCGCGGCCTGCCCCACGGGCTGCCCGCGGCGGTGGCCCTGACGCACCGGCGCGAGCCGACCAACGTGCTCAGCAGCCGCCTCGGCCTGGAGGTCCAGCGGCTGGCCCGCGCCCTCAGCACCGCGGTGGCGGCGCAGGAGACCGCGGTCTGACCACCTCGCCGTCCCCCCGGCGGGTGGAGGTACCCACCCTCGGCCGTCTGACAGGTTGAGGGTTTTCCCCCACCGAGGAGTCCCTCATGAGCACCACCACCATCGTCATCATCGTGGTCGTCGTCGTCCTGCTGGTCGCCGCCGCGGTCGCCGTCGCCCTCGCCGCGCGCAAGAAGAAGGCCACGGCACGACGCGAGCAGGCCGGCCGGCTCCGCCAGGAGGCCGCAGCCGTGGCCCCGGACGTCCAGCGGAGCCGGGCCGAGGCCCAGCGCGCCGAGGCCGACGCGGAGATCGCCCGCCAGGAGGCCGCGCGTGCCGAGCAGCGGGCCCAGCAGACGCGCCTGGGTCACCAGGCCGAGGAGGCCCGCGTCGAGGACCGGGTCCGCGAGGCCGACCGTCTCGACCCCGACGTGAACCAGCGCCGCGACGACTACGCCCCGCAGACGCCGGAGGCGGCGCCGCAGACCCGGCCGCTGGACGCGTTCGACGACCCCCGGACGCCCGTCGACGGCTCGCCCCGCGTCGCCCCGCGTACCCCGGAGGCCCCCGGCACGCCGGGCGCGCCCGGCACCGGGACGGCCTCGCACCCCGACCACGGGTGACGTTACCGCCGAGTAGGATATTCCTCACCGGGCCGGGGGACTGACGGCCGCCGCCGTCGGACCTAGGCTCGCAGCGCACGTCCTCCGGACGCGCACGAGGACGAGGAGCACACCCGCATGCAGATCGTGGCCATCGTGGTCTCCCTGGCGATCGCCGCCGTCGGCACCACCCTGTTCGTGCGGGCGATCGCGGCCATGGTCGCGGTGGTGCGCACCGGCACGCCGACGTCGCGCACCGACAACCCGGTCGGACGCTCGCTGACCCTGGTCAAGGAGTCGCTGGGGCACACCCGGATGCTCCAGTGGACCTGGGTCGGCGGGGCGCACTGGTTCGTGATGACCGGCTTCGGCCTGCTCTTCCTGACCCTGGTCACGGCGTTCGGGCAGCTGTTCGACCCGCACTTCGTGCTCCCGTTCATCGGTCACTTCTTCCTCTTCGAGTGGGCGACCGAGCTCTTCACCTGGGTGATGCTCGCCGCGATCGTCGGGCTCTTCTCCTACCGCGTGACCCGACCCAAGGAGCGGGTCCGCGGCAACGCCGGGCGGCTGTACCGCTCGAACATGTGGCAGGGCTACTTCGTCGAGGCCGTGATCTTCGGCGTCGGCGTCTGCATCGTGATGCTGCGCGGCCTGGAGTACGCGCTGGCCGCCGCCGAGGGCGACGACCTCGCCTCGGCCTTCCACTTCCCGCTGACCTTCTGGATCGGCGAGGCCCTCTCCGGGCTCTCGGAGAGCACCCTGGCGAACCTGATCTTCCTGGTCGCGATGCTCAAGATCGTCATCTCCTTCACCTGGATGATCGTGGTCTCGCTGAACCTGACCATGGGCGTGGCCTGGCACCGGTTCACCGCGTTCTTCAACATCTGGTTCAAGCGCGAGGGTGACGGCTCGCTGGCGCTCGGTCGGGTCAAGCCGCTCACCTCGGCCGGCAAGACCGTGAGCCTCGACGACCTCGAGGAGCTCGACGAGGACACCACGCTCGGCGTGGGCCAGGTCGAGGACTTCAGCTGGAAGGGCCTGCTCGACTTCACCTCGTGCACCGAGTGCGGTCGCTGCCAGAGCCAGTGCCCGGCCTGGAACACCGACAAGCCGCTGTCGCCGAAGCTGCTGATCACCGCGCTCCGCGACCACGCCTACGCCAAGGCTCCGTACCTCCAGGCCGACGAGGGCGACCGCGCGGCGCTGCTCGAGGGCAACGACACCCTGACCCGCGAGGTCGAGCGCCCCCTGGTCGGCGACACCGGTGACGACTGGTTCTACAACCCCGACAGCGGCGCCGCGGTCATCGACTCCGACGTGCTGTGGAACTGCACCTCCTGCGGCGCCTGCGTGCAGCAGTGCCCGGTGGACATCGAGCACGTCGACCACATCATCGACATGCGCCGCTACGCGGTGCTGGTCGAGTCGAACTTCCCGGCCGAGCTCAACGGGCTGTTCAAGGGCCTGGAGAACAAGGGCAACCCGTGGAACATGAACGCCTCCGCGCGCCTGGACTGGACCAAGGGTCTCGACTTCGACGTCAAGGTCGTCGGCAAGGACATCGAGTCGCTGGACGAGGTCGAGTGGCTGTTCTGGGTCGGCTGCGCCGGGGCGTACGAGGACCGCGCGAAGAAGACCACCCGTGCCGTCGCCGAGCTGCTCGACATGGCCGGCGTGACCTTCGGCGTGCTCGGCACCGGCGAGACCTGCACCGGTGACCCGGCCCGTCGCGCCGGCAACGAGTTCGTCTTCCAGGGCCTGGCCCAGCAGAACGTGGAGACGATGAAGGAGGCGAAGGTCAAGAAGGTCGTCTCGACCTGTGCGCACTGCTTCAACACCCTCAAGAACGAGTACAGCGAGCTCGGCATCGAGCTCGACGTCGTGCACCACACGCAGCTGCTGAACCGCCTGGTGCGCGAGGGCCGGCTGACCCCGGTCGCCGAGGGCGCGGGTGCCGCGAAGCGCTCGATCACCTACCACGACCCGTGCTACATCGGGCGTCACAACGGCGTCTACTCCCCGCCGCGCGAGCTCCTCCAGATCCTGCCCGGCGCCGAGGTCGTGGAGATGGAGCGCAACTCCGAGCGCTCCTTCTGCTGCGGCGCCGGCGGCGCGCGGATGTGGATGGAGGAGAACATCGGCGAGCGGATCAACATGAACCGCACGAACGAGGCCATCGGCACCGGCGCCGACCAGATCGCCGTCGGCTGCCCCTTCTGCCGCGTGATGCTCTCCGACGGCCTCACCGCCGCCCAGGACAAGGGTGATGCGCGGGAGGAGGTCGAGGTCCTCGACGTGGCCCAGATGCTGCTGGCCTCGGTCAAGGGCGTGCAGGCCACCAAGCTGGCCCCGGGCGGCGCGCCCGCCACGGCCGGCGCTGCGGCCGCCGTCGGGTCGGCCTCGTCCGCTGGCGGCACCGACACGCTGGTCCGCGACGACGAGGCGACCCACGCCGAGCCGAGCCCCGACGACGAGATGCGCACCGAGGAGTCCGTCACCCGGACCGCCGACGCCGGCCCGCTGGCGAAGGCCAGCGGCGGGTCGTCGCTCTTCGACACCCCCGCCGAGACCTCGGTCGAGGCGCCCGCGGAGGACAAGCCGGAGACGGCGTCCTCGGAGAAGTCCGTGCCGGCCGAGGCCAGGGCCGCCGAGCCGGCGTCGTCCGGCGGGTCGCTCTTCGACCTCGGTGGCGGCGACGAGCCGGCCGCCGCGCCGGCTGCGAAGGCGTCCGACGCACCCGCCGAGGTGCCGGCCGACAAGGGTCTGGGCGGCGGGTCGCTGTTCGACCTCGGCGGTGACGAGCCGGCTGCGAAGGCCGAGCCCGCCGCACCGGCGGCGGCCGAGCCGGCCCCGAAGCCGGCGACGAAGCCGGCCACGGACCTCGGGTCCGGCGGGTCGCTCTTCGACGTGGAGGCCGACGAGCCCGCGCCGGCAGCACCCGCCGTCGACCCGAAGCCCGCCGAACAGGCGACGGCCGAGCCGGACGCGACGACGGAGCCGGCGACGCCGGCCACGAAGCCGGCCACGGACCTCGGGTCCGGCGGGTCGCTCTTCGACGTGGTGGCCAACGAGCCCGCGCCGGCAGCACCCGCCGCCGACCCGAAGCCCGCCGCCGAGGCGCCCGCGACCAAGGCCCCCGAAGAGGCCCCGGCGCAGGCCACCCCGGCACCGGCCACCCCGGCACCGGCCTCCCCGGCACCGGCGTCGTCCGCCCGGTCGACCGACCCGACCCGCCGCTCGATGTTCGACATCGCCGCCCCGGCCGCCCCGGCCGCAGCGGCAACGGCTCCCGCCGTCGCCGAGCCCGAGGCCCAGCCCGAGGCCGAGCCCGCACCCACACCCGGGGCCGTCGCGAGCGAGCCTGAGGCCGCACCGGCCCCGACCGCGGTCACCCCGGCGCCCTCGACCGAGATCCCCGAGGGCGGGTCCCTCTTCGACCTCGGGGAGCCCACTGCCCCGGCACCGGCCGCCCCCGCCCCCGCGGCGGCACCGGAGCCGGTCGCCGCGACCAGCCCGGCGCCGGCGGACGAGGACACCGAGACCGTGTCGGCCGACGCCATCGTGGCGGAGGCTGCCGAGGCCGGGATCACCGAGCCCGAGGCACAGGCAGAGGCCGAGGCGCGGACCGCCGAGGCCGGGCAGGCCGCCGAGGGCCAGCCCGCGGACGAGGCCGACGCCGCGGCCGAGCCCCCCGGGGACGCGGAGCAGCCGGCCCCGTCGGGCGAGCAGCACCAGCCGCGCACCGACGCCGACATCAGCGGGTCGAGCAGCCTCTTCGACCTCTGAGTCCCGCCCGCCGGTCGGCCCGGTCATGACAGCAGCGGATCACTGCCAGCAGGTGGCAGTGATCCGCTGCTGTCATGCGGCGAGACCGGCAGGGCAGCCCGGACCGCACGGACGGGCGTACGCCTCCACCCCGTGCTGCCGCAGGAACGCCGCCACCTTGGCCGCGGTACGGCACGGCCGGTCCAGCACCTGCCCCCAGCCGAGACGGACCGTGGTCCGTCCGGAGGCGGCGACGTCGAGGTCACGCTCGAGGTCGAGGTCCCGCGCCAGCGGGTCGTCGTGGTGCAGCCGACCGTCCAGCTCGACGACGGCGGCGCCGAGCGTCACGTCGCGGTAGACGACGCCGGCGACCCCCGCCTCCCGCCGTTGCCGCTCGGCCCGGGGCAGGCCGTGGGCGCGCTCCACCCCGGTCAGGTAGCGGTGCTCGAGCACCGAGCAGGTCCCCTCGGCGACGTCGCGCAGCACGTCCTGCGTCCAGCGGCGTCGGGGGTACCGCGTGCGCTGGGCCAGGGCGGCGACCAGCTGCGCGGCGGTCGTGCGCCGGGAGCCCGCCGCCCGCGCCAGCACCGCGACCCGGTCCAGCTCCGCGCCGGCCGCGGCGGCCGTGTCGAGCACCGCGTCGGCGTACCGCTGCCGCGGCGGTCCGAGGTTCCACAGCACGGTCTCGTCGAGGCGGGCCACCTGGTGCACGACCACCCCGTCGAGCGGGGACGGTCGGGAGCGGCTGCGGTCGACCGCCACGTGGACGGCCGGACGACCCCGGTCGGGCCGCCCCGGGACGGGACCGTCGTACGCGCGGAGCGCGGAGCCGCCGTGCAGGGCGGCGGGCCAGGTCGCGAGCACCGCAGCCCAGGCGTGCTGGGTCCAGGAGGGCCGGCCGGTGTGGTCGACGTAGACGCCGGGCAGCAGGGTGGTCCAGGTACGGCCCCGCAGCATCCGCCGGACGTCCGCCTCGCCGAGACCGGCCTCGAGGGCCTGGCGGCGCGCCACGACGCCGTCCTGCCGCTGGAGCAGGGCGCGTACGACGGCGGGCGACTCGTCCACGCCGCGCAGCCTGCGCCCGGAGGTGTCCGCGGCGCCAGGCCCGTGCCACCGACCTGTGGACGACCACGCCGCCCGCCATGACAGCAGCGGATCACTATCACCTGGTGGCAGTGATCCGCTGCTGTCGTGTGCCGGGCAGGCGGGCCTCAGCCTCCGGCGGTGTCGTCCTCCTGCACCGGCACCACGACCGGACGCACGCGGGCCCAGACCACGAAGCCCACGCCCACCACGAGCAGCACGATCCCGGCGATCAGGTTGCTGTTGTAGTCGTCGGGGTCGGCGACCCCCGGCGTGCTCTCGGTGAAGAGACCGGTGACGGTGAGGATCACCCCGTAGACGGCCAGCAGGCCGCCGATGACGTTGCGGATGTCGAAGGCGCCGGCGGTGTGCGTGCGTTCCTCGAAGGCCGCCTTCTCGGTCTCGGACATCGACGCCTCGGCGGGCGACCCGGACTGGTGCTCGTTGCTCATGCGGTGCTCCTCAGAAGGCGAAGTTCAGGGCGATGACCATCACCAGGGCGATGCCGGCCAGCGGCATGGTGCGTCGGTACCACGGGTAGCCGGCCTCCTCGGCGTCGACGAGGTCCTCCTTGGGCGTCTCGGAGTAGACCAGGCCCCGGAGCTCGGCCGGGTCCTTGGGCTTGGTCACCAGCGACACGACCACGCTGAGGACGATGTCGACGACGAAGGCCGTCGCCGCGGCGACGAAGGCGGCGCCCTGGCCCCCCAGCGGGATGACCCCGAGGCTGGCCGCGCCGAACGCGTCCTCGGAGAGGAACGCGACCAGCACCGCGGACAAGGTGCCGGCGACCAGGCCGACCCAGCCGGCGGTCGGCGTCATCCGCTTCCAGAACATGCCGAGGATGAAGGTGGCGAACAGCGGGGCGTTGAAGAACCCGAACAGGGTCTGCAGGTAGTCCATGATGTTGGTGAAGCCCGAGGCGAACACGGCCGTGCCGATCGCCACGACCGCCGCCACGACCGTGGCCCACCGGCCCACGCGCAGGTAGTAGTCGTCGGAGCGGTCCTTGACGACGTACTGCTCCCAGAGGTCGTAGGACAGCACGGTGTTGAACGCAGAGATGTTGGCGGCCATGCCGGCCATGAACGCGGCGAGCAGGCCCGCGATGGCCAGGCCCAGCAGGCCGTTGGGAAGCACGTCGCGCATCAGGTAGAGCAGCGCGTCGTTGTACTGCACCGTCCCCTCGGCCCCGCCGGCCACGGTCTCGCCGGCCTTGAGGTCGGCGATCTCGGAGACCAGGACGGCGGCGATCATGCCCGGCACGATCGTGACGAACGGGATGAACATCTTCGGGAAGGCGCCGATGATCGGCGTCTTGCGGGCCGCGGAGATGGAGTTCGAGGCCATCGCGCGCTGGACCTCGACGAAGTTCGTCGTCCAGTAGCCGAAGGACAGCACGAAGCCGAGCCCGAAGACGATCCCGACCACCGACAGGAAGTCGTTGGAGAAGCCGGAGAGCGCGTTGCCCGGCCAGGAGTTCAGCTGCTCGGAGGCGGTCGCCGAGGCCGGGTTGCTCGCGGCGGCCTCGGTGATCCTGTCCTTGAGCCCGCCCCAGCCACCGACGCGGTGCAGGCCGATCAGGGTCAGCGGCAGCAGCGAGGCCACGATCACGAAGAACTGCAGCACCTCGTTGTAGATCGCCGCGCTCAGCCCGCCCAGGGTGATGTAGGACAGCACGACGATCGCGGCCACGACCAGCGAGAGGTAGAGGTTCCAGCCGAGCATCGCCTGGATGATGCTGCCGAGCAGGTAGAGGTTCACCCCGGCGATCAGCAGCTGGGCCAGGGCGAAGGACAGCGCGTTGACGAGGTGGGCGCCCGTACCGAAGCGGCGGCGCATGAACTCGGGCACCGAGCGCACCTTGGAGCCGTAGTAGAACGGCATCATCACCACGCCGAGGAACAGCATGGCCGGGATCGCGCCGATCCAGAAGTAGTGGGTCGCGGGCAGGCCGAACTCGGCCCCGGACGCCGACATCCCCATGATCTCGACGGCGCCGAGGTTGGCGGAGATGAAGGCGAGGCCGGTGACCCAGGCCGGCAACGACCGGCCGGACAGGAAGAAGTCCACCGAGTCCGAGACCTGGCGGCGGGCGAGGACGCCGATCCCGAGGACGACGAGGAAGTACAGCGCGACGATCAGGTAGTCGACGAAGCTCGCCGAGATGATCGTGGCCTGGGGGATGACGGGCAGCACCGGTGGATTCCACACCTCGGACCGGCGGTTGCACAAGACCCCAGGGGGACCTTTGGCCCCATCCGACACTCACGCACCGCCGCCGCTGGTCGCACTGGCGGCACCTCGACGTCACCACACCCTTGTCGTGACGTCACAATGATGTCAGAGTGGCGTCATGGACCTGACCCCGTACGTCGAGAGCCTCCGCCGCGACCTGCTCGCCGCCGCCGGGGCCGACGAGCAGACCCACGCGGTCGCCGAGCGACTGGGGTACGCCCTCGAGCCGGCCGCCCGCCTGGCCCTGATGGAGGCGGTCTCCCACGCCGCCGCCGAGATCACCGCCGAGATGGCCGGCGGAGGCGTCGACGTCCGCCTCGACGGCCGCGACCTCGACTTCGTCGTCCATGGCGGCACCGCGGGCGTGCCGACGCCGCCGGTGCCGCCCGCGCCGCCCGCGCCCCCGGAGACCGACGAGGACGGCGGCGTCGCCCGGATCACGCTGCGGCTGCCCGAGCACCTGAAGAACAAGGCCGAGGAGGCCGCCGCCGGCGCCGGGCACTCCCTGAACACCTGGCTGGTGAACGTCGTGCGCGACGCGACCCGCGAGGGCGCGGCCCGGGTCGACGTCGACCTCTCCAGCCTCCCGCTGACCGGCGGGTTCGACCCGTTCGGCCACCGCGCCGGCCGTCGTACGACCGGCTGGCTCTGACCACCACCGACCGCCCCACCCGAACCCGAGGAGCCCCATGACCGCCATCCGCGACCACGCCTTCGACACCCCCGAGCCGGTCCGCCTCCTCGCGCGTCTGGGCCGCGGCAGCCTGACCGCCACGACCGAGGACACCGCCACGGCGTCGGTCAAGGTCACCGGCTGGCACGCCCGCGACGTCGTCGTCGACCTCGTCGACGGCACCCTGTCGGTGACCGTCCCCCAGCACAGGGGGTTCGCCGAGCGCGACATCGAGGTCGACGTCGAGGTGGTGCTCCCCACCGGCAGCGACCTCGACGTGCGGACCGGCACCGCCGACCTGCGGGCCGAGGGCTCGTACGGCGCGGCGTCGCTGCGCAGCGGCAGCGGGGCGCTGGTGGTCGACACCCTCACCGGGGCCGGCCTGGTCGAGACCGGCTCCGGTGACGTGCACCTGGCCCGCGTCGGGGGCGAGCTGCAGGTCAAGTGCGGCAGCGGCGACGTGACTGTCGAGCACGCCGCGGCGGCCGTCGTCGTGTCCACGGGCTCCGGCGACGTCCGGCTCGGCGAGGTGCTCGGCGACCTCGCCGTGAAGACCGGGTCCGGCGACCTGCACGTCGCCCGGCCCCTCGGCGACGTCACGATGACCAGCGGCAGCGGCGACGTCGTGGTGGACCGGGCCGCGGCGACCACGATCACCCTGCGCGGCGCCTCGACCGACGCGCGGGTCGCGATCCCCGTGGACCTGCCCGTGTGGACCGACGTGACCAGCCTCAGCGGCTCGGTCCGCGCCGACACCTCCCCGCGCGGCGAGCCCACCGACGACCGCCCCCACCTGACCCTGCGGGTCAGCACCGTGAGCGGCGACGTCCACCTGCTCGACGCCTGACCCCGTACCTCCGACCCGACCCGACCCGACCCGACCCGAAGGAGACCCTCATGCACGAGTTCCGCCCGCTCGCCGAGATCGAGGCGCGTCAGCGATCCGCCGACCGCACCACCGCCACCCGCTACGCCCGTCCCGGCGTCCCCGGCACCACCCGTCGCCGGCGTGGTCAGCCGCGCATCGACACGCCCTCGCGCCAGTAGCCCATGAAGGCGACCTGGCCGCGGTCGACGCCGCGCTCGCGCACCAGGTGGCGACGCAGACCGGTCACCACCTTCGACTCCCCCGCGATCCACGCGTACAGGCCCTCACGGACGTCCGCACCGGGGTCGGGCGCGATCTGCTCCCCCGACGAGGAGTAGACCGGCGTCTCCCACACGTTCGGGTCGACCTCGTCGTCGTCGACCTCGGGCAGCTCCCGGGGGTCGACCCCGAGACGGGCGACGGTCGCGGCGTGCAGCAGGTCCCCCCGCGCCGCCCCGTCCCGCGGGAGCCAGTGCACCTCGACACCCGCCGGGCCCTCGAGGGCCTGCACGTCCGCGGAGGTCGGCACCTCGAGCAGCGCGCACCCCGCGGCGTCCGGCCCGAGGTCGCGCAGGATGCCGGCCACCGCCGGCACCGCGGTCTCGTCGGCGACGAGGAGGACCCGGTCGGTCGGCGCCGGCGCGAACTCGCGCCCGCCGAACTCGTGGCCGCGCCGCGGGACCAGCACCAGCAGCCGGTCACCCTCGGCGGCCGCCGAGGCCCACCGGTTGCCCGGCCCGTCCGGCTCCCCGTCCACGTGCTCGTGCACGACGATGTCCACCACCAGGCGGCGGTGCTCGCCGAGCCCGCGCACGTCGCGGACGGTGTAGGTGCGCATGCTGCCGCGCTCCTCCTCCGGCAGCGCCTGCCACGCCTCCCACCAGGTCGCGCCGGCCATCGGCAGCTGCGGCAGCGAGCCGTCGTCGCAGGGGAAGATCACCTTGAAGCGCTGGTCCAGCCAGCTGCCGTCGACGTCCATCTCGGCCAGGCAGGCCCCACCGAGCTCGACCCGGACGAACGACGGCGAGAGCCGGTCGACCGAGGCCACCTCCACCTCGCCGAGCACGAGCGGCAGCTCGGCGGGCTCGGTCATGCCGGGGTCGGTCGTTCCGGGGTCGGTCGTGCCGGGGTCGGTCGTCATGCGTCCTCCTGGGGGACGGGGGCGTGGGTGCGCCCGATGGGCACCACCAGCGGGGTGCCGGAGACCGGGTCGGTGATCACGGTGTTGTCGAGGCCGAAGACCTCCCGCACGTTCGCCGAGGTCACCACCTCGGCCGGGGTGCCCTCGGCCAGGACGACACCGTCGCGCATGGCGACGAGCCGGTGGCCGTAGCGGGCCGCGAGGTTGAGGTCGTGGAGCACCATCACGATGGTGGTGCCGGAGCGGGCGTTGAGCTCGGCGAGCAGGTCCAGCATCTCGACCTGGTGGGCGACGTCGAGGTAGGTCGTCGGCTCGTCGAGCAGGAGCAGGTCGGTGCCCTGGGCCAGGGCCATCGCGATCCAGACCCGCTGGCGCTGCCCACCGGAGAGCTCGTCGACGACGCGGTCGGCGAGGCCGGCGGTGTCGGTGAGGACCATCGCCTCCTCGACGGCCGCCCGGTCCTCGGCGCCCCAGCGGGCGAAGATGCCCTGGTGCGGGTGACGGCCGCGGCCGACGAGGTCGGCGACGGTCACGCCGTCGGGGGCGACCGGGTTCTGGGGCAGCAGCCCGAGGACCTTGGCGACCTCCTTGGTCGGACGCCGGTGGATCACCTCGCCGTCGAGCAGCACGCTGCCGCCGCGGGCCCGGACCAGCCGGGCCAGGCCCCGCAGCAGGGTCGACTTCCCGCAGGCGTTCGGGCCGACCACGACGGTCACCTGCCCGTCGGGGACCTCGACGGTCACGTCGTGGACCACGGTGCGGTCGCCGTACCCCAGGCTCACGGCCTCGGTGCGCAGCCTGCTCATCCGGCTCTCCCTCCTGCGGCGCCGCGCGCCAGCAGCCACAGCAGGAACGGTCCTCCGACCGCTCCCGTCACCACCCCGACGGGGAGCACCACGCCGGGGACCAGGTACGCCGCCACGTAGTCCGCGAGCAGCATCAGCACGGCCCCCACCAGGGCACCGGCGAGCAGGCTGTGCCGTCCGCCGAGCAGGGACCGGGCGATCGGCCCGGCCATGAAGGCCACGAACGAGACCGGCCCCGCGGCGGCCACGGCCACCGACGTCAGCAGCACCCCGACCAGCAGCAGCACGTCGGTGCGGTGCCGGCCGACGCCGAGCCCGGCAGCGGCGTCGTCGCCGAGCTCGAGCACCGGCAGCGCGCGGGACAGCCAGACCAGCAGCGGCAGCAGCACGGCCAGGGCCGCGGCCAGCGCGCCGATCGTCGCCCAGGGCACGTTGTTGACGCTGCCGACCAGCCACCGCAGCGCCAGCTGCACGTCGTAGGTCGCCGAGCGGGCGAAGAGGTACTGCACGACCGAGACCATGGCCGCGGCCATGCCGACGCCGACCAGGACGAGGCGGTAGCCGCCGGTGGTGCCGGCCACCCACCGCACGACGACCGAGACGACGACGGCGCCGACGACGGCGAAGACCGAGACGGCGCCGTCCCGCAGCCCGATCACCAGCAGGGCGAACACGCCCGCGGCGCTGGCGCCCATGCTGACGCCGATCACGTCCGGGCTGGCCAACGGGTTGCGGAGCAGGGTCTGGAACAGCGACCCGGCGCTGCCGAGCGCCAGCCCCACCAGCAGGGCCAGCACGGCCCGCGGGAGCTTGGACTCCATCACGATGAAGGTCGCGACCGGGATCTGCTCGCCGAGCACGATCCGGACGAAGTCGGGCGCGGTGACGGTGTAGTCACCGAGGAGCACACGGACCGCGAACGCGGCGACGAGGGCAGCGACCAGCCCGCCGATCACCCGCTGCCGGCGCCGGCGGGGGCGACGGGTGGCCGCCCGCAGGTGGGGGCGTACGGGCGTGTGCTCCCGCACCGGCGCACGCAGCGTCGGCGCGCTCACAGGCCCATCCGCCCGCGTCGCACCAGCAGCAGGAAGAAGGGCACGCCGACGACCGCGGTCATGATGCCGACCTGCACCTCGCCCGGCGGCAGCACCACCCGGCCGACCGTGTCGGCGAGCAGCACCAGCACCGCGCCGTACCCGGCCGAGAGCGGCAGCAGGAGGCGGTGGTCGGAGCCGGTGACGCCCCGGACCAGGTGCGGGACGACCAGCCCGACGAACGCGATCGGGCCGGCCACCGCGGTGGCGGTGCCGGCGAGGAGCACGATCGCGACGCCGACCAGGACCCGGTCGCGGCCGGTGTGGCGCCCGAGGCCCTTGGCGAGGTCGTCGCCGAGCGCCAGCGAGTTGAGGGTCTTGCTGAGCAGCAGGGCCATCGCGATGCCGACCAGGAGCACCGGCGCCACGGCTCCGACGGTGTCCCAGTCGCGGCCGCCGAGGGAACCCACCTGCCAGCGGCGCATCACGTCGAGCGTCGTCTGGTCGACCATCTGCACCGCGACCGTCCAGCTGCTGGCGGCCGCGGCGAAGGCCGCCCCGGCGACGGTGAGCTTCGCCGGCGTGGCGCCGTCGCGGCCGAGCCCGGCGATGGCGTGCACCATGACCGAGGCGACCGCGGCCCCGACGAACGCGAGCAGCATGTAGGCGTGCAGGCCACCGGCGCCGAGGTAGACGATGCCGAGCACGATCGCCAGCGCGGCGCCCGCGTTGACGCCGAGGATGCCGGGGTCGGCGAGCGGGTTGCGGGTCAGGCCCTGCATCGCGGCGCCGGCCAGCCCGAGGGCCGTGCCGACCAGCAGCCCGAGCACGGTGCGGACCGCCCGCGACTCGAGCACCACCCGGTCGGGACCGGCCTCGAGCACCGCCAGGGGCGAGACACCGCGCGAGCCGACGAGGACGGAGGCGACCGCGGCGAGCAGCAGCACCACGAGCATCACGGCGCCGGCGCGCGCCGGACCGGCCGCGGGGCGCGCCCGCGGCCGGTCCAGCAGCTCTGGTGAGCTCACCGCCATCGTCTCGTCCTCGGGGCCGGCCGGGTCAGGACCCGGAGCCGTCGCCCTCGACGGCCGCGGCGACGTTCGGCACGTAGTTCTCGAGCGCCGAGGGCAGCGACAGCGGCGACGGGGCCGAGAAGCCGATGGCCTCGGTCAGGTCGACCGCGGCGTACCAGCGGTTGTCGGCGATGGCGGGGATCTGGCGGGTCAGCGGGTTGCTGGCCAGGTCCTCGACCTCCTCCTCGGAGGCGGCGTAGGTCAGGAAAACGTCCGCGTCGAGCTCGGAGGCCCGCTCGGAGGAGACGTTGAAGAGGAACTGGCCCTCCTCGCTGTTCTCCTCGACGAACTCGGTGTTGACCATGCCCAGCTCGGCGAGCAGCCGCGGCCGGTTGTCCTCGGGCGTGTAGACGTAGAAGGAGGAGTTGTCGCCGGCGTTCGGGCCGCCGAAGACGAACGACGCACCCTCGAGCTGGGGGTACTCCTCGGCCGTGGCCGCGAACAGCTCCTCGGTCTCGGCCTGGACCTGGTCGGCCAGCTCGGTACGACCCAGGGCCTGACCCACGAGCTCGAGCGACTGCTGCCAGGTGGTCGTGTAGGGCGCCTCCGGGTAGGCCACCACGGGGATGCCGGCCTCGGTGAGCTGGTCGTACTCCTCCTGGGTCATGCCCGAGGCGGTCGCGGTGACCAGGTCGGGCTCGAGGCGCACGATCTTGTCGACCGGCACGCCGTCGGTCTCGTCGAGACGGACGGGCTGCTCGGCGCCGTCGATCTCGGCCAGGGCCTCGTCGAAGAAGTCCGAGGAGTCGTTCTCGTTGCCGGCGTATGTGATCTTCACGGCGCCGACCGGGACCACGCCGAGCGACAGCGGGAAGTCGGCCTCGGCGTAGCCGACCGAGACGACCCGGGTCGGCTCCTCCTCGATGGTGGCCTCGCCCAGCGCGTGCTCGATGGTGACCGGGAAGGCGTCGGCGTCGACCTCGCTGGTCGGCTCGACCGCCTCGGTCGCGGCCTCGTCGGAGGGGCCGGTGCTGCAGGCGGTCAGGGTGGTCAGCGCCAGGGTGGCGGCGGCCAGGCCGGTCAGGCGGTGCAGTGGGCGCACGGTCAAGCTCCTCGGTTCGTCGGATACCGAGGTAAGGCTAACCTAACTCCCGCGCCAGTGGCAGTCGGGGTGACCCGGGTCTCAGATCAGGGTCCGGTGGAAGCCCTGAAAGGACCGCGAGGGCGTCGGGCCGCGCTGGCCCTGGTAGCGCGAGCCGTAGCGCGCGGAGCCGTACGGGTGCTCGGAGGCCGAGGAGAGCCGGAAGAAGCAGAACTGGCCGATCTTCATGCCGGGGTAGAGCTTGATCGGCAGGGTCGCCACGTTGGCCAGCTCCAGGGTCACGTGGCCGGAGAAGCCCGGGTCGACGAAGCCCGCGGTGGCGTGGGTGAGCAGTCCGAGACGGCCGAGCGAGGACTTGCCCTCGACGCGGGCGGCGACGTCGTCGGGCAGCGTGACGACCTCGTACGTCGACCCCAGCACGAACTCCCCCGGGTGCAGGATGAACGCCTCGTCCCCGTCGGGCTCGACGATCCGGGTGAGGTCGGACTGGTCGGCCGCGGGGTCGATGTGCGGGTACTTGTGGTTCTCGAAGACGCGGAAGTAGCGGTCGAGGCGCACATCGATCGAGGACGGCTGCAGCATCTCGGGGTCCCAGGGCTCCATCGCCACCCGGCCCGCGTCGATCTCGGCCAGGATGTCGCGGTCGCTGAGCAGCACGCCCGCACCCTACTGCCGCCGCAACCGTCATCTCGAGGCGCCGCGAGCGTCATCTCGGCTGTCCGCGAGCGTCGTCTCGGCGGGGTGTTGGCAGGATGCGGCCGTGAGCACCGCTGCGTACCGCCGCTTCGTCGCCCTCGGCGACTCCTTCACCGAGGGCGTCGGGGACCCCGACCCCACCCGCCCGAACGGCCTGCGGGGATGGGCGGACCGGGTCGCCGAGGTCCTCGCCGCGCGTGCCGACGAGGCCGGCCACGACTTCGGGTACGCCAACCTGGCCATCCGCGGCCGCAAGCTGCACGGCATCCTCGACGAGCAGCTCACGCCCGCGCTGGCGCTCGAGCCGGACGTCGTGACGATCTACGCCGGCGCCAACGACATCCTGCGGCCGCGGGTCGACCTCGACGCGATGGTCGACCGCTACGACGAGGCGATCGGCCGACTGGCCGGGACCGGCGCCCGGGTGCTGGTCTTCACCGCCTTCGACCCGGGCGGCTCGGCGATCTACCGCGCCGTACGGGGGCGGTTCGCGCTCTACAACGAGCTGGTCCGCGCGGCGGCGGACCGTCACGGCGCCGGGATCGTGGACTTCTGGCGGCTGCGGGACTACCGGGACTGGGGGTTCTGGGACGAGGACCGGATGCACATGGGCCCGGCCGGTCACCTGCGGATGGCCACCGAGGTGCTCGCCGCCCTCGGCGTCGACCACGACCTCCCGCCGGCCGTGCCCCGCGCGGTGGTCGCGCCCGACGCCCGGCAGCGGCTCAAGGAGAACGCCGCGTGGACCCGTGAGTCGGCCCTGCCGTGGGTGCACCGCCGCCTCACCGGCCGGTCCTCGGGCGACGGACTGGCCCCCCGCTACCCCGTCCTGGGGCGCCCGGTCTCCCCCGGCGGGGCGTGAGCCGCCCGACATCGTCTATCCTCTCATCCGACCGGTCCGCCGGTCGCCTGCGGACGTAGCTCAGTTGGTAGAGCGCGACCTTCCCAAGGTCGATGTCGCGAGTTCGAGTCTCGTCGTCCGCTCCACACTCCCCCCTCGTCCCCGGGACGCCGGCCCCTAGGCTCTGACCGTGTCGTTCTCCGGTTTCCCCGTCGCCGCGCTCGACTTCTACGACGACCTCGAGATGGACAACACCCGGTCGTTCTGGGAGGCCCACCGCACGACCTACGAGGAGTCGGTCAAGGCCCCGATGACCGCGTTGATCGAGGAGCTCGCGCCCGAGTTCGCGACCGAGGGCCGACCCGCCAAGGTCTTCCGGCCGTACCGCGACGTGCGCTTCAGCAAGGACAAGACGCCCTACAAGACCCACCAGGGCGGCTTCGTCCCGGCGGGCCCGTCGTGGGGCTTCTACGTCGAGCTCAGCCCCCGCGGGGTCCGCGCCGGCGCGGGGATCTACGAGGCCTCCGGCGAGCGCCTCGCAGCCCTCCGGGCCGCGATGGCCGACGACCGCACCGGCCCGGCCCTGCGCCGGGCCCTGACCACCCTGGAGAAGGCCGGCTTCGAGGTCGGCGGGGAGCAGCTGAAGACCTCCCCGCGCGGCTACCCGGCCGACCACCCGCGGATCGCGCTGCTGCGCCACAAGACGATCGTGGTCGGGCGCGACCACGGCTTCGACCCGGTCATCCACACCCCCGAGATCGGTGCCCTGGTGCGTCGCGACTGGCAGGCGCTGCGACCGCTGGTGACCTGGGTGCAGCGCGCGCTGGCCTGAGCCCGGGCACGGGCCCCCGGCCACCGGCCACCGGGTGTTCACCCGCAGGCCGCCCCGGGGCCGTGCGCCCCTCGCCGCCGCGTGACCCGGTCGCGTGAGACTCGCGGCATGGCCAAGCGCAAGGCGTACCTGCACATCGGGCTCCCCGGGGTCGGCGACGTCCTCGACACCGCCGTCCAGCGGCACCGCACCAACCTCGCCGAGCTGGACGTGCTCGTGCCGACCAAGGCCCGCGAGGAGTCGTTCCGGGCCGCGATCGAGCTGCGTCGGCGGCACAAGGAGTGGGGCTACCGCCGCAAGGAGGTCGAGGGCGCGTGGGCCGGGATCGCCCGTCGGGCCCTGAAGGGCCGCTCCACCGTGCTGGTCAGCCAGGCCGCCCTGGCCGGGGCCGCCGAGGACGAGATCGACCTGCTGACCACGCAGCTGCCCGGCCTGAAGCTGCACGTCGTCGTCACCGTGGCGGCCCCCGACGGGTGGGCCGAGCCCGGTGACCCCGACACCGACCTGGCCTCGGTGCTCGGCCGCTGGCGGCGCGCGGTGCGCGAGCCCGACCGGCTGCACGTCGTGGTCGTACCTCCGGGCGACGCCGGGCGGGAGACGGCGTGGCGCGAGCTCGGCCGGGTCGTCGGCTTCGGCACCCGGTCGTTGTCGCTGGCCGGCCTCGAGCCCGGCGCGGCGCCGGCCCTGCGGCCGCTCGACGCCGCCGGCACGCAGCGGCTGCGCGAGCGGGCGGAGACCTGGCGCACGGCGGTCGTCGACGGCGGCCACGACGTGCGCGGCGACCTCGCGGACCTGCTGCCGGCCGCCCCGGCTCCGACGCCCGACCTGGACGGCGCCCTGCTGCGCACGACGCGGGCCCTGGCCGAGGCCCGGCGCGACGTCGAGCGGCTCAGCCGTCGCAACGAGACGCTGGAGGCGCGCCTCGACGAGGCCGGCCAGGTCCCGCGTCGTCGCCGCTTCTCGGTGGCCTGAGGACCCCGCCCCGCCGGAGCGGGGCACGGCGGGGTCGGCACGGGGTCAGTGCGGGGTCAGTGCGGCTGCCAGGCGTCCTGGTCGCGGGTGCGCGCCTCGACGGCCTCGGGCAGGGTGCCCGCGGCGAGGTCGCCGATCGAGACGTCCTCGAACACCTCGCGCAGGGCGCTGCGTGCCGCGATCCAGACCCGCTGCAGCACCTCGGTGTGGTCGTTGTAGCTCACGCCCTCGGGACGCAGCCCGTAGACGGAGACCAGCGGGCCGTCGACGGCCCGGATCACGTCGGCCACGCTGACCCCGGCGGCGTCGCGCGCCAGGCGCCACCCACCGGACTGGCCGCGCTGGGAGCGGACGACCCCGGCGCGTCGCAGGTCGGCCAGGATCGCCTGGAGGAACCCGTGGGGGATCTCCTGGCGTCGACCGAGCTCCTCGGCACTGATCGCCCGCTCGCCGTCGGCCCGGGCCATCTCGACCAGGGCGCGCAACGCGTAGTCGGACTTGGCTGAGACGCGCACCCGGCGAGTGTCCCAGACGCGGCGACCCTTCGGGGCGGGCGACCTGCCTTGCGAGGGTCGGGAACCGGTCGTACGATAATGTTACTGGTCAGTAGACCGAGCGGTAACATCGCTGCCGCACCGACCGTCACCCGCCAAGGAGCCCCCCGGACATGAGCCACTACCGCAGCAACCTGCGCGACATCGAGTTCAACCTCTTCGAGGTGCTCGGGCGCGGAGAGGTCCTCGGCACCGGCCCGTTCGGCGAGGTCGACACCGACACCGCCCGCGAGATCCTGTCCGAGGTCGACCGCCTCGCCCGCGAGGACCTCGCCGCGTCGTACGTCGACAGTGACCGCACCCCGCCGGTCTTCGACCCGGCCACCCACACCGCGCCGGTCCCGGCCTCGTTCGCGGCGAGCTACCACGCGTGGATGGACTCGGAGTACTGGCGCCTGCAGATCCCTGAGGCGCTCGGCGGCCAGCCGGCTCCCTCCAGCCTGGTCTGGGCGATGGGCGAGCTGATCCTCGGCGCCAACGCGCCGGTGTGGATGTACGCCGCCGGCCCGTCGTTCGCCTCGGTGGTCCACCGCAACGGCAACGAGCGCGACCAGCGCATCGCGCAGTTCATGATCGACCGCCGCTGGGGCTCCACGATGGTGCTGACCGAGCCCGACGCCGGCTCCGACGTCGGCGCCGGACGCAGCAGGGCCACCCCCAACGAGGACGGCTCCTGGAACATCGAGGGCGTCAAGCGGTTCATCACCTCGGCCGAGTCCGACCTGCAGGAGAACATCCTGCACCTGGTGCTCGCCCGCCCCGCGGGCGTCGAGGGTGTCGGCGGGCCGGGCACCAAGGGCCTCAGCCTCTTCCTGGTGCCGAAGATCCACTTCGACCACGAGACCGGCGAGCTGACCGGCGAGCGCAACGGCGTCTACGTGACCAACGTCGAGCACAAGATGGGGATCAAGGTCTCCAACACCTGCGAGGTCACCTTCGGCGACCCGTCCGTCGGCGGCGGCGAGCCGGCGAGGGGCTGGCTGCTGGGCGAGGTGCACCAGGGCATCGCGCAGATGTTCCAGGTGATCGAGAACGCCCGGATGATGGTCGGCACCAAAGCCATCGCGACCCTGTCGACCGGCTACCTCAACGCGCTCGACTACGCCAGGACCCGCGTGCAGGGCGCCGACCTGGCCCGCGCCGCCGACAAGACCGCGCCGCGGGTCCCGATCACCCGGCACCCCGACGTGCGCCGCTCGCTGATGGTGCAGAAGTCCTTCGCCGAGGCGATGCGCGCACTGGTGCTCTACACCGCGACCTGGCAGGACGAGGTGATGCTGGCCGAGCACCGCGGCGAGGGCGCCGAGCTGGCCGCGGCCGTCAACGACCTCCTGCTGCCCATCGTCAAGGGGTACGGCTCGGAGCGGTCCTGGGTCCTGCTCGGGACCGAGTCGCTGCAGACCTTCGGCGGCTCCGGCTTCCTGCAGGAGTACCCGATCGAGCAGTACGTCCGGGACGCCAAGATCGACACCCTGTACGAGGGCACCACCGCCATCCAGGGCCAGGACTTCTTCTTCCGCAAGATCGTCAAGGACCAGGGCCGGGCCCTGGGCCACCTGACGCACGAGATCGAGGCCTTCCTGACCAGCGAGGCCGGCAACGGGCGGCTCAAGAACGAGCGCGCCCTGCTGGCCACCGCGCTCGAGGACGCCCACGCGATCGTCGGCCACATGATCGAGGACCTGATGGCCTCCGCCGAGGACGCGTCGAGCATCTACAAGGTGGGCCTCAACACCAGCCGCCTGCTGATGGTGCTCGGCGACGTCGTCTGCGCCTGGCTGCTGCTGCGCCAGGCCGACGTCGCGCTGCAGAAGCTCGGCGGCGACCCGGGCCGGGACACGGCCTTCTACGAGGGCAAGGTCGCGGCCGCGCAGTTCTTCTGCCAGTACAACCTGCCCAAGGTGAGCGCCGAGCGCGCCATCGCCGAGGCCACCGACTCCTCGGTCATGGACCTGGACGAGGCAGCGTTCTGAGCGGCCACCGGAGCACCACCCCTGCGGCCTGCTGCGCGGCGGTCCCGCGCGGCAGGCCGTAGGGTCCCGGCATGGGACTTGGAGCAGGTGTCCTGCTGATGTTCGTCGGCGCCGTCCTCGCGCTGGACGCGATCGCGATGCCGCAGGCCGTGACCGACGTCGTGCGCACCGACGTCGTGGGGTGGATCTGCCTGGCGATGGGCGCGCTGGCGATCGTGCTCGGCGTGGTCACCAGCCGCCAGTCGCACCGGCAGCACCCGAACCGGCACTGAGCCCGCCACCGACCCCGCCCGCGGGCCGCATCCCGGCGCGGGCGGCCCGGCGTACGGCGTCGCTCAACCGGTCCAGGGCCGGGGTGTCGAGCCGCCACCGCTGCCAGTGCAGCGCCACGTCGACCGGGTCCGGCCCGAGGTCGACCACCTCGTCCGCCTCCCGCATCGGGGCCAGCTGCGGCTCCGGCAGCAACCCCCAGCCGAGGCCGAGCCTGACCGCCTCGGCGAAGTCGGCCGAGGTCGGCACCCGGTGGACCACCGGGGGCTCGGGCAGGCCGCGGGCCCGCAGGACGGCGTGCTGCAGGTCGTCCTGCTCGTTGTAGACCACCATCGGGAGGCCGGCGGGGGCGTCCGGCGCCGGACCGTCCGGGAGCAGCGAGCGTGCCGCGACGGCGTGGTAGCGCAGCGCACCGAGCGGCTCGCTCGAGCAGCCCTGCACGGCCCCCGGCTCCGAGGTCACCGCGCCCAGCGCGTCGCCGCGGCGCAGCAGGTCCGCCGAGTACGCCTGGTCCTCCACGTGCAGCCGCAGCGCGACGACCGAGCCGTCCGGTGCGGGCCGGGCCAGCTCGGCCAGCACCCCCCGGAACCAGGTGGCCAGCGCGTCGGCGCTGACGGCGACGGTCAGGACTACCGGGCCGGCCCCCGCGCCGGCCAGGACCTCCGCGGCCTCCGCGCGCAGCAGCGCCGTCTGCCGGGCCAGCCGGACCAGCGCCTCGCCCGCGACGGTCGGGCGGCAGGGCGCCGTGCGCCGGACCAGCACCTGCCCGGCGGCCTGCTCGAGCGAGCGGATCCGCTGGCTCACCGCCGACGGCGTGACGTGCAGGTGGCGGGCCGCGGCCTCGAACGTGCCGTGGTCGACGATGGCGGCCAGGGCGGCGAGCTGGGCGGGGGCGGGGTCCACCCACCGATCATAAGCACGACTGATGATCGTGAAGATTGTTTCGCTGGCCTGAACGCACGGGCGCGCCTAGCGTCGGTCGTGTGCTCGCCTCCCTCCTCGCCCCGGCCACCGCGGCGGCCACCGCGACCCTCACCGGCCTGGTCACCGGCCTGGCCCTGATCGTGGCGATCGGTGCGCAGAACGCCTTCGTCCTGCGTCAGGGACTGGCCCGCGCCCACGTCGGGGCGGTGGTCGCGATCTGCCTGGCCTCGGACGCCGTGCTGATCATGGCCGGGGTGGCCGGCGTCGGCGCCCTGGTCCAGCAGGCCGGCTGGCTGCTCGAGGTCGTGCGGTGGGGCGGGGTGGCGTTCCTGGCCGTCTTCGGCCTGCTCTCGCTGCGGCGCGCGGCCCGCCCGGACGTGCTCCGGGCGGCGGAGTCCGGCGCGGGGACCCGCCGCAGGGCCGTGCTGACCGCGCTGGCCCTGACCTGGCTCAACCCGCACGTCTACCTCGACACCGTGCTGTTCCTCGGCTCGGTGGCCACCACCCAGGGGCCCGACGAGCGGTGGTGGTTCGGGCTGGGCGCGGTGCTCGGCAGCGCGGTGTGGTTCCTCGGGCTGGGCTACGGCGCGCACCGCGCCCACCGCCTGCTGTCCCGACCGCGCTCCTGGCAGGTCCTCGACGCCCTGATCGGGGTGGTGATGCTGCTGCTGGCCGTGACCCTGGCCCGGACCGACCTAGGCTGAGCCGATGAGCTCCGCCGCCCTCACCCCCTGGTCCCTCACCGACGTGCCCGACCAGGCCGGGCGTACGGCCGTGGTCACCGGGCCCAGCCTCGGCGGCCTGGGCCACCACACCGCGCTCGAGCTGGCCCGACGCGGCGCGCGCGTGGTCCTGGCCGGGCGCAACCCCGAGAAGCTCGGGGCCACCGCAGACGCGATCACCGCCGAGCTGGGGGGCGACCAGCCCGCCCCCGAGCAGCTGGTCGTCGACCTCTCCGACCTGACCTCGGTCCGCGCGGCCGCGCGCAGGGCCGCCGACCTGGGCCCGCTGCACCTGCTGGTCAACAATGCGGGCGTGATGGGCACCCCGGAGCGCCGCACCCCGGACGGGCTCGAGCTGCAGATGGCCACCAACCACTTCGGGCCCTTCCTGCTGACCGGCCTCCTGCTGCCGCAGCTGGTCGCGGCGGAGGACGCCCGGGTGGTCACGGTCTCCTCCCTGATGCACCGACGCGCCCGGTCGGCGCCGCTCGGCGACCCCCGCCAGCAGGGTCGCTACCGGAAGTGGCAGGCCTACGCGCAGTCCAAGCTCGCGAACCTGCTGTTCACCTTCGAGCTGGAGCGACGCCTCCGCGAGGCGGGGCTCCCGGTGGCCGCCACGGCCGCGCACCCCGGCTTCGCCGGCACGCACCTCGCCGCGAACGGGCAGTTCGGCGGGGCCGCCGACGGGCTGACCGGGCGGGCCTCGTCGGTGTACGACGCCGCCGTCCGCGCGGTCGCCCAGCCGGTCGCCGTCGGCGCGTGGCCGACCCTGATGGCCGCCACCGCCGACCTCCCGGGCGGCACGTACTGCGGCCCGGACGGGCCCGGCCAGATGCGCGGACGGCCGCAGGTCGTCACCGCCAGCGCCGCCGCCCAGGACGCGGGGGCGCAGCGGGCGCTGTGGGTGCTCAGCGAGCGGACCGTGGGGCTGACCTGGCCATGATCTCCGCGACGACGTCGCTCTTGGCGTCGGAGTAGGCGTTCATGTCGGCCCAGTCCTGCGCGACGAGCCGGCGCTTCGTGCGCTCGTAGAGCACCCGGTCCTCCTCCGAGGACCGCAGCCGGTCCCGGAACCGGACCTTGTCCTGGGCCTCGTCGTCCCCGACCTCGTGCACGTGCACGTGGACGTCGAGCGCGGGCGTGCGGACCAGCCGGTGGCCCGGCTCGCGGACCCGCAGCAGGTAGCCCGCCTCCAGGAGCGGGACCAGGTAGTCCTCCTCCGCCGTGATGTCCTCCACCGTCACCAGGACGTCGAGGATCGGCTTCGCGGCCAGCCCGGGCACCGACGTCGAACCGACGTGCTCCACCGCGACCGCGTGCGCGCCGACGGCGGCCCGGATCCGCGCCTCGTGCTCGGCGTAGCGGTCCGGCCAGGTGGGGTCGGGCTCCTCCAGGACGAGCTCGCGCCTCTCGACGCCGCCGACCAGGTCGACGGTGGTGACGTCGGGGCGGCGGGGCGTACGGGAGGTGCTCACCGCACAATGGTCTCCCGCGGTACGTCCGTGTGTCGACACGCCGACGACGCCCACACGAACGTGCCGTTCGGCGGGGGCCCGCCGCGCTCAGTCCTCCGCGAGGGTCGGGAAGCGGTCGACCACGCGCACCAGCCCGCCCGCGGTGGCGACCGTGGCAGCGGCGTCCGCGCCGAGCAGCACCCCGCCGCGGCGTCCGGCGTACGCCGGCCCGGTGCCGGCGCGGGCGGCGAACCGCAACTCACCGGTCCGGGCGTCGAGGCCGGTGAGGTACCACGCGTCGACGCCCCACCAGCTCGGACGCACGGCCCAGGCGTGCACCAGGCCGCTGACCGGGGAGACGGCCGGCCGCACCGAGGGCGACACCACGTCGGAGGTCCAGGTCGTGCGACACCGCCCGTCGACGAGGTCGACCCTCGCCAGGCCGCCCGCGGGGGCGCGGCCCAGCAGCGTGCTGCGCGGGCCGGTCCAGCCGGCGGCGTTGGCCACGACCACCCCGGCGCGGTCGACCGGCAGCGGGTCGGCCTCCACGGCGCTGGCCTCGTCGTCGAAGAGCGCGGTCTGGCAGACCAGCGACCCGTCCACGGCCCGCACCAGGCGCAGCTGCACCCGGGGGTCGGCGTTGTCGGTCAGCGCGAGCAGCGGCCCCGAGGCGTCGGTCCCGTCGAGCAGGACCGGGGCGGTGCCGCCGCCGCGGCTGACCTGGCCGGTCCGCACCCCCGTCCCGGCGTCGTAGACCGACCGCCACCGCACCTCCAGCCGCCCGGCCGGGTCGCGCCCGACGGCGGCGAGCACCTGGGTGGTGACCACGTAGGCGGTGCCGTCCACGGCGGTCACCGGGTTGGCGACCGTCCCGGGCAGCCGGAGCGAGGCGACGCCGTCCGCGGGGTCGACCACCCCGACCCTGCCGGCCGACCCGGCCCACCACAGCCCGGTGGCGTCGGGGGCCACGGCGACCAGGCACTCCCCCTCGGCCAGCTCCCCGCGCAGGTCGGTCGAGCCGGCCAGGGTCAGGTCGGGCTCCCCGGCGGCGTCGGTGGTGGCCAGCACGTCGAGCGCGCCGGCCGCCGTGCCCACGACGACCTGGTCGCCGGTGACCGCCAGCGCTCGTCCGCACCGGGCCGGCGCACCCGACGGCGCCGGTGGCAGCTCGCGGGAGACCAGCGGCCGCAGGGTCCCCGGGTCGAGCACCCGCAGCACGCGGGTCCCGCCGCCAGGTTCGTCGTCCTCGCCGCCCTCGGCGCAGACCGCGACCAGCCACCCCGTGGGCAGCGCGGCCAGCTCGCCGCAGTCGGCACCGCCGAACCAGGCCCCGTCCACCTCCGGGGAGTCCCCCAGCGGGCCGGGCGGCCCCGGCGCGAGAGCCGGCAGCGGGTCGGCCACCGCGGCCCGACCGAGGTACGACGGGGTCACCCAGGTGCCGGTGGACGGCGGCAGGGGCAGCCGCCCGGCCGGCGCGAGCACGAGGACCGCCGCGAGGGCGCCGACGACGACCACCGCGCCCAGGGCGACCTGCCACCAGGCCAGGGCACGCGGGCGCAGCCAGGCACGCACGCGCGGGCCGACCCGCGGCAGCACCAGCAGGAGCACGCCCAGCAGCAGGCCGACCGGGCCGAGCACCCGGACCAGCAGCAGCCAGGCCGCCAGCGCGGCGGTGACGGCCAGGACGCGCCCGACCGCGGCGACCCCGTCCGGTCCCGGGACCCCCGGCAGCCTCACCGCCCGCGGGGGCCGAAGACCGGCGCGACCCTGGCCAGCGCGGCCTCCCGGGCGACCTTGGTGTTGCGCGCCCCGAGCAGGAACGCCTGCTCGACGCGCTCCCGGGCGAAGGTACGCCGGGGACTGGCCGACCACGTGGAGTCGAAGAGGCGCTTGGTGGCGGCGAGCTGGTCCGGCGAGCGCTGGACCAGGCGGGCCGCGAGCTCGTGCGCCGCGGCGACGGGGTCGCCGTCCAGCTCGCTGACCAGACCCAGGTCGAGGGCCTGCTTGCCGCTGACCACCTCCGCGGTCATCGTCAGCCGCTTGGCGGTGTCGATGCCGACCAGCTGGGACAGGCTGGCGATGCCGCTCATGTCCGGCACGATCCCCCACTTGCCCTCCAGCACCGACCACGACGAGTCGGGCGTGGCGATGCGGAAGTCCGCAGCCAGGGCGATCTGCAGGCCGCCGCCCAGGCAGTGGCCGTGCACCGCGGCGACGACCGGGACCGGCAGCCTGCGCCAGGCCCAGCAGGCCTCCTGGAAGGTGTTGGTGCCGCGCCACGGCCTCGGGACGAAGGCGCGGGCGATGCCGACGGGGTGCCGCATCACCGAGCCGAAGTCGAGGCCGGCGCAGAAGGCGTCCCCCTCGCCGGAGAGGACCACGGCGCGCAGGTGCCGGTCGCGGCGCAGCCGCCGGGCGGTGGCGACGAGCTCGTCGAGGATCGGCAGGGTCAGCGCGTTCAGCTTGTCCGGCCGCGCGAGCCGGACGTGGGCGACACCGTCCTCGACCGCGCAGGAGACGTGGACGGCGGGGCTCGGCATGGGGGCAGCCTAGGAGGTGGCGGCCCCGTCCGCGCACGTCCGCCCGACCCGGACGGAGACACCCGCTCCACTAGAGTGGGGACGCGAGCCGGGCTCGCTGCCCCCTGACCTCCCCCGCCCGTCGAGAGGCCGAGTGTGCTCACTGTCGTCCTCGCCCACGCCCTCGCGGCGTGCGTCGCCCCCGCGCTGGTCCGCCGCGTGGGGCGCTGGGCGTTCCTGGTGCTGGCCCTGGTCCCCGCGGCGACCTTCGTCTGGGCGCTGACCTGGGCCGGGACCGTGACCGGTGGCGGCGCTGCCGTGTCGGTGACCCCGTGGGTGCCGGCGCTCGGGCTCGACCTCGCGCTGCGGATGGGCCTGCTGCAGTGGGTGATGGTGCTCGTGGTCGCGGGCGTCGGCGTGCTGGTGATGGCCTACTGCACCTGGTACTTCGAGGGCACCCCGCCCGAGTCCCTGGCCGGCTTCGGGCTGGCCTTCACCGCCTTCGTCGGCACCATGCTCGGCGTGGTCCTGGCCGACGACCTGCTCCTGCTCTACGTCTTCTGGGAGCTGACCACGGTCTTCTCCTACCTGCTGATCGGCTTCAAGCCCACCGACCGCACCGGGCGACTGGCCGCCATGCAGGCGCTGCTGGTGACCACGCTCGGCGGGCTGGCGATGCTGGTCGGGATGCTGGTGCTCGGCCAGCAGGCCGGCACCTTCCGGATCAGCGAGATCCTGGCCGACCCGCCCGTCGGCACCGCGACCACGGTGGCGCTGCTGCTGATCCTGCTCGGCGCGCTGACCAAGTCCGCCCAGGTGCCGTTCCACTTCTGGCTGCCCGCGGCGATGGCCGCGCCGACCCCGGTCAGCGCCTACCTGCACGCCGCGTCCATGGTCAAGGCCGGCGTCTACCTGGTCGCCCTGCTGG
Source organism: Nocardioides aquaticus (assembly GCF_018459925.1). Taxonomy (NCBI): domain Bacteria; kingdom Bacillati; phylum Actinomycetota; class Actinomycetes; order Propionibacteriales; family Nocardioidaceae; genus Nocardioides; species Nocardioides aquaticus. Next base: position 4,363,755 of record NZ_CP075371.1, read on the forward strand.
CCCCCGCGTTCGCCGGCACCCCCGGCTGGCACCCCGTGGTGCTCGGCCTCGGCACGGCGACGATGCTGCTGGGCGGCGCCCGGGCCCTGCGCCAGCTGGACCTCAAGCTGCTGCTGGCCTACGGGACGGTCAGCCAGCTGGGCTTCCTGATGGTGCTGGTGGGGATCGGCACGCGGACCGCGGCCCTGGCCGGTCTCGCGATGCTGCTGGCCCACGCCCTGTTCAAGGCCACGCTGTTCCTCGTCGTCGGGATCGTCGACCACCAGACCGGCACCCGCGACCTGCGCGAGCTGTCCGGGGTCGGGCGCCGGATGCCGGTGGTCGCGGTCGCCGCCGCGGTCGCCGGCGCGTCGATGGCCGGGGTGCCGCCCCTGCTCGGCTTCGTCGGCAAGGAGACCGTCTGGGCCGCCCTGCTCGAGATCCTCGACGGCACCCGGGGCGACCTGCCGCCGGCCGCCGGGTGGGCCGTGCTGGTCGGGCTGGTCCTCGGCTCGGCGCTGACCGCCGCCTACACGTTGCGCTTCTGGTGGGGCGCCTTCGCCGCGAAGCCCGGCGTCGCGGCCACCCGCGTCACCCCGGTGCCGGCCCCCTTCGCGCTCGCCCCGGTGGTCCTGGCCGGCCTCACCGTCGTGCTCGGCTTCGCCGGCGGCCTGCTGACCGACGTCCTCGACGGGTACGCCGACCTCCTGCCCGCCGGCGAGGAGGACGAGTACCTCGCCCTGTGGCACGGCCTCGAGCTGCCGCTCGCGCTGTCGGCGGCCGCCCTGCTGCTCGGCCTGCTGCTGTTCCGGCTGCAGCACCAGTACTGCCGGCTCGCCGCCCGGGTCGGCACCCGCTTCACCGCCGACGCGGCGTACCGCGTGGTCCTGCGCCGGGTGGACCGCTTCTCGGTCGAGGCCACCGGCCTCTTCCAGCGAGGCTCGGTGCCGACGTACCTCGCGGTGATCCTGCTGGTCGTGCTGGCGCTGCCCGGCGCGGCCACGGTCGCGGTGCTCACCGGCGGCACGGAGGGCGGTCCGCTGGGGGTCCGCCTGTGGGACTCCCCCGCCCAGGGCGCCGTCGCGCTGGTGACGGTGCTGGCCGCGGTCGCCGCCGCGCGGTCGCGGCGCCGGCTGCGCGCGGTCGCGCTCGCCGGGGTCACCGGGTACGGCGCGGGCCTGATCTTCCTGCTGCACGGCGCACCGGACGTGGCCCTGACGCAGGTGCTGGTCGAGACCGTCAGCCTGGTCGTCTTCGTGCTGGTGCTGCGCCGGCTGCCCCCGTTCTTCAGCGACCGCCCGCTGAGCGTGCGGCGCTGGTGGCGCGCGGCCCTCGGCGTGGCCGTCGGCACGGCCGTCTCCGGGTTCCTGCTGGTCTCGGCCAACGCCCGCACCGCGCGCCCGATCTCGGAGGCGTTCCCCGACGCGGCGTACGACTTCGGCTACGGCAAGAACGTCGTCAACATCACCCTGGTCGACATCCGGGCCTGGGACACGATGGGCGAGATCGCGGTCCTCGTCGCCGCGGCGACAGGCGTGGCCAGCCTGATCTTCATCGACAGCCGCACCTCCGGCATCCGGCGCGTGCGCGACATCCCGTACCCGCGCGACGTCAAGAAGCTCTCCTCGCAGAGCGGGCGCCGTGCCTGGCTGCCGGGGCCCCGCACGCTCAGCCCCGAGCGCCGCTCGATCGTCTTCGAGGTCGTCACGCGCCTGGTCTTCCACACCGTCATGGTCTTCGCGCTCTACCTCCTGCTGGCCGGGCACAACCTGCCGGGCGGCGGGTTCGCGGCCGGCATGGTCGCCGGGCTGGCCCTGATGGTCCGCTACCTGGCCGGCGGCCGGTACGAGCTCGACGAGGCCGCCCCCGTCGACGCCGGCGTGCTGATCGGGACGGGCCTGTTCGTGGCCGCCCTGGCCAGCCTCGGCCCGCTGCTGGTCAGCGGCGAGGCCCAGCGCACCTACGACGTCTACCTCTACCCGCCGCTCCTCGGCGAGATCCACCTGGTGAGCTCGGTCGGCTTCGACATCGGCGTGTTCCTGGTGGTCGTCGGGCTGGCCCTCGACGTGCTGCGCACCTTCGGCTCGCGCCTGGACCGCCACATCCTGCGCGAGGAGCAGGCCCGCGACCGCGGCGAGAGCGTCGACCGCCAGGCCGAGGCCGGCCGCGAGGGGGCGGCGCCGCGATGAACGTCAGCCTCGTCCTCGTCGCGACCTGCGGCGTCCTGGTCGGCACCGGTGTCTTCCTGATGCTCGAGCGGAGCCTGACCCGGGTGCTGGTGGGCCTGGTCCTGCTCAGCAACGGTGTCAACCTCGGCTTCATGGTCTCGGCCGGTGAGCCCGGGGAGCCGCCGATCTACGGCAGCGCCCCGACCGCCGCGATGGCCGACCCGCTGCCCCAGGCCCTCGTGCTGACCGCGATCGTGATCACCCTGGGCACCACCGCGTTCCTGCTGGCGATGGCCCACCGCAGCTGGCAGCTGCACGGTCACGACGAGGTCCAGGACGACGTCGAGGACGCCTCCATCCGCCGGCTCGCCGACGCCGACGAGACCTCGCAGGGCTACGACCTCGACGACCGCGACCAGCACGGCGACCACACGACCACCGGACCCGAGGAGGACCGCGGATGACCGGCCTCGGCGTGACCGCCCTGCTGCCCCTGCCCGTCCTGCTCTCGCTGCTCGGGGCCGGCGCGGCGCTGATGCTCTCGGGGCGCCCGACCCTGCAGCGGTGGGTCAGCACCTCCGTGCTGGCCGCGGTGGTGGCGATCGCGGCGATCCTGCTGGTGGTGGTGGACCGCGAGGGACCGCAGGTGCTGACCCTCGGCGGCTGGTCCTCGACGCTGGGCATCTCCCTGGTCGCCGACCGGCTCGCGGCGCTGATGCTGCTGGTCTCCTCCGTCGTCACCCTCGCCGTCCTCGTCTACTCGATCGGCCAGGGGATCACCGACGACGACCGCGAGGCACCCGTCTCGATCTACCACCCCACCTTCCTCGTGCTGGTGGCCGGCGTCTCCAACGCCTTCCTCTCCGGCGACCTGTTCAACCTGTTCGTCAGCTTCGAGATGCTGCTCTTCGCCAGCTACGTCCTGCTGACCCTGGGTGGGACCACCGCGCGGGTCCGCGCCGGCACGATCTACGTCGTGGTCAACCTGGTCAGCTCGATGCTGTTCCTGATCTCGATCGCCGCGGTCTACTCCGCGGTCGGCACCCTCAACATGGCCCAGGTCGCCCTGCGTGTCGGCGAGGTGCCCGACGGCGTCTCGCTGGTCCTGCAGCTGCTGCTGCTGGTCACCTTCTCGATCAAGGCCGCCGTCTTCCCGCTGTCGCTCTGGCTGCCGGACAGCTACCCCACGGCCCCGGCGCCGGTCACCGCCGTCTTCGCCGGCCTGCTCACCAAGGTCGGCGTCTACGCGATCCTGCGGACGCAGACGCTCATCTTCCCCGACAGCGACCTCACGGTGCTGCTGCTGGTGGCCGCGCTGCTGACGATGGTGATCGGGGCGCTGGGCGCGATCGCGCAGTCCGACATCAAGCGGATGCTGTCCTTCACCCTGGTCAGCCACATCGGCTACATGATCTTCGGGATCGCCCTGGCCAGCACCGCGGGGCTGTCCGGCGCGATCTTCTACGTCGCCCACCACATCACCATCCAGACCGCGCTGTTCCTGGTGGTGGGACTCATCGAGACCCGGGCGGGGAGCACCTCGCTGCTGCGCCTGGGCGGGCTGGCGCGGCTCTCACCCCTGATCGCGGTGCTCTTCTTCATCCCCGCGATGAACCTCGCCGGCATCCCGCCGATGTCGGGGTTCCTCGGCAAGACCGGGCTGCTGCAGGCCGGCCTGGCCGACGGCTCGCCGCTGGCGCTGGTGCTGGTGGCCGCCGGCGTCGTGACCAGCCTGCTCACGCTGTACGCCGTGGCCAAGACGTGGGCGCTCGCCTTCTGGCGCAGCCCCGAGCAGGCCCACGACATGACGACGTCGATGATCGACCCCGACAGCGGCACCCCGGCCGAGAGGCACGGCGACCACGTGCACATGGGACCGGTGACCTTCGGGCCCCGCGACCTCGAGGCCGCGCGCTCGCTGCGCGCCGACGACGACCCGGACCGCGACCTGCACCAGCTGCTGCTGGAGGACGCGCTGCCCCGCCGGCTGCCGCTGCTGATGACCGCCCCGGCCGCCGCCCTGGTCGCGGTGAGCCTGGCCCTCAGCCTGGTCGGGGGCCCGTTCTACGCCTACACCGACCGGGCCGCCGCCGACCTCGCGGACCGCCAGCCGTACCTCTCCGCCGTGCTCGGGGAGGACGCCCGATGAGCCGTCTCCGCCTGCTCCAGTGGCCCGTGGTGCTCTGGCTGACCCTGGTCTGGTGCGCGCTGTGGGGCAGCGCGAGCCCCAAGATCCTGCTGTCCGGCGCCCTGGTCGGCGTGGCGGTCTGCGTGGTCTTCCCGCTGCCACGGCTGCGCGCCGACGGCGTCGTCCGGCCGTGGCCGCTGCTCGTGCTGCTGGGAAGGTTCCTGGTCGACGTGGTGGTGGCCAGCGTGCGCGTCTCGGTGACCACGCTGCGTCCCGGCCACCCGCGCAGCGCGATCGTCCAGGTCGACCTGGCCACCTCCTCCGACCTCGTCCTGACCGTCGTGGCCGAGCTGGTCTCCCTGGTCCCCGGGGCCGTCGTGATCGAGACCCGGCGCTCGACCCACACCCTCTTCCTGCACGTCCTCGACGCCCCCGACCCCGCCGCCGTCGAGGAGTCGCGGGCCGCTGCCCTCGCCCAGGAGCAGCGGGTCCTGCGGGCCTTCGCCCGGAAGGAGCCGGCCTCGTGACCATCGCCATCCTCGTCGCCGGGGCGATCCTCGGGATCTCCGCGGTGCTGGTCGTCCTGCGGATGACGCTGGGTCCGACCATGCTCGACCGCGCCATCTCCTTCGACGTCCTGGCCGCGGTGCTGCTGGCCGGGATCGCGCTCGACGTGGCCGCGGACCGCGACGCCGACGCCGTGCCGATCCTGCTCGTGCTCACCCTGCTCGGCTTCGTCGGCTCGGTCTCCATCGCCCGGTTCTTCCCCGGCAGCGACGACGTCGACGAGCCGCGCCTCGACGAGGACCCCGCCGGCGACGAGCAGGCCTCGTCGGACCGCGCGGACGACGGCACGTTCGGCCGCCCGACCGGTGGGGGGCTGCTGTGAGCTGGGCGGGCGTGGCCGACGGGGTGGCCGGGGTGCTGTTCGTCCTCGGCGCGCTGTTCAGCCTGGTCGCGGCGATCGGCCTGCTGCGCTTCCCCGACGTGCTGACCCGGATGCACTCGGCGGCCAAGCCGCAGGTGCTCGGGCTGATCCTGATCACCGTCGGCGTCGGGCTGCGGCTGCGCGACCCGTCGGTCGTGGCGCTGCTCGGCCTGGTGGTGCTGTTCCAGCTGGTGACGGCCCCGGTCGCCAGCCACATGATCGGACGGGCCGCGGTGCGCGGCGGCCGGGTGCGCACCGACCTGCTCGAGGTCGACGAGCTCTCCGAGCGGCAGGACGACGTCGAGGAGCCGCGCGGGGCGCCCTGACCCCCTGGCGACCCGGTCCGATTGAGGTTAGGCTTACCTAAGTCGTTCTGATCGATCGGGGAGGTCCCATGTCGCCGTCGTACGCCGAGCGTGCCCGCGCCGTCGTGGTCACCGCCACCGCGCTCGAGGTCGGGGTGCTGTCGATGACCGTCCCGGTCGAGCGGCACCTCGCCGACGCCGACGGCTCGCTGCTCCTCTGCGCGCCCCCCACCGGGTCCGGCGAGCCGGGCTCGCCGCTGGCCCTCGCCGGCCGGTTCCCCGGACCGGTGCTCACGGCCAGCCTGACCGACGTCGCCGGCGTCCCGCAGCCCGACCGGGTGCGTGGCCGGGTCCGGCTGACCGGGGCGCTCACGCTGGCCGCCGGCCCCCTGGCCCCGGAGGTGACCGACCACCTCGGCGCCGGCCCGGGCCGGCCCGTCCTGCGACTGGTGCCGCAACGGGTCGCGATCGACTGGCGGGTCGGACCGGAGCAGGAGGGCTGGCAGGGGGTGGACGCCGCCGCCTACGCCGCCGCCGCCCCGGACCCCCTGGCCGGCTGGGAGGCCGGGTGGACCGCGCACCTCGACCGGGACCACCCCGGCCTGGCCGCGGCGCTGGCCCGCAGCGTGCGGCCCGACCTCGACCCCGCGGCCGTCGTCCGACCGGTGCTCGTCGACCGCGGCGGGATCACGCTGCGCGTCCACCACGCCCCGCGCGGCGGCAGCGAGGACCTGCACCTGCCGCTCGGCCGCGAGGTCCGGTGCGGCTGCGACGCCCGGCTCGCGCTCCAGGAGCTGGTCGAGACCCGCCTCGGCCCGCCGAGATGACCCTCGCGGACAGCCGAGATGACGCTCGCGGCGCCTCGAGGTGACGCTTGCGGACAGCCGTGACGCCGGGGTGACACCATCGCGGCATGACGACCGCTGACTCGGGCCGCCCGTCACGACCGGCCGGCACCATCCTCGCGCTCGGGGGTGGCGGCTTCTCCGTGGGCGAGAGCCCGCTCCTGGACGACCTCCTGCTCGACCTCGCCCGGCCACGCGCCGAGCGGCGCGGCCACGGCGACCGGCCGCGGGTGGCGTTCGTCGGGACGGCGAGCGGTGACGCCGACGGCTACGTCGAGAAGTTCGAGGCCGCCTTCGCCGACCGCGCGGAGACGACCGTCGTGCCGCTGTTCTGGCGTGACGGCTCCGACCTCGCCGCGACGCTGCTGGACCAGGACGCGGTGTTCGTCGGCGGTGGCAGCACGCTGAACCTGCTGGCGCTCTGGCGCCTGCACGGGCTGGACGAGGCGATGGCTGCGGCGCTGGCCGACGGCGTCGTGCTGTCCGGGATCAGCGCAGGGATGAACTGCTGGTTCGACGCGTCGGTCACCGACTCGCACGGCCCGCTGAGCGCGCTCGACGACGGGCTGGGGTTCCTGCCCGGGTCGGCGTGCCCGCACTACGACGGCGAGGCCGACCGGCGTCCGGCGTACCTCGACATGGTCGGCTCCGGGGCCCTCCCCAGCGGCTTCGCCGCCGAGGACGGGGTCGGCCTGCTGTTCCGCGACGGCGCCCTCGTCGAGGCGGTCAGCGAGCGCCCCGACGGCCGCGCGTTCCGGGTGCACCTGTCCGGCGGCGCGCTGGACGTCGACGACGCCGCCGACCTCGCCGACGTGGCCGAGAGCCCGCTGGACGTGCGGTTCCTGGGCTGAGCCGACCCGGACGTCGTACGGCGCGCACCGCAGCTGCGGTGCGCGCCGTACGACGTTGCGCGGGTGCCCCGGTGGGGGCGGGCCGGTCAGGCGGCCTTGGCGGCCTTGATCCGGCGGGCCTGCTGCTCCAGGCGGGCCTGGGCGGCGCGGCGGACCTTGGGACCGCCGGTGGCCATGCCGTAGAGGAGCTTCATCTGGCTCGGCAGGTTCTTCGGCGTCGTGGTGGTCATGAAGCCGTTGGGCAGCGAGAGCCGGACGACCTTGTGCCAGGCGCTGCCGACCTGCTGGGGAAGCGGGGCCTCGTGGTAGCGCAGCTCGTACTTGTCGAAGAGCGCCTTCACCTGGGGGGCGATCTCGGCGTACCGGTTCGACGGCAGGTCCGGGAACAGGTGGTGCTCGATCTGGTGCGACAGGTTGCCGGTCATCAGGTGCATCGCCTTGGAGCCGGAGATGTTGGCCGAGCCGAGCATCTGGCGGACGTACCACTGGCCGCGGGTCTCGTTGTCCGGGATCGCCTTGCGCTCGAAGGTCTCGACGCCCTCGGGGAAGTGGCCGCACATGATCACCGAGTGGGACCACACGTTGCGGACCACGTTGGCGGTGAAGTTCGCGGCCAGGGCCGGGAGGAACCCGCCGAAGGGCAGCGCGAGCGCCGGGTTGACGACGTAGTCCTTGGTGGCCTGCTTGCGGATCTTGGTGAGCGTGTTGCGGGCGCGGCGCTTGAACTCCTCGCTGCGCTTCTCCTTCGGGATGGAGAGGTTCTTGCCCAGCTCGAGGTCGTAGGCCGCGATGCCGTACTCGAAGAAGCAGGCGTTGATCGCGTTCCACAGCGGCTGCGCGAGGTACATCGGGATCCAGCGCTGGTCCTCGTCGACGCGCATGATGCCGTAGCCGAGGTCGTTGTCCTTGCCCACGATGTTCGTGTACGTGTGGTGGACCTCGTTGTGGGAGTGCTTCCAGCCCTCGGCGGTGGAGGCGTTGTCCCACTCCCAGGTGCTGGAGTGGATCTTCGGGTCGCGCATCCAGTCCCACTGGCCGTGCATGACGTTGTGCCCGATCTCCATGTTCTCGAGGATCTTGGCGATGCTCAGGCCGATCGTGCCCGCGACCCAGGCCGGCGGGAACGCGCTGGCCAGCAGCACCGCGCGGCTGCCGAGCTCGAGCTTGCGCTGCACGTCGACCATCCGACGGATGTACGCCGCGTCGGACGCGCCGCGGTCGTCGATGATGCTCTGGCGGATCGCGTCGAGCTCGACGCCGATCTGCTCGACGTCGGCCTCGGTGAGGTGCGCGGTGGGGTTCTCGGGCTTCTTGGTCATGACGGTCATGGGTGCCTCCGTGGTGACGGTGGTCGGGTGGGTCAGGTCGGGGTGGGTCGGTAGGTCAGTGGTCGATCGAGCAGGCGCCGGCGGGCGCGTTGACGCAGGTCTGCACGAGCACGCCGCGCGGGTCGGTCTCGCCGGGGACGGCGGTGGTGATGGCGCCGTTGCGCAGGTCGCGCACCGACCCCTCACGCATCGGCAGGACGCAGCCCATGCAGATGCCCATCCGGCAGCCGCTGGGCATCAGCAGCCCCGCCGCCTCGGCGGCGTCGAGGATCGGTGTGGCGCCGTCGATCTCGACGTCGGTGGCCGAGGTGGAGAAGGTGACGGTGCCGCCCTCACCGGGCTCGACCCGCGAGGTGCGGAACTGCTCGACGAAGAGCTCGAGGCCGTGCTCCTGGTGGTGGGCGTCGAGGGCGTCGAGCATCCCGGAGGGCCCACAGGCGAACGTGCGACGCTCGGCCAGGTCGGGGACGTGGTCTCCGATCGTGCCCACGTCGAGCACGCCGTGCTCGTCGTCGTAGCGGGCGACCAGGCGGATCGCGCCGGCCGCGTCCAGCGCGACCAGGTCGTCGTGGAAGATCGAGTCGGGCTGGCTGGGCGCGACGTGCACGACCACGATGTCGCGGTCCGCGCCGCGCGGGGGCAGCAGCACGCCCTCGTCGGTGGACGGGAACAGGTTGCGCAGCATCCCGATCACCGGGGTGATCCCGGAGCCGGCGGTGACGAAGAGCAGCTTGCGCGACTCGGGCGGCAGCACGAACTCACCGGCGGCCTGCTCGAGGTGGACCAGGGTGCCCGGGCGGGCGCCGTGGACGAGGTGGGTGCTGACGTGGCCGTCGGGCACCGCCTTGACGGTGATCGAGACGTGGCCGTCGGCTCGAGGACCGTGGGTCAGCGAGTAGGCGCGCCAGTGGCGCACCCCGTCGACGTCGATGCCGATCCGGACGTACTGGCCGGGCACGTGCCCGGCCCAGTCGGCGCCGGGCTTGATCTCGATCGTCGCGGCGTCGCGGGTCTCGGGGTGGACGGCCACGATCCGGCCGCGCAGCGGGCCGCCGGCGCGCAGCGGGCTGAAGACGTCCAGCACGTCGTCGAGCTCCAACGGTGTCACCGCAGCCTCGGCCACGCGGCGCACGCGCGAGCCCACGGCGGCCCTCAGACCGGCCGCGCCGCGCCCTCGTCCCGAGGACGGGCCGATGCGCAGGGAGGAGAAGGAGCTCATGCCTCTAGTCTGCTCGACCCGCGGCACAACTTCCTGTGCCCAGGACGTGATTCGGGCAGTACTCTTTGTTCACTCGAGACGAAAAGGAGGATCCATGGCGACCGTCGGTCCACGGGAGCGGGTGAGTCAGGGCGTGCTGCTGCCGGCGGAGTCCGCCGAGGCGATCCGGGCGCACCTGCCGAGCGTCGCCGACGACGTCGTCGCCGCCATCATCGCCGAGATCCCCGGTTACGAGGACGACCTCGGCGGACGGATGGGCAGCACCATCCGTACGGCGGTGCAGATGGCGCTCGGCGGGTTCCTGTCCCTGGCCTCGGGACGGCGTGGCAGCGACCCCCGCACCCCGACCGCGCCGGCGGTCGAGGGGGCGTACGCCCTGGGCCGCGGGGAGGCCCGGAGCGGCCGCAGCACCGCGGCGCTGCTCTCGGCGTACCGGATCGGGGCGCGGGTCTCCTGGCGCGAGATGTCCGGCGTCGCGGTGGCCAGCGGGCTGGACGCCGCCCAGACGGCCTCCTTCGCCGAGCTGGTCTTCGCCTACATCGACGAGCTCTCGGCCAGCAGCGTCGCCGGCCACGACGACGAGCTCGCCACCGCCGGCCGGGCGCGCGAGCAGCTGCGGGAGCGGCTGGCGCGCCACCTGCTCGACGAGGCCCCCGCCGAGACCGTCACGCTGGCCGCCGAGGAGGCCGGCTGGGCGCCGCCGAGCACGCTGACCGCGCTGGTGGTCCCGTCGCCCCAGGTACGCCCGGTCCTCTCCGCCCTGCCCCCCGGCACCCTGGCGGTGACCGACGTCGCCGGCCTCGACGACGCGGCCGTGCTGCTGGTGCCCGACTGCCACGGCTCGGCCCGGTCCACCACCCTGGGCCGGGTCGCGGACCGCGGCGTCGTCGCCGGCCCCGCCCGCCCCTGGACCGACGTGCGACGCTCGGTCGACCGCGCCCGCCGGGCGCACGCCCTGGGCCTGGGCGGGGACACCGAGGAGCACCTCGAGCAGCTGGTGCTCACCGCCGACCCCGAGGCGCTGGCCGACCTCCGGGCCCGCGCCCTGGCCCCCCTGGCCGACCTCAAGCCGGCAGCGGTGGAGAAGCTGACCGCGACCCTGCGGTCCTGGCTGCTCCACCAGGGCCGCCGCGAGGACGTCGCCGCCGACCTCTTCGTGCACCCGCAGACCGTCCGCTACCGCCTGCAGCAGCTGCGCGAGCTCTACGGCGAGGACCTCGAGGACCCCGCCACGGTGCTGCGTCTCGTGATCGCCCTGGGAGCGCTCCCGTAGGTTGGCGGCATGCCGAAGCTCCCCCGTCCGGCAGGACGTTCCCCCCTGCCCGGGCTCGTGGCCGGTGTCGCCGCCCTGACGCTGCTGCTGGGCGCCTGCTCCGGCGGCGCCGGGAGCGACACCGCCGGCGCCGCCGACCCGTCCTCCGCCGCCACGCCGTCGTCGCCCTCGTCGGAGGGCTCCCCGGACGCCCCGACGACGTCCGCCCCGACGACGGCCGCCCCCAACGGGGAGCAGTACGTCGCGCTCGGTGACTCCTACACCGCCGCCCCCCTCGTGCCGTCCACGGACACCGCCGACGGCTGCCTGCGCTCGGACGGCAACTACCCCCACCTCCTCGCCGCCGAGCTGGGCTACGAGCTCACCGACGTGAGCTGCGTGGGCGCCACGACGAGCTCGATGATCGGGGTGCAGCAGACCGGGTCCGGCGCGCAGCCGGCCCAGTTCGAGGCGCTCGGCCGCGGGACCGACCTGGTCACGGTCGGCATCGGCGGCAACGACGTCGAGCTGTTCACCACCCTGTTCCAGCAGTGCCTGCCACTGGCGGCCCAGGACCCCGACGGGGCGCCGTGCACCGAGCAGCTGAAGGGCGGGCCGGACGACCTGCTCCCCGCCGTGGCCCGCGTGGACGGGCTGGTCGAGGCCATCGTCACCGGGATCCGCCAGCGCGCGCCGAAGGCCGAGATCGTGGTCGTCGACTACCCGCAGCTGCTGCCCGCCGAGGGCACCTGCGAGGCCGGCGCCCTCGCCGCCGGCGACTACCCGTACGTCCGCGAGGTCAACGCCGCGCTGTCGCGCGCGGTGATGGCCGGCGCCCGGGCGGCCGACGCCGAGGTGATCGACGTGCTCGGGATGAGCCGGGGCCACGACGTCTGCTCGGAGGACCCCTGGGTCAACGGCATCCAGACCGACCCGGAGCGCGCCCTGGCCTTCCACCCGTTCGCCGTCGAGCAGGAGGCCGTGGCCGCCGCGATCGCCGACCTGGTCGGATGACCCGCCGGGTCAGCCCACCCGGACCGCCGACCACGCCGACCTGACGGCGACGACCGGCACCGACCCGGGGCCGTACAGGTCCTTGGCGGCCTGGACGGTGGCGCCGCGCGCGGCACGGTAGTCGGTGCGCGGGGTCATGTAGATCGTCAGCGCGCGGTACCAGATCGCCGTCGCCTGCTCCCGCCCGATCCCGCTCACCGCGGAGCCGTCGCAGGTCGGGCTGTCGTGCGCGATCCCGTTGATCTCCTTCGCGCCGCTGCCCTCGGCCAGCAGGTAGAAGAAGTGGTTCGCCGGGCCCGAGGAGTAGTGGACGTCGACCCTCGCGACCCTCCGGGAGTAGCAGGACAGGCTCAGCCCGTCGGCGTGCGGGTCGTCCATCCGCCGGATGTAGCGGGTGGCGGGGTCGTAGCGCGTGAAGACCTCGCCGCCCAGCACGTAGTCGCCGGGGTCGGTGGCGCTGTCGGCCGAGAACTCCACCATCGTGCCGAGGATGTCGCTGGTGGCCTCGTTGAGCCCGCCGGGCTCGCCGCGGTAGACCAGGCCGGCGGTCGCGCTCGTGACGCCGTGGGTCATCTCGTGGCCGACGATGTCGTACGAGGTCAGCGGGCCCAGCCCGCCCCGGCCGTCGCCGTAGGTCATGCAGAAGCAGTAGTCGTCCCAGAAGGCGTTGGCGAACCGGCCCGCGTGGACCAGGGAGCTGGCGCCGACGCCGTCGTCGCCGATGCCGATCCGGCCGAAGCCGTCCTCGTAGAAGTCCCAGGTGGCCGCGGCGCCGTGGTGGGCGTCCACGGCGGTGGTCTGCGGGTCCGCCAGCGTGCCGTCGCCCCAGAGGTTGTCGGTGTCCGTCACGAGCGGGTTGACGCCCCGGCGGCCCAGGGAGGCGTCGTAGGTGCGGCCGGCACCCCGGGTCGGGTCGACCATGGAGTAGACGCCCTGCGAGCCCAGGGTGGACTCGACCGGGACGGTGCCGACGTAGTGCCCCTGGCCGGTGCCGGTCTCGGCCAGCACCGAGGGCCACCGGTCGAGGACCCCGCCGGACCCGCGTGCCGCGACGAAGACCAGCTCGCCCACCGGCGACCCGTCGGCGCGCGCCCCGCGCACCTCGACCCGCCAGGCCAGGCGGGGCGGGTCGCCGACGGCGAGCACGACGAGGTCCCGGCGCGCGGACTCGTCCTGCAGGTCGAGCCGGGCCCGGGCCGTACGGACCGCGCTCGCTGCCGTCACGGTCGGCCTGGTCGCGACCCGGAGGCGGGTGGTCGGGCCGGTCAGCGAGTCGCCGTCCGCCCCGCCCTGGTGGACGACCACGTCGCCGCCGACCACCTCCAGCCCCGCGTGGGTCCGCTGGAAACGTACGTGGCTGCGGCCCTGCGCCTCGAGCACCGTGTCGACGGCCACCAGCGCGTCCCGCGCGCCGAGTCCTGCCAGGCCCCGCGCGGCGCGCCGGGCGGTGTCGCGGGCGGCGCCGGCCCGGGCACCGTCCTCGGGCGCGACACCGGGTGAGCGCGGCACGGCGGCCGCGGGGAGGGCTGCCGGCGCGGCCTGCGCGGGCGCGACGAGCGCGGCGGCGAGGCCGGAGGCGCACAGCAGCGCCACGGCGACGAGGGGCGGACGGTTCACGGTGCCTCCTGGGACGGGCACCGGGGTGCCGGCGCCCGCTCAACCTAGGACGGCCCGCCGGCCACCACGAGGGCCCGTCGGCCGCCCGTCCGGAGGACCTCCGACCCTGCCGGTCCCAGGCTCAGAGCGCGCGGTGGGTGACCCGCCCGTCGACCACGGTCAGCGCGACGCTCGTGCCCCGCAGGTGCCCGTTCGAGGCCGCGGAGTCCGGCTCGAACTCCAGCGGGTCGGCGTCGAGCAGGGCGAGGTCGCCGCGGGAGCCGACGGCCACGGTGCCCTGGCCGTCGGTGCTGGCGGCCAGCGCCTCCAGCGTGGTCAGGGCCTGCTCGGGGTGCCACGGCTCACGCAGGTCGGCCGAGCGGTGCACGGCCGCGCCCATCGCCAGCCAGGGGTCAAGCGGCGAGACGGGGGCGTCCGAGCCGAGGACGAGGCGGGCGCCGGCGTCGAGCATCCACCGGAAGGCGAAGCAGCGCTCGGCCTGGCCCGGCCAGACCAGCTCGGTCAGGTCGCGGTCGTCGAGGAGGTGCGCCGGCTGGACGCTCGCGCGCAGCCCCAGCCGGGCGATCCGGCTCACGTCGTCGCGCAGGACCAGCTGAGCGTGCTCGATCGAGCCGCGCGCGCGGCTGATCTCGTAGGCGTCCAGCGCCCCGGTGACCGCGGCGTCGCCGATGGCGTGGGTGGAGACCTCCAGCCCGTGGTCCCGGGCCCGGGTCAGCAGCGCGACCAGCTCGGCGCCGCTCTGGTTGGGGGCGCCGTGGGCGTGCTGCACCCGCTCCGCGTCGGCGTACGGCTCGCAGCACCACGCCGTCCGCGTGTTCAGGGAGCCGTCGCTGATGATCTTCAGCGGCCCCATCGTCAGCAGCGGGTCGCGGCCCAGCGGGTCGCCGGTGCGCAGCCCGGCGCCGATCACGGCGTCCAGGCCGTCGGCGTAGGTCGCCATCCGGACCCGGAGCAGGTCGCACCCGGCCTCCCAGCGCGCGCACCACTCCTCCGCGCCGCCGGAGAACTCGAAGTCGACGACCCCGACCACGCCCAGCGAGGCGGCGGCCTCGAGCGAGCGCCGGTACGCCGCCGGGGAGGTGCCCTCGCTGCCGACCAGCTCGTCGAGGCGGGCGTACGCCGGGAACCAGTCGTTCTCGGCGACCACGCCGTCGCGCCACTCGATGCCCAGGGCCCGCATCCCGGCCGAGCTGACCCACGCGTGGTGGGCGTCGCCCGCGATCAGCACCACCACGCGGTCGCCGACCACCTCGTCGAGCTCGACGGTGCTGGCGCGGCGGTACCAGCCGCCCGGGCGGTGCCCGAAGCCGACGACCGGGGCGTCGCCGTCGTCCTCACCGAGGACGTCGGCCAGCAGCCGCAGGCAGTCCTCGGGCGAGCGGGCCTCGGAGAGGTCGAGCCGCTCCCGGTTCAGCGTCCACTGGCCGAGGTGGGTGTGCTGGTCCCACAGCCCCGGCATCAGCCAGCGGCCCTCGGCAGCCACCTCCTCGACCCCGTCGGGGCGGCGCAGGCGCGGGCCCACCTCGGTGACGCGTCCGTCCTCGACGAGCACGTCGACGGGTCCCCCGCCGGCGGGACCCGGGGCGGCGGGCGCGGCGGCGGGTGCGGGCTCGAGCGGCACCAGGTGGGCGTCGCGGATCAGCAGGCTGGGCACGGGCGCCAACGTAGGAGACGGACGGTCGTCACACGGCACCGGGCCAGGGAGCGGACGGGACGCTACCGTGACGCCCGTGCGGGGTCGTGTCGTCGGGTTGGTGGTCGTGCCGGCCCTCCTGGGGCTCGGCGGGGGCTGGGTCCTGGCCGGCCTGGACGCCCGGTCCGACGCCGCCGCCGGGCCCGCGAGCCCCCTGGCGGCGAGCTCGCCGTCGGTCCCGGTGACGACCGAGGAGCCGTACGCCGCCGACGGCGGGCCGCCGGCGCTGGCCGTCGACCTCGACTACCGCGACCGACGACTGGGCACGCGCCCTTTCGGCTGGACCTACGAGGCGCCGGCCGGCTGGGTCGCCACCGACATCGGGGCCGGTGAGACCAAGCTGGTGCCGCCCGACGGCGTCGAGAACGGCTACGGGATGCGGGTCAAGCTGGTCAGCGAGCGGGTGGCCCCGGCCCAGATGGTCGAGCAGAAGCTCGCCGCCCTCGAGGCCGGCTACCCCGACGTGACCGTCCGCGGCAGCTCGCCGGACACCCTCGCGGTCAGCTACCGGTCGCTGCCGGAGAACTGGCGGCGCTTCAACACCTTCCGCTGGTTCACCCGTCCCAGCTCGACCGAGGCCGTGGTCGAGGTGTCGGTCTTCGGGCGCGAGCGCGACCTGCCCGGCCTCGACGACCTGCTCGACCAGGTCGCGGCCAGCCTGCGGCCGGTGGGCTGAGGGCGGCCCGGCTACAGACCGACGGTCTCCACGCTGTCCAGCACCCGCATCGCGGTGGCCTGGTCGGCGCTGCGGACCTGCACCCACAGCAGCTCCCCGGTCGTCACCTGCACGACCCGCTCGACGCGCACCCCGCCGGGGCAGCCGGTCGAGACGACCGTGGTCGCCGCGCCGTCCTCGAGGGTGTCGGAGTACGGCGCGCGCCCGGTCTCGCACTCCGGGTGCTGCGGGAGCGGGTCGGGCAGCTCCGTGCCGGGAAGCAGCGCCACGAACACGCCCTCGCCGGAGTCCTGCCAGCCCTCGCCCGTCCCGGCGGTGAGCGCGGGGTAGTCGCCGCTCGCGTCCGCCACGGGCGGCTCCCAGCCGTCGTCCACCACGGAGGCCCGCCAGGCTGCGGGGACGGTGACGGACAACGAGCCGGTGGCGTCGGCGACCCCGACCTCCTCGGGTGCCAGCGCGTCGTGGAGGCCCCAGCCCCCGACCAGGCCGCCCACCAGCGCCGCCAGGGCGGCGGCGACCACGACCGGCGACCGGCGCCGCGACCAGCCGGCCGGCGCGGCCGACGCGCTCACGGCGGGGTCGGTCCGTCCGGTCGCGCCGACCAGGGACGGTCGCGCCGCGGGCACGGTCAGCGAGGGGTCGACCGGGAGCCGGCCTGCGGCGTCCTCGGGTCGCAGCGCCGGGGCGAGGGCCTCGGCGAGGGCCGCCACGTAGGACGGGACGTCGGCGTACCGCTCCTCCCGGTCCGGGCTCAGGGCCCGCCGGACCACCCCGTCGGCCGCCGGCGGCAGGCTCCGGCCGGTCCAGCCCAGCGCCGGCACGGGCGCGGGGTCGGCGGCCGCCCCGAGGCTCTCGTGGTCGAAGGGCGGGCGCCCCGAGAGCAGCAGGTGGGTGACGACGGCCAGGGAGTACTGGTCGGCGCGGGCGTCCGGCCGCTCCCCGCCACGGGCCTGCTCCGGCGCGACGTACGACGGGGAGCCGGCGACCATGGTCAGCCGGGACGAGGCGTCCACGGCCCGGCCCAGGCCGAGGTCGCCGACCATCGCCCGCAGCCGGCCGTCGACGGCGCGGAACAGCACGTTGGCCGGCTTGACGTCGCGGTGCACGATGCCGCGTGCGTGCAGGGCGGCGAGGCCCTCGCCGACCTCCCGGACCACCTGCAGCGCGGCGTCCGGACCGAGCCCGCCGAGGTCGACCCGGTCGGCCAACGTGCCCTGGTCGGCGTAGGACATCACCAGGTACGGCCGGCCGTCCTCCAGCTCGCCGGCGTCGTAGACGGTCACGACGTGCGGCGACTCGACCCGGCGCAGGTATCGGCCCTCCTCGACGAAGCGGGTGCGCACCTGCGGGTCGGAGGCCCAGTTGTCGGCCAGCACCTTGACCGCCACCGGGCTGTCCAGCTGCTCGTCGTAGGCCAGCCACACGGTGGCGAACCCGCCGGCGCCGATCCGGCGGCGTACGGCGTAGCGACCGAGGCGGGAGGGCATGGTCACCTGCGCATCATGGGGTGCGCACGCCCAGGCGGCAACCGTTCGGGCCGTGGCTGCGTCCCACCAGCACAGGCCCCGCCCGCGGGGCGGACAGGCATGATGGTGCGACCGGACAGGCCAGGCCCGATGACCACGAGGACCCCCCAGATGACCCCCGACCCCTGCGAGCCCGACGGGACCCGTGAGAGCGACGGGACCCGCGAGCCGGACCGGGTCGACGCGCTGGCCCGGGCCGCGGCGGCCGGCGACCCCGTCGCCCTCGAGGACCTGCTCGGCGTCGTCCGGCCCCGGATCCTCGCGGTCTGCCGCGGGGTCCTCCCGCACGGCCCCGACGCCGAGGACGCCTGCCAGGAGGCGATGCTCTCGGTCGCGACCAAGGTCGGGTCGTGGCACGGACGCGGACGGTTCACGACGTGGCTGCACGTCGTGGCTCTCAACAGCGCCCGGAGCACGTACCGCCGCCTCAAGCGCCAGGCGGTGGCCGTCGACCCCGCCGAGGGCGGCCGCCTCGAGCGACCCGACCCGCGCACCACCAGCGTCATCGCCGGCACCCGGCTGGACCTGCTCGAGGCGATGGAGGCCATCGGGGCCGGGCACCCGCAGGTCGTCGAGCCGCTGGTCCTGCGTGACGTCTACGGCCTGACCTACGCCGAGATCGCGGAGGCCCTCGGGCTCCCGCTGGGCACGGTCAAGGCCCAGGTGCACCACGGCCGCCGGCTCGCCCGGCCGCTGCTGCAGGCGGACCTGTGAGGCGCACGGCCCCGGCCGCCCTCCTGGCGGCACTGGCGCTGGCGGCACCGACGCTGGCGGCGTGCTCGTCGGAGCCGGCCGCGCAGCCGGGAGCGGCCGCCGCCGAGGACCCGTACGCCGCCGCGGTCAGCGACCCGCGGGAGGACTCGCTGTACCCCGACGTCGGGGACCCGGGCGTCGACGCGCTGCACTACGACCTGGACCTCGCCTGGGACCCGGACGCCCGCGAGCTCGCCGCGACCGAGGTCCTCACCTTCCGCGCGACCACCACCGCGGAGTCCTTCCGCCTCGACCTCGGCGAGCCGCTCGAGGTCACCGCCGCCACCCTGGACGGGGAGCCGGTCGACGTCGCCCGGGAGGGCAAGGACCTGGTCGTCGGCGCCCCGGTCGAGGCCGACGCGCGCCACGAGCTGGCCCTGGACTACGCCGGCACGCCTCAGCCGGTCCCGGCCCCGAGCGCCCGCGACGACATCGCCACCACCGGGTGGCACACCACGCCGACCGGGGAGACCTGGACGATGCAGGAGCCCTACGGCGCCTACAGCTGGTACGCCGTCAACGACCACCCCTCCGACAAGGCGTTCTACGACGTGGCCGTCGAGGTGCCCTCGCCGTGGGTCGGCGTCTCGAACGGCGAGCTGGTCTCCCGCACGGAGGAGGCCGGCACGACCCGGACGCAGTGGCACCTCGAGGAGCCCGCCGCGTCGTACCTCGTCACGGTGGCGACCGGCGAGCTGGAGGTGACCGAGGAGGTCTCCGCCGGCGGCACCCCGATCAGCTACTGGACCCCGCCGGACCTGGCACCGCGCCGACTGGCGAACCTGCGGGTCGCACCGGACGCGCTGACCTGGCTGGAGGAGCGGCTGGGGCCGTACCCGTTCTCCACCCTCGGGTTCGTGGTGGTCGACGGCGACAGCGGCATGGAGACCCAGACCATGGTCACGCTGGGGAACGACGCCTACACGACCTCGGAGCCGGTGGTGGTGCACGAGATCGCGCACCACTGGTACGGCAACCAGGTCGGGCCCGCCGACTGGAGCGAGGTGTGGATGAACGAGGGCATGACGATGTACCTCCAGCTGGCCTGGGAGGCCGAGCACGGCGGCCGCCCGCTCCAGGAGGAGATGGACGAGATCGCCGCCGGCGACGCCGCCAGCCGGGCGTACGCCGGCCCGCCCGCCTCCTTCGACCCGGCCGCGTTCGGCGACGGGAACATCTACTACCTGCCCGCGCTGATGTGGCACGAGCTGCGGGCCGACCTCGGCGAGGACGCCTTCTGGTCCATGGTGCGGGCCTGGCCGGCCGCGCGGGACGACGTCGCCACCGACCGCGAGGACTACTGGGCCTGGCTGGAGGAGGAGACCGGCACCGAGCTGACCGGGTTCCTCGAGGCGTGGCTCCTCGGCGAGCGGACGCCGCCGGTCGACGCCGCCGGGTAGCGCGGTCCACAGGCGCGGGCCGGACCCTTCCGTCGGGTGGGAGGGCGTGGGTAGCGTGCGCGCCATGAGGCGCCCGCCCCACGAGAACGTCGCCACCGTGCTGGTCGACCCCGCGGTGCTGCGCGACCTCGAGCTGGAGCTGATGGCCCTCGACCTGTGGGTGTGGCCGGTCGCGACCGCCCCGATCGCCGACGACGGCCCCCGGATGGCCTTCCAGGTGCGCCGCCGGATGCTGATGGCCCGGCGCGGGGCGTGGGACCTCGCCGCGGACTGGACCCCGGTCTGGATCGCCTTCGGCGACTCCTGGCACACCGGCGACGAGCCGCTGCCGTGGTCGGCGCACGCCGCGCTCTGGGACGCGCTGTCCCACCACGCCGCGCACGTGCGCTACCGGCTCGGGCTGGGCGGGGTGCCGCGGCTGACGGTGCAGCGCGAGGCCGGCTGACGGCGCGTCGACGGGTGATCTGCACCCACCTGGTGCACGCAGACCACCCACCGACCGTCAGGGGCGGCACCCGATGTCGGACAGGATGGTCAACCGGCTGGCCCGCACCGTGCGGGCCGCCGTGGCGGACCACGTCGCCGTGTTCGGGACCCGCGCGGTCACCTGGACCGCGTAGTCGCGGCTGCCGAGCAGACCGGGTGCGTAGGTCGTGGAGCTGAGGGTGATGGACGGCGTCGCGGTGCTCGCCCCGTTCACGACGACCGCGGTGCCGCCGACCGTGGCGGTGGGGGTGAGGTAGACCCCGCCGACCTGCTGCCCGGTCCAGCTGATGGTCACGGTGGACGCCGTCGACCCCGGCCCCGGCGAGCACGTGAGCGTGATCGGTCGGACGGCCAACGCCGTGGACACCGCCGAGACGCTGGAGGTCTTCGTCCAGCTCGCCCACGTCGACGCGGTCGGCGCGGACAGTGACACCGCGAGGGCGAGGGCCGCACCCAGGACGCCGACGTCCCGGAGCGTCACGGCGCCTGGCCCGCGACCAGCGACAGCGTCGGGCGGTAGGTCTTCCCCTGGACCGCGACGTCCGTGACGGTGCTGGGCAGCGCGACCTCGACGCAGAACGTGGTCGAGCCGGCGGGAGCCAGGGCAACGCCTGTCACCACCGGCGCCGCGGTCGCCCCGAGCTGTCCCCCGTTCGCTCCTCCGAAGACCTGGTCGGTGCCGGAGCACGTCTGCACCCGGGGGTAGACGAGGTCCTCCAGGGAGGCCGCCCCTCCCCGGAAGATCCTCACCCGCGCGGCATCCACCAGCTGGTTGCCGTTCGCGTCGTTCGCGGCGGCGGTGGCGGTGGCGGTCAGCGTGATCGGCACGGTGCCGGAGTTCTTGACGGTCAGGACGGAGGCGATGCTCTCCCCCGGGGCCATGTTCGTGAGCTGCAACGGGGTCCAGGTGGGGATGTTGTCGACGTCCCCGCTGCCACCGTTCACCTTGAGGTCGAGCGTGCCCGAGCTGATGGTGGCGCCCGTGACCGTCGCGGCGTCGTTCCACGCGGCGTACGTCCCGATGGTGGTCACGGACGCGAGCGCTGCCGTGGTGCTCAGCAGGACGAGCGGGCCGCGACCCAGCCGCCGTCTGCGGTGCTGGCGCTCGGCACGGTGGTCAGGCACGTGACTCCTCCTCGACTGCGGGACGGACGGCCGGGTGCGCCTTCTCCCGGCGTCGGTCGCGCCGGGCCTGCCACAGCAGCGCCGCGGCGTACGCGAAGAACCCGCCGGCGGCGGCGTAGACCAGCAGCTGGTGCTGGCCGGGGGTGAAGAGCACCCCGAGGCGACCCACCCACGGCAGCGAGTACCAGACCTCGCCGCGGACCTGCTCGGGCCGGACCGGTTCCGCGTCCGGCTCCTCGTTGGCGTCGCCCTGCAGCGTGTACGACCGCTGGCCCTCGCCGTCGTAGGAGATCCCGACGACCCGGTGGGTGACCACCGTCGGCTCGCCGCTCTCCAGCTGGTAGGTGACCGCGTCGCCGACGGTGATGTCGTCGCTCGGCCTGACCACCACCAACGACCCCGGGGGGTACGTCGGGGTCATCGACCCCGTCAGCACCGTGTACGGCGCCGCGCCGGCGACCCGCGGCACCAGCACCGCGCCCACCACGACGGCGAGCACCACGGCCGTCATCGCCCAGCTCAGGGCGTTGACCACCAGCGCCACCGGCCGACGCGAGGTCGACCGGCGGCGCCCGGAGGGGGCGGACGCACGGGCCACGGGAGGGGTCGCTCAGACCTGGCGGAGGGTGACCGTGAGGTCGGTCAGCACGGCGGTCAGCTCCGGACCGGGGTTGAACTCCTCCCCGGAGTTGCTGTCGTTGTCGACACCCGGCACGGTCTCGTTGCCGTCGAACGGGAGCTCCACGCGGTACTGCACCTCGATCTCGTCGCCGTCAGCGAGGTCGTCGGTGAGGGTGGCGTCACCCGCCGGCAGCGGCTCGAAGACGGGGTCGGTGGCCGGGGGGTTCACGGCGTACTGCGCCCCGAAGGTGAGCTCGTCGGCCAACGTGCTCTGCGTCAGGTCCGGCGCGTCGAAGGCCAGCGCGGTCTCCAGGTTGTCGCCGACCAGGTCGACGGTGAAGTCACAGCTGCGGGTCAGCACGTCGCCCGGCACGATCCGGAACGTCGCGAGGTCCCGGACGACGCCGTCGACCTCCCAGGCCTCGCAGTCCGTCGGGACCAGGTCGAGGGACCCCGAGGTGATGGTGCCGCCGGGAGACTCCTCCGGGTCCTGCCAGAAGGCGAGGGAGCCGAGACCGCCGACGAGGAGGCTGGCGCCGGCGACGGCCGCGACGGCGGCCTTCTTTGACTTGTGCATGGGGGGTTCCTCCGGGGGGTGAGGTGAGCAGACCGAAGAGCCTGCTATCTCACAGTGCGGCACCCCTCGGTCCTCCGTGGCGGAACCCCGCCAGGCTCTCGGCCGCGAGACCACCACGGCCGCGGTGCCGTCTGCGCTGTCCGCGCACGACCTCCCCGGCAGCACGACTAGCCTTCGCGCATGGTCTCCCGTCGTCTGCTCGGGACCGGGGTCCTGGTCCTGGTCGCGGCGCTCGCTGCGACGCTGCTCGCGGCCGTCCTGCACCTCACCGACGGCCGTGGCGGAGCAGCCGGACACGGCGGGACCCGGGACCGGGCCGCCGGTGGGCCGCCCCGCGCCGCCCCGCTGCCGGGGCGGGTCGTCGACGACCTGGGCGTGGTCTCCTTCAACGCCCGCCGCACCCTCACCCCCGACCAGGCCCGCCGGGACTGGGCACGACTCGCCGGCAGGCCCGGTGTCGACCTGGTCGGGTGGCAGGAGGCGGCGACCCCGATGTTCCGCGACCTCGCCTCGGAGTACCGGGCCCGCGGCTGGGGCACCTGGCAGGCACCCGGCACCGGCGCGGCCGCGCCGCTGGCGGTCACCTGGCGACGGGACACCTTCGCCTTCCTCGGTGCCCGGACCCGCATGATGCACCCCGGGGCCTCTGCCGCCGTCACCGCTGCCCCGTTCCCGTCCCGCTGGGTCGTCACCGTGCGGCTGCGCCACCGCGAGTCCGGGCGGACGGTGAGCCTGCTGAACACCCACGTCAACCAGACGATCGAGACCGGGCAGCGCTTCGAGCGCAACCTCAACGCCCGGCGCGCGAAGCGCCACTACCGGACGATGGCGCGGATGTGGTCCCGGACTCCCGGTGACGTCGTGCTCGGCACGGGCGACTACAACTTCGACCACGCCGACGACGCCGCGGCCCGGCCCGCAGGAGGGCTGTCCCGGGTGTTCGAGGGGAAGGCGGTCTCGTCCTACGACTCCCTCGGCCTCGACGGCGTCGTGCCGACCCGCAACACCCGGTGGATCGACTACGTCTGGCTGGCCGCCGACTCCGTGCGCCGCCGCACCGAGGACGGCTTCCGCGGCCCGGCCCAGCTCGCCGCGCACCGCACCCTGGACGGGTTCGAGTCCGACCACCGCCCGCTGCTGGTGCGGGTCCGGCTCTACGCCTGACCCGCACCGCCCAGGACAGCAGCGCCCAGGCAGCGCCCAGCCCGACGCCGCCTAGAACAGCAGCGCGGAGCCCGGGTCCTCGAGGATGCCGGCCACGTCGGCCAGGAAGCGCGAGCCCATCTGCCCGTCGACGTGACGGTGGTCGAAGGACAGCGCGAGCGTGGTGACCTGACGCGGCACGATCTCGTCGACGCCGTCGCGGGTGACCACCCACGGCTGCTTGCGGATCGCCCCGAAGCACAGGATCGCCGACTCGCCGGGGTTGATGATCGGCGTGCCCGCGTCGACGCCGAAGACGCCGACGTTGGTGATCGTGAAGGTCCCGCCGCTCATGTCGGCGGGGGTCGTACGCCCCTCCCGCGCCGTCGCGGTGAGCTCGCCGAGCGCCGCGGCGAGGTCGTGCAGCGACATCGCGTCGGCGTCCTTGACGTTGGGCACGACCAGCCCGCGGGGCGTGGCCGCGGCGATCCCGAGGTTCACGTAGTGGCGGACCACGACCTCCTGCGCCGCCTCGTCCCACCACGAGTTGATCTCGGGGGTGCGCCGCACGGCGAGGGTGACCGCGCGGGCCAGCACCAGCAGCGGGCCGACCTTGACGTCGCGCAACGAGCGGTGCCGCTGGAGGCGCTCGACCAGCTCCATGGTGGCGGTGACGTCGACGGTGACCCACTCCGTCACGTGCGGGGCGGAGAAGGCGGAGCCGACCATCGCGCCGGCCATCATCTTGCGCACCCCCTTCACCGGCTCGCGGGTCTCCCGGGCACCGGCGTGCGCCGCGGACGCGCCGGCGGCGGCAGCAGGCGCGGCAGCAGGCGCGGGGGCCTCGGCCGGGGCCGTCCCCCGCCCGGCGGCGGACTGGACGTCGTCGCGGGTCACCGTTCCGCCCGGACCGCTCGCGGTCAGCGCGGTCAGGTCCACCCCGAGGTCCTTGGCCAGCTTGCGCACCGGGGGCTTGGCCAGCACCCGGACCTCCTGGGGCGACGTGGCCCGGGCCGGGACCAGCGCCTCGGCCGTCTCCGGCTCGGGTCCGCGGGCGGAGGTGGCCGGCACGGCCGGCTCGTCGGACTCGACGACGTCGTCGGAGAGCGCACCCCCGGGGGCGAAGGCGCCCTGGAGCTGCATCTGGGTGTTGGCGCCCGCCTCGGACGACGGCGAGGCCGCGCCCTTGCGGCGCCGGCGCACCGGACCCCGGTCGGCCTTGTTGCGCCCGACCAGGCTCTCGCCCTCCCCGCCGCCGCTGGCGGCCGGGTTGGACAGGTCGATCTCCATCTCGGCGGTCGGGGCCGGCGGGGCGTCGGCCTCGGGCGCCGCGGCCTCGGCCGGGTCGACGATCCGGATGATCGGGGTGCCGACCTCCACCATCTGTCCCTCGTCGACCAGCAGCGCGACGACGGTGCCGGCGTACGGGGAGGGCAGCTCCACCAGGGACTTGGCGGTCTCGATCTCGACGACGACGTCGTTGATCTCGATCGTGTCGCCGACCTGGACGCGCCAGGTGACGATCTCGGCCTCGGTGAGCCCCTCGCCGGGGTCGGGCAGCTTGTACTCAGCCATGTCGGGTCTCCTGGCCTAGAACTCGAACGAGCGGTCGACGGCGTCCAGCACCCGGTCGAGGTCGGGGAGGTACTCCTCCTCGATCCGCGACGCCGGGTAGGGCGTGTCGAAGCCGCCGACGCGCAGCACCGGCGCCTCGAGGGAGTAGAAGCAGTGCTCGGTCACCCTCGCGGCGACCTCGGCGCCGATCCCGAGGTTGACGTGCGCCTCGTGGGTGATCACGGCGCGGCCCGTACGGCGCACGGAGTCCAGGACCGGGCCCATGTCGAGCGGCGAGAGGGTACGCAGGTCGATCACCTCGACCGAGCGGCCCTCGGTCGCGGCGGCCTCCGCCGCGGCCAGGGCGGTCTTCACCGTCGGGCCGTAGGCCAGCACGGTCAGGTCGGTGCCGGCGCGCACGACGCGGGAGGTGAACAGCGGGTCGGGCCGGGCGGTGTCGTCGAGGTCGGCCTTGTCGGCGTGGTACTGCCGCTTGGGCTCCAGGAAGATCACCGGGTCGTCGCTGGCGATGGCCTGCTGGATCATCCAGTAGCCGTCGACGGGGTTGGAGCAGGCCACGACCTTGAGGCCCGGGGTGTGCGCGAACTGCGCCTCGGGCGACTCGGAGTGGTGCTCGACCGCGCCGATGCCACCGCCGAAGGGGATCCGGATCACCATCGGCATCGGCGAGCGGCCCTTGGAGCGGTAGCTCATCTTCGCGACCTGGCAGACGATCTGGTCGTAGGCCGGGTAGACGAAGCCGTCGAACTGGATCTCGACGACCGGCCGGTAGCCGCGCAGGGCCATCCCCACGGCGGTGCCGACGATGCCGGACTCGGCCAGCGGGGAGTCGATGACGCGGTCCTCGCCGAAGTCCTTCTGCAGGCCGTCGGTGATCCGGAAGACGCCGCCGAGCTTGCCGACGTCCTCGCCCATGAGGAGGACCTTGGGGTCGTCCTCCATCGCCTTGCGCAGGCCCATGTTGAGGCCCTTGGCCAGGGTGATCCTGCTGGTGCTCATCGCGCGCCCTCGCTCTCGAAACCGGCGTGGTAGGCCGCGAAGCCCTCGCGCTGGACGCGCAGCTCCTCGGTCTCCTCGGCGTAGACGTGCTCGAACATCGCGCCCGGCTCCGGGTCCGGGAGCGCCTTGCAGCCCTCACGCAGGTGGTGGCCGAGCTCGTCGGCCTCCTTCTTCAGGTCGGCCAGGAACGTCTCGTCGACCAGGCCGTTGCGCTTGAGGTACACCTCGACCCGGGCGATCGGGTCCTTGAGCTTCCAGTGCTCGACGTCGTCGGAGAGCCGGTAGCGGGTCGGGTCGTCGGTCGTGGTGTGGGCGCCCATCCGGTAGGTGTAGGCCTCGACCAGGGTCGGGCCCTGGCCGTCGCGGGCGCGCTGGAGCGCCGCCTGCGTGACGGCGTACGTCGCGAGCACGTCGTTGCCGTCGACCCGGACGCCGGGGAAGCCGAAGCCGAGCGCGCGCTGGTAGAGCGGGATCCGGCTCTGCCGCTCGATCGGCTCCGAGATGGCCCACTGGTTGTTCTGGCAGAAGAACACCACGGGGGCGTTGTAGGAGGCGGCGAAGATGAAGGCCTCGTTCACGTCGCCCTGGGAGGACGCGCCGTCGCCGAAGTGCGCGACGACCGCCGCGTCGCGGTCGGGGTCGCCGGTGCCGACGACGCCGTCGCGCTGCATGCCCATCGCGTAGCCGGTGGCGTGCAGCGCCTGGGCGCCGATCACGATCGTGTAGAGCCCGAAGTGCTTCTCGGCGGGGTCCCAGGCGCCGTGGTCGACGCCGCGGAAGAGCCCGAGCAGGTCGAGCGGGTCGATCCCGCGGCACCAGGCGACGCCGTGCTCGCGGTAGGTCGGGAAGACGTGGTCCTGGGGGCGCAGGGCCCGCCCGGCGCCGATCTGCGCGGCCTCCTGGCCCAGCAGCTGGGCCCAGATGCCGAGCTCGCCGTGGCGCTGCAGCGCGGTGGCCTCGGTGTCGATCCGCCGGGTCAGCACCATGTCGCGGTAGAGGCCGCGCAGGTGGTCGGCGGAGAAGTCCAGGTCGAACTCCGGGTGGTGCACGCGCTCGCCCTCGGGCGTCAGCAGCTGCACCAGCTCGGGGCCGCCGTCGGTCTGCTGGGGCCCGAAGACCTCCACCAGGTCGGGCCCGAAGGACGGGTCGTGGGGTGGGGTCGGGCTCACGTCGGCTCCTCGCTCTCACCGGTGGACGGGGTCTCCGCCAGGCCGGTCCGGTCGCGGTGGGGCACGCGCCACGAGGGTGGGTGGCGCTGTGACCCCGACCACAGTCAGGTCGGGGCCAACGTACCGAACGCCTCGGTGCCGCCGCCAATCCCACCCCTGTCGGGGAGCGTCGCCGGGGACCGCCTCCCTACGGTGGGGCCATGAGCACCCCCAGCGTCTCCTCCTCCACCGTGATCGAGGCCTCCCCGGCCCGGGTCTTCGCGATCCTGGCCGACCCGCGCCAGCACCAGCGCATCGACGGGTCCGGGACGCTGCGCGGCTCGGTGGAGGGCCCGGACACGCTGACCCTCGGCTCGACGTTCGGGATGGGGATGAAGCAGGGCGCGGCGTACCGGACGAAGAACACCGTGGTGGAGTTCGAGCAGGACCGGCTGATCGCCTGGAAGCACTTCGCGCCGCACCGCTGGCGCTACGAGCTCGAGCCCGTCGCCGGGGGCACCAAGGTGACCGAGACGTGGGACCTGTCCAGGGTGCCGGGGCCGATCCGGCTCGGGCTCAAGGTCACCGGGTTCCCCACGAAGGCGCGCCGCGGCATCGAGGGCACCCTGGTCAAGCTCGCGCACGCCGCCGAGGCCGACGAGAAGAACGCGACGGCCCAGGACGGCAAGGCCTGAGCCGCGGGTCTCGGCCCAGAGAGTCTCGGCCTAGAGGGTCTCGGGCTGCTCCTCGGGCTCCTCGCCCCCCGGCAGCGTCCAGCCCTGCTGGTCGGCCACGAGGCGCACCTCGCGCACGAGGCGGGTGACGTCGCCCTCGAAGACCTCGAGGCGCTCGGCGAGGACGACGGCGTGGAACTCGTTGTCGTCGAAGCGGGCGATCACCACCGGGGTGCCGACCTCGCGGACCACCGGGCTCTCCTCGGGCGAGAGGTCGTCGCTGGTGTGCAGGCTGACCGGCACGCCCAGCTCCTCCGCGATCGCCTGCCACGCGTCCTGGTCGTCCGTCAGGTCGCAGAGCCCGCAGTGGTCGTCGGCCCCCTCGCCGGCCTCGGTGCCGCTGGGTGTCTGCTCGGCCTGCCCGCCGGCGGCGTGCTCGACGGCGATGAGCTCGAGGACCTGGGGCCTCACGGGGCGTCCTGCTGGGTGCTGATCACCCGCGCCAGGCTACGGGCCCGGGTCGAGGTCAGCACGTCCTCGAGCGAGATCGGTCGCTCGTCGGGGCCGGACAGCGGGACGCGCCAGTTGGCGTACTCGTCGCTCGTGCCGGGCTGGTTCTGCGTACGCCGGTCGCCGACCGCGTCGGTGAGCGCGACGTTGCGCAGCCGGCTGGGCGTCAGGGTCAGGTAGGCGTGCAGGGCCTCGACCACCTGCTCCACCCCGGCCCCCTCGGCCAGGCCGGTCTGGCGGCGCACCTCGGACAGCCAGGTCGCCCGCTCCGCCTCGTCGGCCGCGCGCTCCTCGGCAGCCGGACGCGTCAGCAGGTCGAGACGCTCGCGCAGGTCGACGTGGGACCCGGTGAGGTAGCCGGCGCTGGGCGGCAGGTCGTGGGTGGTGACCGAGGCCAGGCACAGCTCGCGCCACTCCTGGGCCGGCAGCGGGTCGCCGTCCTCGTCGCGCTCGAACCACAGGATCGAGGTGCCGAGCACGCCGCGCTCGAGCAGGTAGGCGCGGGCGGAGTCCTCGACGACGCCGAGGTCCTCCCCCACCACCACGGCACCGGCGCGCTGGGCCTCGAGGCAGAGCACGCCGATGATGGCGGCGTGGTCGTAGCGGACGTAGGTGCCGTCGGCCGGCGACCCGCCCTCCGGCACCCACCACAGCCGGAACAGCCCGATCACGTGGTCGATGCGGACCCCGCCGGCGTGGCGCAGCAGGGCGGCGACCATCTCGCGGAACGGCTCGTAGCCGGTGGCCTCGAGCCCGGTCGGGGTCCACGGCGGCTGGCCCCAGTCCTGGCCGCGCTGGTTGAAGGCGTCCGGCGGCGCGCCGACGCGCACGCCCTCGGCGTACGCCTCCCGCAGCCGCCAGGCGTCCGCGCCGCCGGGGTGCACGCCGACGGCGAGGTCGTGCATCGTCCCCAGCGCCATCCCGGCGCCGGTGGCCGCGCCCTGGGCGGTGGCCAGCTGCTCGTCGAGCACCCACTGGAGCCACACCTCGAAGGCGACCTCGTCGGCCAGCTCCTCGCGGGCTGCGGCGACGGCCGGGCCGTGCGCGTCCTGCAGGTCCGTGGGCCACTGCCGGAAGTCGGGGCCGTGCTCGGCGGCCAGCGCGCGCCAGGTGGCGAGCTCGGTCAGCGACGCCCCCTCCCGCGCGACGAACGCCTCGAGCGCGAGCCGCCGCCCGGGCGTCAGGCCGGCGTCGTGGACCACCCGGAGCGCCCGGCGCTTGGCGGTCCAGGAGGTGTCGCGGTCGATGGCGTCGAGGTCGTCCAGCGCGGTGTGGACGTCGGCGGCGAGCCCGTCGACCACCGCACGGTCCTCGGCGGGGAGGTCGGCGTACTCCGGGACCCGCTCGACGCGCAGGTAGAGCGGGTTCGGGAAGCGGCGGGTGGTGGGGAGGTACGGCGAGGGCTCCAGCGGGGCGACCGGCTCGGCCGCGTGCAGCGGGTTGACCAGCACGTAGTCGGCACCGAGGCCGGCCGACCACACCGCGAGGTCGGCCAGGTCGGCGAGGTCTCCCACGCCCCACGACTGCCGCGACCGGACGCTGTAGAGCTGGGTGGCGAACCCCCACCCGTGGCGCTCCCCCAGGCTCGGCGGGAGGCCGAGGACCGGCGGGGTGACGACGACCCGGCAGCGGGCGTCGCCGGTGACGAGCTCGTGGTAGCCGAGCGGGAGGTCGTCGGGCAGCCGGACGGACCGGCGTACGACGGCCGCGCCGTCCACCTCCCGCGTGCCCCCGGGCCGCGGGGTCGCGAGGTCGCGGCTGCTGCCGTCCTCGAGGTCGAGCCGTAGCGCGGGCGGCTCCTCGCCGTCGGGCGTGTGCAGGTCGACCGCCACGGCCTCCCCGGCGACGGTGACGACCGCCGGCGGCAGCACCCGCCGCCACGGCGCGGCCTCCTGCTCGACCAGCGCCGCCTCGGGATCCGCGACGTCGACCCCCATCGCGGTCAGGACGCGGACGATGGTGGTCTCGGGCACGTCCACGGGCTGGTCCTGCCAGTCCTCGTAGGCGGTGTCGACGCCGTAGACCGTGGCGAGCCGGGCGAGCGCGGGAGGCAGGGGCACCCGAAGATCGTAGGTGCGCGGACCGGGTGACCGCGCTCCCCGGTCGACGTGTCGTTTCCGTCCACCTGGTGCATGCAACCGACCCATCGACCAGCTCCTCCACAGGTGTGGCCAGGACACCGGCCGGCGGGGGCGGCCCCCGACGAGGCTGGAGCCATGGCTGCACCCACCCCGGTCGACCGAGGACCCGGCTCGGACGACCTCCGCGTCCTGGTCCGGGCCCAGGACGGGGTCGTCTCACGCCCCCAGCTGCTGTCTGCAGGACTGCGGGACCACGACATCGCCCGGATGCTGCGCCGGCGCGAGCTGGCGCCGGTCCACCTGGGCGTCTACGTCACGCACACCGGGCCGTTGACGTGGCAGCAGCGGGCCTGGGCCGCCGTGCTGGCCCACCACCCCGCCTGGCTGACCCGGGAGTCCGCCCTGCCCGACCCTCCACAGGACGGGGTGATCCACGTGGCCGTCGCTCCAGGGCGGAAGGTGCGTCCGGTGCCTGGTGTCGTGGCCCATCGCACGGCCCGTGTGCACCACCGTGTCGCCCCGATGTCCACCCTGCCGAGGCTGCGGCTGGAGGAGGCCGTGGTCGAGGTGGCTGCAGCGGCACGGGACCCGTACGACGCCTTCGCCGCTTTCGCCCGCCTCTGCCACACCAGGCGAAGTCACCCGCAGGCGATCGCCGAGGCGCTCCGGAGGCGACGCGGTGTCCCGGCCGGCTCCTTGCTGCTGGAGATGCTCGCGGACCTGGCCGAGGGTGCCTGCTCGGTGCTCGAGCGGGAGTACCTCGTCCGGGTCGAGCGTGCGCACGGGCTGCCGGCGCCGGCCCGGCAGCTCCGGGTCCGTACCGCCGGCGGCGTCGTGTACCGGGACGCCGACCACCTCGCGTACGGCGTGGTCGTGGAGCTCGACGGGAGGCTCTTCCACGACTCCCCCCACCGCCGGGCCGAGGACCTCGACCGGGACCTCGACACCGTCGCCGAGGCTGGGGGCGTGACGCTGCGGATCGGATGGCGCCAGGTGACCCGCGATGCCTGCCGCACCGCGCACCGGATCGGTCGGGTCCTGCAGCGGCACGGGTGGGAGGGAACGGTGGGCCGGTGCCCGGGATGCCCCTGACCTGGGTCGCCGCCCATGTCGGTGGGTGGATCGTCTCTACCTGGTGCGTGCGATCTACCCGTCGACCGCGCTAGTGCACCTCGCCCAGGTCCTCGTGCGCGCGGTGGGAGGCCGGCTCGAGCTGGAAGGTGGCGTGCCGGACCGCGAAGTGGTCGCCCACGCAGCGGCACAGCTCGTCGAGGATCGGGCCCACGCCCCGCTCGGCCAGCGCCTCGTCGGTCACCGTCACGTGGGCCGACAGGCTGGGGAGGCCGCTGGTGATGGTCCAGGCGTGCAGGTCGTGGACGTCGACCACGCCGGGCACGTGGCGCACGTGGTGCTCCACGGCGTCGAGGTCGAGGCCCTTCGGCGCGATCTCGAGCAGCACGGCGCCGGCGTCGCGCAGCAGCAGGACCGCGCGCGGCAGGATCAGCGCGGCGATCAGCAGGGAGGCGACCGGGTCGGCCTCCTGCCAGCCGGTGGCCAGGATGACCAGCGCCGCGGCCACCGCCAGGAAGGACCCGACGAGGTCGCCGAACACCTCCGCGGCGGCCCCGCGCAGGTTGATCGACCCGGTGTCGGAGCGCTGCAGGATGGTCAGCGAGACGCCGTTGGCGACCAGCCCGACCAGCGCGAAGCCGAGCATCGGCAGCGCGTCGACGTCCGGGGCGTCACCCAGGCGGCTCAGCCCCGACCAGGCGATGAAGGCGCAGACGCCCAGCAGCACCACGGCGTTCGCGACGGCGGCCAGGACCTCGGCGCGGTGCAGACCGAAGGTGGAGCGACGCCCCCCGCCGAGACCGGCGACGTACGACGCCCCGAGCGCGAGCACGACCGCCCCGGCGTCGGTGGCCATGTGCCCGGCGTCGGCCAGCAGCGCCAGTGACCCGGTGACCACGGCGCCGACCACCTCGACGACCAGCACCGTGACGGTGACCAGCAGCGCCCACCGCAGCTTGGAACGGTCGGCGGCGCGCCCGGCGGCGTGCCCGTGGTCGTGGCCCATGTCAGCAGCCTAGGAGCGACCGGCACCTCCGGCGTGGTGACGTTGTCCACAGGTCGCCGGCGCAGCACCCGCACCAACGCGGCTCCCGCGCCACGATGACGTGCATGACCGGGATGGACGAGGAGGGGCTCGCCCATCTGCTCCGCTGGGTGCAGGACGGGGTCGTGTCCCGCCGCCAGCTGTTCGACCTGGGCGCCGAGCCCCATGACCTGCGGCGGTGGCTCAGGCGCGGGCGCTTCACGCCGGTCCACCCCGGGGTCTACGTCGAGCACAACGGCCCGACCACCTGGGACCAGCGCGCCTGGGCGGCGGTCCTGCTCCACGAGCCGTGCGCCCTGACGCGGGAGTCGGCCCTGCCCCGACCACCGGACCGGGCGCCGGTCCAGGTCGCCATCGGGCTCCGCCGCAGCGTGCGCGCCGTGCCCGGGGTGGTGGCCCACCGCACCGCACACTGGGAGGACCGCGTCCGGCCGGGGTCGTGCCCTCCTCGCCTGCGCATCGAGGAGGCAGCGGTCGAGGCCGCCCTCCACGAACCGGACCCGGGCCGTGCGTACCGGCTGCTGGCCGAGGCGACGTGGTCCCGGCAGACCGATGCGAGGACGATCGCGGCCACGCTGGGCCGGCGCCGTGGCGGGGCCAACCACGCGCTGCTGGCGGGCATGCTCGACGACCTCGCGCTCGGAGCGTGCTCGGTGCTGGAGCGCGAGTACCTGCACCGCGTCGAGCGGGCGCACGGTCTCCCCTGCGCCGAGCGGCAGGTGGGGGCGACGGCCGTGGGACGCGTGCAGCGTGACGTCGAGTACCGGCGGTTCGCCGTCGTCGTGGAGCTGGACGGGCGGGCGTTCCACGAGTCGCCGCAGGCGTTCGACCAGGACCTCGGCCGCGACCTGGCCACAGCGGCGCTCCGCCACGGCTCGGACCGCGTCACGCTCCGGGTGGGGTGGGGCCAGGTGCTGCGCGACGCCTGCAGCACGGCGGGTCACGTCGGCGACGTCCTGCGGTCCAGGGGCTGGGAGGGGACCCTGCGGCGCTGCCCGCAGTGCCCGCGGCCCGTCGGGTCGTGATCTGGTGCCACCTACTGGCACCAGATCACGACCTGACGTCTAGCGCGGCGTGAGCTTCTTCTCCTTGGCCTCCCAGACCAGCTCGCCCTGGTCACCCGCGAGGGCGTCGAGGATCGCGGTGACGACCTCGTCGGAGGCGACCGGCTCGGGGAGGCGCGGCGGCTCACCGGCCAGCGCGCGCTGGTCGAGGCCGGTGTCGAGGTGCGGGGGGCGGACGTCGACGACGCGGAAGGCGCGGCGCTGCTCCTTGCGCAGCACCCCGAGCCACGTCGACAGCGCGGACTTCGCCGCGGAGTAGTCGGCCATCCCGACCGTGGGGAGGTCGGCGAGGATCGCGGAGAGGACGACGGCGGTGCCGTGCTCGGACTCCGTCAGCGCGGGCGCGGCGGCGCGGACCAGCGCCATCGGCGCCTGCACGTTGACCGCGAAGAGCTCCTCGGTGACGGCGGCGTCCAGGTCGACCGCCTTGCCGAAACCGGCCGCACCGACGGTGACCACCAGCAGGTCGAGGCCGCCGAGCTCGGCGACCGCGGCGTCGACGGCACGGCGCACCGAGTCCGCGTCGACCGCGTCGAGCACCTGCGGGGTCGTGCCGGTCCTCTCGCCGAGGGCGGCGAGCCGCTCCTCGTCCCGGCCGGCGGGCACGACGCGGGCGCCGCGCTCGACCAGCGCGTCGACCAGCTTGCCGCCGATCACGCCGGTCGCACCGGCGACCAGCACCCGGGCCCCGTCGATCTGCATTCCGTCGCGGTCGGCCATGTCAGCCCAGCTTCTCGCGGTCGTGGCTGGTCAGCCACACCGCGGGGTCGGGTCCGGCCGGGACGATCCCGGTCGGGTTGATGTCGGTGTGCACCACGTAGTAGTGCGCCTTGATCTGCTCGAAGTCGATCGTCTCGCCGAACCCGGGCGTCTGGAACAGGTCCCGGGCGTAGCCCCACAGCGCCGGCATCTCGGTGAGCTTGTTGCGGTTGCACTTGAAGTGGCCGTGGTAGACCGCGTCGAAGCGGGCCAGCGTGGTGAAGAGTCGTACGTCGGCCTCGGTGATCGCGCTGCCCATCAGGTAGCGGCGGTCGGTCAGCCGCTCCTCGAGCCAGTCCATCGCGGTCCAGAGGCGGTCGTACGCCTCCTGGTAGGCGTCCTGGGAGCCGGCGAAGCCGCAGCGGTAGACGCCGTTGTTGACCTCGGTGAAGACCCGGCGCATGACCTCCTCCATCTCGTCGCGGACGTCCGCGGGCCACAGGTCCGGGGCGCCCTCGCGGTGGTGCTCGCGCCACTCGAAGAAGAGGTCGTGCGTGATCTGCGGGAAGTCGTTGGTCACGACGGCCTTCGTGGGCACGTCGACCATCGCCGGCACCGTGATGCCGCGGGGGTAGTCGGGGTCGCGGGCGAAGTACGCCTGCTGGAGCCGCTCGTAGCCCAGGACGGGGTCGACCCCACCGGGGTCGAGGTCGAAGGTCCAGGAGTCGGCGTCGTGGGTGGGGCCGGCCAGCCCCATCGAGAGGACGTCCTGGAGGCCCAGCAGCTCGCGCACGATGATCGCGCGGTTGGCCCATGGGCACGCCTTGGCCGCGGCCAGCCGGTAGCGCCCCGGCTCGACGGGCCAGGTCTCGACGTCCACGCTGCCGACGTACGGGTCCGCGGACGTCCCGGGCCGGGCGGTGACCCGGTCCTGGATGTAGTTCGTGTCCCGCTCGAAGGGCTTGCCCTTCTCGGTGTACGTCGGCTCGTCGCTCATGGCGCGAGCCTAGGAGGCCCCCGACTCACCCGGGGGGTGCGGCGGGGGCCTCCTGCGGCGGACGGACAGGGGGTCAGCGGTCGACGCGGACCACGCCGAACTGCTCGTCGAGCTCGACGCTGACGTCGTCGTCGGTCGCGGCGTCGAGCTGGACCTCGACCTCGAAGGCGTGGTCCTCGTCGGCGTCGGCGCGCTCGGCGTCGGTGACGCGGCCGCCACCGGTCTCGGCCAGCGCGGCGTCGACGGCGCGCTGGAGGGTCTGGCCGGTGAGGTTGTCGCCGTCGTCGTCCAGGTCGGAGTCGTCGAACCCGTCGTCGAAGCCGTCGTCGCCCGAGCCGCCGGCGGCCGGGGTCGGGGTGGCGGAGTCGCTCGGGGCGGGGCTGCTGGAGGCGTCGTCGGAGGGCGTGGCGGCCGAGGGGGCGCTCGGCGGCGTGCCGATCACGTCGAAGTTCTCGTCGAGCTGGACGTCGGCGTCCTCGCCGCCGGCGAACTGCACCTCGACCTCGAAGGCGTACTGGTCGTCGCCGTCGCCGGCGTCGACGCCGGTCACGGTGGCCTCGCCACCGACGGCGGCGATCGCGGCCTGGGTGGCCTGGTCGCGGTCCTCGGCGGAGACGGTGTCGTCGTCACCGCCGCAGGCGCTCAGGCCGAGGCCGAGCGTGAGGGCGAGGACGGCGGCGGAGGCGGGACGGGCAAGGGTTCGGCGCACGGTGTTGCTCCTGGGTTCGTGGGGGACGAGCGGGTGGCTGCTGTATGACGGCAACCCTGCGCCCCGCCGATGAGCCCGTCGTGAGAGCCGGGTGAGCGAAGATGAGAGACCCCTCAGAGGGGTGCGACGTCTCCGTCCGGTCCGAAGCGGGCGGCGACGTCGACCAGACGGGTGTTCGCCTCGTCCTCGCCGATCGAGACCCGGCACCCCTCGCCGGCGAACGGCCGCACGACGATCCCGGCTTCCTCCGCCGCGGCGGCGAACGCCGCGGTCCGGGCACCCAGGTCGAACCACACGAAGTTGCCCTGCGGCGAGGGCACCCGCCAGCCGACCTGCCGCAGCCCCTCGACGACCCGGTCGCGCTCGACGACGAGGGCGTCGACCCGCTCCAGCAGCGCCTGCTCGGCGTCGAGGGAGGCCACGGCCGCGACCTGGGCGACGGTCGAGACGCCGAACGGCAGCGACACGGCCCGGAGCGCGGCGGCGACCGGGGCCGGCGCGACCGCGTACCCGACCCGGAACCCGGCCAGGCCGTAGGCCTTGGAGAACGTGCGGAAGAGGACCACGTTGGGCCGGCCGCGGTAGGTGGCCAGCCCGTCGACGGCGTCGTCCATCCGGACGAACTCCAGGTACGCCTCGTCGACCACCACCAGCACGTGGGAGGGGACCCGGGCCAGGAACGCGTCGAGCTCGGACTGCGTCACCGACGGCCCGGTCGGGTTGTTGGGCGTGCAGACCATCACCACGCGGGTGCGGTCGGTGACGGCGGCGGCCATCGCGTCCAGGTCGTGGCGGCCGTCGGCGTCCACCGGGACGCGTACCGAGACCGCGCCGGCCGAGGTGATCGCGATCGGGTACGCCTCGAACGACCGCCAGGCGTGGACGACCTCGTCACCGGGGTCGCAGTAGGCGGTGAGCAGCTGGTAGATCAGCGCGACCGACCCGGTGCCGGCGGCGAGGTCCTCGACCGGGACGCCGAGGCGGTCCGAGAGCCCCGCGTAGAGCAGCGTGCTGCCCATGTCGGGGTAGCGGTTCATCGTGTCCACCGCGCGGTGCGCCGCCTCGACGACCCCGGGCAGCGGCGGGTACGGGTTCTCGTTCGACGACAGCTTGTAGGTCGTGGTCCCGGGCCGCGTGGTGGGCGGCCGGCCGGGCACGTAGGCCGGGATGCGCTCGACGTGGGCGCGGGGCTGGGGTGTGCTCACGCCCGCAGGCTAGTCCTCGCCCGCTCCGGCGCCCCGCCCGACGGGCGCCCGGCCGTGGCGCTCGTGGCGGTCCCGCCACGGACGCAGGACCAGCGCCAGCAGCAGCCCGATCCCGACGCCGACCGCGGCCCCGGTCACGTTGTCGATCACGTCGGTGGCGTCGCAGGCCCGGTCGATGCGGGCCAGCTCGAGCTGGACGGCCTCGATCGCCACGGAGTACGCCGCCAGCCCTACCAGCCCGGCCGGGACCGTCAGCCACGCCGAGCGCCACCGCGCCGCGGCCAGGACCAGGAAGGCGCCCGACGGCACGAACGCGACGGTGTTGAGCAGCCGCTGACCGCCGGAGAAGATCCAGAACCCGTCGGGGGCCGGTCCGCCGATGTCGAAGGAGCAGCCCGGCAGGCGGTCCTCGGCCAGCACGACGCCGGGGTCCGCGTCGGCCGGGATGAGCGTGACCAGGGCGATCACGACGACGGTCCAGACGAACGCGGCCGCGGCCCACCCGGCCACGCCGAGCCGCTTCGCGAGCAGCCACCCGACCAGGCCGAGGACGGCGCCGGCGACGAGCGCGCCCAGCACCATCACGTCGTAGCCGCCCACGGGAAACATCCGTCGAAGGCTACGCGGGCCGGGCCGGGGGTCAGCCCGGCAGGACGACCTCGCCGCCGGGCACCGGCACCAGCTCGCGACCGACGGTGACGTCGAGCGGGTTGGTCAGGCAGCGGACCGAGCCGCCGCCCTTGTGGAACTCGCCGACCTCGACCAGCACGACCTCGAATCCCCACTCCTCCAGCTGCGCGCGGACACGCGGCGGGCAGGCCGGCATCACCACGGTGCGCCCGACGACCACGGAGTTCGCGCAGAAGGTGCTCAGCGCCTCCTCCTCGGTCAGCACCAGCGGCTCGGGGACCAGGTCGAGGAGCGCTGCGGCCGACGCGTCGTCGAGCGCCGCCGGGCAGACCATCGCCCGGCGGTCGTCGAGCGGGCAGAAGGCGAGGTCGAGGTGGTACATGCCGGGGTGGGTGATCCGTAGCCCGCGCACGCGCAGGCCCAGGTCGGTGGCCAGCGCCTTGAGGGCGAGCTCCTCGGTGCGGGGGCCGTACCCGACGACGAGGTCACCGCCGAAGGCGAAGGCGTCCCCGGCCTCGAGGTGTGCGCCGACGCCGTCGCGGCCGACGTACGACGTGCTCCACCCCGCCGACTCGAACCAGCCGGCGGCCGACCCGGTCTCCATCCGGCGCTGCGGGTGGCGCATGTGCGACAGCACGACCCGGTCCCCGCCGTGCCCGGGCAGGGCCAGGCCGAGGTTCATCGCGTAGACCATGTCGGGGGCGTCGTCGCGCTGCGGCAGGACGTCGACCCGGGCGCCGAGGGAGCGCAGCACGCGGACCATCTCGGTCCACTGGGCGTGGGCGAGCGCGCCGTCGGGCTGCACGGCCGGGTCCATGAACGGGTTGATCGCGTACTCGACACGGAAGGCCGTCGGCTCGACCGCGGCGTAGTGCCGTCCCCACGTCAGCTCGGTCACGCAGCACCCCTTCCCGCGACCACGGTCGCGGATTGTCAGACAATCGGACAAGATCAGTGTGCCGGTCCGGGCACCACGCGACAAGTCGGGTCGCCGGGTGGGCATGATGGGTGGCATGCCCGGGCAGACGACGGCGTTCGCCACGCTGCACCTCGACCACTCCTCCACGGTCGACCGTGCCGCCGAGGAGCTGCGTCGTGCCGTCTTCGAGGGCGAGGTCGAGTCCGGCACCCCGCTGCGGGAGGTCGCCCTGGCCGCCTCGCTCGGCGTCTCGCGCTCCACCGTCCGCGAGGCCCTCGGCGTGCTCGTGGCCGAGGGCCTGGCCACGCGGGAGCCGCACCGCGGCGTGAGCGTGGCCCGCCCGGCCGCCTCGTCGGTGCGCGACGTCTGCCGGGCCCGGCTGGTCCTCGAGGGTGCCGGGGTCCGCGGGTGGCGCGAGGCCGACCCGGCCGACCGCCGTGGCGTGCGCGAGGCGCTGACGCGCTACACCGACGCGGTCGCGGCCGGCGACTCCTTCCGCGCCCTCAACGAGCACCACCTCGCCTTCCACGTCTCCCTCGTCGCGCTCACCGGCAGCCCCCGCCTGGTCGCCGCGGCCGAGGCGCTGATGACCGAGCTCAAGCTGGCCCTGGCCCAGGTCGACCGGATCCGCCGCAACACCCACGACCAGGCCGAGAGCCACACCGCGCTGGTCGCGCTGCTCGAGGCCGACGAGGTCGACGCCGCCGGGGCGTTCCTGTGCGCGCACCTCGACGACGCCGCCGTCCAGGTGATCGGCGCGCTCGGGCTGTAACGCTGTGTTACGTCATCTGGGACGGTGTCGTGACACGGACCCAGATGACGTAACACAGCGTTACAGCGGCGTGGCGGCGGTCGGGGGCGCCGGCGGCGGTTCAGGCGGCGTTCAGCCGGGGCTGGGAGGATGGGCGGGTGACCCGATTCCTCACCTGGCTGCTGACCACCGCCCTGGCCCTGGCGGCCGCGACCGCCCTGCTGGACGGGCTCCGCTTCACCGGCCCGCGCTCCGGGAGCGCCGAGATCGAGTCCAAGATCCTGCCGCTGCTGGCGGTCGCGCTGATCCTGGGCGTGGTGTCGGCGTTCGTGAAGCCGGTGCTGCAGCTGCTCTCCTTCCCGCTGATCCTGCTGACCCTCGGGCTGTTCCTGCTGGTCATCAACGCGTTCATGCTGATGCTGACGGGCTGGCTGGCCGAGCAGCTCGGCGTCGGGTTCCGCGTCGACGGCTTCTGGTCCGCGGTCGGCGGCGCCGTCGTGATCACCGTGGTCACGTGGGCCCTCGACGCCCTCCTCGGCACCGAGAAGCGCGCATGAGCAGCACCCCGACCGGGCCGGTACGCACGGGGCCCGCGCTCCCGTCGCCGCGCACCCCGGGCCGCTACTCCGTGGCGCTGGTCTGCCTGGGCAACATCTGCCGCTCCCCGATGGCCGAGGTCGCGCTGGCCGACGCCGTGCGCCGCGCCGGGCTGGACGACCAGGTGACGCTGCAGTCGTGCGGCACGGGCGCCTGGCACGTCGGGGACCCGATGGACCGCCGCGCCGCGGCCACCCTGGTCGCCCACGGGCTGGACCCCTCCGCCCACCGGGCCCGGCACCTCGACCCGGCGGACCCGTCGTGGTTCGCCCACGACCTGCTGCTGGTGATGGACGCCGCCAACCTCCGCGACACCCTCGCCCTGGGGCCCGACGAGCCCGACCGGGTCCGGTTGTTCCGCTCGCTCGACCCCGTCGGGACCGGGGCGGACGTTCCCG
This sequence comes from Nocardioides aquaticus, assembly GCF_018459925.1. NCBI lineage: Bacteria > Bacillati > Actinomycetota > Actinomycetes > Propionibacteriales > Nocardioidaceae > Nocardioides > Nocardioides aquaticus. The sequence goes on from NZ_CP075371.1 coordinate 4,404,461, forward strand.
ACCCCTACTACGGTGGCGACGACGGGTTCGAGGAGGTGCTGGGCATGGTGCGCCGGGTCAGCGACGTGCTGGTGAGCGCGCTGCCCGCGCTGCTCGCGGAGCGGCCGGGATGAGGCGGACCACCGCCGTCCGCCGCGTCGAGGAGCTCCTCGGCGTCGCCGTCGTGTCCTCGGCCCCCGTCAGCGGCGGCGACGTCGCGACGGTGACCAAGCTGCGCGTCTCCGACGGCTCGACGGTGCTGGTCAAGACCATGACCAGCCCCCCGGCCGGCATGTTCGCCCGCGAGGCCGCCGGCCTGGGCTGGCTGGCCGAGCCGACCGGCGGGATCGAGGTCCCCGACGTGCTCGCGGTGGCCGACGACGCGCTCGTCCTGCGCTGGGTCGAGCCCGGACGACCCACCGGCGACGCCGCCGCCGACCTCGGTCGCCGGCTGGCCCGCACCCACGCGGCCGGCGCCCCGGCGTACGGGGGTCCCGACGGCGACGGCTGGATCGCCGGCCTGCCGATGCCGCAGCGCACCGCCCCGACGTGGGCGGAGTTCTACGCCGTACGCCGGGTGCTGCCGTACCTCAAGCTGGCCCGGGACCGCGGCGCGGTCGACGCCCGGGAGGCCGCCTCGGTGGAGGCCGTCGTGGGTCGGCTGACGGCACTCGTGCCCGAGGAGGGCCCGGCCCGGCTGCACGGGGACCTGTGGAACGGCAACGTCCTCTGGGCCGCCCACGGCACCCGGGTGATCGACCCGGCGGCGTACGCCGGTCACCGGGAGGCCGACCTGGCGATGCTCTCGCTCTTCGGGCTGCCGCACCTGCAGCGCCTGCTCGAGGCCTACTCCGACCTCACGCCGCTGGCCGACGGCTGGGAGGACCGCACCGCGCTGCACCAGCTCTACCCGCTGCTGGTGCACGCCTGCCTGTTCGGCGGCGGCTACGGCGCCCGCGCGGCACGAGCGGCCCGCCGCTACCTCTGAGGACCGCGGGGCAGCCGCAGCCGGGCGGCGTCGGCCAGGCCCGTGCCGTCGCGGACCACCACCGTCACCACGGCCGGTGCCCGGCCGGTCAGCCGCACCCGGGGAGCCGCACGCGCCCCGTCGTCGTGGCGCCCGTCGCCGTCGAGGTCCCACCGGTAGGTGAGCGCGCCCCCGTCGGGGTCGCTCGACGCGGAGGCGTCGAGGCCGACCAGGACCGGCGCCCGTCCGCCACCGGTGACCTCGGGCACCCGCAGCACCCGCGCCACCACCACCGCCTCCGGGGGCCCTCCGGGTGCCGCGGCGGCGCCGACCGGGGTGGCCGTCACCGGCCCGGGGGCGCCGCCCGGGGTCCGGGTCAGCGCGATCACGGCGGCCGCGACGACGACCACGACCGCGAAGGAGACCAGCACCGGTAGCCGGCCCGGGGCTCCCCCCAGGGTCGGTCGGTCCGATCGAGCCATGCACGTCCCCCCGTGTCCGGGCCGGAGCCGGGCCCGCTGACGGCGTGATGCTAGACCAGCGGCGCGGGTCGCCTCTCAGGCACGCCTCAGCCCCGGCTGGCACAGTGGGGTGGGTGAGCACCCCCGCGAGCAGCGCGCCCGGCGCCGAGCGACCCCGCGTGCTCGTCGTCGAGGACGACCGCGCGGTGCGGGAGTCGCTGCGCCGCTCGCTGGAGTTCAACGGGTACGCCGTCCGCCTCGCCGCGGACGGCGCGGAGGCGCTGGCCGTGATCGGCGAGACCGACCCGGCCGTGGTCGTGATGGACGTGATGATGCCGCGCCTCGACGGCCTCGAGGCGACCCGCGCGCTCCGGGCGGCCGGCAACGACGTGCCCCTGCTCGTGCTCACCGCCCGCGACGCGGTCGGCGACCGGGTCGAGGGCCTCGACGCCGGCGCCGACGACTACCTCACCAAGCCGTTCGCGCTGCAGGAGCTGCTGGCCCGGCTCCGCGCGCTGCTGCGCCGGACCACGCCCACCCCCGGCGAGGACGACGAGGTGCTGGCCTTCAGCGACCTGACGATGAACGTCGCGACCCGCGAGGTCGACCGGGCCGGTCGCAGCATCGACCTGACCCGCACCGAGTTCGCGCTGCTGGAGATGTTCCTGCGCCGGCCCCGGCGGGTGCTCGACCGCTCGTTCATCCTCGAGGAGGTCTGGGGCTTCGACTTCCCGACCAGCGCCAACTCCCTCGAGGTCTACGTCGGCTACGTCCGCCGCAAGACCGAGGCGGCCGGCGAGCACCGCCTGATCCACACGGTGCGCGGCGTCGGCTACGTCCTCAAGGCCGGCTGAGGTGCGCCGGCGCCGCTGGCACTACCGCCGGTCCCTGGCCAGCCGAGTGATCGGGCTGACCACGATGGCGGTCGGCCTGACGGTCGCCCTGGTGGCGTTCGCTGCCTACATGACCGTGCGCTCCCAGCTGCAGAGCACGCTCGACGAGTCGCTGATGACCCGCGCCGAGCAGGCCGCGTCCTCGCCGGCGCTGGGCGAGCTGACCAGGCAGGCGCAGGTGCCGTCGGCGGCGCTGGGCGCCGCCGACGTCCGGATCGCGTTCCTGTACGCCGACGACGTGCGGGTGCACACCTACGACTACGGCCCGCCGCTGTCGCTGGGCCAGTCGCCGCCCGAGGTCGAGGTCGCCGAGGGCGAGCGGGCCTCCAGCCTGCGCACCGTCGCCGCGACCACGGGGGAGGACTACCGGATCGCGGCCGTCCCGGCGCCCGACGGCGGCACCGCCCTGCTGATCGCGCAGTCCCTGGACTCCCAGCAGCAGGTCCTGGCGCGGCTGGGCGCCGTGATGCTCGTCTTCGGCCTGCTCGGCGTCGCGGTCGCCGGGGCAGCCGGGTGGGCGGTGGCCAGCAACGGGCTGCGGCCCGTGCGCCGCCTGACCCGGTCGGTGGAGCGGATCGCGCGCACCGAGGACCTCACCCCGATGCCGGTCGAGGGCGACGACGAGATCGCCCGCCTGGCCGCCGCCTTCAACCAGATGCTGTCGGCGCTCGCCGCCTCCCGGGACCGTCAGCGCCAGCTCGTGGCCGACGCCGGGCACGAGCTGCGCACCCCGCTGACCTCGCTGCGCACCAACCTCGACCTGCTGAGCCAGGCCGAGTCCGGCGACCTGGGACCGGTGCTGCCCTCGGAGACCCGACGCGAGCTCATCGAGGACGTCCGCGCGCAGATCGAGGAGCTCACCACCCTGATCGGCGACCTCGTCCAGCTCGCCCGCGACGACGGCGTGAAGCCGGCGATCGAGCCCGTCGAGCTGGCCGGCGTCGTGCACAACGCCGTGGCCCGGGTACGCCTGCGCGCGCCCTCGGTCCGCCTCGACGTCGAGGTGGAGCCGTGGTGGGTGGTCGGCGACGCCGCCACCCTGGAGCGCGCCGTGACGAACCTGCTCGACAACGCCGCGAAGTGGAGCCCCACCGGCGGCACCGTGACCGCCCGGATGCGCGACGGCGTGCTGACCGTCGACGACGAGGGACCGGGCGTGGCCGAGCACGACCGCCCGCACGTCTTCGAGCGGTTCTGGCGCGCCGAGGAGTCCCGGTCGATGCCCGGCTCGGGCCTGGGGCTCTCGATCGTGCAGCAGGCCGCCCGTCGGCACTCGGGCGACGTCGAGGTGACCGCCTCCCCGGCCGGCGGTGCACGCTTCGTGCTCACGCTGCCCGGCAACCGCCAGCCGCTGACGGTCGACCCCGACGCCGACGCCGGCGCCGACGTGCTGCAGGAGACCCTCGGCGGCTGAGCACCACCTCGGGCCTCACCCGAGCAGCGCCGCCCGCAGCCGGGCGGCCTTCCAGCGCGACTCCTCCCACTCCTGGGCGGCCGTCGACTGCACGGTGACGCCGCCACCGGTGCCGAGCCGCCAGCGACCGTCGCCGGCGGTGGTGAGGGTGCGGATCACGACGCCGAGGTCGGCCCGGCCGTCGGCGCCGACCCACCCGACCGCCCCGGCGTACGGGCCGCGGGGCGAGCCCTCCACGGCACCGATCACCTCCATCGTGCGGCGCTTGGGGGCCCCGGTCATCGACCCCGCCGGGAACAGCGAGCGCAGCGCCCCGACCGTGGTGACCTCGGGCCGCAGCCGGGCCCGGACGGTCGAGACGAGCTGGTGGACCCCGGCGTACGACTCGACGGCCATCAACGAGGGCACCTCCACCGACCCCGGTTCCCCGACCACCGCGAGGTCGTGGCGCAGCAGGTCGACGATCATCAGGTTCTCGGCGCGGAAGCGGGGCTCGACGGCCAGGCGGGCGGCCAGCGCCGCGTCGCGGACCGGGTCGGCGTCGCGGGGCAGGGTGCCCTTGATCGGCCGGGTCTCGATGCTCCGTGACCCGTCGGGGGCGAGGTCGACGCGGGCGTACCGCTCGGGCGAGGAGCCCAGCATCCAGCCGCGCGCGCCCGGGAGGTCGTGGCGGACCAGGGCGGCGTACGGCGCGGGGCTCCCGGCCCGCAGCGCCGCGTAGGCGTCGAGCGGCCGGCGGTCGGAGAGGAGGTCCTCGCGGTAGGTCAGGTTCACCTCGTAGGTGTTGCCCGCGTGCAGCTGCTCCTGGACCTCGGCGAACGCGGCGGCGTACCAGGCGGGCACGTCGGCGTCCGGGGGCGTCCCGGCCGAGGGGGTCGTGTGCCCGAGCACGGTGCCGGGACCGTGCTCGGGCACACGACCCCCGTCGGGGCGGACCGCCACCCAGCGCGAGGGGCGCATCCACACCGCGTCGGGCAGCCCGCCGGCCGGTCCGTCCCGGCCGGACCCGCCGGTCAGCGCGGGCAGGTCCGGGCGGGCGGCGTACCCCGCCCAGCCGACCCACCGGGCGTCGGGCGGCCCGTCGGCCAGCGCGGCCTCCAGGGCGGTGAACGGGTCGTCGCCGACCACCTCGGCGCGGCCGTGCGCGTGCCGGGTGACGGTGCGCGTCACCGCGTCGTAGGTCAGCGAGGGGTCCGCCTCGTCGAGCAGCCCGAGCCACGGACCGTCGGTCCACGGCCCGTCCAGCCAGGCGCTGCGCGGGTGGGCCCCGACCGCGGCGAGCGCCTCGGCCGGGCTCACCGCAGCCCCAGGAAGCCGGCGACCAGCGCGGCGCCGTGCTCGGTGAGCACCGACTCGGGGTGGAACTGGACGCCCACCTGCGGGAGGTCGACGTGCGCGACGCCCATGGTGAGCCCGGTCCGCTCGTCGACCGCGGTGCGGCGCAGGCAGGACGGCAGCTCGACCGCGGCGAGCGAGTGGTAGCGGACCGCGTCGAACCCGTCGGGCACACCGGCGAAGACGCCCGTGCCGTCGTGGCGGACCGTGGCCAGCACCCCGTGGCCGGGGGGACGCGGTCGACCCGGCCCCCGTAGGTGGTGACCAGTCCCTGCATCCCGAGGCACACCCCCAGGACGGGGGTACGGGTCGCGGCCGCCCCGCGCAGCACCGCCGCGCCGACCGCGAAGTCGGCCGGCACGTCGGGATGCCCGGGGCCCGGCGAGAGCACGACGTGGGAGTGCGTGAGCACCGTGGCGGCGTCGGTCTCGTCGTGCTGGACCACCGTCGGAAGCGCGCCGGTGACCGAGGCGACCAGGTGCACCAGGCTGTGCGTGTAGGAGTCGTGGTGGTCGACGACCACCACGTCGGGCACGGTGCGTCCGGAGGGCGCCGGGGCCGGCACGTCAGTCCCCGAGCACCGGCTCCAGCAGGTCGACGACCAGGCCGTGCACCAGGTCGTAGCCGTGCTCGGTGAGGATCGACTCGGCGTGGAACTGGATGCCGCGGTAGTGCGGGCCGCGCAGCGCGTCGACGTCGCCGGTGGCCGGGTCGGCGTCGACCTCCACGCCCGCGGGCAGCACGGTCGAGGCGTCGGGCCGCCCGACGAAGGTGTTGTAGAACCCCACCCGCTCGCGCCGGCCGTCGACCGTGACCGGCGACTGGATGCCCTGGAAGACGATGTCCTTGTAGGCCAGCGGGACACCGATCTGGTGGCACAGCGCCTGGTGGCCCAGGCAGATCGCCAGGAACGGCTTCTCCTGCGCCAGCAGCGCGGTGACCGCGGCCCGCAGCCGGACCATCTTGGGGTCGTCGTCGTCGCGGGGGTCGCCCGGGCCGGGCCCCACCACGACCAGGTCGTGGGCGTCGAAGAACCCGTCGTACGCCCCGGGGTCGGCCGGCAGGTCCTCGTGCCGGACCACCTCGCTGACCAGCCCCATCACCGCGAGCAGGTGGCGCAGCATGTTGACGAAGTCGTCCTCGCCGTCCAGGACGACCACCCGGCGCCCGGCCAGGCGCGGGTCGGGCGCGGCGTCGTCCTGGTCGGTGAGCCAGAAGCCGGACAGCCGTCGGTTGCGGGCGTTCAGCGCCAGCAGCACGTCCTCGTCGGCGACCAGCTCGGCCACGTCGACCTGCGGCGTCGGCGCCGGGGGCACCAGGCCGAAGGCCGACAGGATCCCGCCGGCCTTGGCATGGGTCTCGGCCACCTCGTAGTGGGCGTCGGAGTCGCGGACCAGGGTGGCGCCGGCGGTCACGGTGAGGTTGCCGTCGAGGTCGACGTCGGCGGTGCGGATCACGATCGGGCTGTCCATCACGGGTCCGCCGGAGGGGTCGCGGCCCAGGACGGCCAGGGCGGCGCCGTAGTAGCCGCGCCCGGAGGTCTCGTACCTCCTGATCAGCCGACAGGCGTTCTCGACCGGGGACCCGGTCACCGTGGCGGCGTACATCGTGTCGCGCAGGATCTCGCGGGGGTCGCGGGCGCTGCGCCCGGCGAGGAGGTACTCGGTGTGGACCAGGCGGCTCATCGGCTTGAGGAACGGCCCCAGGACCTGCCCGCCCTCGGAGCAGAGGTCGCACATCATCTTCAGCTCCTCGTCGACCACCATGAAGAGCTCGTAGACCTCCTTCTCGTCGCGCAGGAAGTCCAGCAGCCCGGTCTTGAGGTCGGCCTGGGCGGCGTCGGAGTCGCGGGGGATCCGGAAGGTGCCGCTGATCGGGTTCATCCGCACGTCGCCGTCGTGCACGCTGACGTGCCGCTCCGGGGTGGCGCCGATCAGGTAGCGGTCGCCGGTGAAGAAGCAGAACGTCCAGTACGTCCCCCGCTCGCGCTCGAGCAGCCGCTTGAACACCGCCAGCGCCCGGGCGGGGCCCCAGTCCTCGACCCGCGCGCGGTAGTGCCGGCCGACGACCAGGTTGGCGCCCTCGCCCTGGCCGATCTCCTCGTCGATGATCGTGCGGACCAGGCCGGCGTAGGTCTCGTCGTCGGTCTCGAACCCGCCCCGGTCGGCGAAGGTGAGCTCGACGTCGTCGATCGCGGCCGCCACCTCGGCGACCGAGAACTCCTGCTCGGTCTCGACGTCGACCACCACCAGCGGCGCGCCGTCGTCGTGGGCCTCGAAGCCGCGCTCGGCGACCTGGCGGAACGGCACCGCCAGCAGCCGGTCGGCGGTGCGCCCGGGGGTCGGCGGGCCGTCCTCGAGCGGGACGTCCAGCAGCGAGGCGACGACCGAGCGGCGCCCCCCGACCAGCCCGACGGTGTCGCGGTCGCCGGCCCGGGTCGAGCGCCGGATGATCGCCCACGCCTCGTGCCCCTGCAGCGCCTCGATCGCGGCACGGGCGTCGGTCGTGTCGGGCATGGGGCCAGCCTAGGGCTGGGACGGCGGCCGGGCTCCGGGCGGGCCGGACCGTGGCCGGTGCGATGATCGGCCCCGAGATGAGCAACCAGGTCGGGGCGCCGCGACGCGCCGGGCGTACGGAGTGGCTCGGGCTGGCCGTCCTCGCGCTGCCCACGATCATCATCGCCCTCGACGTCACCGTGCTGCACCTGGCGGCGCCGGTCCTGGCCCGCGACCTCGACCCGTCGCCCACGCAGCTGCTGTGGATCGTCGACGTCTACGGGTTCCTGATCGCCGGCCTCCTGCTCACCATGGGCACCCTCGGCGACCGGACGGGTCGGCGCCGGCTGCTGCTCGTCGGCGCGGCGGCGTTCGGCGCCGTGTCGGTGGGAGCCGCGTTCGCCCCCACCCCGGAGCTGCTGATCGCCGCGCGCGCCCTGCTCGGGGTGGCCGGCGCGACGCTGATGCCCTCGACGCTGTCGCTGATCCGCACGATGTTCGAGGACCCCCGCGAGCGCACCACCGCGATCGCGGTCTGGATGGGCAGCCTCGGCGCCGGCAGCGCGATCGGCCCGCTGGTCGGTGGCGTGCTGCTCGAGCAGTTCTGGTGGGGCTCGGTCTTCCTGATGGGCGTGCCGGTGATGGTGCTGCTGCTGCTCGTCGGCCCGTTCCTGCTGCCCGAGCACACCGCCGTCGACCCCGACCCGGTCGACCCGGCGAGCGTGGTGCTCTCGCTCGGCGCCGTGGTCCCGGCGGTGTGGGCGGTCAAGGAGACCGCCGCCGACGGGCCGTCGGTCGCCGCGGCCGTCGCCCTGGTCGTCGGCGTCGCGGCCGGGGTCGTCTTCGTCCGCCGCCAGCGCGGCCTGCGCACGCCGGTGCTCGACGTCGCGATGGTCTCGGAGCCGGCCTTCGCCCGGGCCGTGGTCACCCACCTCGGGACCCTGTTCTGCTTCGCCGGGCTGCAGTACCTGCTGCTGCAGCTGCTGCAGACCGACTACGGGCTCGGGGTGCTCGACGCGGGCCTGGCCACGCTGCCGGCCGTGGCGCTCGGCCTGGTCGGCTCGGTCGTCGCCCCGTGGTCCGTCCGCCGCGCGCAGCCGGCCACCGTCGTGGCCGCCGGGCTCACGGTCGGGCTCGTCGGCTTCGCCGTGGTCACGGCCACCGCCCGCGACGGCGAGGTCGCGCCGCTGATCGCGGGCTTCGCGCTGGTCGCCTTCTCCGTGAGCGTGGTCACCGCCCTGTGCACCGACCGGATGGTCGGCTCGGCACCGCCCGAGCGGGCCGGCAGCGCCTCGGGCGTGTCCGAGACCGCCGCCGAGCTGGGCATCGCCCTCGGCGTCGCGCTGCTGGGGAGCCTGGCCACGGCCGTGCGCCGCACGGGGGCCGCTCCCGAGGGGTACGCCGACGGCGTGGTCGGCGCCGCGGTCGCCGCGATGGTCGTCGTGGCCTTGCTGCTCATGCTCGCGCTCGTGGGGCGCGGCGCGGGCCGGGTCAGCCGACCGTCGTCAGCAGCTGGGTCGCCCGCGTCAGCACGACGTAGAGCGTGGCCCGGCCGGTGACCGACTCGTCCTCGATCTCCTGGGGGCGCACGACCACGATGCCGTCGAACTCCAGGCCCTTGGTGTCCAGACCGGTCAGCACCACGACCCGGTCCTCGCCCGAGGGGGCGACCGAGGAGTCCACGGCGGCGCGGGCGCCGCGGGCGTCCTCGGCCCGCTCGTCCCACGAGGCCAGCCAGGCGTTGACCTCGGAGCGGCGGGCGGCCGGCACGACGATCCCGACGGTGCCGCTCACCTGCTCGGCCAGCGCCGCGACCTCGCGCCGCGCGACCTGCTCCAGCTCCTCGTCGGCCGCGACGACCTCGCGCGGGCCGACGCCGGTCGAGCGCACGGCCGTGGGCAGGTCGGCGTCCAGGCCGACCCGCTGGGCGTAGGCCGCCGCGTAGGCGTAGATCTCGGCCGAGTTGCGGTAGTTCGTGGAGAGGTGGAAGGCGTGCACCGCCTTGCGCTCGAGCGCCGCCCGGCGCGCCTCGTCGGCCTCGGCCGGGACCGGCCAGGAGGACTGGGCGGGGTCGCCGACGATCGTCCAGGACGCCGTCCGCCCGCGCCGGCCGACCATCCGCCACTGCATCGGGGTCAGGTCCTGCGCCTCGTCGATGAGGACGTGGGCGTACCCGTCGTCCTCGATGCTGGCCGTCGGCGCCGCCCACGCCCGTCCCGAGGGGGCGTACTCCCGGTCCGCGGCGGTGGTCAGCTCCTGCAGGTCGACGCGGCCCTCGAGGGCCTGGTCGACCGCCCGCATCGGGTCCTCGCGGTCCGGGGACAGCGCCGGCACGTCGCCGAGGGCGTAGCGCAGCTCGTCGAGCAGGGCCACGTCCTGCACCGACAGGGCGCCCTTGGCGGCGGTGGCCACGGTCGCGACGGGGTGGTCGTCCCACGACTTGGTGAGCAGCCGCTGCTCGTCGTCCTCGAGCAGGCCGCGCCCGACCCGGGCCAGCAGCTCGGGGTCGCGCAGCCAGCCGAGGACGTCCACGGCGTGCAGCGGCGGCCACCAGCCGACCGCGAAGTCCACGAAGTCGGGCAGCGAGAGCAGGTCGTCGTCGAAGGCCTCCCGGCCGCGCTCGCGACCACGGTCGCTGCGCACCTGGCGCCACAGCGCGTCGAGCAGCGCGGGCGCGACCCGGTCGACCTGGCGGTTGCGGTAGCCCTGGCCCATCAGCTGGCGGCGTACGCGGGTCAGCTGCTGCGGCCCGAGCTCGAGGACGTCGTCGCGCCAGAACGTGCGGAAGGTCTCGCGCGCCCCGGGCACCGGCTCGCGCGCCAGCCGGCGCAGCAGCTCGGCCATCCGCGCGGAGCCCTTGACGTCGGCCACGGCCGGCAGGTCGTGGCGCGAGGCCACGACACCCTCGACGACCTCGCCGAGCGAGCGCAGCGCGACCGCGGTCTCCCCGAGGCTGGGCAGCACCCGCTCGATGTAGCGCATGAAGACGCCGCTGGGACCGATCACCAGCACGCCGCCGGTCTCGTAGCGTCGCCGGTCGGAGTAGAGCAGGTACGCCGCGCGGTGCAGCGCGACCACGGTCTTGCCGGTGCCCGGTCCGCCCGCGATGGTCACCACGCCACGGCTCGGGGCGCGGATCGCCTCGTCCTGCTCGGCCTGGATCGTGGCCACGATCGAGTGCATCGTCCGGTCCCGGGCGCGGGAGAGCTGCGCCATCAGCGCGCCCTCGCCCACGACCGGGAGCTCGACGCCCTCGGCCTCGAGCCGGGCCGCGGCCTCGGTGTCGAGCAGCTCGTCCTCCACGCCGACCACGGTCCGACCGGCCGAGCGCAGCACCCGGCGGCGCACGACGCCGGACGGCGTGGCGGCCGTGGCCTGGTAGAACACCGCGGCCGCGGGGGCGCGCCAGTCGACGAGCAGCGACTCGCGGTCCTGGTCGCGCAGCCCGAGGCGGCCGATGTAGCGGGGCTCGGGGTCGGTGGCCGGGTCGAGGTCGAGCCGGCCGAAGACCAGGCCCTCGCGGGCCGCGTCGAGCTGGGCGATCCGCCGGGCGGCCTGGAAGACCATGGCGTCGCGCTCGACCAGTCCGCCCTCGTGGCCCATCCGACCACGCTCGTGACCCTCCCGGGCCAGCCGCTGGGCGGCCACCCCGGCCTCGTCGAGGCGCAGGTAGACCCGGTCGACGACGGCCTGCTCGTGAGCGACCTCGCGCTCCACCAGCTCCTCGGACACGGACACTCCCCCAAGAACGCGGGCCGGACGACCGCGAGCGGCACCGTGGGGCCGCTCTCGCGGTCGCCCATCATACGGCTGCGCCGATCGAGCCCGACCGGCCGCACCCCCGGTCCCGCGCGCCCATCCGAACGGCTCTCCGCTCCGAACGCCCCCTATGAGATCCCGCTCCGCCTACGCCGCCTTCGGCGTCCTGGCCACCCTCGTCGGGATGGGCGCCGGTCACCTCGTGGCTGCCTTCACCTCCCCCGCCAGCTCCCCCGTCCTCGCCGTCGGCTCCGCCGTCATCGACCGCACCCCCGTGCCGTTGGCCCAGTGGGCGATCCGCACCTTCGGCACCGCCGACAAGGCGGTCCTGATCGGGTCGGTGATGCTGGGCGTGCTGCTCCTCGCCGGCCTGGCCGGCGTGCTCGCCCGCCGCCGGTTCGTCGTCGGCGCGGCCGTCCTGGTCGTGCTCGTCGTGGTCGCCGCCGCCGCGGCGCTGACCAACGCCGGCGCCGGCGCCCTCGACGTCGTGCCCGCCCTGGCCACCGCCGTCGCCGGCGTGGCCGCCCTGGCGCTGCTCGACCGCCTCGCCCGTCGCGCCCGCCCTGCCAGGACCACCGACGCGACCACGTCCGCCTCCTCGGGCGTCGGGCGCCGCGGCGTGCTGCTCGGCGCCGGGTCGATGGTCGTCCTGGCCGCCGCCCTCGCGGGCGCCGGCCGCCTGGTCGGGCGTCTGCGCTCGGCCCCGGCCGACGTCACGCTGCCCGCCGCCGCCCAGCCCCTCCCGGCCCTGCCGACCGGCCTGGAGGAGACCTACCCCGGCATCAGCCCGCTCCAGGTGCCCAACGAGGACTTCTACCGGGTCGACACGCGCCTCGACGTCCCGATCGTCGACGTCGACGACTGGACCCTGACCATCGACGGCGACGTGGACCAGGAGGTCGTGCTCACCTTCGACGACATCGCCGCCATGGAGCTGGTCGAGCGCGACATCACCCTGACCTGCGTGTCGAACAGCGTGGGCGGCGAGTTCGTCGGCGGCGCCCGCTGGCTCGGCGTGCCCCTGATGTCCCTGCTGAAGATGGCCGGGATCGAGAACACCAAGGCCGACCAGCTGTTCTCGACCGACGTCGACGGGATGACCATCTCCACCCCGCTCGCCCTGGCCACCGACGGCCGCGACGCGATGCTGGCGATCGGGATGAACGGCGAGCCGCTGCCTCGTGAGCACGGCTTCCCCGCCCGGATGGTGATCCCCGGTCTCTACGGCTTCATCAGCGCGACCAAGTGGATCGAGCGGATCACGCTGACCACCTACGCCGAGCAGGAGTCGTACTGGACCGAGCGCGACTGGGCCACCGACGCCCCGATCAAGCCGTCCGCACGCATCGACACCCCCCAGGCGCTGCCGGAGACGGTCGCGCCCGGCGAGGTGGTCGTCGGCGGTGTCGCCTGGGCCCAGACCCAGGGCGGCGTGGCGAAGATCGAGGTCGCGATCGACGGCGGCGACTGGCAGCAGGCCGAGCTCGGCCCGGAGGTCGACAACGACTACTGGCGCCAGTGGTTCTACCGCTGGGACGCCACACCCGGGCTGCACTCCGTCGCGGCCCGCGTCACCGACGGGGAGGGGGACCTGCAGTCCACCAAGGAGGCGCCGCCCTTCCCGTCCGGCTCGAGCGGCATCCACCTGCTGCAGATCTCCGTCTCCGACTGACCCGGTCGGGTCGGGACGAAAAAACTCTCCAGACACCCCCGATCCGACCAATCCGTCCCACCCCCCCGCACCGAACTACCCCCGACATCAGCGAGAAAACCCCGTAGGAAAGGCACTCCCCATGAAGACCTCGAACATCCGCCGCAACGCCGGCCTCGCGGCCTCCGCCATCGCCCTCTCGGTCACCCTCGCCGCCTGCGGTGACGACGCCACCGAGACCGAGGCCAACGACACCACCCCCTCCTCCGAGGCCCCCGCCGAGGAGGAGACCCCCTCCGAGGAGCCCACCGAGTCCGAGTCGGCCGCCGAGGGCGCCATGGCTCAGACGTTCGGCGACGCCTGCAGCGCCGTGCCCACCTCGGGCCCCGGCTCGTTCGACGGCATGGTCCAGGACCCGGTCGGCACCGCCGCCAGCAACAACCCGCTGCTCGGCACCCTGGTCGACGCGGCGACCGCCGCCGACCTCGTCGGCACCCTGAACGACGCCGAGGCGCTGACCGTCTTCGCCCCGACCGACGACGCGTTCGCCGCGATCCCGCCGAAGGACCTCGAGGCCGTCCTGGCCGACAAGCAGCTCCTCACGCAGATCCTGACCCACCACGTGATCGGTGAGCAGCTCGGCCCGGACGAGATCGCCGGCACCCAGGACACGCTCAACAACGACACCCTGGAGATCACCGGCGACGCCGAGGAGGGCGTGACCGTCGCCAACGGCGCGTCCGGCGACGCCACCGTCCTGTGCGGCAACATCCCGACCGCGAACGCCACGGTGTACGTGATCGACCAGGTCCTGATGCCCGCGGCCTGATCGCGTTGTCCGTGCGCGAGCACGACCGACACGTCAGGATGGACCGGTGAGCCCCCTCGAGCCCGTGGACGGCGGCACCTCCGCACAGGAGGTGCCGTCGTCCGGCTCCACCACCCCGGTCCCCCCGGGCCCGGTCACCACCGCCGAGCTGGGAGCCCTGCTCACGCAGGCCGCCCGCGGCGACGACCAGGCCTTCGCCACCTTCTACGACGCCACCTCCTCGCGGGCCTTCGGGCTCGCGCTGCGGGTGGTCCGCAACCCGGCGCAGGCCGAGGAGGTCGTCCAGGAGGGCTACCTCGAGGTCTGGCGCACCGCCGCCAGGTTCGACCCCGACCAGGGCAGCGCCATCTCCTGGTTGCTCACCCTGGTCCACCGCCGGGCGGTGGACCGGGTGCGCTCCGCGGAGGCGGCCGGCCGACGGGACGAGAGCTACCACCACCAGAACCACACAGTCCCCCACGACTCCACCGCCGACGAGGCGCACGCCTCGTTCGAGGCGCGACGGGTCCGCGGGGCACTGCGTACGCTGACCCCGATCCAGCGCGAGGCCCTCGAGCTGGCGTACTTCGGTGGCTACACCCACACCGAGGTCGCCACGATGCTGGACCTACCGATCGGGACCGCCAAGACCCGCATCCGCGACGGCCTCATCAGGCTGCGCGACGCGCTCGGGGTGGGCCAGACACCGGGAGAAGGAGCAAGAGCATGACCGACGTGCACGCGCTGTCCGGCGCTTACGCGATCGATGCTCTCGACGACGCCGAGCGCGCCCAGTTCGAGCAGCACCTCGCCCTCTGCGGCGAGTGCCGGGCCGAGGTCGCGGGTCTGCAGGAGGCCGGCGCCGAGCTGGCCGCCACCACCATGGCCACCCCGTCCGCCGCGTTGCGCGCCCGGGTCCTGGCCGACGTGGCCCAAGTGCGCCCGCTCCCGCCGGTGGTCGCCCCCCCGGCCGGCGTCACCGACCTCGCCGCCCACCGCAGCCGCCGCCGTCGGCCGCTGCTGCTGGCCGCCGCCGCGGCCGCCGTCGTGGCCGCCGTCGGCGTCGGCGCCGTGGTGACCCAGCCGTGGGCCGACGAGCCCGCCGTCGTGCAGGCGCTGCCCGACCCGACCGAGGCGGTCCTGGCGGCCTCCGACGCCGAGACCCACGCGACCGACCTGCCCGAGGTCGAGGGCTCGGCGACCGCCACGGTCGTCCGTTCCCGCGAGCTCGGCCAGGCCGTGATCATGACCCAGAACATGCCGGTGCTGCCGCGCTCCGAGGTCTACCAGCTGTGGCTGCGGGTCGACGGCGACATGAAGCCGGCCGGTCTGATGACCGCCACCGACAGCACCGTGCTCCTCGAGGGCGACGCCACCGACGCCGAGGCGATCGGGGTCACGGTCGAGCCGGCCGGCGGCTCGCCGCGCCCCACGACCCAGCCGGTCGCGTACGTCCCGCTCGAGACCGTCTGATGGAGGGACGCACCACCCCGGCCGCCCCCCGGACCGTGGCCGTCGTGGGCTCCGGGGTGGCCGGGCTGACCGCGGCGTACGTCGCCTCGCGCACCGCCGAGGTCACCCTCTACGAGGCCGACGACCGCCTCGGCGGGCACGCCGACACCCACCAGGTGACCGACCGGCGCCCCGACGGCACCGAGCAGGTCCTCGGCATCGACACCGGCTTCATCGTGCACAACCCGCGCACCTACCCGGTGCTGCTGCGGATGTTCGCCGAGCTCGGCGTGGCCACGCAGCCCTCCGAGATGTCGATGTCGATCCGCGACGACCAGACCGGCCTGGAGTGGGCCGGGGCGCTGGGCCGGCGCGGGCTGTTCCCGACGCGCGAGAACCTCTCCCGGCCCCGCTACCTGGCGATGCTCGCCGAGATCCCGCGCTTCCACCGTCAGGCCAAGGCCGTCGTGGCCCGGGCCCGGACGCCGTCCGGACCGTCGGTGGTCGAGGACGTCACCCTGCGCCAGTTCCTGCGCCAGGGGCGGTTCAGCGCCTACTTCGTGCGGCACTTCATGGAGCCCCTGGTCGCCGCCGTCTGGTCCTGCGACCCGGAGGTCGCCCTCGACTACCCCGCCCGCTACCTGTTCACGTTCCTCGAGCACCACGGCATGCTCGGCATCTTCGGCAGCCCCCAGTGGCGCACCGTCACCGGCGGCTCGCGCGCCTACGTCGAGAAGGTCGGCGCGCGTCTCCAGCACGTCCGGCTCGGCGCCAAGGTCACCTCGGTGCTCGAGACCGCGGACGGCGTCGAGGTCACCGACGGCAACGGCGACGTCAGCACCTACGACGCGGTCGTGGTCGCCACCCACCCCTCGCACGCCCTGGCGATGCTCGCCGAGCCGACCGCGCTGCAGCGCGAGGTCCTCGCCGCGATGCCCTACTCCGCGAACACCGCGCTGCTGCACACCGACGCCTCGCTGCTCCCGGTCGCCACCGCCGCCCGCGCGTCGTGGAACTTCCGGCGCCCGCTCGACGCCGACGCCCGCCCGGGCGAGGTGATGGTGACCTACGACCTGACCCGGCTGCAGCGGCTCCCGACCGACACCGCCTACCTGGTCACCCTCGGTGGCGAGCACGTCGTCGACCCGACCACGGTGATCGCGCGCCGGGAGTACGAGCACCCGCTCTACAACCCGGAGTCCGTCGCGGCGCAGGCCCGCCTGCCCGAGGTCTCCGGCGACCGCGTCGCGTTCGCCGGGGCGTACCACGGGTGGGGCTTCCACGAGGACGGCGCGCGCTCCGGCCTCGCCGCCGCCGAGCGGGTCGGGCTGACCTGGCCGGTGGCCGAGCAGGCGCCGGGCGCCGCCGCGGCCCGCGAGCGGCGGGAGCTGACCGGCGTCTTCGAGACGACGGTGCGCCACACCCGGCGCCGGCCCTGGCGGCGCGCGTTCACGCACCGCACCCGCACCTGGGTGGTCGACCTCGACGACCTGCCCGACCACGGGCTCCTGGGCCGCTTCGAGGCCCGCGACCACCTCGGCGACCCCGAGCGGACGATCCGCGAGAACCTCGAGGCGTTCCTCGACCGCGAGGGCGCCGTGCCCGAGGACGGGCTGCGCGGCGGGCAGGTCCTGATGACCGCGAACGCCCGCGCCCTGGGCTACGTCTTCAACCCGATCTCGGTCTTCTGGTGCTTCGACGCCGCCGGGGACCTGGCGGCCACCGTGGTCGAGGTGCACAACACCTACGGCGACCGGCACGCCTACGTCGTGCACCCCGACGCGCAGGGCCGCGCCCGGACCGAGAAGGCGATGTACGTCTCCCCCTTCCACGGCACCGACGGGTGGTACGACCTGGCCGTGCCGGTGCCGGACGAGCGGCTGCACGTCGCGGTCACCCTGAGCACCGACGACGGGGCGCGCTTCAGCGCCTCCCTCGACGGCCGACGACTGCCGGACGACGACCGCCGCGCCGCGCTCAAGGCCGCCCCCGCGGCCCTGCGCGGATCCGTCCTCATCCACGCCCACGGGATCTGGCTGTGGCTGCGCCGCCTCCCGATCCGCCCGCGCCCCTCGCACCACCAGGAAGGTGTCCGATGACCCTCGCCCCCGACCGCCGGTCCTCGGCCCCCCGCGCCGCGGACCTCGCCTCGCCCGACCTCCCCGGTCCCGACCGCGGCCCCGGCCGGTGGCCCGGGCTCGACGTGGTGCCGACCGGCCTGCGGGCCCGCGTCGCCTCCCGCCTGGCGCGGCAGATCTTCACCGCGGCGCTGCGTCGTCTCGACGTCACCGTGGAGCTGGCCGCGACCGCGACCCGGCCGGCCCAGACCCTCGGCCGCGGCGGCCCGGTGGCCGTCGTGCACCGCCCCGAGGAGTTCTTCGCCCGGATCGGCAGCGACGGCCTGATCGGGTTCGGCGAGGCCTACCTGACCGGCGCCTGGGAGGCCGAGGACCTCGGCGGCTTCCTGGCCGTGCTCGCCGCCGAGATGGCCGACCTGGTGCCGCGCCCGCTGCAGAAGCTGCGCGCGCTCTACGTGGCGCGGCCGCCGGCGTTCCACCGCAACACCGAGGACCAGACCCGGGGCAACATCGCGCACCACTACGACCTGTCCAACGACATGTTCGAGCTGTTCCTCGACCCCACCCTGAGCTACTCCAGCGGGCTCTTCGAGGCCCGGCACACCTCCGCGGTCGACGCCGTCGGCCCGCACCGCCGCGCCCTGGCCCCTCGCGCCGGCGAGGACGGCGGCCCCGCGCTCGCCGACCTCGAGCCGGCCCAGGACCGCAAGCTCGAGCGGCTGCTCGACGTGACGGGCGTCGGTGCGGGCACCCGGGTCCTCGAGATCGGCTCCGGCTGGGGCGAGCTCGCGATCCGCGCCGCGCGGCGCGGCGCGACGGTCACCACGATCACGCTCTCGAGCGAGCAGCAGAAGCTGGCCCGCGAGCGGGTCGCCGCCGCCGGGTTCAGCGACCGCGTCGACGTCGAGCTGGTCGACTACCGCGCGGTCACCGGCACCTACGACGTGGTGCTGTCGGTCGAGATGATCGAGGCGGTGGGCTGGCAGTACTGGCGCACCTACCTGGAGACCATCGACCGCTCGCTGGTGCCCGGCGGACGCGCCGGCATCCAGGCCATCACGATGCCGCACGACCGGATGCTGGCGACCCGCAACACCTACACCTGGGTCAACAAGTACATCTTCCCCGGCGGGTTCCTGCCGTCGGTGCAGGTCCTCGACGAGCTGAGCCGAGAGCACACCTCGTTGCGCCTGGGCGACCGGCTCTCGATGGGCCGGCACTACGCCGAGACGCTGCGGCTGTGGGACGAGACCTTCGCCGGTCGCCGCGAGGAGGTCCTGGCCCTCGGTTTCGACCAGACCTTCCTGCGGATGTGGCACTTCTACCTGGAGTACTCCCGCGCGGGCTTCGCCGCCGACTACATCGACGTCAACCAGCTCGTCTGGACCAAGGAGCAGCACCTGTGAGCACCGCCGTCTCCCTCGCCGAGCGGCTCGCCGCCGTCGTCGAGCCCTTCCTCGGCGGTCCGCTGCCCGTCCGGCTCCGGGCCTGGGACGGCTCCGAGGCCGGGGACGCGACCGGTCCCCTCGTCGAGCTGCGCTCGCCGGCCGCCGTACGCCGGCTGCTGCGCCACCCCGGTGAGCTGGGGGCCGCGCAGGCCTACGTCACCGGCGAGCTCGACGTGCCCGAGCAGGACGGCTGGGACCTCGACACGGCGCTGACGCACTCCTTCCAGGTCGCCCGTGAGCGGAAGCTGACCGGGGCGCGCGTGACGCCCGGCTCGGTGCTGACCGCGGTCAAGGAGCTCCGGGCGCTGGGCCTGATCGGGCTGCCGCCCGGTCCCCCGGCCTCCCAGGCGCAGGTCAAGGGCCGGCTGCACAGCAAGCTGCGCGACCGGCGCGCGATCAGCCACCACTACGACCTGTCCAACGAGTTCTACTCCTTGATCCTGGACCCGCAGATGGCCTACTCCAGCGGCTACCACGTCAAGCCCGACGTGAGCCTGGAGGAGGCCCAGCGCGCCAAGCTCGACCTGGTCTGCCGCAAGCTGGGCCTCGAGCCCGGGATGCGGATGCTCGACGTCGGCTGCGGCTGGGGCTCGCTGTCGCTGCACGCCGCGGAGCACTTCGGCGCCCAGGTGGTCGGCGTGACGATCGCGGCCGAGCAGAAGAAGTTCATCGACGCCCGGATCGCCGAGCGCGGCCTGGGCGACCGGGTCGAGATCCGGCTCCAGGACTACCGCGACGCCGTGCCGTCCCCCCGCGAGGAGTACGACGCGGTGGGCTCGCTGGAGATGGGCGAGCACGTCGGGCAGGACAACTACCCGACGTACGCCTCCGTGCTCTGCCGCGCCGTGAAGCCCGGCGGGCGGGTGCTGATCCAGCAGATGTCGCGCACCGGCAGGTGGCCCGGCGGCGGACCGTTCATCGAGTCCTTCATCGCCCCCGACATGTACATGCGCCCGGTCGGCGAGACCGTCGCGATGCTGGAGCGCGGCGGGCTCGAGGTCCGCGACGTCCACGCCCTGCGCGAGCACTACGTGCTGACCGTGGCCGGCTGGCTCGAGCGGTTCGAGGCCAACGTCGAGCGGCTCACCGAGCTGGTCGGCGAGGAGGTCGTGCGCGTGTGGCGGCTCTACCTCGTCGGCGGGTCGATGGCCTTCCGCGACGGCCGGATGGGCGTCGACCAGATCCTGATGGTGCGGCCCGGGGCGGCGCACACGCTGCCGGGCGAGCGGGCCGGGTGACCCGCCCGGCTACGTTCTGGGCGTGAGCACCTTCCCGCTGGTCGTCCTCGTCCTCGCCCTCGGCGCCGCCACGGTGGTGGCCGTCATGGCCCTCACCGCGATCCGCGGGCAGCAGCTCGGCGTGGTCGCCGTGGTCGACGTGGCCTGGGGCTCCGGCTTCGTGGTGGTCGCGCTGGTCTCCGCGGTCGTCGGCCAGCTGCTCGGTCCCGACAGCGGGGACGCGACCTTCCAGCGGTGGTTCGTCCTCGTGCTGGTGGCCCTGTGGGGCGGCCGGCTGGCGTGGCACGTGCGTTCCCGCTTCAACGGGGAGCACGCCGGCGAGGAGGACCCGCGCTACGCCGAGATGCTCGGCGGCTCGCTGGCCGAGGTCGGCCTGGCGACCGCGGTCAAGCGCGTCTTCGTCGTGCAGGGGACCGCGATGTGGCTGGTCTCGCTGCCGGTCATGGTCGGGGCGGTCACCGACCTGACCTGGTGGCCCGTGCTGGTCCTCGGCGCCCTGGTCTGGGCCGTCGGCCTGGCCTTCGAGGCGATCGGCGACCGGCAGCTCACCGCGTACAAGGCGGAGCCCAAGGAGACCCGGCCGAAGGTCATGGACCGCGGGCTGTGGGGCTGGACCCGGCACCCGAACTACTTCGGCGACGCCACCGTCTGGTGGGGCCTGTGGCTCGCCGCCGGCCTCGCCTCCGGCTGGGTCGTCGGCCTGGCCACGGTGGTCGCGCCGGTCGCGATGACGTTCTTCATCCGCAACGTCACCGGCGCCAAGCTGCTGGAGAAGAAGATGAGCCAGCGCGACGGCTGGGACGACTACGCCGCCCGCGTCCCGATGTTCTTCCCGCTGCCGCCGGGCGTGAAGAAGTCGGTCTCGCGGGGCTGAGCCCCGGGCCGCGAAGTCCCGGGCGCGTGGGACTGCTACTCCCGTCGCGCCCGCGCCTCCTCCTGCATCGACGGCGTGACGACCGGTGACGACCCGGTCTCGACCTGGTCCTTCGGGGAGTCCGGGTCGGGGACGAACTCGTGGGTGTCGCCGTTGCGCTGGTCGAAGCGGATGGTGACGGTCTCGAAGCCCTTGTGGCGCTGCATCTGCGCGTAGGCGGCGTACGCGCGGCGGTCGGCGTCGGTGAGGTCGACGGCGTCGGTGAACGGGGTGAGCAGCGCGCGCGGCCAGAGCCGGCGGGCGAGCACCACGTTCACCTCGATCCCGAGCACGCCCATCAGCGAGGCCAGGTAGATGATGCCGACCAGGCCGAGGACCAGGCCGAAGGTCGCGTTCACGCCGGAGGTCTCGGCCACGACCCGCTGGGCGTAGATCGTCCCGACGTACTGCAGGCCCTGCCACAGCACCGCGGTGACGAACGCGCCGGGCGCCGAGCGGCCGAAACCGTGCCGGCGGGAGGCGGCCAGCCGGAAGAGCACCGTCAGCCCCAGGCCCACCGCGACGGTGGTCACCAGGGAGATCCCCAGCCGCACGATCCCGGCCAGGTCGGCCCCGAGCACGTCGGTGCTCGCGCCGAGCACCGAGACCGTCGTGACGCCCAGCACCGCCACCCCGGAGGTGGTGATCAGCGCCAGGCTCTTCAGGCGCAGCAGGAAGGGGTTCGGCCTGCTGTTGCGCGGCACCGACCAGGCGATGTTCATCGCGTTCTGGATCGCCTGGCCGAGCCCGAGGGCACCGTACGTCGCGGCCAGGATGCCGACCGTGACCCCGAGCGCCGAGCCCTGCAGGCGCTCCGGGCGTCCCAGCTCGTCGCCGATGATCGGGAAGTTGGCCAGCGCCGAGTCCAGCACGCTCTCCTGCAGCCCGGGGTTGCCCTGCAGCAGGAAGCCCAGGATCGTCGAGGCCAGCAGCAGCAGCGGGAAGATCGCGATGAAGGCGTAGTAGGTGAGGATCGCGGCCAGGTAGTTGCCCTGGTCGTCGAAGAACTTGTAGAGCACCCCGAGGGGGAAGCCGATGACGCGGTGCCGCCGCTGGAAGCGGTCGGCCCTGCTCACGACGTCGGACACCCGCGTACGGTATCCGCCCGGGCCGCGCTGACCTGCCTCGACGCGACCCCCGCCCTCAGTACGACTTGGGCAGCCCCAGGCTGTGCATCGCGACGTAGTTCAGGATCATCTCCCGCGAGACCGGTGCGATCCGCCCGGCCCGGGCCGCGACCAGGAGGCCGGCCATGCCGTACTCCTGGCTGATCCCGTTGCCGCCGTGCGTCTGCACCGCCCGGTCGACGGCGTGCACGGCGGCCTCGGCGGCGGCGTACTTGGCGATGTTGGCCGCCTCGCCCGCCCCGGTCTCGTCGCCGGAGTCCAGGAGCGCGGCGGCCTTGGCGTTCATCAGCCGCGCCATCTCGATCTCGATGTGGCTCTCGGCCAGCGGGTGCGCGATCGCCTGGTGGGCGCCGATCGGGGACTGGAAGACGGTGCGCTCCTTCGCGTACGCCGTCGCCCTCGCCAGGGCGTAGCGCGCGAGGCCGAGGGAGAAGGCGGCCGCCATGATCCGCTCGGGGTTGAGCCCGGCGAAGAGCTGCACGAGCCCGCCGTTCTCGTCGCCGACGACGGCGTCGGCGGGCAGCCGGACGTCGTCGAGGAACACCTGGAACTGCTTCTCGGGGCTGACGATCTCCATCGGGATGACGTGGGCCTCGAAGCCGTCGGCGTCGGTCGGGACGACGAACAGGACCGGCTTGACCTTGCCGGTGCGCGCGTCGTGGGCGCGGGCGACGACCAGCACGTTCTCGGCCTCGTCGACGCCGGAGATCCAGATCTTGCGGCCGTTGAGCACCCAGGTGTCGCCGTCGCGCCGGGCGTTCGTGGTGATGTTGTGGGTGTTGGTGCCGGCGTCGGGCTCGGTGATCGCGAAGGCCATCGTCCCGGTGCCGTCGCAGATGCCCGGCAGCCAGCGCTGCTTCTGCGCCTCGGTCCCGTAGCGGACGATGATCGTGCCGCAGATGGCCGGGCTGACGACCATCAGCAGCAGCGGGCAGCCCTGCGCGGCGAGCTCCTCGCACACGGCCGCGACGTCGCCGATCCCGCCGCCGCCCCCGCCGTACTCCTCGGGGACGTTGATGCCGAGGTAGCCGTTCTTGGCGATGTCGAGCCACAGGTCGGTGGTCTTGCCGCCGCTGCGGGCCTTCTCGGTGAAGTACTCCCGGCCGTACGTGCCGGCCAGCCTCGAGACGGCCTTGCGGAGCTCCTGGCGCTCCTCGGACTCGGTGTACGCGTTGCTCATGCTTCCTCCACCACTGCTAGGACCTCCCCGGCCGCGACCTGCGTGCCGGGCGTGACGTCGATCTGCGCGACGGTGCCGTCGTACGGCGCGGTCACGGTGTGCTGCATCTTCATCGCCTCGAGGACCAGGACGGCCTGGCCCGCCGAGACCTCCTCGCCGGGGCCCACCAGCACCGCGACCACGCTGCCGGGCATCGGCGCCAGGAGCGAGCCGCTGGCCACCGCGTCGGCCGGGTCGGTGAACCGCGGGACCTCGTGCAGCCGGCGGTGCCAGCCGGCGCCGTCGACGTCGACCGCGCGCCGACCGACGGGCCGCGCGTCGTCGAAGGTCACGTGCGCGTGCGTGTGGACGCCCTCCCAGACGTAGTCGACCCGGGTGCTGGGTGCGGCGCCGGGGACCTCGGTGCGGGAGAGCCCGGTCACCCGGAAGTCGGCCTGCGGCAAGACCGGGTACGGGTCGCCGGCCAGCCACGGGGTCTCGTCGGGCTCGGGGCCGCCGTCGTCCCAGCGCGCCACGTGCGGGGCTGCGACGACGTTGCGCCACCCGGTGGGGATCCCGGCCTGGACCGTCCGCCGGGCGTCGAGGTCGGCGACCCGCGCCGCGGTGGCGGCCAGCGTCGCGGCGTCGGCGCCGCGGACGAACGGACGGGCGAGGTCGGGGTGGTCGTCGAGGAACCGGGTGGTCAGCCGCCCGGCCGTGAAGTCCGGCGACGTCAGCACCGCGACCAGCTGGTCGCGGTTCGTGCGGACGCCGTGGATCCGGGAGCGGCGCAGCACCCCGGCGAGCCGGCGCGCGGCCTGGGCGCGGGTCGGGGCGTGCACGACGACCTTGGCCAGCATCGCGTCGTAGTGGGTGGAGACCGTGTCGCCTGCGGCGTACCCGGCCTCGACCCGCACCCCGTCCTCGACGGGGATCTCGAAGGCGGTCAGCCGACCGCTCTGCGGCTGGTAGTCCTCCGCCGGGTCCTCGGCGTAGAGGCGCACCTCGATCGCGTGCCCGTCGGCGGCGCCGGACGGGTCGTGTGCCTCAGCACGGTCCTCGGGCCGGGCTGGGACGCACGACCCGCCCTCGGCGACCTCGATCTGCATCGCCACCAGGTCCACCCCGTGCACCATCTCGGTGACCGGGTGCTCGACCTGGAGCCGGGTGTTCATCTCCAGGAAGAAGAACCGGTCGGCGGCCTGGTCGTAGAGGAGCTCGACCGTCCCCGCACCGCGGTAGGAGATCGCGGCGGCCGCGGCCCGGGCGGCGTCGTGCAACGCCGCCCGGGTCCCGGCGGGCAGGGCCGGGGCGGGCGACTCCTCGACCACCTTCTGGTGGCGGCGCTGGACCGAGCAGTCCCGCTCGCCGAGCACCAGCACGCCGCCGCGGCCGTCGCCGACGACCTGGACCTCGACGTGCCGGCCGAGCCCGACGTACGGCTCGACGAACACCGTCCCGTCACCGAAGGCGCTGAGCGCCTCGGCCTCGGCGGCCGCGACCTCGCGGTCGAGGTCGGCGAGGTCGCGGACGACCCGCATCCCCCGACCGCCGCCCCCGGCGGAGGCCTTGACCAGCAGCGGCAGGTCCGCGTCGGTCGGGTCCGCGGGCGCCTCCAGCGTCGGCACCCCCGCCTCGCGCATCAGCTGCTTGGCGCCGATCTTCGAGCCCATCGCCTCGATCGACGCCGGCGTCGGACCGACCCAGGTGATCCCGGCGGCCTCGACCGCCCGGGCGAAGTCGGCGTTCTCGGACAGGAAGCCGTACCCGGGATGGATCGCGTCGGCTCGGTGGTGGTCGGCGACCTCGACGAGGAGCGCCGCGTCGAGGTACGTCTCCGCCGGCGTCGAGCCGGGCAGGCGTACCGCGAAGTCGGCCTCGGCGACGTAGGGCAGCCCGGCGTCGGCGTCGCTGTGGACCGCGACCGTCTCGATGCCGAGCGCGCGGCAGGTCCGGAAGACGCGGGAGGCGATCTCGACGCGGTTCGCGACGAGCATTCTGCGGATCATGACGGTCCCTACATCCTGAAGACGCCGTAGCCGGCGGCGCCGGACCAGGTCTTGTTCTCGATCACGGACAGGCAGATGCCGAGCACGGTGCGGGTGTCGCGGGGGTCGATGACGCCGTCGTCGTAGAGCATCCCGGACAGCGCGTGGGGCAGGGAGGCCTCCTCGACCATCTGCTCGACGTAGGCGCGCATGCCGGCGTCGCCCTCCTCGTCGTAGACCTGCCCCCGGGCCTCGGCCGAGCCCCGGGCCACGATCGACATGACGCCGGCGAGCTGGGCGGGGCCCATCACGGCCGACTTGGCGCTGGGCCAGGTGAACAGGAACCGGGGGTCGTACGCGCGTCCGTTCATGCCGTAGTTCCCGGCGCCGTAGGACGCGCCGAGGATCACCGTCAGGTGCGGCACGGAGGAGTTCGAGATGGCGTTGATCATCATCGCGCCGTGCTTGATGATGCCGCCCTGCTCGTACTCCTTGCCGACCATGTAGCCGGTGGTGTTGTGCAGGAACAGCAGCGGTGTGTCCGTCTGGTTGGCCAGCTGCACGAACTGGGTCGCCTTCTGGGCCTCCTCGCTGAACAGCACGCCCTGGGCGTTGGCCAGGATGCCGACCGGGCGGCCGTGGATGCGGGCCCAGCCGGTGACCAGCGAGGTGCCGTAGAGCGGCTTGAACTCGTCGAAGGCCACCTCGTTGGTCGCGCTCACGCCGTCGCAGACGCGGGCGACGACCTGGCGCGGGTCGAAGGGCTCCTTGAGGTCGGCCGGGACGAGGTCGAGCAGCTCCTCGGGGTCGGCGTCGGGCCCGGCGTACGGGTCTCGTGACGCTCGCTGCGCTCGCTCCTCGACCACCGGGGGTCCCGACTTGCGCCAGTTCAGCCGGGCCACGATCCGGCGACCGATCCGGATCGCGTCGTGCTCGTCGACGGCGAGGTAGTCGGCCAGGCCGGAGGTGCGTGCGTGCATCCCCGCGCCGCCGAGCGACTCGTCGTCGGACTCCTCGCCGGTGGCCATCTTCACCAGCGGCGGGCCGCCGAGGAAGACCTTCGCCTGCTGCTCGACCATCACGGTGTAGTCGCTCATCCCGGGGATGTAGGCGCCGCCGGCCGTGGAGTTGCCGAAGACCAGCGCGATGGTGGGGAGCTTCGCGGCCGAGCTGCGGGTGATGTCGCGGAAGGTCTTCCCGCCGGGGATGAAGATCTCCTTCTGCGTCGGCAGGTCGGCGCCGCCGGACTCGACCAGGGCGATCGTCGGCAGCCCGTTCTCCTCCGCGACCTGGTGGGCGCGGAACGCCTTCTTGACCGTCCACGGGTTGCTGGCGCCGCCCTTGACCGACGGGTCGTTGGCGGTGATGACGCACTCGACCCCCTCGACCACCCCGATCCCGGTGACGATGCTGGCGCCGACGGCGAAGTCGGAGCCCCACCCGGCCAGCGGGGACAGCTCGAGGAACGCCGAGCCCTCGTCGACGAGCAGCTCGATGCGCTCGCGGGGCATCAGCTTGCCGCGGGCGTGGTGGCGCGCGACGTACTTCTCCCCGCCGCCGGCGACGGCCTTGGCGTGCTCGGCGGCGAGGTCGGCCAGCCTGGCCTCCATCGCCTCGCGGTTCGCTCCGTGGGTCACCGGTGCGCTCACAGCAGTCCCTCCTGGATCTGGACCATCCGGCTGCGCAGCCACTCGCCGAGCGCCTTGGCCTGGGGGTCGGTACGGGTCGAGGCGGCCACGCCCTCGCCGAGCAGCCCGTGGATGACCACGTTGACGGCGCCGAGGTGCGGCAGCAGGTGGACGTCCACGTCGAGGTCGGCGGACTCGGGGACGAGCTCGCGGACCTTCTTCGGGCTGAGCACCTTGAACAGCCAGGCCACGCGGTCGGCGCGCTTCTCGGCGTCGCCGGGGGCGTCGTGGGCGACCCAGAAGCCGACGTTCGCGTCGCCGCCCTTGTCACCGGAGCGGGCGTGGACGAAGGTCCCCAGCGGCTGGCGCCGGGTGAGCCGGTCGGCGGGGGCGGGGTACGGCGAGGGCCGGCGACCGTGGTCGTCCAGGTCGGCCGGGGCCGGGCCGGTCGGGGCCAGGTCGGTCGGGTCGGGCACCACCTCACGGGTGCCGTCGGGCAGGACGACGACGTGGGTCACGGCGGCGCGGTCGACGTACGCCGGGCGGTAGACGCCGTACGGCGTGGGCCGGGCCGGGGGCCGGTGAGGGTGAAGCCGGGGTACGACGCCAGCGCCAGCTCGACCACGGGGCCGGTGAACGCCTTGCCGACGGGGTCGGCCTCGGGGTCGAGCCCGGTGCACCGCAGCACGCAGGCGGCGTCCTCCTGCCGCTCGGCGTCGGCCCGCGGGGTGATCCCGCGCGTCCAGGTGACGCTCGCCGCGGTGAGGCGGTGGTCGAGCTGCTCGTGGACCCACGCCTCCTTGGCGTCGAGGTCGAGGCCGGTCAGGACCAGCTCGAAGGAGTTGCGGAAGCCGCCGAGCTCGTTGACGCAGACCTTGAGGGTCGCGGGCGGGGCCTGCCCGCGGGTGCCGGAGACGCGGACGCGGTCCTCGCCGACCTGCTCGAGGCGGACGGTGTCGAGCTCGGTGGTGACGTCGGGGCCGAGGTAGCGCGTCGACTGGATCTCGTAGACCAGCTGGGCGGTGACGGTGTCGAGGGTGACGGCGCCGCCGGTGCCGTCCTGCTTGGTGACCGTGCAGGACCCGTCGGCCTCGATCTCGGCGAGCGGGAAGCCGAGCGGGAGGTGGCGGCGCGGCAGCCGGGTGAAGCCGGAGAAGTTGCCGCCGGTGGCCTGGGTCCCGCACTCGAGGACGTGGCCGGCGACGACGGCGCCAGCCAGCGCGTCGTGGTCGGCGGGGGTCCACCCGAAGTGCGAGGCGGCGGCGCCGAGGACCAACGACGCGTCGGTGACGCGCCCGGTGACCACGACCTCCGCGCCGGCGTCGAGGGCACGCGCGATCCCGAACCCGCCGAGGTAGGCGTTGGCCGTCAGGGCACCGGGGTGGCCGAGCTCGGCCGCCCACTCGCGCAGGTCGTCGCCCTCGACGTGGGCCACGGCCGGGTCGAGCCCGAGGCCCCGGGCGACCTCGCGGACCCGGTCGGCGAGGCCGGCCGGGTTGAGGCCGCCGGCGTTGACGACGATCCGGGTGCCCTGCTCCAGCGCGAGACCCAGGGTGTCCTCGAGCTGACCGACCACCGTGCGGGCGTAGCCCAGGGAGGGGTCGCGCATCGCGTCGCGGCCCAGGATCAGCATGGTCAGCTCGGCCAGGTAGTCGCCGGTGAGCACGTCGAGCGGGCGGGAGGTGCCGTCGGGGCCGGCGCTGCGCCCCTCGAGCATCTCGCGCATCGCCGAGAGCCGGTCGCCGTAGAAGCCGGAGCAGTTGCCGACGCGCAGGACGTCGGCGGACCGACGGTCTGTCCGTACGGGGTCAGCCACGACGGCTCGCCCGCCCCTCGCCCGGGGGGCCGGCGAAGCACTGGGCGATGCCGAGCCAGCGGGCAGCCTCGTCCCCGGTCGCCACGAGGTCGGTGTCGTCGCGGTGGACCCGCTGGGTGACCAGGCGGGCGAGGTCCCAGGCCGAGCCGTGCACCTGGTCGGTCGCGTCGTCGGGCCCCCACGTCCACCGCTCGCCGGAGGGCGAGGAGAGTTCCACGTGGAACGGTGCCGTCGGCGGGGTCAGCCCGTGGGTGGCGTAGGCGAAGTCGCGGGTGCGGACCCCGAGGTGGCAGACGTGGCGCACCCGGTCGGTGGGCTCGACCGGCACGCCCAGCCCCTCGCGGACGTCCAGGGCGTGCGCCCACGTCTCCATGAAGCGGGCGGTCGCCATCGACGCGGCCGACATCGGGGGGCCGAACCACGGCATCTTGTGGCCCGCCGGCAGGGAGCGGAGCGCGGTGGCCAGGGAGGCACGACCGTCGTCCCAGGTGGCGAGCAGGTCGGCGGTCGGCAGCGCGGCGAGCTCCTCCGCACCGCGGTCGACGAACCCGTCGGGGTCCTCCAGCGCGCCGAGCACGAGGGCGTCCCAGGCGTCCTTGTCGGTGGCCGCCAGGGTGGCGGCGCGGTCGGTCCACGCCAGGTGGGCGACCTGGTGGGCGACGGTCCAGCCGGGGGCCGGGGTGGGCGTGGCCCAGCCGCCGCCGGACGTACGGGGGTCGAGGTCGGCGACGACCGCGCGCAGGGCGTCGGTCTCGGCGGCCAGGTCGACCAGCAGTCCGTCCAGCAGGTCGTCGGTGCTCACGGGGCACGCTCCTTCAGGGCGGTGTCGAGGACGCGCGCCCACTCGTCGAGGATCCGCGACCGGCGACGGGCGTCGTCGGTGATCGTGTCGGCCAGACCGAGACCGCGCACGAGGTCGAGCGTGGCCTGCACCAGCTCGCGTACGCCCGGCGCGTGCTCGTCGGCGCCGAGGAGCTCGACCGTCAGCCGGTGCGTCTCCCGCCCGACGCGCTGCTCGAGCGGGGCGACGGCGTCGAGCAGGCCGGGATCGGTGCGCGCCGCCACCCACAGCTCGAGGGCGGCGGTGAAGACGGGCGAGGTGAAGTGGTCGGCCAGCATGCCGAGGACCGCGCGGGTGCGCTGCTCCCCCGTGGGAAGCGCCGCTGCGGCGGCGACCAGCTCGCGTCGGCGTACCTCCGACAGGTGCTCGACGGCAGCCACGACCAGCGCGTCCTTGGTCGGGAAGTGGTGCAGCTGCGCGCCACGACTCACGCCGGCGCGCTGGGAGACCAGCGTCGTGGACGTGCCGGCGAAGCCGCGCTCGACCAGGCACTCCACCGTCGCCTCCAGCAGCCGGGCCCGCATGACACGGGTCCGCTCCTCCTGGGGTACGCGGGTGGGGGCGGTGCTGCTCACGCAGGCGAGTGTGGCGTGGGTGGGAACAAACAGTCAAGACTGTCGGGAAGTCAGCCGTCGGACCTCGGGCTTCGGAGCGATCGACCAGGGGGCGCAGCGCCCCGGTGGTCGAGGAGCGAGCGAATCGCCCCGGTGGTCGCCGCGCCCGGTCGATGGGTGATCTGCACTCACCAGGTGCACGTAGATCACCCATCGACCCACGGGGGACTGGTCTCGAGACGCTCGCTGCGCTCGCTCCTCGACCACCGGGCACCCTTCTGTCCGGAACCGTCACCTCGACGCGCCGCGAGCGTTGCCTCGGCCGTACGGTCCTGGGGTGGAGGTGGTGGGTGAGATCTGGGGCGAGGTGCTGGGCACCCAGGCCCCGCCGACGCAGGCCGTCCGGTGGGTCTGCGCGCTCGTCGCGCTGGTCGTCGTCGCGCTGCCCGGCAGCTGGCGTCGCTCCCGGGTCGTGGTCACCGTGGCGCACGAGGGCGCGCACGCCGTGGTCGCGGTGCTGTGCGGGCGCCGCCTCGACGGCGTCCGGCTGCACCGGGACTCCTCGGGCCTGACGCTGTCGCGCGGTCGGCCGCGGGGGCCGGGCATGGTGGCCACCGCGTTCGCGGGCTACCCCGGACCGGCGCTGCTCGGGCTGGGCGCCGCGGCGCTGCTCGCCGACGGGCGGGCGCTGGCGGTGCTGTGGCTGGCGGTGCTGCTGCTCGCCGGCCTGCTGCTGTGGGTGCGCAACGCGTACGGGCTGCTCGCCGTCGGCCTCTCCCTCGCGCTGGTCGCCGCCGTGTCGTGGTGGGCCGAGCCGCGGTGGCAGTCCGCGGCCGCGCACGCCGGCACGTGGTTCCTGCTCCTCGGGGCGGTGCGCGCGGCCGTCGAGCTGGGTCGGGACCGCCGCCGTGAGCGCGGGCGCACCTCGGACGCCGACGTGCTGGCCCGGCTCACCCACGTCCCGGCCCCGGTCTGGGTCGCGGTGCTCGTGCTCCTCACGCTCGGCGCCGCAGCCCTCTCAGCCCGGCTCCTCCTGGCCTGACCCGCAGACCGACCAGCAGCCCGGCCGGCAGCCCGACCGGCAGACCGACGAGGTCAGGGCCGCAGGTCCACCCACACCGCACGGTGGTCCGACGTGGGGAACGGGAAGGTGCCGGTCAGCCGCGACAGCGGGTCGGCCCGGCGGGGCCAGAACACCCCGGACCCGGTGACCTTCATGCTCCGGCGCGGCAGGACGTAGTCGGCGCGGAGGTTGCCGGGCGCAGGGTCGTCGTTGAAGTCGGCGGTGTCGTACCGGGGGGCGGACTCGTGCTCGAGGTTCGGGCCGCCCTGCAGCCGGCTGGCCTCGCGGGCGCCCGCCGAGCCCGGCATCGGGTCGGCGATCCGGCGGTGGTCGAGCAGCTGCTGGATCGCTCCGGGCACCGAGTCGCCGTCGTTCGGGTCGCTGTTCTGGTCACCGGCGACGACGAAGGCCGTACCGGCGGCGAGTCCGCCCTCGCGGCCCTGGTCGTCGACCATCCAGTCGCCGCGACGGCCGGAGCGCACGTAGTCGGCCCAGAACCGGATCTCGTCGGCGTTGCGCAGGCCGTTGCGGTCCTCGGCGCCGTCGAAGGTCGGCGGCGTCGGGTGCGAGACGAGGTAGTGGACGGTCTTCCGGCCGACCCGGACCGGGACGTCCCAGTGCGACTTGCTGGAGAGCCGGACCACGTCGAGCTCCTCGGGCGTGAACCAGTCCGCGGGCGCCTCGGTGGCGGGGTCGTCGGGCAGGCGTGCACCGGGGACGTCCTTCCACAGGACGTCCTGGAACGTGCGCACCTGCCGCTGAGCGATCGGGTAGCGGCTGAGCACGAGCATGCCGTACTGCCCCTCGAAGTCACCGAAGCCGTAGGCGTCGTTGCCACCGCCGACGGACCCGTTGTTGTCGAGGTCGAAACCGCTGGCGACGCCGGTGTTGGAGGGCGCGGTGAAGGCGTACGGGTAGCGGATCGCGCGGGAGCGGTCGCCGGCCGGGCCCTGGCGGACCTCGAGGTAGTTCTCCCGGAACAGGTCGGCAGCCTCGCCCGCGTCGTCGTGGTCGAACTCGTTGACCAGCAGCACGTCGGGGCGCACCCGCTGCACGACCTCGGCGACCGCGGCGGCCTGGGTGTCGTTTGGCGTGGACAGGTCGGCGACCAGCTCGCCCTCGCTCGCGCGGTTGAGCGAGGCGTTGAAGGTCGCGAACCGGACCTCCGGCGCCCTCCCCTCACGCCCGCCGCCTGCCGCAGCACGAGCGGGGCCTGGCTCGCCGGAGGCGGCCGGCACGGCGAGGAGCGGAGCGACGCCGAGCGCCGCGGTGAGCAGGGAGGCGCCGAGCGCCCGAGAGGTACGCGTCATGGGCCCCACCCTGCCGGACCCCGGCGACAGCCGGGCGAACGCCACGTGTCGATCACCGCGCGATGATCACTCCAGCCGCGCCACGATCGGCAGCCGCGAGCGCGACGCCACCGCCACCACCAGGGCGCTCAGCAGCGGCAGGCCCACCACGACCACCCCGAGCAGCAGCCACGGCACGTCGAGGTAGTGCGCCGGACCCGTCGTGCCGAACCCGTAGTCGATCGGCCGGGTCAGCGGGTAGGTGACCGCGATCCCCGGCACCAGCCCCACCAGGGCCCCGAGCACCGAGCCGACCGCGCCGACCACCAGCGCGTACGCCGCCGCCACCGCGCGGCGTGTCCTCGGTGCCGCGCCCACGGCACCGAGGGTGGCGAGGTCGGGGCGGGCGTCGGAGAGCGCCAGGAAGGTGGCGGTGAGGGTGCCGCCGAGCATCAGCACGGCCCCGAGCCCGCCCAGCACCAGCTGAAAGATGCGGACCTCCTCGGGCGGCTGGTAGCCGCGCTCGACGTAGAGGCCCGCGGGGCCGGGCAGCCCGGCGACGACCTCCTTCGCGTCCTGCGCCTCCTCGTCGGACAACCCGCCGCGGACCACCAGTGCGGTGGTCGCCACCTCGAGCCCGGCCTCGCGCGCCCCGGCCTCGGAGATGACGCCCTGCGCGTTGGCCTGGTCGAGCTCCACCGGCACCGTGGTCGCCGGCAGCGTGGTGCGCTCGGTGTCGCCGCGCCCGCCCGGGTGGTCGACCACCCGCACCTCGTCGACGGCGGGGTCGCCGGTGTTGCTCAGGGCGACGACGCCACCGGCGGCCAGCACCTCGTCGACCCGGGTCTGCTGCTGCGCCGAGAGGGGTTCCACCCCGCGCAGGAAGGACGGCAGGCCGGCCTCGCTGACCAGGAGGTCACCGGCGAGGACGCCGTTGGTTGATGACAGCAGGGTGCCCGCACCGGGCGCCCGCAGCTCGACGAAGCCGTCGGTCACCACGCCCCGGACCTCCTCCACCCGGTCGGCCGCCTCGGCCGGCAGCACCGAGAGCAGCGCGGTGCGTACCTCCTCGGCGTCGGCGTTGCGCCCCGCGGGGCCGTAGCTCAGCGAGACGGCGGCGTCGCCGACGGGCAGCGCCGCCACGTAGCCCGCCGCCGACTGCGCCTCGTCGCTGCTCGTCGCGATCCCGAGCGCGACCACACCGGCCACCGTGGCGGCCACGGCGGCCACCGCCGGCACGGTGCGGGTCCGGTGCCTGGCTGCGTCCCGGGCTGCGAACCGCAGGGCCAGCGGCAGCCCCCGCGAGGCCCGGGCGACCGCGCCGACCAGGACCGGGACCAGCAGCAGCATCCCGAGCACGCAGACGATGGCGGCCCCCGCGATCGCGGTCTCGCCGCCCTGGTCGGCGCGAGCCCCGTACGTCGCCAGGCCGGCGCCCAGCGCCACCAGGACCAGGCCCACCACGGGCGAGCGTCGCGACGGCGCAGCATCCCCGCGCCGGCCGGCCAGCACCGCCACCACGTCCTGGCGCGATGCCAGCCAGGCCGGGACCGCGGCCGCGAGCAGCGCGCTGACCAGCCCGAAGACCAGCACGGCCGCCAGGTGCAACGGCTCGACGTCGTACGGTCCGAGCCGGCCGGTCGAGTAGCCCTGGAGCACGGGGCGCAGGGCCCACGCGGCCGCGAGGCCGCCCAGGACGCCGATCACCGACCCACCGACACCGAGCACGACCCCGGAGCCGAGCACGACCCGGCGGGCGTCCCGCGGCGAGCCGCCGGCCGCCGAGACCAGCGCCAGGGTCCGCGCCTGACGGCGGGCACCGACGGCGAAGGCCGGTCCGGCCAGCAGCACCACCTCGATCAGCACCATCACCGCGATCAGGACCGCGGCGGTGACGGCGGCCTCGTCGAGGACGTCCATCCCCGCCTGCACCTGGGGCGCGAGCTCGCTCTCCGGTGGCGGGTCGAGGAGCACGGCCCTCGAGACCACGGTCGCCCCGAGCGCGTTGAGGTCGCGGACCTTGTCCCACGAGACCGGGTCGCCACCGACGAGCAGCGAGGACACGCCCCGGGGCTCGAGCGCGGAGCCGGGCACCGAGGCGGCGAACGGCTGCCCGACGAGCGCGGCGGACTCGGCCTCGCCGACGATGCGCAGCGCCTCACCCGACGCCAGGACCAGGTCCTGCCCCACGCCCGGGCCCCGGTCGTCGAGCCTGGCGTTGACCACGACCTCGTCGGTCGAGGTCGGCAACCGACCCGAGGTCAGCTCGACCATCCCGGCCGTCAGCGGGTCCCCGAGATCGGTCACGAGGACCTGGGCGTCGGCGCGGCCGCGGTCGGTGTCGAACCGCACCGACCCCTCCCGCACCCGTACGGTCTGCGCGTCCAGGTCCTCGAGGCCGAGCGCGGCCGCCACGGCGTCGCGGTCGGCCTCGCCCCGGCCGCGCCAGCCCGAGCCGTCGTCGGGGTCGAACATCTGGAAGGCCCGCCCGTTCCCGTGCAGCTCGACCCGGGCCTCGGCCGCACCGAGTCGCCGCTCCACGGACTCCGCGCCGCTCACCGAGCTCGTGGCGTAGAGCGTGTCGGCGGTGGTGACCGCGAGCACGGGCAGCGCCAGCAGGGTCAGGGCCAGGGCCGTACGACCCCGCGCGCGGCGGGCGTCACGGCGCGCGATCCGCAGCGGGACCCGCCACCCGGTGACCCAGCCGGTCACCCGACCCCGACTCACCGGGCGCTCGGCTCGAGCAGCGCGTCGACCGGGGCGGCCCCGGTGTCGTCGACGACGCGGCCGTCGCGCAGGAAGACGACCCGGTCGGCCCAGGCGGCGTGCCGGGCCTCGTGGGTCACCATCACCGCCGCGGCGCCCGCGTCGCAGCGCTCGCGGAGCAGGCGCAGCACCTCCTCGCCGGTCTCGGTGTCCAGCGCCCCGGTCGGCTCGTCCGCCAGCACCAGGCGGCGCTCGCCGACCACGGCCCGGGCGATCGCGACCCGCTGCTGCTGGCCACCCGACATCTGGTCGGGGAAGCGGTCGGCGAGGTCGGCGACGCCCACCTCCTCCAGCGCCCGCAGCGCCGCGGCACGCGCCGGGCGACGGCGCTCGCCGTCGAGCTCGCGGGGCAGGGCGACGTTCTCCGCCGCGGTCAGCGCCGGGATCAGGTTGAAGTCCTGGAAGACGTAGCCGATCGCCGTCCTCCGCAGCCGGGCCCGCTCGGCCTGGCCGGCCGCGCCGAGGTCGACCCCCTCGACCTCGACGCGACCGGACGTGGCCTGGTCGAGCCCGCCGGCCAGGGTCAGCAGGGTCGACTTGCCCGAGCCCGAGGGACCCATCACGGCGACGAGCTCGCCGGCGTGGGCGGTGAAGGTGACCCCGACCAGCGCGCGGACCTCCGTGGCGCCCTCCCCGTGCACGCGGGTCACGTCGGTCAGCTGCAGCACGGCGGTCATCGGGTCTCCTCGGTCGGGGCGGGGGCGGTAGGAGCGGCGGGTCGGGGACGGCGCGGTCGGACGGCGCGCAGCCGCTCCCGGCTGCCGGCCAGCCAGCGGCGCTCGTCCCGGAGCAGCCGCGCGGCCACCTCGGGCGTCACGGCCGCACCCCGCGGCCAGGACGGGCGGCGTCGTCGACGGCCTCGACGGCCTCGGCGGCACGCCTCCCGGCGGCGTGCCGGCCCTCGATCGCCGCCCGGCGCAGCCTCGCCTCGCAGTGGTCGAGCCAGCGCACCTCGGCCTCGGCGGCGAAGATCAGGGAGTCGACGACCAGCGACCACGCCAGGTCGTCGCCGGCCTGCCGCTTGAGCCGGGTGTAGTCCTGCAGGGCGCGCATCGTCGCCGAGCGCTGCTGCTGCACCACGGTGCCGACGTCGACGCCCGGCACGGTCACGGCCAGCGCCAGCTTGATCGCCAGCTCGTCACGCGGGGGCTGGGTGCGGGCCACCGGCGTGGTGAACCACGCGGCGACCTCGCTGCCGCCCTGCTCGGTGAGCCGGTAGACGACGTGGCCCTCGGCGTCCTCGCCGGCGCCCTCGACGAGGCCGTCGCGCTCGAGCCGGGTCAGCGTCGTGTAGACCTGCCCGACGTTGAGCGGCCAGGTCGCCCCGGTGCGCTGCTCGAACTCCACCCGCAGCTGGTAGCCGTACATCGGCTGCTCCTGGAGCAGCGCCAGCAGCGCCTGCTTGACCGACACGACGACCACGTCCTCTCCGGCACCCGACCTACTCGGTATGCATAGGAGATGTATACCGGGTATGTCCAGACCGGTGTCAAGCAAATCTCGGATGTCGCCCGGGAGCGACACCGCGTCCGACTACGGTCCGCGGCATGTCCTACGACGCTCCCCAGCCTCCGCCGCAGCAGCCCTACGGCCAGCCCAGCTCGCCGTACGGACAGCAGCCGGGCCCGTACGGCCAGCAGGCCAACCCCTACGGCGGCGGGCCGTACGACACCCCCGCCGGTCACGGCGCGCCGTACGCCCACTGGGGCAAGCGGGTCGGGTCGTCGCTCGTCGACGGGCTGGTGATGCTGCCGTTCTTCGTCCTGGCCGTGGTCTTCTTCGTGATGTCGCGCGAGGAGACGGCGACCCAGACCTTCGTCGACGCCAACGGCGAGCAGGTCGCGTTCGGGACCGACGTCAGCTTCAACGGCCCGTTCCTGTGGCTGGCCGTCCTGCTCTACCTGGGCGCGATCGTCTTCGGGATCTGGAACGTGGTCTTCCGCCAGGGCCGCACCGGCCGCTCGCTCGGGAAGAGCGCCCTGGGCACGATCCTGCTCAAGGAGGAGACCGGCCGCCCGCTGGGCGCCGGGATGACCTTCGTGCGCCAGCTCTGCCACGTCCTCGACGGCTTCTTCTACCTCGGCTACCTCTGGCCGCTGTGGGACGCCAAGCGCCAGACCTTCGCCGACAAGATCGTCGGCACCGTCGTGCTGGACCAGCCGAAGGGCTGACGCAGCGGCCCCGGCAGACTCCGGGGATGACCACCACCCTGATCACCGGCGCCTCGTCCGGGCTCGGCGCCGAGATGGCGCGGCAGCTCGCGGCCCGCGGGCACGACCTGGCGCTGTGCGCGCGCCGCACCGACCGGCTCGAGCAGCTCCGGGCCGAGATCGTCGCCGCCCACCCCGACCGCCGCGTGGAGGTGGCGGCGCTCGACGTCACCGACCCGGACGCCGTCCGGGCCTGCTTCCGGGCCTTCGACGAGGACTTCGCCGCCACCGGCGGGGTCGAGCGGGTCGTGGTGAACGCCGGTCTCGGCAAGGGCGCGCCGCTCGGCACCGGCGGGGACGCCGCCAACCGGGAGACCGCCACCACCAACGTCCTGGGCGCGCTGGCCCAGGTCGAGTCCGCGGTCGAGCTGTTCCGCGCCGCCGGCCGCGGCCACCTCGTGGTCGTGTCGTCGGTCGCCGCGCTGCGCGGGCTGCCGCGGACCGTGACCACGTACGCCGCCTCGAAGGCCTTCGTGGCCCACCTGGTCGAGGGCCTGCGCACCGAGCTCGGCGACGCCCGCGCCGGCCGCGGCGTCCCGGGCATCGACCTGACCGTGCTCTACCCCGGCTACATCGTCTCGGAGATGAACGACGTGGACCCCGGCTCCAGCCCGCTCATGTCGTCGACCGAGAAGGGCGTCCGCTCGATGGTCGCGGCCATCGAGAAGCGGGTCGCCTCGGCGTGCGTGCCGCCGCTGCCGTGGGCACCGCTGTCCCTGGTGCTGCGGCACGCCCCGCAGCCGCTGCTGCGCCGGATGGTCTGACCGTCCCGGACCGGGCTCGGGTCGGCCCTCAGCGGTACGAGACCCGCGCCCGGTCCAGGTGGGTGTGCTCGTTGAAGGTGAGCATCCGGGTGCCGGTCGAGCCGACCAGGACCCGGGTCACCGAGGAGTTCACGCAGACGGTGTTGAACCGCTCCCACAGCCGGACCAGCGTCGGCCGGTCCGTCCCGTCGGGGTCGACGAGCCCTGCCGCGACCGCCCCGATCGGGCCGCCCGACGTGACCGCGACGACGACCCCGCCTGCCTCGTCGCCGACCGACACCGCGTCGGCCAGCGCCCCGCGGGACCGCGCGACGAAGGCGGCGAAGGTCTCCGGATAGTCGCCCTCGCCGGCCTCGTCGAGCGCCCACCGGCCGGTCGCCTCGACGAAGACCCGTTGGAACTCGCGGCGGTCCAGGGCGGCCGTGCCGCCCTGCGGCAGGTCCGGGTGCGCGGCGACCACGCCGAGGTGGTCGAACTCGTCCCACCCGGCGTCGACGCGCACCGCCTCGGGGTCCGGCCCCGGCGCGCCCGCGTCGGCGAGGCCGGCGAGCAGCCCCTCGACGGTCTCGCGCTGGCGCCGGAGGGTCCCGCGGACGACGGCCGCGGGGCGGACGCCCTGGGCCGCGAGGTGGGTGCCCAGCGCCCGCGCCTGCTCCCACCCGAGGTCCGAGAGGACGTCGTAGTCGTCGGCGCCGAAGGAGGCCTGCCCGTGCCGCACCACCAGGACCAGGGTCACCCGCGCAGGCTAGCGGGCGCCCTGCGGTCGTCCTACCCGGCCACCGCCCCCACCACCCGGGCCCGGACCAGCGGGTCGGCCCAGGCGCGGTGCTGGCGCGCGAGCCGGGCCGCGGACCAGCAGAGCATCGGCAGCGCCACCAGCACGGGGACGTGCCAGCCCGGCAGCCGCGCCAGCAGCGAGAACAGCACCCCGGTCAGGGTCGTGGCGAGCGCGAGGCGGGCGGAGTAGCCGACCATCGCCAGCGGCGGGGCCGGGGTGGCGCGCGCCGAGCGGAGGTCGGCGGGGTACGGGTGGGCCGCCGACCACCGCATCGAGGCCCCCACCACCTGCACCATGACCACCGCCAGCGTCGCCGCGACCGCAGCGGCCTCGCCCGGGGTGGGCACGCCGGCGCGCGTGGCGGCCAGCGCGACGGTGGCCAGCGAGCCGACCAGCAGCAGCTCGGCCAGCACCAGGGCGCGGGCGGCGAAGACCGTCCCCGGGTCGACGGGGAGGCTCTCGCGCCACAGCGCGCCCCGCTCGTCGAGGCACCACGCGTTGACGCCGAAGAGCAGCGCGGCCCCCGACGCGACCAGCCCCGGCAGGACCGTCACCGACTCCCAGGGCAGGTCCCCGAGCACGGCCACCAGGCCCGGACCGCCGGCGAGGACCAGCACCCCGCGCCGGGTCGGCACGGCGCGCCAGACCGAGGCGCGGTCCAGGCGTACGAGGGCGGCGAGGTCGCTGCGCGGCGCGGCGCGCGCGTGGTGGAGGCCGGTCTCGGCGCGCGCCTCGTCGGCCGGCAGCCGCCGCGCCGCCACGTGGGCCGGGACCGCGCCGAGCGCCACCGCGGCCAGCGCGACCAGCAGCAGCCCGGCGACCGTCAGCCCCCAGCGCACCCCGGGCGGCGAGGCCAGCCCGATCACCACCACGGTGGTCGGCGAGGCGTCCAGCAGCGGCAGCAGCCGGTCCGTGACCACCAGCGCGGTGACCCCGAGGACCACCGCCAGCCCCAGGGCACGCACCAGCCGGACGCCGGACGGCCCGCGGCGCACCGCTTCCAGGCTCCAGCCGACCACCTGCGCGACCGCGGTGGCCGCCAGCAGCCAGAGCACGACCACCACCTGGGCGGAGGCCAGCAGCGGACGGGGACCGAGGGCGTAGGCCGTCGCCCCGAGCAGCAGCCACGCCTGCAGCAGCCAGGCGATCGTCAGCGGCGCCAGCAGCAGCGCGCCGAGGTGGTCGGTCGTGGGCCCCACGGGGTACGCCGCGGCGTGGTCGCGCGCGATCAGCTCGCGCCCGCCGCCGCCCGTGACCGCGGCGAGCACGCCGAGCAGCAGGAAGGAGGTCAGCCCGGTGCCGAGCAGCAGGAGCAGGTCGCCGGCGCGGCCGTCGGGGTCCCCGGCCCCGGGAGCCCACGCCGGCAGCGTCGCGCTGCCCGCGGTGACGGACAGCACCGCGAGGAGTCCCCCACGCAGCGTGCGGCGCGGCAGCGTCCCGACCCGGAACCGGACCAGGTGGCCGACGTCCACCAGCGAGCCGCGGGCCTCCCGGCGGGCCGTGTCAGTCCAGGAGGCTGCGGTACTCACGCGCGCCGTCCTCCCCGAGCATCCGGGCCGCGGGCAGCGTGGCCACCCGGGCACCGGCGCGCAGCACCGCCACCTCGGTGCAGACCTCGACGGCCAGCTCGCGCAGGTGGGTCGAGACCA
This sequence comes from Nocardioides aquaticus, assembly GCF_018459925.1. Classification (NCBI taxonomy): domain Bacteria; kingdom Bacillati; phylum Actinomycetota; class Actinomycetes; order Propionibacteriales; family Nocardioidaceae; genus Nocardioides; species Nocardioides aquaticus. The sequence goes on from NZ_CP075371.1 coordinate 4,444,984, forward strand.
GCACGCAGGCGCCGCGGGCGCGCGCGTCGGCCACGACGTCGAAGGTGGCCTCGACCCCGATCGGGTCGACCCCGTCGAAGGGCTCGTCGAGCAGCAGCACCGACGGCTCGTGCACGGCGGCCAGCACGACCGAGAGCCGGCGCCCCATGCCGTGGGAGAAGCCGGAGGTGGTCCGGTGCGCGACGCCGCCGAGCTCGAAGCGCTCCAGCAGGTCGCGGGCGCGGTCCTCCCAGCCGGGTCCGAGCCGCCGCAGCCGACCCGCGAGCTGGAGGTGCTCCCACGGCGTGGCCCGGGGCACCAGGCCGCCGACGTCGGGGCAGTAGCCGACCAGGCGCTGGACGGCCAGCCGCTCCCGCCGCACGTCGAGGCCGCCGACGCGGACGTCGCCCGAGGTGGCCGGCACGACCCCGGCGAGCACCCGCATGGTGGTCGACTTGCCGGCGCCGTTGCGGCCGAGCAGCGCGGTCGCGCGACCGGCGGTGGCGGTCAGGCTGATCCCGCCGACGGCCTCGACGGCACCGAAGCGGACGTGGAGGTCATGGACCTCGACCGCGGCGCCCGTGGTGCTCGGGCCGGGGGCCCCGGGGACGGGCCCGGAGGGGGCGGTGGGGAGGGGGCCGGCGCTCACCGGCCCATCCTCGCCCGCCGCCCGCCTCACGCGGAGCGGTTTGGCCAGGTCTCCTGCCCGGTCACTCCCCGCCGAGCGTGGAGACCTCGACCGTGGTGGCGAGACCGGTGTCGCCGTAGCGGACCAGGCCCAGGTAGCGGTTGTCGGCCGCCAGGTCGGTCCAGGACGCCGTGTAGGTCGACTCCTCACCCTGCGTCACCGGCAGCGGATCGGGCGACACCGTGAACCCGCCGAGCGTGTCGGAGGCACCGAGGTCGTAGGTGTCGAGCCGGAAGGCCATCGGGGCGCCGTCGTCGCCGGCGGCGAAGCCATCGACGAAGACCGCGTAGGCCTCGGACTCCGGGTCCTCGACCGTGACCGACTCGTCGGCCGAGCCCGTGGCCGAGCTGACCTCGGGACCCGTGGCCGCGGAGCACGCCGCGTTCGTCGGGATCGCGACGAGGTCGAGGTCGGAGCTGTCGTCGGCTGCGTCGACGTCGAGGCGGAGGACCTCACTGTCGTCGGCGACCGGCACGCAGTAGCCGGCCGACTCCCCGATCCCGACGGCGCCCTCGGTCGACTCGGCCTGGGCCAGGCCCAGCGTGGCGAGGTCGACCTCGCCGGTGCTGCCGCTGGTGATCGTGACGTCGGTGGACCCGGTGGTCCCGGTGCCCGTGACCACCTCCGGCGCCTCGAGGGCGGTCGGTCGCAGCGCGACCGGCATCCGGACCGTGGTGGGGCCGGTCAGGGTGACGAAGCCCTGGCGCCACTGCTCCAGCGCCGTGCCGGGCCGGGCGGTGAACTCGAGCGTCACCTTCCGGCTCACCCCGGCGCGCGGTGCCGTCACCGTCGGCGTGACCGCGCGGACGCTGAACCCGGGGACCCGGCCCCGGACCCGCCACGTCCCGGCCACCTGGCTGGTGACCCTGCGCGTCACGGTGGTGCTGCCCACCACGGCGTGGTCGGCGATCGAGGGCAGGTTCACCGTGCCCGCGGCGCGGCTCTCGACCCCGGTGTCGAGACCCTGCTCGGTGAGCAGGCCGTACCACTGGCGCGGCGTCGAGGTGATGAACAGGCCCGGCCGGTCCATGGCGGCCGGGGCGACCTGACCGGCGCCCTGCGCGAAGGCGTCGCGGGAGGACCCGCCCTTCTCGGTACGCGTGCTGGTCGCCGTCGTCATCATCGCCGACTGGACCATCTGGGGCGTCCAGGTCGGGTTCTCGGCCATCAGCAGGGCACCGAGCCCGGCGATGTGCGGGGCGGCCATCGACGTGCCGGAGTAGAGGTCGAAGTCGCGGTCGCTGTTGGACGGGGGCGCCACGGCCGCGAGCACGCTCTGCCCGGGGGCCGCGATGTCGGGCTTGAGGATGTCGCTGTCGTTGGCCAGGGCGGGGCCGCGGGAGGAGTAGCCCGAGACGACCGGCAGCGGGGCGCTGGCCTCCTCCGACTCGTTGCCCGGCAGCAGGGCGGCGGTCGGCGTCTCGGCGGTGTCGAGGTAGGCCGAGACCGCCGGCAGCGCGGTGTCGGGCAGGTGCACCGTGGGCACCGCGTGCAGGTCCGCGTCCAGGCTGCTGGCAGCCGGGTTGACCAGGATCATCGCGACCCCGCCGGCACGCTCGACCTCGGCGGACTTGGCCACGCGGTCGTAGGTGCCCCGGAGGCAGAGCACGACCGAGCCGTCGACCGCGGCGTCGTCCAGGGTGTCGGGGCCGCAGAGCGCGGCCTCGCCCGGGTCGGCACCCGCGGCGACCGCGTCGGCGGCGTCGACCAGCGGGGTCTGCGCGGGCAGGCCCTCACGGTCCACCATCGCGCCGAGGTAGGTGCTGCCGTCACCGAGCTCGACGGTGCCCTCGAAGTTCCGGTAGGTCGAGGAGGCCACCGTGGTCAGCCACGGGCTGTTGTGGGCCACGGTCGAGGCGGTGGGCCCGCTGTTGCCGGCGGAGGCCGCGACGAAGACGCCGGCGTCGGCGGCGCCGGCGAAGGCGATCTCGACCGGGTCCACGACGGTCTCCAGCGCACCCGAGATCGAGAAGTTGATGACGTCGACGCCGTCACGCACCGCGTCGTCGATCGCTGCGAGGATCGCGTCGGTGTAGCAGCCACCGGTGTCGGGGTCGGTGTCCTCCCAGCAGACCTTGTAGGAGGCGATCGAGGCGCCCGGGACCATGCCGGTGACCTCGCCGAAGTCGATGCCGTCGACGGTGACGCCCCGCACGACGTTGCCGGCGGCGGTGCTCGCGGTGTGGCTGCCGTGGCCACCCCCGTCGCGCGGGGAGAGGAACTCGGCCGGGGAGTACTCGTCCTCGGGGACGCTGTCCACGAAGGTGTCCGGGTAGGCCCGGGCGCCGATCAGCTTGGTCGAGCAGTCGGCGACCGCGAACTCCTCGCCGGTCTCGCACGCGCCGCGGAAGGTGCCGCCGTCGGACTTGCGCATCGTGGTGGTGCCCAGCGGGTCGACCGTGGCGTCCCAGGGCCCGGTCGGGGTGACGCTGAGCGGGTCGCCGGTGAACGACGGGTTCTCCGGCCAGATCCCGGTGTCGAGGTCGCCGACCACGATGCCGGACCCGGCACCGCGCTGCGAGCCGGCCTGCTTCTTCCAGACGCCGCGCTTGCCGTACATCCCGAGGAACGAGGCGGAGTTGTCGCGGGCGTCGATCGAGCGGGCCTCGACCGGGAGGACGGCGTAAACATCCTTGTCGGCGGACAGCTCGGCGGCCTGCTCGGCGCTGAGCTCGGTCGCGAACCCGTTCGTGGCCACGGTGTAGCTGCGGACCACCTCGGCCCCGACCGCGGAGGCCGTGCTGCGCTGCTGGCGGGCCAGGAAGGAGCGGTAGTCACCGAACGCCGACGTCCCGGTGCGCAGCGACTCCCCCGGGGCCGCCTTGGTCGGGGCGAGCCCCGGGGTGCCGCCGTCGTAGGCCGCGATGCTCGGCTGCGTCAGCAGCACGATGTAGCGGCCGTCCTCGAAGGTCTCCGCCGACCGCAGGTCGGCCGCACCCGGGTCGATCTCGCGCAGCCCCCCTGCCTCGTCGGCGGCCTGGGCGGCCTGGGCGGGCGACAGCGTCGCGACCATGGCGGCCGCGAGCACCCCCGCCGAGAGGGCGCCGAGCGTGCGGCGGCGTGCGGCACTTCCGGGGTGGGGCAGGGACACGGGATCTCCTCGAGGACCGGCCGCGCGCCAGGTCCAGAGGGCCCGGTCGTGAACACGGCTGCTGGCACACTCCGCCCGACCCCTGACGATGTCAAGGCTCCACGCCACGACCAGGGACGATCTCCCGCGTCCGCGGCTCCGGGCAGGACGTCCTGCGGTCCGGCCCGGAGCCCTGGTGCTGCGTCAGACGGGGAACGCGCCGCCCGAGGCCGCGAGGTCGCGCAGCCACGGCGTCGGCCGGAAGCGCTCGCCGTACGCCTCGGCCAGCTCGTCGGCGCGGCGCACGAACGCGGCCAGGCCGATCTCGGCGGTGTCGTCGGCCGGGTCCTGGTAGCCGGTCATGTACTGCGCGGCACCCCCGGTCGCCGGCGGGAAGCCGATGCCCATGATCGAGCCGATGTTGGCGGCGGCCGCCGAGGTGACCACGCCCTCCTCGAAGCACTTCGCGGTCTCGAGCGCCTCGGCGAAGAGCATCCGCTGCTGGACGTCGACCAGCGGGATCTGCTGCTCGGCCACCGGGAACTCCTCCGCCAGCCCGGGCCACAGGCCCGTACGGCGGCCGTCGGCGTAGTCGTAGAAGCCGGCGCTCTTGAGCCGGGAGGGGCGGCCGAGCTCGATCATCCGGCGCACCACGGCCTGGCCGGGGTGCTCGACGACCTCGCGGCCCTCGGCCTCGTGGGCGTCGCGGGTCGCCTTCTCGATCTTCGCCATCAGCTCCATGTTGAGCTCGTCGGAGAGCTGGAGCGTGCCGACGGGGTAGCCGGCCTGGGTCGCGGCGCGCTCGAGGCTGCGGGGGTGCACGCCCTCGGCCAGCATCGCCAGGCCCTCGGTGACCATCGTGCCGATCACGCGCGAGGTGTAGAACCCGCGGCTGTCGTTGACGACGATGGGGGTCTTCTTGATCAGCTGCACGACGTCGTAGGCCTTGGCCAGGGCGTCGTCGGTGGTCTTCTCGCCGCGGATGATCTCGACCAGCGGCATCTTGTCGACCGGGGAGAAGAAGTGCAGCCCGATGAAGTCGGCCGGGCGGTCGACGCCCTCGGCGAGGCCGGTGATCGGCAGCGTCGAGGTGTTGGAGCACAGCAGCGCGTCGGCGTCCACGTGCGGGGCGACCTCGGCGAAGACCTTCGCCTTCAGCGAGGGGTCCTCGAAGACGGCCTCGATGACCAGGTCGCAGCCGGCCAGGTCGGCGGGGTCCTCGGTGGCGGTGATCCGGCCGAGCAGCTCGGCCTTCTTCTCCTCCGTCGAGCGGCCCTTGGCGATCGCCTTGTCGAGCAGGCCCTCGGAGTAAGCCTTGCCCTTGTCGGCGTTGGCCTGCGCGACGTCCTTGAGCACGACCTCGAGCCCGGCGCGGGCGCAGGAGTAGGCGATCCCGGCGCCCATCATCCCGGCGCCGAGGACACCGACCTTGGTCGGCCTCCACGGGGCGATGCCCTGCGGGCGCAGCGAGCCGGAGCCGATCGCCTGGAGGTCGAAGAAGAACGCCTGGATCATGTTCTTGGAGTTCTGACCGGTGATCAGCGACGTCAGGTAGCGCGACTCGATCCGCGAGGCGGTGTCGAAGTCGACCTGCGCGCCCTCGACGGCCGCCGAGAGGATGGCGCGCTGGGCCGGGTAGACCGCGCCCTTGGTCTGCTGGCGCAGCAGGGCCGGGAAGGCCGGCAGGAACTGCGCGAGCGCGGGGGTGCGCGGGGTGCCGCCGGGCATCTTGTAGCCCTTGACGTCCCAGGGGTTGGCCGCCTGGTCGGGGTGGGCGGCGATCCACGCCCGCGCCGCCGGCAGCAGCTCCTCGCGGGTCGCGACCAGCTCGTCGACCAGGCCCTTCTCGAGGGCCTGGGCCGGCTTGAAGCGGGCACCCTGGAGCAGGACCTCCATCAGGCCGGTCTGCAGGCCGAGCATCCGGACGACCCGGGTGACGCCGCCACCGCCGGGCAGCAGCCCGAGCGTGGCCTCGGGCAGGCCGAGCTGGGTGGCGGGGTGGTCGAGGGCGATCCGGTGGTTGCAGGCCAGGGCGATCTCGAGCCCGCCGCCGAGGGCGGCGCCGTTGATCGCGGCCACGACCGGGCGCGGGAAGGTCTCGAGGCGGCGCAGGGACGCCTTGACGTCCTCGGCCATCGCGAACACCCGGGGCGCGTCGTCGCGGGTGGTGGTGACCATCTGCTTGAGGTCGCCGCCGGCGAAGAACGTCTTCTTCGCGCTGGTCACGACCACGCCGGTGATGCTGTCGCCGTCGGCGGCCAGCTCGTCGTGCAGCCGGGCGACGGCCGCGGCCATCGAGTCGCGGTAGAGGTCGTTCATCGTGTTGGCGGACTGGTCGGGGTCGTCGAGGGTCAGGGTGACGATCCCGTCGGCGTCGCGCTCGTAGCGCACGGCGGTCCGGGTCTGCTCGGTGGTGCTGGTGCTCACGGGGAGTCCTTCGGGGTCTGCGGGACGGGGTGCGGGCGGCGGCGGGCCGCGGTCAGACGCGCTCGACGATGGTGGCGATGCCCATGCCGCCGCCGACGCAGAGCGTGGCCAGGCCGCGGCGCAGGTCACGCCGCTCGAGCTCGTCGACCAGGGTGCCGAGGATCATCGCGCCGGTCGCACCCAGCGGGTGGCCCATGGCGATCGCGCCGCCGTTGACGTTGGTGATCTCGTGGGAGATGTCGAGGTCCTGCATGAAGCGCATCGCCACCGCGGCGAAGGCCTCGTTGATCTCGAACAGGTCGATGTCGCCGACCTCGAGACCGGCCTTGGCCAGCGCCTTGCGGGCCGCCGGGGCCGGACCGGTGAGCATGATCGTGGGGTCGGCGCCGGAGACGGCGGCCGAGATGATCCGGGCCCGGGGGGTCAGCCCGAGGTCGGTGCCGACCTGCTCGGAGCCGATGGCCACGATCGCGGACCCGTCGACGATGCCCGAGGAGTTGCCGGCGTGGTGGACGTGGTCGATCTTCTCGACCCAGTGGTACTTCTCCAGGGCCACGTCGTCGAAGCCGGCGTCCTTGCCGATCCCGGCGAAGGACGGCTTGAGGCCGGCCAGGCTCTCGGGGCTGGTGTCGGGGCGGACCATCTCGTCGTGCTCGAGCACGGTGATGCCGTTGCGGTCCTTGACCGGCACGACGGAGCCGGCGAAGTAGCCGTTGGCCCAGGCCTTCGCGGCGCGGTGGTGCGACTCCGCGGCGTAGGCGTCGACGTCGTCGCGGGTCCAGCCGCCGAGGGTGGCGATCAGGTCGGCCCCGATGCCCTGCGGCACGAAGCCGGTGGTCAGCGCGGTGGCCGGGTCCATCGCCCAGGCGCCGCCGTCGGAGCCCATCGGCACCCGGCTCATCGACTCGACGCCGCCGGCGAGGATCAGGTCCTCGAACCCGCTGCGCACGCGCTGCGCGGCCTGGTTGACGGCCTCGAGGCCCGAGGCGCAGAACCGGTTCAGCTGCACGCCCGCGACGGTGTCGGGGTAGCCCGCGGCCAGCGCCGCGGTCTTCGCCACGTCGCCGCCCTGGTCGCCCAGCGGGGAGACCACGCCGAGCACGACGTCGTCGACGCGGGCCGGGTCGAGGCCGGGGTTGCGCCGGCGGACCTCCTCGAGGAGGCCGACCGCGAGGTCGACCGGCTTGACCTCGTGGAGGCTGCCGACGGCCTTGCCCTTGCCGCGCGGCGTGCGGATGTGGTCGTACACGAATGCTTCTGCCATGACCGTCCCAGGTGTCGAGTGTGCCGCGGGCCGGGTCCCCGACGACCGCGTACGTCGATTGTGACACCATCACTGTCATCGTGGTCAAGCCATCCGTGTGGCGTGGGTCACCGGCACCCGTCGCGGGCGCCGACCGAGGGCAGGGAGGTGCCGTGTGGACGAGGGCCTGCTGACGCTCGAGGAGCTCACCGCCCGGGTCGGGATGAGCGTGCGCAACGTTCGCTTCTACACCTCGCGCGGCCTTGTGCCGCCGCCCGTGCGGCGCGGCCGGTCCGGCTTCTACGGCCGGGACCACCTCGCCCGCCTCGAGCTGGTGCAGGAGCTGCAGAGCCACGGGTTCACCCTCGCCGCGATCGAGCGGTACGTCGGGGGCATCCCCGACGACGCCAGCCCCGAGGACATCGCGCTGCGGCGCGCGATGCTCGCCCCGTGGCAGGCCGACCTGCCGGTCACGATGTCGCGCGGCGACCTCGAGAGCCGCGCGGGCCGTCCGCTCGAGGACGCAGACGTGGACACGCTCGGGGCCCTCGGCATCGTCCGGCCGGTCGGCCCCACCGGTCCGCCGAACCACTACGAGGTCGCGGTCTCCCAGCTCTCGATCGGGCTCGGCCTGCTCGACGTCGGCTTCCCGCTGGAGGCGGCGCGGGCCGCCGCCGAGGTCTACGCCGCGCACGGGCGCGCCGTGGCCCGCGAGCTGTACGAGGTGTTCCGCACCCGGGTCTGGCCGGTCTACCAGGAGTCCGGGGCGACCCCCGAGACCATCCAGGACGTCGTGGAGCGACTGAAGCCGCTGTCGATCAACGGGCTCGTCCACGCCTACGAGCTCGGCATGGACGAGACCAAGCGGGCCGGGATCACCGAGCGCGCCGAACGGTCCGCGCGGCGCGAGCCGCCCGGGCCCGCGGACTGACCCGGCGGGGCGCCTGACCCGGCAGGGCGAGGCACGGTCCGGGTCCGGGCACCTATGTTGGGGCCATGTCTGACTCCGTCTCCGTCCTGGTCACCGGTGCGACCGGCTTCGTCGGTGCCCGCCTGGTCCCGGCGCTGGTGGAGCAGGGCCGCACCGTGCGCGCGATGACCCGGCGCCCGGGCGGCTACACCGGCCCCGCCGAGGCGGTCTACGGCGACGTCGGCGACGTGCCCAGCCTCGAGGCCGCGATGGCCGGCGTCGACGTAGCCGTCTACCTGGTGCACTCCCTCGACGACAACGACTTCGAGCGCAAGGACGCCGAGGCCGCGCGCTCCTTCGGCCGCGCCGCCCGCGAGGCCGGCGTGCGCCAGATCGTCTACCTCGGCGGGCTCGGCGACGAGGACGGCGACCTCTCGGCCCACCTGCGCTCGCGCCGCGAGGTCGAGACCCTGCTCGGTGAGGCCGGCGTGCCGGTCACCGTGCTGCGCGCGGCCATCGTGGTCGGCGCCGGCGGGATCTCCTGGGAGATCACCCGTCAGCTGGTCAAGAACCTGCCCGCGATGGTCGTGCCGAAGTGGGCGAAGACCAAGACCCAGCCGATCTCGATCGAGGACGTCGTGCGCTACCTCGCCGGCGTGGTCGACTGCGAGCCCGCGTTCGGCCAGACCTTCGACATCGGCGGCCCGCAGGTCCTCAGCTACCTCCAGATGCTGCAGGAGGCGGCCGAGGTGATGAACGGCCGGCGGCCGTTCGTGGTCACGGTTCCGGTGCTGACCCCGAAGCTCTCCTCGCACTGGATCGGCTTCGTGACCGACGTCGACGCCACCACCGGCAAGAACCTGATCGACTCGATGGCCACCGAGGTCGTCGTCACCGAGCAGCGCATCCGCGACATCGTCCCGGGCGAGCCGGTGGCCTACCAGGAGGCCGTGCGCCGCGCGATCGCGGAGTCCGCCCGCACCTGACGCGCGGACGCCCCGGCCGTCCCGTGCGGGGACGGAGGCTCAGGCGGTGCCGAAGATGTACGGCAGCGCCACCAGCATGCTGATGGACCACACGCAGTGGGTGATGATCGGCGCCAGGATGCCGCCGGAGGCCCGGCGCTGCAGCCCCACGACGAGACCGAGCAGGATCGCGGCGAAGGCCAGCATGATGTTGCCGGTCGCGGCGGTGGCGATGACGTAGGCCAGCGTCGACCACAGGATCGGGTACTTGGTGATCGCGGCGTAGAGCGCCCCGCGGAAGAACAGCTCCTCGGCGATGCCGTTGATCGCGGTGATCGCCACCAGCAGCGGCAGGGACCCGGCGTCGGCGTAGGAGATCACCTTCGCGACCTGGTCGGAGAGCCACGGGATCTGGGCGACCACGAGGCCCCCGGCGACGAAGAACAGCGCCAGCCCGGCGCCGAGCGCCAGGGGCGCGGTGATCGGGCGCTTGGTGGGCCCGGACAGGTCGGTGCCGATCGGGATCCGGCCGAGGTGGAGCGGGCCGGAGGCGAACGCGCCGACGAACCACACGGCGGCGACGACCAGCGAGGTGACGTAGAACGCCGTGCTGCCGGGCTCCAGCCGGAGCAGGAAGCCGAGCACGACGGCGCCGGCGAGGACGAACCCCGCCGTGATCAGCTGGCGTCGCCTGAGGTCCTTCTGGGACTGCCGGTGGTCGCGCGGGACCACGTCCCACAGCGCTCGCTGCAACCAGGCCTGCACACACATCACCCCTCGTCCCCGACTGTACGGAGAGGAGGGGTGATGGTCCGTGCGGGGGGCGGACCGTGCCCGCCCCTCGCTCCGGCGGTGCTGCGTCAGTGCTTGTTCTTGTCCCCGCCGACGATGTTCTTCGCGGCGTCCTTGATCTTCTCGACGCCGTCCTTGAGGTTGGCGGAGGCCTGGTCGCCCTTGCCCTCGGCCTCGAGGCGCTCGTTGCCGGTCGCCTTGCCGGTGCCCTCCTTGAGCTTGCCGCCGAGGTTCTCGCCCTTGTTCTCTGCCTTGTCGCCGATCGCCATGCTCGTCGCCTCCTTGAGGTGCGCGGCCGGTGCCGCGCTCGATGTCCTCACTGAACCACGCCGACCCAGCGCCGTACTCCCCCGGATGGAGGGGCTCAGCGGCGGGCGAAGAGCTCGACGAAGCGCGCCAGCAGCCGGGTCGGCTCGGTCACCGTCGCGGTGCGCGCGGCCGCCTTGACCGCCTCGGCCGCGGCCGGCTCGAAGTAGCCGTGGTGGCGGTAGACCTCGATCCGGGTGCACAGGGCGTCCACGTCGAGCTCGGGGTGGAACTGGGTGGCGTAGACGCGGGTGCCGATCCGGAAGGCCTGCACCGGGCAGGACGGCGCCGTGGCCAGCAGGACCGCACCGCCCGGCAGTGCCGAGACGGCCTCCTTGTGGCCCAGGAAGACGTCGAAGGAGCCCGGCAGGTCGGCGGTCAGGGGGTCGGTGCGCCCGGCGTCGGTGAGGGTGACGGTGACCGCCCCGATCGGCTCGGCGAAGGTGCGGTCCACGGCGCCCCCGCGCAGCCGCCCGAGCGTGCCGATGCCGTAGCAGGCGCCCAGGAACGGGAAGTCGGCGTCGACGACCTGCTCGGCGAGGTCGGCCAGGCGCGCCTCGGCGCGGCGCTGGGCCGGCGACTTCAGGTCGTCAGGGTCGCTGACGTTGTACGGCCCGCCGCCCAGCACGATGCCCGACCAGTCGTCGAGGTCGAGCGGGGGCAGCTCGTCGCGCTCGAGGCGGACGCGCCGGAGGTCGCGCTCGGCCAGCCCGGAGAACCGGAGCACCGCGTCGTACTCCCCGTCGGCGGCGAGGTCCTCGGCCCGGGTGCCGAGGAAGAGGAAGGGACGCACGGGTCAGTCGGCCTGCACCGCGACGCCGCGCTCGAGCAGGCCGTCGACGTCGGTGACGCCCCACGCCGCGAGCGCCGCACGGGTCTGCTGGCCGGGGCGGGCCGGCGGGGGCGTGGACAGGGACGCCGCGGTGCGGGAGAAGCGCGGCGCGGGGGCCGGCTGCACCCGCCCGTGGTGCTCGACGTAGGTGCCGCGGGCCGCGAGGTGCGGGTGCTGCCGGGCCTCGCTGATCCGCAGCACCGGCGCGACGCAGGCGTCGGTGCCCTCGAAGACCTCGGTCCACTCGGCCCGGGTGCGGGAGGCGAAGCGGGCGGTGATCAGCTCGCGCATCTCGGCGTACCGGTCGAGGTCGGCCTGCCCGGGGCTCTCGTCGGTGATCCCGAGCAGGTCGAGGAAGGCGGCGAAGAACTGCGGCTCCAGCGCACCGACGCTCATGTGCTCGCCGTCGGAGGTCTCGTACAGGTCGTAGTACGGCGCGCCGCCGTCGAGGAGGTTGACCGCGCGCTCCTCGCGGAAGGTGCCGGCGCCGACGAAGGCCGCCGTCATGGTGTTGACGTGGGCGGTGCCGTCGACGATCGCGGCGTCGACGACCTGGCCCTGCCCGGAGAGCCGGGCCTCGAGCAGGGCGGCGAGCACCCCGATGACGAGGTAGGTCGACCCGCCCCCGAAGTCGCCGACGAGGTTGGTCGGGAAGTGCGGGCGGGCCGGGTCCTGGCCGAGGCCGAACAGCGCGCCGGACAGCGCCACGTAGTTGAGGTCGTGCCCGGCCGCGCTCGCCAGCGGCCCGTCCTGGCCCCACCCGGTCATCCGGCCGTAGACCAGGCGCGGGTTGCGGGCGTGGCAGTCGGCCGGGCCCAGCCCGAGCCGCTCGGTCACCCCGGGGCGCATCCCCTCAAGGAGCACGTCGGCACCCTCGACGAGGTCGAGCACCGTCGCCACCGCCTCGGGCTGCTTGAGGTCGAGGGCCACGCTCGGCCGGCCGCGGTTGAGCAGGTCGTCGGGACCGCCGACCAGGAACGAGCCGCCCGGCCGCTCGACGCGGATCACGTCGGCGCCGAGGTCGGCCAGGATCATCGCGGCGTGCGGGCCGGGCCCGATCCCGGCGACCTCGACCACCTTCACCCCGCGCAGCGGTCCGGTCCCGCGCCCCAGCGCGTACTGCTCCTGCCCCTGCTGCTGCTCCGACATGCCCGCATCCTGGCACGGGTCGTTGACACCGGTGGTGTCACGGTCTTGGGCGCCGCGAAGTCCCCGGTCGGCCGGGGACCTCCGAACACGTCGGGCTCTGCAAAGGCCGACATGTTCGAAACCTGCCCGTCCAGCCCCGGGCCGGGATGACGCTCAGCCCGGCAGCACCCGGCGCAGGAACTGCCTCGTACGCTCCTCGCGCGGCGCGGTGAGGATCTGCTCGGGAGGGCCCTGCTCGAGGATCCGGCCCTGGTGCAGGAAGCAGACCGTGGTGGCGACCTCCCGGGCGAAGGACATCTCGTGGGTGGCCAGCACCATCGTGGTGCCCTGCTCGGCCAGGCGGCGCACGATCGCGAGCACCTCGCCGACCAGCTCGGGGTCGAGCGCGGCGGTGATCTCGTCGAGGAGCAGCAGGCTCGGCTCGGTACAGAGGGCCCGGACGAGCGCGGCACGCTGCTGCTGGCCGCCGGAGAGCCGGTCGGGGTGCTGGCCGGCGTGCTCGGCCAGGCCGAACTCCTCCAGCAGGGCCCGGGCCCTGGCCTCGGCCTCGCGCCGGGGCACGCCGTGCACCCGGCGCGGCGCGAGGGTGCAGTTGTCGAGCACGGTCAGGTGCGGGAAGAGGTTGTAGGCCTGGAACACGGTGCCCATCCGTGAGCGGACCTCGCGCTGGTCGACCAGCGGGTCGGAGATCTCGCGGCCCTCGAGCAGGATCCGGCCGTCGTCGATGTCCTCGAGCAGGTTCACGCAGCGCAGCAGCGTCGACTTCCCCGACCCCGACGACCCGATCAGGCAGACGACGTCGCCCGCACCGACGCTCAGGTCGACGTCGTCGAGCACGAGGCGGGGCCCGTACGTCTTGCGCAGCCCCCGGACCTCGAGCAGCGGGCCGGTCGTGGGGCCGGTCGTGGGGCCGGTCATCGGGCCGGTCACCGTGCGCCCGCCCGCTCGCGCTCGGCGTAGCGACGGCCGAGGGCGTCCGTGAGGCGGGCCAGCGGGACCGTGAGGACGACGAAGAAGACGGCGACCACGACGTACGGGGTGTAGTTGAAGTTGTAGTTGGCGTAGTCGCGGGCGCTGAAGAGCGCGTCGAACAGCGACACCGAGGCCACCAGCGCGGTGTCCTTCTGCAGCGAGACGAAGTCGTTGAGCAGCGGGGGCACGACCCGGCGCACGGCCTGCGGGACCACCACGAAGCGCATTGCCTGGCCCCGGGACAGGCCGAGCGCGTCGGCGCTGGCCAGCTGCGAGGGGTGCACCGACTCGATGCCGGAGCGGAAGACCTCGGCGACGTAGGCGCTGTAGGAGACGACCAGCGCGACGGTGGCCCAGAAGAAGATCGAGGTGGGCACGCCCTGCAGGCCGAGCGAGGGCATCCCGAAGACCAGCAGGAAGACCAGCACGAGGGTGGGGATGCCGCGGAAGACGTCGGTCCAGACCACGGCGATCGCGCGCAGCGGCACCATCAGCGGCGCGCGGGACTGCCGGGCGAGGGCCAGCCCGAGCCCGAGCGCGAGGATCAGCGGCTCGGCGATCAGGAACATCGTGACGTTCAGCCAGAACCCGTCGAGGATCGCCGGGAAGGACTCGCGGGCGTGGAACGGGTCGAGGAAGGTCTCCTGCACCGTCGGCCACCCCGGGGAGCTGACGACGCCGAGCACGAGGCCGCCGACGACCAGCACCGTCGCGGCGGTCGCGACGAGCACCGACCTCCGCCGGCGACGGCGACGGACGTCGCGCCGCTCGAGCTCGCGCCCGCTCGGCGTCCAGGGGGCCTGCAGGTCCGTCACGGCAGGGTCGGCACCGAGACCGAGTCCGAGAGCCACTGCTGCTCGAGGTCGGCGAGGGTGCCGTCCTCGGTCAGGGTGGCCAGGGCCTGGTCGACGCACGGCACGAGCGAGGAGCCCTTCTCGAAGAGCATCCCGAACTCCTCCTGCTCGCCGGTCTCGGGCTGGAACTGCCCGACGATCGTGGAGCCGGGGATCTCGACGGCGGAGATGTAGAACGCGGTCGGCAGGTCGGCCAGGATCGCGTCGACCTGGTCGTTCTGCAGGGCCTGCTTGGCGGCGTTGGTGTCGTCGAAGACCAGCGGCTCGGTCGAGGGCTGGATGATGTCGCGGATCGCGGTCAGCGAGGTGGTGCCGGTCTGGGCGCCCAGGCGCAGGTCGGTGAGGTCGTCGAGGGACGCCGCCTCGGCGCCGGCGCTGCCCTCCAGCGCGACCACGGCCTGGGAGGCCTGGTAGTAGCCGTCCGAGAAGTCGACGGCCTCCTCGCGGGCCGGGGTGATCGAGATCTGGTTGATGTCGAAGTCGAAGGTCTTCGGGCCGGAGGCGTAGGAGGAGTTGAACCCCACCGTCACCCACTCGACCTCGTCCTCGGCGAAGCCGAGCTCCTCGGCGACCGCGTAGGCCACCGCCGACTCGTAGCCCTCGCCGTTGGTCGGGTCGTTGTCGACGAACCACGGCTCGAAGGCCGGGGAGTCGGTGCCGACCGTCAGCGTCCCGGGCGTCTGCGTCTCGAGCTGGTCGGGCGTGCACTCGTCGGCGGCCGCGGCGTCCCCGCTGGTGTCCTCGGCGGTCTCCTCGACCGGCGCGCAGGCCAGCGCGGCGACGAGCAGCGGGACGGTGACGAGGGAGACCCGGGCGGCTCGGGCGGGGCGGCGCAGCAGCATGGGTGGATCGTAGGCCGCGCGGAGGCGTACGGGCGCCCGCGTCCACGGGGGTGGGCGCCGGGCGTGGTGGGGGTCACGGGTGCGACGGCGGGGACGGGGACCGGCGGGGGTTCTGGGACCGGCGGGGCTGACGGCACGCCGTCATCGGGCGCGGTAACACCCACGGGCCGGCCGGACACTACGGGGACATGAGCACCCACGACCACCGCGACGAGTTCACCCGCTCCTGGGGGCGCGACGGGCCGCGCGTCGCCGCCTACGTGCGCCGTCACGTGCCGTCCGCCGACATCCAGGACGTGGTGGCCGAGACGTTCCTCCAGGCCTGGCGACGCTGGGACGACGTCCCGGAACCACCGATCGCCTGGTTGATCGGCGCCGCCCGCAAGGTCGTCGGCAACCACCGTCGCGCGGCAGGTCGTCGTACTGCGCTCACCGACCGCCTGGTCCTGCTGTCGTCCGCGGCCGCGGCAGCCGACGACGCGGGCGTCGTCGCCGCCGAGCGGCAGGAGGCGCTCCGCGTCCTCGCCGCCCTGCCCGACGAGCAGCGCGAGGCGCTGCTCCTGCTGGCCTGGGACGGGCTGACGACCGCGGAGGCGGCCGCCGTCGTCGGCATCCGCAGCGGCACCCTCCGGGTCCGAGCCCACCGGGCCCGCCAGGCGCTGGAACGCGGTGCCGGCGACCGTCCCCTGCACGTCCGGCCGCCACGAGCGTGGCCATGAACAACGGGAGCACCCGATGAACCACCACGACACCGTCAGCCGTCTCGCCCCCACCCCGCAGGAGCTCGACCCGCAGTGGTCGACGACCACGCTGGCCAGGATCCTGGCCGAGCAGCCGACCGCCCCTCCCCGCCGCCGACGGGTGGTCGCGCTCTCGGCCGCTGGGCTGCTGGCCCTCACCGCCGGCGCCGGGACCGCCGTCGCCCTCACGGGCCCGGGCGAGGTCGTCAAGGAGGCGATCCTCGGCTTCGCCGAGTCACCCGACACCACGGGACACGGCCTGGGCCGTCTCGAGGACCCGCTGCTGGTCGCCGAGTTCGAGGACCGGACCGGTCACTTCGCGCTGTGGATCGCCGGATCCTCGACCGGCAGGACGTGCTACGCGTTCAGCCACGGAGAGAGGGCGTGGGACGGCACCGGCGTCCCGACGGAGGCCCAGCTCGAGTACGGCTGCGACCCGTTGGTCGTCGGACCCGACGGGAGGTCGACCCTCCTGGTTACGCGGCCCGACCAGCTCGGCGGGTTCTTCGACGACCAGCGGAACCCGATCGTCTACGGGGTCTCGCCGTACGCCGACGCCGTCGCGGTCCGTGTCACGGGGGACGGGGTGGACCGGACCCTCCCGGTGCGGTCGGACTCGCTCGGCTACGGCGCGGCCCTTCCGGAGGCCGCCTCCGCCAGGGCCGTCACGCTGACCTTCCTCGACGCCGCGGGCGTGGAGCTGGGCTCCAAGCGGTCGGTCGCCCCCGTGGGCTGACGCCCCGGGGGCGGGTGTCTTGCAACTCGTTGCATAGGTGCGGCACGATGGCGGCATGGCCCTCGAGCACGTGCTCCTGGTCGCGCTGCGCGAGCAGCCCGGCTCCGGGCTCGAGCTGACCCGCCGGTTCGAGCGCTCGCTGGGCTACTTCTGGCACGCCACGCACCAGCAGATCTACCGCGTGCTGGCCCGGATGGAGGCCGACGGGTGGGTCGCGGTCGAGACCGTCGCCCAGTCCGGGCGGCCCGACAAGCGCACCTTCACGGTGACGACTGCTGGCGAGGACGCCCTTGCCGCTTGGCTGGCCTCACCGACGCCGATGGAGACCTTCCGCAGCGAGCTGGCCGTCAAGCTGCGCGGGGCGTCGTACGGCGACCGCGCCGCGGTGCTCGACCTCGCGCGCGCCCAGCTGGTCGAGCACACCGCCCGGCTGACGCACTACGAGCAGCTGTCCGACCGCGACTACCCGGACCCCGCCGCGCTGACCGGCCCCGACCTCGACCGGCACCTGGTGCTGCGCGGCGGGATCGGCCTGGAGCGGTTCTGGGTCACCTGGCTCACCGAGTACCTGGAGGCACACGCATGACCCAGCCCACCGCCGGCACCGACCCCGCGAGCACCCCGTACCCGCACCTGCTCGAGCCGATCACCCTCGGCGGAGCCAGCGGCACCGGCGGGCTGACCCTGCGCAACCGCGTGGTGATGGGCTCGATGCACACCGGGCTCGAGGACACCGTCCGCGACCTCCCGAGGCTCGCGGCGTACTTCGCGGAGCGGGCGCGCGGCGGGGTCGGGCTGATCGTCACCGGCGGGTACGCCCCCGACAAGCGCGGCTGGCTGAAGCCGCTGGCCTCCGAGATGACCACCCGCCTGCAGGCGATCCGCCACCGCGAGGTGACCGGCGCGGTGCACGACGAGGGCGGCGCGATCGCGCTGCAGGTGCTGCACGCCGGGCGCTACGGCTACCACCCGTTCAGCGTCTCGGCCTCGCGCCGCAAGTCGCCGATCACGCCCTTCCGGCCCAGCGCGCTGACCTCGCGCGGCGTCGACCGGACCGCCACCCACTTCGCCCGGACCGCCGCCCTGGCGGTGAAGGCCGGTTACGACGCCGTCGAGGTGATGGGCTCGGAGGGCTACCTGATCAACCAGTTCCTGGCCTCCCGCACCAACGACCGCACCGACGCCTGGGGCGGCAGCGCCGAGAAGCGGATGCGCTTCCCGCTCGAGGTGGTGCGCCGCACCCGCGAGCTGGTCGGCGGCGACCTGCCGGTCGTCTACCGGATCTCGCTGCTCGACCTGGTCGAGGGCGGGCAGACGTGGGAGGAGGTCCTCGAGCTGGCCCAGCGCCTGGTCGGCGCCGGGGTGACGGTGCTGAACACCGGCATCGGCTGGCACGAGGCGCGGGTGCCGACGATCATCACGCAGGTCCCGCCGGGGGCCTGGCGCGACGCGACCGCGCGGCTCCGCGCCGACCTGCACGCGTCGGGCCACGTGGTCCCGGTCTGCGCCTCGAACCGGATCAACACCCCCGAGATGGCCGAGGAGGTGCTGGCCACCGGCCAGGCCGACCTGGTCTCGATGGCCCGGCCGCTGCTGGCCGACCCGGCGTTCGTGGCCAAGGCCGCGGCCGGTCGGGCGGACGAGATCAACACCTGCATCGCCTGCAACCAGGCCTGCCTCGACCACGCCTTCGCCAACCGCACGGCCTCCTGCCTGGTCAACCCGCGCGCCTGCCGCGAGACCACACTGGTGCTGGCCCCCACCCGGTCCCGGGCCCGGGTCGCCGTGGTCGGCGCCGGGCCGGCCGGGCTGGCCACCGCCGTCTCGGCCGCCGAGCGTGGCCTCGCGGTGACGCTCTTCGAGCAGCGCCCCGAGATCGGCGGGCAGTTCCGGTACGCGATGGCGGTGCCCGGAAAGGAGGACTTCGCCCACACGCTGCGCCACTACGCGCGCCGCCTCGAGGTGCTCGGCGTCGACGTGCGGCTGTCCACGGGCGCGACCGTCGCGGACCTGCGCGGCTTCGACGAGGTCGTCGTCGCGACCGGCGTCGAGCCGCGGGTGCCCGACCTCGAGGGCGTCGACCACCCCAGCGTCGTCACCTACGCCCAGGTGCTCTCCGGCGAGGTCGTCCCCGGTGCCCGGGTCGCGGTGGTCGGCGCCGGCGGGATCGGCGTCGACACCAGCCACTTCCTGGCCCACGACCCGGCCGAGACGCTCCAGGACTGGAAGGACCACTGGGGCGTCGGCGACCCGGCCGTGCACCCCGGCGGCCTGACCGGACCGACGCCGCGCACCCCGGCGCGCCGGGTGACGCTGCTCCAGCGCAAGACCTCGACCATCGGCCGCGACCTCGGCAAGACGTCGGGCTGGGCGCACCGCGCGGTGCTGAAGCAGTCCGGCGTCGAGCAGGTCCGCGGGGTGACCTACACCCACGTCGACGACGCCGGCCTCCACGTCGTCGTCGACGGCGTCGAGCGCGTCCTCGAGGTCGACCACATCGTGCTCTGCGCCGGCCAGGAGTCCGTCCGGGGCCTGTACGACGCCCTGGCCGCCCTGCCCGGGGCCGGTCGACCGCGCCTGCACCTGGTGGGCGGCGCCGACCTGGCCGCGGAGCTGGACGCCGAGCGGGCCATCGAGCAGGGCACCCGGGTGGCCGCCGCGCTCGGCGAGCACCTGCCGGACCGCGCGGCGAGCACCACCCCGGTCGGCGCCCCCGCGTAGCGTCGCCGGCGTGAGCGACCTGGTCCACGACCTGCCCGACGACACGATCCGCGACGCGCTGCCCCTGAAGTGGGGCTCGGTCGCGCCCGGGGTGCTCCCGGCGTTCGTGGCCGAGATGGACTACGCGCTGGCGGCGCCGGTCGCCGACGCGGTCGCCGCCGCGGTCCGCCGCGGCACCACCGGCTACGCCCCGCTGGGCGACCTCGGGGTCGGCGAGGCGTACGCCGGGTGGGCGCACCGGCACTGGGACCACGCCGTCGAGCCGGACGCCTGCGTGGTCACCGGTGACGTGATCGCGGGGATCCGGCTGGTCCTCGAGACGCTCTGCGCGCCGGGCCCGGTCGTCGTCCCGCTGCCGTGCTACCCCCCGTTCCGCGACATCGTCGCCGTGAGCGGCCGCGAGGCGGTCTACGTCACCACCGACCCCGACGCGCCCGACCAGGAGTCGGCCGGGCTCGACCTCGCAGCGGTCGAGGAGGCCTTCGCCGCCGGCGCCCGCACCCTGCTGCTCTGCAACCCGCACAACCCGCTGGGCCGGGTCCCCCGCCGGTCCGAGCTCGAGGCGCTGCGCGACCTGGCCGACCGCTACGGGGCCCGGGTCGTCTCCGACGAGATCCACGGCCCGCTGGTGCTGCCGGGGCTCCCTGCCGACCTGGGGTTCACGCCGTACGCCGGCATCGACCCGCGGGCGGTGACCGTGACGAGCGCGTCGAAGACCTTCAACACCGCCGGGCTGCACTGCGCGGTCGTGGTCGCGCCGGACCACGCCGACCGGGCGCTGCTGCGCGGGGTGCCGCTGGTGCAGAACCACGCCTACTCCCCGCTCGGCATGGTCGCGGCCCGGGTCGCGTGGGGCGAGGGCGACGCGTGGCGGGCAGCGCTGGTGGAGCGGCTCGGCCACCAGCGCGACCTGCTCGCCGACCTGCTGACCACGCACCTGCCGCGGGCGAGGATGCGACGGATGGAGGCGACGTACCTGCCCTGGCTGGACCTGCGCGCCTACGGCCACGACGACCCGGCGGCCGTCGCGGTCGGTCACGGCGTCGCGCCGGCGCCCGGGCAGGCCTACCAGCCCGGGCTGGCCGGCCACGTGCGACTCAACGTCGCCACCAGCCCCGCCCGGCTCACCACGATGGTGGAGAGACTGGCCGCGGCCGTGGCCTGATCCGGCACCACGTCCCGTCAGGAACCGTTCACCCGTCGCCCCCCGCGAGGGGTATCGGGACGTCACCCGCACGGCGCACGCTGGACGCATGAGGATCTCCGTCATCGGCTGCGGCTACCTGGGCGCCACCCACGCCGCCTGCCTGGCCGAGCTGGGCCACGACGTGCTCGGCGTCGAGACCGACCCGCGGCAGCGGGCGCTGCTCGCGAGCGGCGAGCTGCCCTTCCACGAGCCCGGCCTGGACACCCTGCTGGCCACGCACGTCGCGTCCGGCCGGCTGCGCTTCACCGACTCCCTCGCCGAGGCCGCCGCCCACGCCGACCTGCACTTCCTCTGCGTCGGCACGCCGCAGCGCCGCGACGGCCGGGGCGCCGACCTCGCCCAGGTCGACGGGGCGGTCGAGGGGCTGGCGGTGCACCTGGACCGGCCGGCGTACGTCGTCGGCAAGTCCACCGTCCCGGTCGGCACCGCCGCCCGCCTGGCCCGCCGGGTCGCGGAGCTGGCCCCCGCCGGCGCCGACGCCGAGCTGGTCTGGAACCCCGAGTTCCTGCGCGAGGGCCACGCCGTGGAGGACACGCTGCGCCCGGACCGGGTCGTGATCGGCGTCGACACGCACCGCCCCGAGGGCGAGGGCCTCGGCGGCAAGGTGCTGCGCGAGCTGTACGCCCCGCTCGAGGACGCCGGCGTGCCGGTGCTGGTCACCGACCTGCCCACCGCCGAGCTGGTCAAGGTCTCCGCCAACGCCTTCCTGGCCACCAAGGTCTCCTTCGTCAACGCCGTCGCGGAGGTCTGCGACGCCGCCGGGGCCGACGTGGTCGCGCTGACCGAGGCGCTGGGCCACGACGTGCGGATCGGCAAACGCTTCCTCTCCCCCGGCATCGGGTTCGGCGGGGGCTGCCTGCCCAAGGACGTCCGCGCCTTCGGCCACCGCGCCGGCGAGCTCGGCGTCGCCAGCATGGCCGACCTCCTCGGGGTCGTCGACGACGTCAACCTGCGCCAGCGCAGCCGTACGGTCGCCGCCGCCACCGCCATGCTCGGCGGCTCCGTCACCCGCGCGCGGATCGGCGTGTGGGGGGCGGCGTTCAAGCCCGGCAGCGACGACGTGCGCGACTCCCCGGCGCTGGCCGTGGCCTCCGCGCTCCAGGCGCGCGGCGCCTCGGTGGCCGTCTACGACCCGGCCGCCCGGGAGACCGGACGCCGGATGGCGCCCGACCTCGACCACGTCGGCTCGGCCCTCGACGCCGCCCGCGGCGCCGACCTGCTGCTGCACCTGACCGAGTGGCCCGAGTTCGCGGCCGCCGACCCGGTCGCGGTCGGCGCCGCCGTACGCCGCCCCCTGCTCCTCGACGGTCGCACCACGCTCGACCCGGCCCCGTGGCGCGCCGCCGGCTGGACGGTCCGGGGGCTCGGGCGCCGCTGAGGCGGCCCTGCGGGGCCGTACCTGACGGGCAGGTTGCGAACATGTCGGCCTTTGCGAAGCCCGACATGTTCGGAAGTTCCCGGCCGACCGGGGACTTCCGGCCGCCCTACCCCGCGTGCCGGGGCTGGGCGGCGATCAGCGCGGCGTACCGGTCGAAGGACACCGTCGGGGTCCGCGCGCCGGTGGCGTGGTCGACGTGGACGAAGCCGTAGCGGTGGGCGTGGCCGGCGGTCCACTCGAAGCCGTCGAGCAGGCCCCGGGCGTAGTACCCGCGGACGTCGACGCCGCGGCGCACGGCCTCGGCCACCGCCTGCAGGTGCGCCCGGTGGTAGCCGTCGCGGGCCTCGTCGTGCACGACCCCGGCGGCGTCGGGCTCGGCGTCCACGGCGCACCCGACCTCGGTGACCAGGATCGGCGGGAGGGCGGCACGGAACCGGGCGCGGAGCACGACCAGCCACTCCCGCAGCGCGTCGGGCACCACGGCCCGGCCGTCGTCGGTGGTCGGGTGGCCGATCGGCTCGAGCACCTGCCAGGGCGCGGGCGCGTCCTCGGCCGCGGCGGCCACGCGGAGCGGGCCGTCGTAGTTCACGCCGTAGAAGTCCAGCGGCTGCCGGATCATCGCGAGGTCGCCCGGGGAGACCAGGTCCTGCATCAGCGGGGCCAGGTCGGCGGGGTAGCGGCCCAGCAGCATCGGTTCGAGGTAGAGCCCGTTCCACACCGAGTCGAAGAGCTTGGTCGCCCCCACGTCGGCGGCGTCCTCGCTGGCCGGCCACATCGGGGCGTGGTTGTTGGCGCAGCCGACCTCGCGGGCCCCGGCGGCGCGCAGCGCGACGGTGGCGTGGCCGTGGCCCAGCAGCAGGTGGTGCGCGGCCCACAGCCCGTCGAAGTAGAGCGCGCGACCCGGGGCGTAGGCGCCGCTGCCGTAGCCCAGGACGCCCATCACGGCGGGCTCGTAGACCGGGATCCAGGCGGCGACCCGGTCGGCGAGGCGCCCGGCGACCACGGAGGCGTGCTCGGCGAAGCGGTGCACGGTCTCCGGGTTCAGCCACCCGCCGTCGTCCTCGAGGCCCTGCGGCAGGTCGTGGTGGTGGAGCACGGCGACCGGTGAGACGCCGGCCTCGAGCACCCGGTCCACAAGCCGGTCGTAGAAGTCCAGGCCGCGAGGCTCCAGCGGCCCGCGACCGTCCGGCTGGACCCGCGTCCAGGAGACCGAGAAGCGGTAGTCGTCGACGCCGAGGCGGCCGAGCAGGGCCGCGTCCTCCTCGACCCGGCCGAAGTGGCCGGCGGCGACGTCGCCGGTGGTGCCGTCGGCCACGACGCCGGGCACCCGGGCGAAGGTGTCCCACACGCTGGCCCCCCGGCCGTCCACGTCGGTCGCGCCCTCCACCTGGTAGGCCGAGCTGGTCACGCCGAAGCGGAACCCCGGGGGCAGCACAGGGACACCCGCGCCCGGCGGGACGAGCTGGCCGGACCCTGGTGCGGACACGGGCACAATGATGCCCGTGACGGTGGAGATCCGACGGGGAATGGCGCGTTTCACGAGCAGGGACGCGGGGCGGCTGACCCGGCACGCCCTCTCGTTCGGGCCGCACTACGACCCCGACCGGCTGCGGCTGGGGCCGATGGTCTGCCACGACGACCACGTCCTGGGCGGCGGGCGCGGGTTCGAGACCCACCACCACGAGGACCTCGAGATCCTCACGTGGGTCGTCGAGGGCGCGCTGGACCACACCGACTCCCTCGGCACCGACCGCCGGCTGGCCGCGGGCTCGCTGGCCCTGCTGTCGGCGGGGTCCGGCGTGGAGCACTCCGAGACGGCCGCGCCCGGCGTCCCGTCGCGCTTCGTCCAGGCCTGGCTGGTGCCCGACGAGCCCGGCCTGCCCCCGGCGTACGGCGCGACCACCCCGGCGCCGGTGCACCTCGACGGGCGGGCGGCGCTGCTCGCCGCCGGTCCCGGGGTCGTCGGCGGTGAGGACGCGGCGCTCCGGCTCGGCACCACCGGCGCGGCGCTCCAGGTCGTCCGGCTCGAGGCCGGCCAGGAGCTCGCGCTGGGCCCGGACACCTCGCCGCCGGGCAGCCTGCGCCACGTCTTCGTGACCACCGGGGCGCTGCTCCGCTTCAGCCTCGCCGAGCCGCTCGCGGCGGGCGACACCCTCGTGGTCGACGGGCCCGAGGCGCAGGCGGCCGCCACCGTGGTCGCCGCGGTGGCCACCGAGCTGATGGTCTGGACGTTCGCCTGAGGGTCCCCGCACGGCCACCGGGACGTGGCACCCTCGCGGGACCGTCACCCGTCGACCCGAGGAGATCACCGCCATGCGCAGCAGCCTGTTCGAGCAGGGCCACCAGGAGGTCCAGGCCACCGAGCGCTTCTCCCAGCAGAACTCGCAGATGCTGCGCGTCGCGCTGGGCGAGGACGTGCTGGCCGTGAAGGGCTCGATGGTGGCCTTCCAGGGCGACATCTCCTTCACCCACGAGGGCGCCGGCAGCGCGATGAAGCTGCTGAAGAAGATGGTCACCGCCGAGGACAACCCGCTGATGCGGGTCAGCGGCCGCGGCGAGGTCTTCTTCGCCCACGAGGCCGGCTACCTCTTCCAGGTCGAGCTCGACGGCGACGCGCTGAGCGTCAACGGGCGCAACCTGCTGGCCTTCGACGCCGGCCTGCAGTGGGACATCCACCGCACCAAGGGCGCCGGGATCATGGCCGGCGGGCTGTTCAACACCACGCTGACCGGCCACGGGACGGTGGCGCTGTGCACCGTCGGGCAGCCGGTGCTGCTCGACTGCCGCCAGCAGCCGACCTACGTCGACGTCCAGGCCTGCGTGGCGTGGTCGGCCAACCTGGTCCCCCAGGTCGTCAACAGCATGAAGATGAGCTCGCTGGTCCGCGGCGGCTCCGGCGAGGCCTTCCAGTACGCCTTCCAGGGCGACGGGTTCGTGGTCGTCCAGCCGTACGAGTGGAAGCCGCCGTCGGCGAACACCTCCAGCTGAGCCGGGTGCTGCGTGGTCGTGGCCCGGGCGCCGATGAGTCCGGGTCTCGACCGCGGTCGGTCAGGACAGGCACACTGACGACCAGCGCGGAGGCACCCTCGATGAGCCTGACCCAGGAGACCCCGATGTCCGAGATCGAGACCGAGACCGGCGGCACGAGCACCGGCACGGAGCTCGACGACTTCGACGCCCTGACCGCCCGGTACGGCCGGGAGCTGCTCGCCCACTGCTACCGGATGAGCGGGTCGGCCCACGAGGCCGAGGACCTGGTGCAGGAGACGCTGCTGCGGGCCTGGCGGTCCTCGGCGGGCTTCCAGGGACGCAGCTCGGTGCGGACCTGGCTCTACCGGATCGCCACCAACGTGTGCCTGACCAACCTCGAGGGCCGTCCCCGTCGGCCGCTGCCCACCGGGCTCGGGGCGCCCGACTCGCGCGCCGCCGACGAGCTCGCGCCCGACGCCGAGATCCCCTGGCTCGAGCCGATCCCCGACGCGGCCGTGACCGTCGCCGAGCGCGACACCATCCGGCTCGCGTTCGTGGCCGCGCTCCAGCACCTCCCGGCACGTCAGCGGGCCGTGCTGATCCTGCGCGACGTGCTGCGGTGGAGCGCCGCCGAGGTCGCCGAGGCGCTGGACACCACCAGCACCGCGGTCAACTCCGCGCTGCAGCGCGCGCACGCCACGATGGCCGAGCGCGGCCTCACCGAGGACACGGTCGCCGACGACCTCAGCCCGGAGCAGGAGGTCCTGCTCGCGCGCTACGTCGAGGCGTTCTGGCGCAAGGACATCGACCGGATCGTCTCGCTGCTCACCGCCGAGGCCGTGTGGGAGATGCCGCCGTTCACCGGCTGGTACCGCGGCTCGACGACCATCGGTGAGCTGATCGACACCCAGTGCCCGGGCGGTTCGCTGGACATGCCGATGCTCCGTACGACCGCCAACGGCCAGCCCGCCCTCGGTCTCTACATGCGCGGGCCGGACGGCGGCTTCACGCCTTTCCAGCTGCAGGTGCTGACGCTGGACGGCGACCGGGTGGCCCACGTCGGGGCGTTCTTCGACCCCGGCCTCTTCGCCCGGTTCGGTCTGCCCGACCACCTCCCGGCCGACCACGCCCCGGTCTGATGACCCCGACGCCTCCGGGCGTCGAGCTGCTCGCGCAGGCGGTGACCTACACCCGGTCGACGCTGGCCGCGGTGTCCCTCGACGACCTCGCGCGCCCGACGCCGTGCGACGGCTGGCGCCTGGCCGACCTGCTGGCGCACCTCGACGACGCCCTCGACGCCTTCACCGAGGCCGCGGACGGGCAGGTCTGGCTGTCCCCGGCGAGCCCGGCCCTGCTCGGCCGCCCGGTCGCCACCGCCGACGAGCTGCGCGCCAAGGCCCAGGACCTGGTGCGGGCGTGGCGTCGGCCCGCCCCCGTGGGTCCCGTGGTCGGGGTGGGCGGGGTCGGGGTGGGCGGGGTCGAGGTGGGCGGGGTCGAGGTGGGCGGGGTCGGGGTGGACCCCACGGCCGTCGTCCTGACGGCCGCGCTCGAGGTCGCCGTCCACGGCAACGACGTGGCGCGCTCCGTACGCGACCTGCCTGCCCGCGACCTGCGCCGGCTGCCCGGCCCGCTGGCCCGCGGGCTGGCCGGCGCCGCCGACGTGCTGGCCCCGGCCGACGACCGGACGGGGCGCTTCGGCCCGCGCCTGGCCGTCCCGCCCGGGGCCGACGACTCGGCGCGGCTGCTGGCCCACCTCGGCCGCGTGACGGGCACGACCCCGGACTGAACCGGGCCCACGGGATTCGCCGTCCTGCCTCGCGGGCACCGCCGGTGCTCCTAGGGTCCGAGAGTGCTCGTCTCCGATCCCGCCGTCCCCGCCGTCGCTGTCGCCGTCGCTGTCGCCGTCGCTGTCGGCGTCGTCGGCGTCGGCGTCGTGCCGGAGCGGGCGCTGCCGTCGGTCGGCGGCCTCCGGCTCGCGCAGGACGCCCTGCGGGCCGGTCGCGTTCGGGAGGCGCGCGCCGCGTTCGGTGTCCTCGCCGGCACGCCCGACCAGGCCGTCGCGGCACCGGCCCGGGCCGGCCTCGTCGACGCGCTGCTGGCCCAGGGTGAGCTGGCGGCCGCCGCCGAGGTGCTGACCGGGGTGAGCCTGCGGCCCACGACCGGCGCGGCCCGCGACGACCCGCGCGGCGTCGTGCACGCCCACGACCTGCACGCGGCCGGCGAGCTGGCCGCCGCGCAGGGCGACCCGGCCGCCGCCGTCGACCTCCTCCACGCCGCCGGGGCACTCCTCGACGGGGCCGTCGGGGGCCCGCCCTGGCGCGTCGCCGCCGCGCTCGCGCTGGCGCGGGTGGGTCGGCGCGACGAGGCCGTCCAGCTGGCCGGGGAGCACCTCGCCGACGCCCGGGTGTCCGGCGCGGCGCACGACACCGCGCAGGCGCTGCGGGTGCTCGCGATCCTCGACACCACCGGCTGCCGGGAGGCCCGGCTGCTGCAGGCGCGACGCGCCCTGGACGGGGTGGCCGCGCTCAGGCTCACCGCCCAGGTCGACACCGACCTGGCGGGCCTGCTGCTGCTCGGCTCCGGCGGACCGGCCGACCCGGCCGCGCAGCGGGAGGCCGTACGCCTGCTGTCGTCGGTCGAGCACTACGCCCTGACCGAGGGCCTCTGGCCGCTGCTCGGCCGGGCGCGCCGGCTCCTGGACGCCTCCGGGACCACGGCGCCCTGGCCGCACCTCGAGCGGCTCACCGCCTCGGAGCGCCGCGTCGTCGAGCCGGCCGCCCAGGGGAAGACCAACCGCGAGATCGCCGCCGCCGCCGGGATCTCGGTCAAGGCCGTCGAGTGGCACCTGTCGCGGGTCTACCGCAAGCTCGGCGTGACGTCCCGCCGCGCCCTCGTCGACGCGCTCGGCCACCCCCCGCTGTAACGCTGTGTTACTTCGGCTGGTGCACCGGCACGACGCCGTACCGGATGAAGTAACACAGCGTTACAGCTGCGCCGGGGCGACCCACCGCATGCTGCGGCCGTGCCCGTGCGTCCAGGCCGCCGCCCGCCCGTCGAGGCCGAGGACGAAGGTCGCCACGTCGTCGGGAACCGGGGGGCCTGTCGCGGTCACGGCGGGGTGCACCCGCTTGCCCTCGTTCGACAGCCAGTGCGCGCGCCCTGCCGCGACCAGGCCGCGCAGCCGCTGCTCCAGCACCTGGCGGGCCGCGACCGGCAGGTAGGCCGTGACGGCGCTGTGCATCACCACCACCCGACCGTGCCGTCCGGCCTCCTCCACCAGTCCGTCGAGCAGGTCCAGGCCCTCGGACGTGGTCAGGTCGGCAGCGACCACCGTCGGTGGGTCGGCCCGCGCCACCTCCACCGCGGTACGCAGCCGTGCGCGCCGGTCGTCGTGCTCGGGCCAGACCAGCGTCTCGAGCCACGCGACCTGGTCGTCGTCGGTGACGTCGACCGGCGCGAGGTCGAGCCCGCCGCGCCACGCCACCGGCAGGGGGCCGGCCGGCCACACCTCGGAGCCCGGCGCCTGACCGGTGACCTCGCAGGTCAACCGGCCCGCGGCCCCGTCGTGGGTCGACACCTCGCCGTCGGGCAGGTGCCAGGTGTAGTCCCACCGATCCGGGTAGAGGCACAGCCCGGCGCTGGCCCCGATCTCCAGCAGGGCCAGCGGCCCGCCGTGCCGGGCTGCCAGCAGGCCGAGCACCGGGGCCAGGGTGGCCAGACGACCGACCTCGTTGGTCTGGGTACGGCGGCCGGCCACGGTCGCGCGGACCGGGCCCGTGGGCGTACCCCGCCGCCGACCCTCGGCGTCGTCGCCGAGCAGGGCTGCGCGCAGGGCGTCGTACGGGCCGGGCGCCGCGACGCCGTTCCAGCGCGCTGCCGCGAGGATCAGGTTGGGCTGGCGCTCGCGGTCCGAGGCGAGCGTCCGGAGCCAGGCCAGCACCTCGGGGTCGTCGGCGACCCGCAGGGCCCAGTCGTGGAAGCACCCGTCGGGCGCCTCGTAGGTGCCGAAGTCGCGCCAGACGTCGGCGACGTCACCGAAGACCTCCACGTCGTCAGCCCGGACGGAGGGTCAGTCCGCGGCCGGCACGGGCAGCGCGACGTAGGTGGTCTCGAGGTACTCCTCGATCCCCTCGAAACCACCCTCCCGACCGAACCCGGAGGCCTTCATGCCGCCGAAGGGCGCGGCGGCGTTGGAGACCAGCCCGGTGTTCAGGCCGACCATCCCGAAGGCGAGGCCCTCGGCGACGCGGATGCTGCGCGCCAGGTCGCGCGTGTAGACGTAGGACGTCAGGCCGTACTCGGTGTCGTTGGCCCGCGCCACCGCCTCGGACTCGGTCTCGAAGGTGCTGATCGGTGCGACCGGGCCGAAGATCTCCTCCCGGTTGATCCGCGACGACGCCGCGACGTCGACCAGGACGGTCGGCTCGACGAAGTGGCCCGCGCCCTCGTGGGCCGCTCCCCCGGTCAGCAGACGCGCGCCGTCGGCGACCGCCTCCTCGACCAGGCCGGTCACGGACTCGACCGCCTTCGCGTCGATCAGCGGGCCGACGTCGACGCCGTCGTCCTGCCCGCGGCCGACCGTCAGCGCCCCCATCCGTTCCGCGAGGCGCGAGCCGAACTCCTCGGCGACCGAGGAGTGGACCAGGAACCGGTTGGCGGAGGTGCAGGCCTCGCCCATGTTGCGCATCTTGGCCACCATCGCCCCGTCGACGGCGGCGTCGAGGTCGGCGTCCTCGAAGACCAGGAAGGGCGCGTTGCCGCCGAGCTCCATGCTGACCCGCTGGAGCCCGGGGGCGGACTGCTCGACGAGCTTGCGACCCACGGCGGTGGAGCCGGTGAAGCTGACCTTGCGCAGGCGGTCGTCGGCCTGGAGCGTCGTGGAGAGGTCGGCGTCGCGGGTGGTGGGCACGACGTTCAGGACGCCGTCGGGGAGCCCGGCCTCGGCCAGGATCCCGGCCAGGACCAGCATCGTCAGCGGCGTCTGCGAGGCCGGCTTGAGCACCATCGTGCAGCCGGCGGCGACGGCCGGTGCGATCTTGCGGGTGCCCATGGCCAACGGGAAGTTCCAGGGCGTGATGAACAGGCAGGGCCCGACCGGCTTCTTCATCGTGAGGATCCGGCTGCCGCCGGCGGGCGCCTGCATCCACAGGCCGTGGATGCGGACGGCCTCCTCGGCGAACCAGCGGAAGAACTCCGCGCCGTACGCCACCTCTCCCCGGGCCTCCGCGAGCGGCTTGCCCATCTCCAGGCTCATCAGGGCCGCGACCTCGTCGGCCCGCTCCATCAGCAGGTCGAAGGCGCGCCGCAGCACCTCGCCCCGCTCGCGCGGGGGCGTGGCCGCCCAGCCGGGCTGCGCGGCCACGGCGGCGTCCAGCGCGGCCGTCGCGTCCTCGGCGGTGCCGTCGGCGACCTCGCAGACCACGGACCCGTCGGCCGGGTCGGTGACCTCGAAGCGCGCGCCGTCGGCGGAGGGCCGCCACTGCCCGCCGACGAGGAGGGCGCGGTGGTCGGTGGGCAGCAGCTGCAGGGCGTCGGTGTGGCTCATGACCGTCACTGTGGCACGCGGTCCGGCCGGCCGGACCGGCCCCGCGGGTGAGCTTCTGAGCCCTTGCGCGCGCCCGGGGGGCGCGTATAGTCAAGGGGTCGGCTTCGGAGGGAGCATCTGGAGACGACTGGGAGCCCCTCGCTGACCCCATGCGGCGAGGGGCTTCCTCTTTCCCCCGGCCTGGTCGGACGGCCGCCCGCCGCGTCTCAGCCGGCGGTGCGCAGGAACGCCTCCAGCAGGGGACCGGCCGTGCCCGAGCCCGAGTCGCCCTCGGCCACCAGGACCGCGACGGCCAGGTCGCCCTGCGCGGCGACCATCCAGGCCCGGGTACGGGTCTCGCCGCCGTCCTCGAACTCCGCCGTGCCGGTCTTGGCGATGGCCGGCGGGCCAGGCAGGTCGGCGAGAGACGAGCCGCTGCCGTCGGTGACCACCGCGCGGAGCATGCTGCGCAGCTGCCCGGCCTCGGTGGCCGTCAGCGGCTGGTCGTCGCCGGTGGCGGTGTCGACGTCGAGGTCGGGCAGCAGCCGCGGCGTCACCCGGGCGCCCTCCTGCACCGAGCCGACGACGGCGGCCATCACCATCGGAGAGGCCAGCACCTCGCCCTGGCCGATCATGGTCGCTGCGCGCCCCGTCTCCGACCCGGGTGCACCGACCTGGCCGAAGTAGGACGGGAAGCCGAGGTCACGGTCGACGCCGAGGCCCAGGGCCGCGGCTGCGGTGGCCACCCCGTCGGGGCCGGGGCGGTCGCGCTCGGCGATCATCGCGGTGTTGCACGACTGCGCCACGGCGGTGCGCAGCGGCACGTCGCCCAGCGACCCGGTCGGGTAGTCGTCGTAGTTCTCGAAGACCCGTCCGTCGACGGTGACGGTCGGTGTGCACGGCACGGTGGAGGACGGGGTCAGACCACCGCGCAGGAGGGCCAGGGAGCTGACGATCTTGAAGGTCGACCCGGGGGCGTACTGGCCGTAGGTGGCGACGTTCAGGCCGTCCGCCCCGGGCCCGCTCGCGGCGGCGAGCACCGCCCCGTCGCTCGGGCGCAGCGCGACCAGCGCGCTGGCCGGGCCGACGTCGGCCAACAGGTCCTCGGCCAGCAGCTGCAGGTCCTCGTCGAGCGTGGTGCGCAGCGGGTCGCCGTCCTGGTCCGGCACCCGCACCAGGCGACGCTCCCTGCCGTCGGGGGCGACCGCGCTCAGCACGGCGCCGTCGGTGCCGCGGAGCACGTCGTCGTAGCGCGCCTGGAGACCGGACAGGCCCGCGACGTCGCCGGGGGCGTACGCCTCGGGCTCCTCCTCGACCATCTCGGCGGTGACCTCGCCGACCGTGCCGAGGACCGGCGCGGCGAACTCGCGGGTCGGGGCCAGCGGGAGCCGGTCGGAGATCAGCCGGGCGCCGGCGATCTCCGCGACCCCGGGACCGACCGCCGGTGGGACGTCCTCGTTGCGCAGCACGAGCGCCTCCACGAAGGCCGCGTCGCCCGCCGCCTCCACCCGGGCGGCGTACGGCCCCGGCGCCACCTCGACCAGCGCCGCCAGGGCACGCGCCGAGGCCGCCGCCCGCCCGGGCGCGACCTGCGTCCGATCGATGCCCACCCGGGTCACCAGCCGGTCGGTGACCAGGGCCTCGCCGTCACCACCCAGGACCTCGCCGCGGCGGGCGGCGACCGGGGTCAGCGACAGCGTGGTCGCCTCGCGCAGGCTGGGCTCGACCACCGTCCGGCTCCACTGCAGCTCCCAGGTCCCGGACCCCTCGCCCCCGCCGTCGGTCACGGGCAGCCGCATGGGGACGGTGGTGGTGTACGTCCAGGGCTCGCCGGCCACGTCCCAGGACCAGTCGAGGGTGGCCGCGGCGGTCTCGACGCCCTCGACGGGCTCGTCCTCGGTCTCGGCGACGCCGGAGAGCGCGACCGTCGGGACCAGGTCGCCGAGACCCTCGGTGGTGGCGGTCCAGTCGGCCGCGACCTCGGCGGCGCTGGAGTCCACGAAGGCTAGGTCGTCCAGCTCACCGTCCTCGAGCCCGCCGTCGAGCGCCGCCGCCAGGGTCAGGGCCGGCTCCTGGGGCCCGGGGGTGTCGTCCTCCCCGCCGGAGCAGCCGGCCAGGGCGAGGACGACCAGCACCGCGAGCGTGGGGCGGACGAGGGCGGCTCCGGGCATGGCGTCAGTGTGGACCATCCCGCCGACGGCGCGGCCCCACCGGCACCCTCGCCGGGCACGCGCAGCCCCCGACGGGCGGGTCCCCAGGGGTGACTTGCCCTCGTCCGCCACGCCGCTACGGTCGAAGCATGAGCACCGAGAAGATCTACTACACCACCCCCGGCATGTCCGAGGACGACGCGCGCACGCTCGTGGAGCTGCTGCAGGGTCGTCTCCACGCCATGAACGACCTGCACCTCACGCTGAAGCACGTGCACTGGAACGTCGTCGGCCCGCACTTCATCGCCGTCCACGAGATGATCGACCCGCACGTCGAGGAGGTCCGCGGGTACGCCGACGACCTCGCCGAGCGGATCGCGACCCTCGGCGGCTCGCCCAAGGGCACCCCCGGCTCGATCGTCTCCGAGCGCCAGTGGGACGAGTACTCCCTGCGCCGCGACGTCACCCAGGCCCACCTCGGCGCGCTCGACGTCGTGTACCACGGCGTGCTGACCAGCCACCGCGCCGCGATCGAGGGCGCCGGCGACCTCGACCCGGTCACCGAGGACATGCTGATCGGCCAGGTCGACAAGCTCGAGCTGTTCCACTGGTTCGTCCGCGCGCACCTCGAGAACGCCGGTGGCCACCTCTCCACCGAGGGCGCCACCAGCGAGACCGAGGCCGCGTCGCAGGCCGGCAACGCCTGACCTCGCACCACCTCGTACGACGAGACCCGCCACGCGATGCGCGTGGCGGGTCTCGTCATGTCCGGCTCCCGGGGACGGGAGCGCGGGTGGGTCAGTCGCGGTTCCCGCGGTACGGCGGCTTGCCGCCCCGCGCGGGTGCGCCGCCGCCGCGGTTCATCGCCGGGCCCTTGTCGCGCTGGAGCTCGATCAGCTTGCCGCTGATCCGGGTCGAGGCCAGGGCGTCGAGCGTGGACTGCGGCAGGTCGGCCGGCAGCTCGAGCAGCGAGAACTCCGGACGGATCGAGATCGCGCCGAAGTCGCTGCGCTGCAGGCCGCCCTCGTTGGCGATCGCGCCCACGATCTGGCGCGGCTCGACCTTGTGCCGCTTGCCGACCGAGATCCGGTACTGCGCCAGGGCGGCGCCGTCGCTGCGGCGCGGGCCCCGGTCGTTGCTGCGGGCCGGGCGGTCGTTGCGGTCGGTCCGGGGCTCGCGCTCGGTGCGGGCGGGGCGGGCCGCGTCGGGGTCGAGCAGCAGCGGCGTACCGCCCTGGGCGGCGATGGCCAGCGCGGCCGCGACGTCGGCCTCGGGCACGTCGTGGTTGCGGACGTAGTGGGCGACCACGTCGCGGAAGAACGGCAGGTCCGAGGAGCCGAGCGCCTCGGTGATCTGCTCGTCGAACCGGTTGAGCCGCGTGGTGTTGACGTCCTCGACCGACGGCAGGCTCATCTGCGTGAGCGGCTGGCGGGTGGCCTTCTCGATGTGCTTGAGCAGGTAGCGCTCGCGCGGGGTGACGAAGGAGATCGCCACGCCGCTGCGCCCGGCCCGGCCGGTGCGGCCGATGCGGTGGACGTACGACTCGGTGTCGGTGGGGATGTCGTAGTTGACGACGTGGCTGATCCGCTCGACGTCGAGGCCGCGGGCGGCGACGTCGGTGGCGACCAGGATGTCGAGCTTGCCCGACTTCAGCTGGTTGACCGTGCGCTCGCGCTGGACCTGGGCGACGTCGCCGTTGATGGCCATCGCGGAGAACCCGCGGGCCCGCAGCTTCTCGGCCAGCGACTCGGTCTCGTTCTTGGTGCGGACGAACACGATCATGCCCTCGAAGTTCTCGACCTCGAGGATCCGGGTCAGCGCGTCGACCTTCTGCGGGTAGCTGCAGATCAGGTAGCGCTGCGTGGTGTTCGCCGAGGTGGTCGTCTTGTTCTTGACCGTGATCTCGACGGGGTCGGTGAGGTACTTGCTCGACAGCGAGCGGATCTGGCGCGGCATCGTCGCGGAGAACAGCGCGACCTGCTTGCTGTCGGGGGTGTCGGCCAGGATCGTCTCGACGTCCTCGGCGAAGCCCATGTTGAGCATCTCGTCGGCCTCGTCGAGCACCAGGAACCGCAGCTCCGACAGGTCGAGCGTGCCCTTCTGGAGGTGGTCCATGATCCGGCCGGGGGTGCCGACGACCACGTGCACGCCGCGGCGCAGCGCGGACAGCTGGACCCCGTAGGCCTGGCCGCCGTAGACCGGCAGGACCCGGACGCCCTTGAGGCGCGAGGCGTACTTCTCGAAGGCCTCGCAGACCTGGATCGCGAGCTCCCGGGTCGGGGCCAGGACCAGCGCCTGGGGGGTCTTCTGCTTGACGTCGAGGCGGTCCAGGATCGGCAGCGCGAACGCGGCCGTCTTGCCCGTCCCGGTCTGCGCGAGGCCGACCAGGTCGCGCCCCTCGAGCAGCGGCGGGATGGTGCGCGCCTGGATGGTCGACGGGATCTCGTATCCGACGTCTGCGACCGCGGCGAGGGTTGCCTCGCCGAGACCGAGGTCGGCGAAGGTCGTGGTCTGGGTCTCCGCGACGTCCGCGCTCTGCTCACTCACCCGTCAACGATAGTCGCTCGGAGGGCCTCCCGTCGTTTCGGCGCTTGGTGCGACCTGCGTCACGTGGGTGTCGGAGGTGTCCGTCGGTGCGGTCGTGGCCGACGATGTCGGCGTGAGGACGGCGTACGGCAGGAACGGGTGGGCCGCCGTGGCGGCCGCGCTCCTGCTGCTCGCGCCGTGGCTGGCCGGGTGCGGCGAGGGGGCCCCCGCCGGCGACGAGGGCGACTGCGCCGCGAGGCTCCGGATCGACGGGACCGTGTTCGAGTCGGACGACCGGCTCGTGGACGACCCGCCCCTGTCCCGCGCCGCCCCGGCGCTGGCGGAGGTGGTGGGCTGCGAGCCCGCGACCGCCGAGCCGGTCGACGAGGTACGGGTCCGCCGGGTGGCCGGGGCGGACCCGTCGCTCGCGGTCGTGGTGACCGGCCGGGAGTGGCGTGGGGTCTACGTACGGCAGGGCACCGGCCCGGCCGACTGGCCGCGGGTGCTGACCCGGCGCTGAGTACGGCGACGTTGCCGCGGATCACTGCGAATAGTTCGCAGTGATCCGCGGCATTCATGCCACCCGCAGCCTCTTCGCGGCGCAGGTGGGGCCGCAGGGGCGGAGCTCGACGGTGATCTCGTGGTGTCGCAGGAACGCCGCCACCTTCACCGCCGTGGTGCAGGGACGCTCGAGGACCTGGCCCCAGCCCAGGCGCACCGTCGTCCGGCCGGAGGCGGCGACGTCGAGGTCGCGCTCCAGGTCCCGGTCGCGCGCGTGATGTTCGTCGTGGAACATCCGGCCGTCGAGCTCGACGACGGCCGTGGCGTAGGTCGCGTCGCGGTAGACGACCCCGCTGACCGACCGCTCCCG
This sequence comes from Nocardioides aquaticus, assembly GCF_018459925.1. Classification (NCBI taxonomy): domain Bacteria; kingdom Bacillati; phylum Actinomycetota; class Actinomycetes; order Propionibacteriales; family Nocardioidaceae; genus Nocardioides; species Nocardioides aquaticus. The sequence continues at coordinate 4,480,836 of NZ_CP075371.1, forward strand.
CTGCTGCCTGGCCGCGCGGGGCAGGCCGTGCGGGCGTTCGACCCTGGTCAGGTAGCCGTGCTCGAGCACCGAGCAGGTGCCCTCGGCGAGGTCGCACAGCACCCGCTCGGTCCACCGGCGGTGTGGCGCCCGGGGTCGGCGGGCCAGCGCGGTCGTCAGCTGCTGGGCCGTGGTCCCCCGCGTCCCGCAGCCACGGGCCAGCACGGCGACCCGTTCCAGCTCGGACCCTGCCGACAGTGCCGCGTCGAGCACCGCGTCGGCGTACCGCTGGCGGGGCGGGCCGAGGTTCCACAGCACCGACTCCTCGAGCCGCGCGACCTGGTGCACCGTCACCCCCGGAACCGGTGCCGGCACGGACCGGCGGCGGTCGATCGCGACGTGCACGACCTGCTGCTCGGCGCGGCGCCGACCGGGGACGGGCCCGTCGTACGCGCGGAGCGCCGACTCCCCGCACAGCGCCGCCGGCCAGGTCGCGAGCACCGCGGCCCAGGCCAGCTGCTGCCAGGTCGGGTTGCCCGTGTGGCTGATGTAGACGCCGGGAAGCAGCACGACCCACGTCCCGCGGTGGAGCAGCCGGCGGAGGTCCTACTCGCCGAGCCCCGAGGCGAGGGCCTGGCGGCGCGAGACCACGCCGGCCTGGCACTGCAGCTGCGAGCGGACGGCGTCCGGCAGCGGGTCCATGTGAGGAGCCTGCTGCGCGTTCGACCTCCCCGCCAGTTGCGTGGACCAACCCTGTGGATGAGCCGGCGACGAGGTGCTATCTTGCGACACATGGTACCCGGCGACGACACCAAGCTGAGCCACCTCCGGCGCGGTGCGCTGGAGTACTGCGTGCTCGCACTGCTGGTCGGCCGGGCGCGGTACGGCCTCGACATCGCCCGCGAGCTGACCCGTGACGGCGTGCTGATGTCGAGCGAGGGGACGCTCTACCCGCTGCTCGCACGCCTCCGGAAGGCCGGCCTGGTCGAGACCAGCTGGCAGGAGTCGACCGAGGGCCCCCCTCGCCGCTACTACGCCCTGACGACAGCAGGCGCCGTCGCGCTGCAGGAGTTCCGCCCCGCCTGGCGCGGGTTCCGAGACGCGGTGGACGCCGCGCTCGTCACGTCCGAGGAGACCCGATGAGCCCGCAGACCACCCACCCCCTCGTCACCCGGTACCTCACCGAGCTCGACGCCCTGCTCCACGGCATCGACCCGCTCGAGCGGGCCGAGGTGGTGATGGGCGTGCACGAGCACGTCGAGAGCGCGCTCGAGGGCACCGCTCGGACCGACGCGGACGTGCGGGCAGCGCTCGCCGAGGTGGGGCCCGCGACGGCGGTCGCGGAGGAGGCGTACGCGGGCCGGCCGGTCCCGGCGGGCAGCCCGCAGCCGGCCACGGCGCGCCCGTGGCTGCCCACCACGGTCGCGGTCCTCCAGGGGCTCGCCCTGGCCCTCGTGCTGCTGACCTACGGCACGCTCGGGGCCTTCGTCAGCACGTCGACGTCGAGCTCGGACGGGGACTTCGTGGTGACGGACCGGGACTACGTCGGGTCCGTCTTCGATGCGGTGGCCCTGATGGTCGCCGCCTTCCCGTTCTGGGTGCTGGCCGTCGTGCTGGTGGCCGTCGCCGCCCTCTGGTCAGGACGCGAGAAGGCCGTGCTGATGGTGCTCGTGCCCGGGTGCGCCGTCCTGCTCTCGGGCCTTCCCCCGCTCGGGTACGCCCTGGTGGGAGATATCGGCGTGTACGCCGGGGCCGGCGTCGCCGTGGTGGTCGCCCTGGGCGGCGGGGCCACCGTGCTGACGGTGCTCGTCCGACGCGCGCTGCGGCGCAGCCGCGCGGTGGCCGCCGACTCCTGAGGACTCGTACCCGGACAGGCACAAGTCGGCCGTGCCGGCTCGGCGCTCGCGTCGACGCAGGTCAGACGATCACCTGCCTCGCGCCTCCCGACTTCCGCCTGTCCGGCTACGTCTCCACCTCCTCGTCCACCCCCGCCGCGACCGCGTCGAGGTCGCGCACGGCGTACCGGTGGTGCTCCCACTCCTCGTTGAGGATCACGTGCAGGCAGGAGCGGACGGTCTCCGCGTGCTGGGGCGCCCACGGGTTGCCGCGCGGCTCGTCCAGCACCTCCGGCGTCACGTCGCGCAGGAAGTCACGCACCATCCCGACCCGCCCCGCACGCACCTGGAGCACCTCCGCCCAGCCCGGGTCGGTCACGCTGAAGACCGCCGGGTCGTGCCCGTCGGTCGCGTACTCCGCGTTCGGGAGGCCGCGGGGGTCGTACGGCTCCCCGAGCCCCAGCACCGCCCGACCGAGCCAGGTGTCGGTCGCCATGACCAGGTGTCGCAGCGTCTGGGCGAAGGACCACTCGCCGTCGACGGAGGCGTCGACCGCGCCGGGCCGCATCTCCTCGGCGCGCCGCACCGTCGCCTCCCAGGTCCGCTCGAGCGCGGCCCACGCCGTACGGAGACCCTCGGGGTCGGCGGCCCGCCGCAGCCCGCGTCCGGGGAAGCGCGCGTCCAGGGCGGCCTCGACCAGCGGCGCCACGTCGACCCCGTTCACGACCAGGGATCCCCCGTCCTCGCCGAGCCAGGGGGCGTCGAGGTCGGCGTCCTGCAGGTCCACGGCGCGCATCACCGCGCCGGACAGGTCGACCCGGACGAAGCGGGCGCCGCTCAGGTCGCGGTCGACGAACGTGGCGGTCTCGGGTGGCATGCGGTCTCCCAGTCGTCCGGCCGTGCAGGGCTGCGGACCTCCTGGGTAGCGCACGCGGGGGCCGACGCGCCAGGCCCGGCGGGGAGCGTCCACGCCGGTCCAATCCTAGTGAGAATGCCTCATCATGAGTTAAACTCACGATATGGCCCGCACCCCCGCGCTCGACCTGGTCCTCCTGATCACCGTGCTGCTCGGGGAGGACATGCGCCGGGGGCTGGCGGCGATGGGGCTGACCGAGACCCGCAGCCACGTGCTGTGGCTGGTCGGCACCACCGGCCCCGCGACGCAGCAGCAGCTCGCCGTCGAGACCGGCCTCGCGCCCCGCTCGGTGACAAGCGTCGTCGACGCCCTGGCCGGGTCCGGCCTGGTGGAACGGCGCCCGCACCCGACCGACCGCAGGGCCGTGCACGTGACCCCGACCCCGGCCGGCACCGAGCTGGTCGCCGCCCTGGTCGCCGGGCACGAGCGCCTGGCCGACCAGCTCTTCGGCGACCTCGACGAGCAGGCGTACGCCGCGACGCACGCCGCGCTCGCCGACGTCGCGGCCCGGCTGCAGGCGCTCGTGGCGGAGGAAGGGGCGTGAGCCGCGCACGGCGGCTGCTCCTCCGGGCCCGGGCGCTGGCCTGGCTGGCGCTGGTCACCGAGTGGCGGATGTACTGCGGGGCCGTCCGCCTGCTCACCCGCCGCCCGCACGTGCCCGACGGCGCCGGGACGGTGGCGTACTCCGGGCTCGTCGCGCTGGCCATGTGGGCCTTCACCGCCGTCTCGGCGGTCGAGCTGGTCGCGCTGCACCTGATCATCCCGTGGGAGGGCCTGCGCCTGGCCGCGGACGTGCTCGGCATCTGGGGCGTGCTGTGGTGCCTGGGGATGACGGGGTGCCACTACGTCTACCCGCACCTGGTGACCGACGCCGGACTCGTCGTCCGCAACGCCGAGCGGCGGGCCGCCGTCGTCGTGCCGTGGGACCTCGTCGTGGGCGTGGGGGTCCGGGAACGCTCGCACGAGTCGGGGCGCCGGGTGCAGCTCGGCGACGACCCGCAGCGCGCCGAGCTGCTCGTCCCGGTCGGCAAGATCACCTCGCTCCACCTCGACCTCCGCGCCCCGCTCGAGGTCGCCGTACGGGGGCGCCGGCACGCGGTCACGCGGGTGGTGCTGGCCGCCGACGAGCCGCGCGTCCTCGCCGCGATGGTGCGCGAGCGCGCCAGCCTCTCGTCCCCGCGTCCGGGCCACCGGCCCTAGGCCTCCTGACCCACCTCACCCGGTCGGGTCGGCCGATCGCCCGCGGCCCGGTGGACGACCGTGCTAAGTTAGGTGAACAGAAGGTGAACAGGAGGTGTCCCATGAACCAAACCACCGAGAACGCGGCGTTGACGATGCGCTGGACGCTGGAGACCGACGCGTCCGGGCGTACCCGTCCCGTCGCGCACTGGGTCCCGGCCGGCCACGTCGAGATGGCGTCCCACGCCATGATCGTCCAGGCTGCCTGACCCGCGCAGCACCCCGGCGTCCGACGACGCCGCCTCACGACCCGTCGCGAACACCCGTCGCGGCGGGTCGTGTCGCGTCCGGTGACGGCCGCGGGCGTCAGACCTGACCGGAAGCGTCACCTCGACGCGCCGCGAGCGTCATCTCGGCTGTCCGGAAGCGTCATCTCGGCGGGCGAGGACGCGGCGCGCGCGGTCGACCACCGGCTTGTCCACCATCTGGCCGTCGAGGAGCACCACGCCCGACGCGCCGGTCCCGCCTGCCGACCCGCCTGAAGACCCGCCTACCGACCCGCCTGCCGGCCCGCCTGCCGGCCCGCCTGCCGACCCGCCTGCCGACCCAGCCGCCGCGGCGACGACCCGCTCGGCCCAGGCCACCTCGTCGGCGGTCGGGCGGAACGCGGCGGCGGCGACGGGCACCTGCCGCGGGTGGAGGCACAGCTTGCCCCCCAGCCCCAGGCGCACGGCGTGGTCGAGGTCGTCGAGGAGCGCCGCCTCGTCGCCGACCGCGCCGGTGACGCCGTCGACCGGCGGCGCCAGGCCGGCCGCGGCCGACGCCAGGACGAGCGCCTGGCGGGCGCCGGCCATCGCGAGCCGGTCGTCGGGGGACACGCCGAGCTGGGCGGCGAGGTCGTAGGTGCCGAGGACCAGCCGGTCCACCGAGGAGGCGCGGGCGATCGCGGGGGCGGCCAGCACGCCGGCGGCGGTCTCGACCAGGGCCAGCAGGCGTACGCCCCCGCCGAGGCGCCCGGCGATCGCGTCCAGCTCGGCGGGGTCCTCGGCCTTCGGCACCAGCACCACGTCGACCGCGCCGGCCAGCGCGACGAGGTCCTCGTCGTGGCCCGGGGCACCGGCCGGGTTCACCCGCACCGCCGCGGCCGCCGGGCCGTGGTCGGCGAGCCAGCGCCTCACGTGGTCGCGGGCGGCGGCCTTGGTGGCCGGGGCGACGGCGTCCTCGAGGTCCAGCAGCACCAGGTCGGCACCGCTGGCCGCCGCCTTGTCGAAGCGCTCCGGCCGGTCGCCCGGCACGAACAGCAGGGTGGTCGGGGCGGCGGGTGCGGCGGGGGTGGTCATCAGGGGTCCTCCCGGAGCTCGATGCCGGGCCACCGGCCGCTGCCGGCCAGCTCCCGGGTCAGGGTCGTGATGCCGGTACGCACCGCGGTGACGGCGTCGTGGGGGGCGGAGGTGGTCGCCGCGGTCCGGAGCACCGCCGTACGCCGCAGCGCCGGGTCGGTGCGGCGGACGGCCAGCCCGTGCGCGGTGCTGTCGGCGGCCGTGGAGGCCGGGACGACCGTGCACGCGCCGCCGCTGCGCGCGATGCGGAGCATCGTCGCCAGCGACTCGACGTCGGCCACGACGTGCAGGGTGCGCTCCTCGCGGCGCATCGCCCGCTCGAGCTGCTGGCGCAGGCTGCTGCGGGCGCCCGGGGCGACCACCGGGATGCCGGCGAGCTCGGCGAGGGTGACCCGGTCGGGGTCCCGGGTCGGTCCGGGCGGGTCGCCGACCAGCAGCAGCTCCTCGTCGTAGAGCAGCTGCTCGCCGGCCAGACCGGTCGCAGCGTCGGTCGGGCCCGCGGCGCGGGTGGCGGGGTCGAGGGGGTCGACGTACCGGATCGCGAGGTCCATCCGGCCGTGGTCGAAGAGCTCGTCGATGTAGCCGCTCATCGACTCGAACAGCTCCAGCCGCACGCCGGGGACGTGCTCGCGGGCCCAGCCGAACAGCGGCGCGGCCAGGTGCACCGCCGCCCCCGACGGGAGGCCGACCGCGACCAGGCCGCGGACGGGGTGCTCGGCGGCGGCCGAGGCCGCGAGCTCGTCGAACTGCCGGACCAGCCGGTGCGCGTCGCGGTAGAAGTCGGTGCCGCTGCGCGTGGGGCGCACGCCCCGGGGCCCGCGGTCCAGCAGCTGCACGCCGAGCTCGCGCTCGAGCTGGTTCATCCGCTGGCTCAGCGCCGGCTGGGAGACCCGCAGCACCGCGGCGGCCCGCGAGAGGCTGCCGGCGTCGACGACGGCGACGAGGTAGCGGAGCTGGAGGACGTCCACGGCCCGGCCTCAGACCACGCGGTCGGTCGCCAGCGCGTCGATCTCGGCACCGCTCAGGCCGAGGTCGCCGAGGATCGTCCGCGTGTGCTCGCCGAGGCCCGGCACCGGGTCCATCCGCGGCGCGTCGTCGACGACCCCGGGCGGGGCCAGCGCGGGTACGGGCCCGGCCGGCGTGCCGACGGTGTGCCAGCGGCCGCGGGCGGCGAGCTGGGGGTGCTCCCAGACGTCCTGCATGGTGCTGACCCGGGCGTGCGCGACCGGCACCGCGGCCAGCGCGGCGGCGGCCTCGTCGCTGGTCAGCGCCGCGAACCGGGCCCCGACCACCACCGAGAGGGAGTCGCGGTGCTCGCTGCGGGCGGAGTTGGTGGCGTACTGCGGGAGCAGCGCCAGGTCGGGGTCGCCCAGGAACCGCTCGCAGAAGCGCTGCCACTCGCGCTCGTTCTGGATCGCCATCATCACCACGCCCCCGTCGGCGGCGGTGAACGGGCCGTAGGGGTAGATGGTGGCGTGCGCGGCGCCGGCGCGCGGGGGCGGCGGCGCGCCGTCGAAGGCGTAGTAAAGCGGGAAGCCCATCCACTCCACGGTGGCCTCGAGCATGGAGACGTCCAGGTGGGCGCCGGTGCCGGTGCGGCCGCGCTCGAGCAGGGCGGCGAGGATCGCGCTGTAGGCGTACATCCCGGCGGCGATGTCCGAGACCGAGATGCCGACCTTCGCCATGTCGTCACCGTCGCCGGTGACCGAGAGCAGCCCGGCCTCGGCCTGGACCATCAGGTCGTAGGCCTTCATCGACTCGTACGGCCCGCCGAGGCCGTAGCCCGAGATGTCGCAGACCACCAGCCGCGGGTTGGCACCTTGCAGCTCCTCGGCGCCGAGGCCGGCGCGGGCCGCGGCGCCCGGGGCGAGGTTCTGCAGGAAGACGTCGGCGGTGGCCAGCAGGCGGCGCAGGACGTCGAGGCCGCGGGGGTCCTTGATGTCGAGGGTCAGCGACTCCTTGCTGCGGTTGGTCCACACGAAGTGCGAGCTCTCGCCGCGCACGCGGGTGTCGTAGCCGCGGGCGAAGTCGCCGACGCCGGGCCGCTCGACCTTGATCACGCGGGCGCCGAGGTCGGCCAGCTGCCGGCTGGCGTACGGCGCCGCGATCGCCTGCTCGAGCGAGACGACCGTCATGCCCTCCAGCGGTCGCACGCCTCAGACCACCAGGCTCAGCGCGGCGATGAGCGGCAGCGCGATCACCGAGGCCAGCGCGGTCACGAAGGTCAGCGCCTTCAGGGCCCCGCGGGTCGAGACGCCCATCAGGGTCTGGAACATCCAGAAGAAGTTGCTGTTGACCTGCAGCGCGAAGAGCGCGCCGGCGCCGATGGCCAGGCCGATGATGACCGCGGGGGCGTCGAGCTGGCCCATGATCGGGCCGATGATGCCGGCCGCGGTGATGGCGGCCACCGAGATCGAGCCGATCGCCAGGTGCAGGACGGCCGCGATCAGCCAGGCCAGCAGGATGCTGACGATCACCGGGGCGCCGGCCTCGGCCGAGAAGAGCCCGCCGAGGACGCCCTCGAGGTCGGTCGCGGCGATCACCGCGCCCAGCGACCCGCCGACGCCGGTGATCAGCAGGATCTGCCCGGTGGTGTCGAAGCCCTTGCTCATCGCCTCGTTGGTCAGGTCGCCGCCGATGCTGGTCTTCGCCAGGACGTAGGCGCCGACCAGGCCGACGAACAGCGCGAGCACGGGGTTGCCGAGGAAGGCGATGAAGGTGTTCGAGAAGCCGGCGGTCTCCGCGATGGCGCCGAAGGCGATCATCACCAGGGGCACCAGGACCGGCAGCAGGGACACCAGCAGCGGCGGGACGCTGCGGCCGGGAGCCCCGGCCACCTCGTCGGCGTGGTCCTCGGCGACCCGCTCGGACTCCAGGAGCGCCTCGGAGGCGTGCTCGTCGAGCTCGGGGTTCCAGAAGCCGCGCTTGAGCAGCAGCGCCCAGACCAGGACGGTCAGCACCGCGGTCAGCGGGCCGACGAGCAGGCCGAAGCCGAGCATGGTGCCCAGGGGGATGCCGAGCAGGCCGGCGATCGAGATCGTGCCGAGGCCGGGCACCACGAAGACGTAGCCGACCAGAATCCCGGCGGTGACCGCGCCACCCATCAGCCCAAGGCCGTTGCGACCCAGCTTGGGCGCGGCGGAGCGGGCCAGCGGGGAGGCCAGGACGAGCTGGACGTCGACGTAGATCGAGGGGAACAGCGTGGTCATCACGGCCGCCATCGCGTACGGCAGCCGGCGCGTGCCGAGCACGCGCAGCAGCACCAGGACCAGCCGTTGCAGGGCCTGCATCGCGAACAGCAAGGACCCCATCAGCACGCCGAAGCCGATCAGGAGACCGACCTCGGCCATGATCCCGCCGAAGCCCTCCACGATCGTGGCGACGGTGGCCTCGAAGCCGAGCCCGGAGGCGAGGCCGAGGTAGAGCGAGCCGGTGACCAGCGCGATCACCGGGTCGACCTTGAGGACGATGATGAGCAGGACGACGCCGAGGATGGCGACCGACGCGTGCAGGACGATCATGGACGATCTCCTCGACGAGGGTGGTGGGACGGCGTGAAGGGAATCACGTCCCGACCCCCCAGCACCAGCCGCTACCTCGCGACCCGTCGATAAGCGCAGGTTATGCCCGCGCGCCCGTCAGAGCTCGATGGTCGAGACCACGTCCGTGCGCGACGGCGCGACGGGGCTGGAGGAGAACCCGAACGAGGTCGCCGGGCGGACGTCGGCCAGCGAGCCCAGCGGGACGCCCTCCCACCAGCCTGCGACGGCGTCCACGCGGTGGTGGTCGGTGGCGCCGTACCACTCCCGGCGCGCCTCGGGCCCCACGCCGGTACGCCCCCGCGTGCGCACCCCGCGCTGCAGGACCCGGGCGGCCGGGTCGGTGACAAGCGTCCAGGCCGGGGCCACCGCGACCGGTCGCGGCACCGCCCTGAGGGCCCAGCCCGTCGGTGTACGCCGCCCGACGCCGACCGAGAGCCGCAGCGAGGGCGAGGCGAAGGTCAGCCAGGTCGGCACGGCCACGCACTCGACCGGCTCGACCCGGACCTCGTCGAAGGAGTAGGTCGAGGCGACCAGGTCGGCGACGTCCTGACGCGGCGCGACCAGCACGCGGTTGCCGTCGGCGGTCTCGACCATGGCGTCGGCGAAGGCACCCAGCGGCGAGTGGCGCCAGTGCCCGACCACGACGCGGGTGCCCGACGTGCTGCCGACGCCGGTGATGGTGCCGGTGAAGGCCAGGCGCTGGGTGGGCCGCGGCGCGGGTCGCGGCGGGGTGGCGGTCACGGGCGGTCTCCTCGGGCTCCGGGCGCGGGCGCGCCGCGGACCATGGTGGACCACCCGCGGCCGCGCACGGCCCGGAGGGTCAGCCGCGGGAGACGCGCAGCATCTCCTCGCGCGGGACGACCTTGACCCGCTCGCGGCCGGCGGCCTCGCCCAGCCCGAGCTCGTGGGCGTCGAGGCGGGCCCAGCCCTCCCAGTCGGTGGCGTCGACGCCACGCTCGGCGAGGCGGACCAGCAGGTCGTCTGTTGCGGTCGGGGCGGGCAGCTTGTCGAGGTCGGCCAGCAGGTTCGTCACCGTCTCGTTGGCGTCCGACTTGGTGTGCCCGATCAGGCCGACGGGGCCGCGCTTGACCCAGCCGGTGGTGTAGACCCCGGTGACGGCGAACCCGTCCTCGTCGACGACACAGCCGGCGTCGTTGGGCAGCACGCCCCGGGACTCGTCGAAGGGCAGGCCGGGCAGGGCGCTGGAGCGGTAGCCGACGGCCCGGTAGACGGCCTGGACCGGGTGGTCGACGAACTCGCCGGTGCCGCGGGCGTTGCCGGTGCCGTCCATCTCGGTCTTCTCGGTGCGGATCCCGACGACGCGACCGTCCTCGCCGAGGACCTCGACCGGGTTCTGGCACATGTGGATGTGGATCCGGTGGGGTGCGCCGGTCGGCTCGGCCTCGAGGTACTTCAGCAGCGTGTCGACGACGAGCCGGGTGCCCTTGTTGCTGCTGATCCGGGACTGGCCGTCGTCGTCGATCTGGAAGCCCTCCTCCTCCACGAGCACGTCGATGCTCGGGGAGTGGGCGAGCTCGCGCAGCTCCATCGGCGAGAACTTGATCTCGGCCGGGCCGCGGCGGGCGAAGACGTGGACGTCGGTGGCCCGGTTGGCCTTCAGGCCCTGGTAGACGTTGTCGGCGACCTCGGTCGTGAGCTGCTCGTCGGCGGGCTTGGCGAGCATCCGGGCGACGTCGAGGGCGACGTTGCCGGCGCCGACGACGGCGACCTGCGCGGCGTCCAGCGGCCACTCGGTCGGGACGTCGGGGTGGCCGGCGTACCAGCTGACGAAGTCGGCCGCGCCGTGGCTGCCCTCGAGGTCGATCCCGGGGATGTCCAGCGTCCGGTCGGACATGGCGCCGGTGGAGAAGACGACCGCGTCGTAGAGCTCGCGCAGGTCGTCCAGGTCGATGTCGGTTCCGTAGTCGACGTTGCCGAGGAAGCGGATCCCGTCGCGGTCGAGCACCCGGCGCAGCGCCTTGATGATCTCCTTGATCCGCGGGTGGTCCGGCGCGACGCCGTAGCGGACCAGGCCGTACGGCGCGGGGAGCCGCTCGATCACGTCGACCCGGGCCTCGGGGTGCTCCTTGGTCAGGATGTCGGCGGCGTAGATCCCGGCGGGCCCGGCGCCGATCACGGCGACGCGGATGTTCCTCACGACTGGCTCACTCCTGGTGCGCTGGGGGGTGCGGTGCACACGAGCACCTCGAGGGTTCTCGACCTCCACAACGGTGCGCCCGCGCGCCGTGTTCCGGTAGCCGGACGTGACCTGTGGCACCACAGGCTGCTCTTGTGTCCAGGGTACGGATCTGCCTGTGGCCCGAGGGGGGCTCCCGGGGGGCCGCGGGTGGGAAGATGACCGCGTGGACGTCGAGGGGGCGGGCGGAGGGTCGGGCGGCACGCCGCCGTTGCCGCGATCGATCTGGGTCGTCGCCTGGGGGTCGCTGGCGAGCCAGGTCCTGCTGCTGGCCGACCGAGGGGTGGCGTTCGACAGCTGGGCGGGCGTCGTCCTGTCCGTCTGCTTCGGGGCGCTGCTCGTGGGGTACGTGTCCGCCGGCGTCGTCCGGGCCCGCCCCGTGCGGTTCGTGCTCGCCTGCGTCGTCATGGTCCTGGGTGCGCTGAGCGAGCTCGTCAGCGTCCTCTCGGCTTCTGGGCAGGACGCCCTGGACGTCCTGACGCTCCTGGCCTCGGTGACGGTCCTGGGTGCGCTGGTGGTGTTCCGGGGCAGCGACTGGTTCCTGTGGCAGCGCACGAGGTCGCCCGACAGCGGCCGTGCGCCCATCGGCCCGCTGGTGGCCGTGGCGGTGCTGGTGGGGGTGCTCGGCGGTGTCGCGGCACCGCAGGACGGAGGTCTGGACGCCCCGGTCAGGGTCGGCGCCCGGTGACCTGGCCGCTCGGTGTCGCCGCCTACCGGATCGGGGCACCCGAGATGGTCCGGGCGATCACCAGGCGCTGGATCTCCGAGGTGCCCTCGAAGATCGTGTAGATCTTGGCGTCGCGGGCCATCCGCTCCACCGGGTAGTCGCGCGTGTAGCCGTTGCCGCCGAGCACCTGCATCGCCTTCTCGGTCACCGCCACAGCGGTCTCCCCGGCGACCAGCTTGGACATCGAGCCCTCCGCGGCGTCGAACCGGGCGCCGGTGGCGGCCATCCAGGCCGCGCGCCACACGAGCAGCCGTGCGGCGTCGATGCTGGTGCGCATGTCGGCCAGGGCGAAGGCGATCGCCTGGTTCTCGATGATCGGCTTGCCGAACTGCTCGCGCGTCCTGGCGTAGTCGAGCGCGACCTCGTACGCCGCGCGGGCGATGCCGACGGCCTGCGCGCCGACGGCGGGGCGGGTGCGCTCGAAGGTGGCCATGCTGGCGTTGCCGCTCCGCCCGGCCGCGGAGGCCGGGGTCGCGCCGTCCCGCGCGGCGCGGGCGCGGGCCAGCCGCGCGTCGAGCTTCTCCTTGCCCCCGAGCAGGCAGCGACCCGGGACGCGGACGGAGTCGAGGACGACCTCGGCGGTGTGCGAGGCGCGGATCCCGTGCTTGGCGAACTTCTGCCCCTGGGAGAGGCCCTTCGTGCGGGGCGGGACGACGAAGCTGGCCTGGCCGCGGGAGCGCAGCTCCGGCTCGACGACGGCCGTCACGACGTGGACGTCGGCCATGCCGCCGTTCGTGGCCCAGGTCTTGGTGCCGTTCAGCACCCACTCGTCGGTGGCCTCGTCGTAGGTGGCGCGGGTGCGCATCGCGCCGACGTCGCTGCCGGCGTCGGGCTCGGAGGAGCAGAAGGCGGCGGTGCGCAGGTCGCCCGGCGAGCCGAACATCTGCGGAACCCACTCGGCGACCTGCTCGTCGGTGCCGTTCGAGCTCACGCCCGCGGCGGCCAGGGCGGTGCCGACGATGGACAGCCCGATCCCGGCGTCGCCCCAGAAGAGCTCCTCCATGGTGAGCGGGATGCCGAGGCCGGTCTCGTCGAAGGCCTGGGTGGCGAAGAAGTCCAGCGAGTAGAGGCCGACCTCCGCAGCCTCCTCGAGCACCGGCCATGGGAACTCCTCGCGCTCGTCCCACTCGGCCGCCGCCGGGCGGACGACGTCGGCGGCGAAGGTGTGCACCCAGGCGCGCAGCTCGAGGTGGTCGGGGCCGAGTCCGAAGCTGGTCACGGCAGTGAGGCTACGGGTGTGCACCGTCGTGGCGGGCCACCCGCGCCGCGACGGCACGCGCCGTAGGCTCGGGCGGTGCCCGCCCCGTCGCTGACCGTCGCCGTGGCGCAGCCGGCGACGGTGCCGCACGACCTCGTGGCCAACGTCCGCGCGCACGTGGCCGCCGTCCGGACCGCCGCCGTGGTGGTCGGGGCCCGGCTGCTGGTGCTCCCCGAGATGTCGCTGACCGGTTACGAGCTCGACGCCGACGCGGTCGACCCCGGGCACCCGGTCCTCGACCCGCTCGTCGACGCGTGCCGGGCGACGGGTGTCGTCGCGCTGGCGGGCGCGCCGGTCCGCGAGGGCGGGCTCGAGCACCTCGCCGTGCTGCTGGTGGACGGGACCGGGACCCGCGTCGCCTACCGCAAGACCTTCCTCGGCGAGGACGAGGCGGAGCGGTTCAGCCCCGGGGACGGCGCCCGCGTCGTCGCCGTCGACGGCTGGGCGGTCGGACTCGCGATCTGCAAGGACACCGGCGAGCCCCGGCACACGGCCCGGCTCGCGGAGGCCGGCGTCGACCTGTACGCCGCCGGGGTGGTCGACGCACCCGACGAGGAGGACGTGCGCCGGGCGCGCACCCTGGCGGTGGCGGCGGCGCTGCGCGTCCCGGTCGCCGTGGCGAGCGCGGCCGGCCCGGCGACGACCTACCCGCTCACGCGGGGCGGCTCGACCGTGCACGCCGCCGACGGGCGGCTGCTGGCGCGGGCCGGCCGCCGACCGGGCGAGGTCGTCGGCGCGACGCTGGTCCGCCCGGTCCGGCCGGTCCGCCCGTAGCCGGGGGCGGGCCGCTCAGTGCCAGAGCGGCGGACCGGCGACCTGGCGGCCCCGGCGCCGGTGACGCTTCACCACGACGAAGGCCACGACGAGCAGGAGGACCAGCAGGACCGGGACCTCGGAGAGCACCACGACCGCAGCGACGACCGCGAGCACGAGCAGCCACGGGTTCGGCCCGGAGCGCGACGGGCGCCCGGCACCCCGGGCCACCGTGGCCGGGGGCGGGGTCGGGCGGAAGCCGGCGACCGGCAGGTCGTGGAAGAGCAGGTCGAGGTCGGCCCGGGTGCGCGCGGACCAGGCCGCGTCCAGGCGGTCGGCGTGCTCGCCGTGGGAGAGCCGGCCGTGGGCGTAGTGCTCCCCCAGCGCAGCGGCGGCCTGCTCCCGCTCCTGGTCGCCGACCCGCAGCCGGGACGGGTGCTGCGGCCGGTCGGCCGGCCGGCTCATCGCGGGCCCTCGGCCTGCTCGCCGGCGATCTGGTCGGCGGTCCGGTCCGCGGCCGGGTCGGCCGGGTCGGCGGTGGCGTGCTCGCCGTCGGCGAGGATCCCGTACAGCTTGCGGCGGGTCTCGACGAGGACCGCGGCGGCGGCCGTCTTCTGCGTCTCCGAGCCGCTGGTGACGATCTGCCAGACGGCGCTCATCATCTGCCCGATCTCGGGCTTGAGGTCGCGCCACGACGCCCCGCTGCCGTCGCCGGCCGCCGCGTCCTGGTCGGCGCCGGGCCGGTGCTGCTGGAAGGGCGTCCAGACGGCCGCCAGCTCGGCGACGTGCTCGGCGACGTAGGCCTCGCCGGCCGCGGTGAGCCGCAGGCTCTTGCGGCCGAGTGTCTCGTCGGTGACGAGCAGGCCCTCGTCCTCGAGCTGGCTGATCGTCGGGTACACCGAGCCGGGGCTGGGGCGCCACGCCTCCTCGCTGCGCTCGGCGATCTGCTGGATCACCTGGTAGCCGTTGACCGGCTCGCCGCGCTCGGCGGCGGCGCGGACGACGTCGAGGATGGCCGAGCGGACGTCCCCGCGGCGGGCGCGCGGCTTCGCCTCGGGGCCGCCCTGGCCCATCCCGAAGAGGCCGGCGAGCCACGGCGGCGGTCCGCCGGCCGGCCCGCCGCCGGGCCCGAACGGCCCGCCCGCCGTACGACGCTGCTGCGCGCCCCACACGGCGTCGATGTGCTTGGCCCACTGGCCCGGGAATCCCTGGCTCATGACTGCTCCTCCGTCTCGGCGTCACGCTCTGCGTGCGGTCGCGACATTCGGTGAGTCAGTCGCGATATATCGTGAGCGTACGCCGACTGTCGAGCGGGGACAAGGGGAAGCCCGCGGCCGGGACAGGTGGGACAGGGGGCGGACCGTCTAGCGCGCGAGCCACTCCGCGTACGCGTCGAACGTGTAGGTCCGGCCGAGGAAGTCGGAGACGAGGTCGGCGGCGTCCTTGGCGCCGCCCGGGGCCAGCACGCGGTCGCGGTAGCGCGCCGCGACGACCGGGTCGGACATCGAGGCCGCGTCGAAGGCCGAGAACAGGTCCTTGGCGATCACCAGCGACCACATGTAGGTGTAGTAGGCCGACGAGTAGCCGCCGAGGTGCCCGAAGCTGGCGAAGAAGTGGGTGTCCTCGACGTAGGGGAAGGGCGAGTACCGCTCCTGCAGCTCGCGCATCCGGACGGTGAGGTCCTCGGGGCGGTCCTGGTGGAACCAGTAGGACACCGCGGCGTAGAACATCTGCGTCCGCGCGTGGTAGCCCTTGCCGAAGTCGTCGCCGGCGCGCATCCGCTCGACCAGGTCGGCCGGGATCGGCTCGCCCGAGGCGTCGGTGGCGAAGGTGCGCAGGACGTCGGCGTCCCACGCCCACTCCTCGAGCATCTGGCTGGGCGCCTCGACGAAGTCCCACTCGGTCGCCACCCCGGCGAAGCGGGTCCAGCGGCCGCGGCCGCCCAGGACGTGGTGGACCAGGTGCCCGAACTCGTGGAAGAGCGTGACCACGTGGTCGTGCTCCATCAGACCGCGCGAGAAGTTGCAGACCAGCACGCCCTCGGGCAGCTGCCTCCCCGCGACGCCCTCGGCGAGGGTGAACTGCGCGGCGTGCTTGTACTTGCCCTGGCGCGGGTGCAGGTCGAGGTAGATCCGGCCGAAGGGCTCGGTCACGTCGTCCCCGCCCCCGGCCGTGGTCGCGTCGTAGACGTCGTAGCAGGTGACGTCTTCGGCCCACACCGGCGCCGACGGGACGTGCTCGTAGCGCAGCCCGAACAACCGCCCGGTCACGTCGAGCAGGCCCTGGCGGACCTTGGCGGCGTCGAAGTAGGTGCGGACCTGCTGGGCGTCGACCTGCAGCTGCTCGCGACGCACGGCCTCCTCGTAGTACGACGCGTCGGGCTGGGCGACGACCTCGGCTCCGGGGTGGTCCTCCTGGTAGCGGGCCAGCAGCACCGCCAGGTCGCGGCGCATCGGCCCCTCGGCGGCCTCGGCGATCCGGTCGATGAAGGCCGGGATGGCCGCGCCTTCGCCGATCATCTTGACCGCCGCGTCGTACGATGCCCACCCGTCGAAGCCGACCAGGGTCGCCAGCTCGTGGCGCAGCGAGAAGAGCTCGTGCAGCAGCGCCTCGTTGGCGGGCCAGCCCCGGTTCAGGAACGCCTGGGTCATCTCGGCGCGGACGCCGGCGTCGTGGGCGAACATCCGCACCGGCACCGCGTCCGGGTAGTCGGTGGTGACGGTGACCAGGCCGTCGGCGTCGGCGGGGTGCTCCTCGAGCCAGTCCTCGGGCAGCCCGGCCAGCCGCTCGGGAGCCACCCGGACGGTCCGGACGTCGTCACGGATCTGCTTGCCGAAGGCCTGGTCCAGCTCGGTCAGCCGCTCGTTGATGGCGGTGATCCGCTGCCGGGTGGCCTCGTCCTGGTCCACGCCCGCACGACGGAAGTCGTCGAGGGTCTTCTCCAGCAGGCGGGAGGCCTCGGCGTCGAGGCCGGAGCCGTCGAGGCCGGCGAAGACCTCGTAGAGCTCCCGGTCGAGGCCGAGCCGGGTCAGCATCCGCATGACCTCCTGCTCGGCCTGCTCGGCGGCCTCGCGCACGCCCTCGAGGGGGTGCACGTTGCTGAACAGCGAACCCGTCGCGGCCACGCCGGACAGCGCGAGGTGCACCTCGTCCCACTGCCGCAGCGTCTCGAGCGCGTCGGTGGGCGGGGCGGCGCGGAGCGCGTCGACGAGGCCCCGTGCGCGTTCGAGGCCGGCGGTGGCCTCGGCCTGCACCCACTCCTGGGCGACCTCGACGGCGGGCAGGGACAGCGGGGCGGGGGAGCTCACCGGTTCACCCTGCCACGGCCGGGCCCCACCCCCGCGTCGGGGAGACGTCAGGGGTTGCGGCGCACGATCGCGACGTTGAGGGCCGTCGCGAACGCGTTCCAGCCGACGTACGGCGCCAGCGCCAGCGCGGCCCGGTCGTCACCGGCGGCGCGCGCCCGGCGGACGAGGTCGAGGGTCGAGGCCTGCAGCAGCACGATCTCGGCCAGCGCCCACCTCGGCTTCTCGGCGGTGAAGAACAGCCAGCACCATCCGGCGTTGAGGCCCATGTTCAGCCACAGCGCGCGCTCGACGTCGTGCCGGTCGTCGACCGGGACCCGCTCGAGCATCGAGGCGCCTGCGACCGCGGCCGCGGCGTAGAGCGCGGTCCACACCGGCCCGAAGACCGCGGCGGGAGGCTGCCAGGACGGCTTGCGCAGCGCGCGGTACCAGGGCGAGCCGGGCCTGGTCCCCAGCCCGCCGACGACCGCGCCGGCCAGGACGGGCGGGACCGTCCGCGCCAGGCGCCGCGGCAGGGCGAGGTGGTCGATCGAGGTCGTGGCGGGGGCGATCACGCAGGGGTCCTGACGGTGGTGGGGCGGGGGCGGGGGCGGTGGTGCGTCACCAGAACCGGCTCCCGGGGATGCCCTTGAACGGGCCGACGACGCGCGAGGTGATCCAGCCGCCGTAGAAGTCCCCCGGCTGCGGCACCACGACCTCGCCGTCGACCGAGCACAGGTCGACCGCGCCGGGCATGACCGCGACCATGCCGAGCAGGTCGCGGAAGCCGGGCGTCGGCTCGGGGTAGGTCCACGCGGCGCGCGGCGCGACGACCTCGCCCCGCTCGTCGCCGACCAGGTCGAAGTACGAGGCGACGCCCTTCCACTCGCAGAAGCTGGAGCCGACGGTGGGCCGCAGCGCGCCCTCGACGAAGTCGAGGACCGGGACGTAGTAGGTGGGCGGGTGGCTGGTCTCGAGCACGCGTACGGAGTGTGTCGTCGAGGCCACGGTGCGCCCGCCCAGGACGATGTCCACGCGCTCGGTGCTGTGGTCCAGCGCCGGCGGCCGGGGGTAGTCCCACACCGACTCCTGGCCGGGTCCGGGGGTCTCGGGCACAGGTCGACTCATGGCGCGGACGCTACCCCGCACCTCTCACCCACCGGTCTCGTCACCAGGCGGTGCGGGCGGCGACGAGCCCGGACGCGGCGACCAGCCGTCGTACGCCCTGCTCGTGCGCGGGGTCGGTGAGCAGCAGCAGCCCGCGACCCGGCGGCGCGGCCAGCGCGGCCACGAGGTCGGGGAGCGGCACGCCGCGGCAGCCCGGGGGCCAGCCGTGAGCCCCGGCCTCGACGTAGCTGTCGGCGACCCCGACCTCCGCGTCGTCGTACGAGACCAGGACGACGAAGTGGCCGACGTCCCACCCGGCGAGCGGGTGGTCGCGCGGCCAGGTCGGACCGGTGCGCAGGTTCGCCACCACGGCCACGGGGTCCCCGGCCTCGCGCAGGCCGACCAGCAGCCGGCCCCACGGGGCGGGGTCGGCACCGCGGCCGGCGGCGGGGACGGGCACGACGGCCACCGGCGCGACGTCGGGGAGGCCGGCGGCCAGCGGCGCGGCGTCGGTCCCGCTCCGCCCGGGGTCGTCGGCGCGGGGCAGGCCCTCCCAGGCGTCCGTGCGCAGCGGCGCCCCGACCGGACGCCAGGCCGGCTCGTCGTGGGGCCAGACCCGGGTCCCGGCCGCGAGGGCCAGGTCACCCAGGTCCGCGACGTCCGTGCCGTCGAGGAGGGCGTGCAGCGCCGAGCGGGCCGCGAACGGCCCGCAGAGCTGGTCCGGCTGGGGCAGCTGGGCGGGGTGCGCGGCCAGGACCCGGTCCGCGCCGGGCAGCAGCGCGGCCGGGTCGGGCCGGTCGGTGCCGGTCAGTACTGCCACCGCAGCGAGGCCACGACGTCCTCGACCCCGCGGTCGGCGGCCCAGGCGGCGTCGGCGGCCCGGCAGGCCGCGAAGGCGCCCAGCAGCTCCGCGCCGAGCACCTCGCGGACGAGGTCGCTGCCGAGCAGGTCGGCCTGCTGCTGCTCGAAGGACGTGGCCAGCGGTCGGATCCCGGCGGCCTCGCGGCGGGCCCCGTCCCAGGTGCCGACGTCCTCCTGGACCGGCGCCGGCGGCTCGAGACCGTCGCGGACCCCGGCCAGGCCGGCCGCGATCGTCACCGCGAGGGCGAGGTAGGGGTTGGCCGAGGCGTCGCAGGCCTTGAGCTCGACGTTAGTGACCTCGCTGCCGAGCAGCCGGCTCGCCGGCACGAGTCGGAGCGCGGCCTCGCGGTTCTCGACGCCCCAGAAGCCGTACGCGCCCGCCCAGTAGCCCGGCCGTCGCCGGAGCAGGGAGCCCGTGCTCGGGGCGGTGACCGCCGTGACACCGGGCAGCTCGCGCAGCAGCCCGGCCAGGTAACCGCGACCGACCGGGGACAGCCCGTGCTCGTCGCCGCCCGCGGCGGGGTCGCCGGTCAACGCGTTGCGGCCGGTCGCGGCGTCGACCAGGGAGGTGTGCAGGTGCCAGCCGTTGCCGGCGCCCGTGGTGCTGGCCAGCGGCGCGAAGCTGGCCCGCAGTCCGTGGGCCCGGGCGGCGGCGTGCACGGTCTGCCGGGTCAGCACCTGCGCGTCGGCCATCGTCAGCGCGTCGGCGACGTCGAGGGAGAGCTCGAGCTGCGCCTCGCCGTACTCCGCGTGCAGCTGCCCGACCCGCACGCCGTTGTCGCGCAGGTCGCGCAGCAGGGTCTCGACGAGGTCGTGGACGTCGAGCACCGCGTTGGCGGAGTACGCCGGGCCGCGCCGCGCGGGGTGCCAACCGCCGTCGTCGGTGTCGTGGGTCAGCACCATCTCGACCTCGAACCCGGCGCGCACCTCGAACCCGGCCTCGGCGGCCGCGGCCACCTGCCGCTCCAGCACGGCCCGCTGGTCGTACGGCCAGGGGTCGCCGTCGGCCGTGAGCTGGCGGCCGGGCACCCACGCCAGGCCGGGCTGGCCGGCCAGCGCCACGATGCTGTCGAGGTCCTCGACGACCGGCACCAGGCGTACGTCGCCGGACGGTGTGGCCAGGCCCTCGTGGGCGAAGGTGATGCCGTCGTGGGAGTCGAAGACGCCGAACGCGGCGGTGATCCCGACACCCCTGGTCAGCGCCGACGGCAGCTGCTCGAGCGGGACGACCCGCGAGCGCACGATGCCGTTGTTGTCGACCCAGCCGATGCTCACCCCGAGGACGCCGAGGCCCTCCAGCCGGGCGACGAGGGAGGCGGCATCGGGAGGCTGCGGGGCGGCGACGGGAGGCGTCATGCGGCGAAACTACCGCCCTGCGGTCACTGCGGGACGGCGCCGACCACGAGGCGTACATTCGCGCCACGTGCACCTCCGCGGACTCGTGGCCGACACCCGGCCCCTGCGCAACGACCACTTCCGGCGGCTGTGGCTGGCCAACATCGTCACCGTCGTCGGCGCCCAGCTCACCGTCGTGGCGGTGCCGGCGCAGATCTACGCCCAGACCGGCTCGTCGGCCTACGTCGGGCTGACCGGCGTCTTCGGGCTGGTGCCGCTGGTGGTCTTCGGTCTCTGGGGCGGGGCGCTGGCCGACGTCTTCGACCGCCGCACGCTGCTGGTGGTCACCACGACCGGGCTGATCGTGACCAGCGGGCTGTTCTACGTGCAGGCCGCGCTGGGGTCGACGGACGTGTGGCTGCTGCTGTCGCTGTTCGCGGTGCAGCAGGCGTTCTTCGCGGTCAACCAGCCCACCCGCAGCGCGGTGCTGCCACGCCTGCTCGAGCCCGGCCTGCTGCCGGCCGCCAACTCGCTGAACATGACCGTCATGCAGGCCGGCGCGATCGCCGGGCCCCTGGTGGCCGGCACGCTGATCCCGGTGGTCGGGTTCTCCTGGCTCTACCTGGTCGACACCATCACCCTGCTCGCGACGCTGTCCGCGGTCGTCCGGCTGCCGCCGCTGCCGATCGCGCGCGAGGAGGGGGCGGGGCCAGCCCGGACCCCCGGGCTGCGCTCGGTCGTCGAGGGCGTGGTCTACCTGCGCTCGCAGCCGGTGCTGATGATGTCGTTCGTCGTGGACGTCATCGCGATGGTCTTCGGGATGCCACGGGCCCTGTTCCCCCAGATCGCCGACGAGTCGTTCGGCGGACCGGCCGGCGGTGGGCTGGCCTTCGCGCTGCTGTTCGCGGCCATCCCGATCGGCGCGGTGCTCGGCGGCGTGTTCTCGGGGTGGGTCTCCCGGGTCGAGGCCCAGGGCCGCGCCGTCGTGGTCTGCATCCTGGTGTGGGGCGCGGCGATGACCGGCTTCGGCGTCGCGGTCGGCGTCGCGGGCCTCGGTGGTGGCTGGCAGCGCCCGATGCTGCTGGCGGCCGTGCTGATGCTGGTGGTCGGCGGCGCCGCCGACATGGCCTCCTCGGCGTTCCGCAGCTCGATGCTGCAGAGCGCCGCCTCCGACGCGGTGCGCGGGCGTCTGCAGGGCATCTTCATCGTGGTCGTGGCGGGTGGACCCAGGATCGCCGACGTCGGGCACGGCGTCGCGGCGGCGGCGGTCGGCACCGCGGTGGCCTCGGCCGGCGGGGGCCTTCTGGTGGTGGTGCTGACCGTGGCCGCCTCGCTCGCGGTGCCGTCGTTCGTGCGCTACCGGGTCACCCGGGCGCCGGTGGGCTGACGCCGGTGGGCCGAGGCGGCCGCACCCGCGCCCGGTCGAAGGTCCCGCCACCTCCCCGGGTGGGGCCCCCACCCTGTCGACTGCCTAGCGTCGGAGGATGACGAACTTCGGCTACACCCTGATGACCGAGCAGAGCGGACCGCGGGAGCTGGTGCGGTACGCCGTGGGCGCCGAGGAGGCCGGGTTCGACTTCGAGGTCAGCAGCGACCACTTCTCCCCGTGGTTGAAGGAGCAGGGTCACGCGCCGCACGCCTGGACGGTCCTCGGGGCGGTCGCCCACGCCACCGAGCGGGTCGGCCTGATGACCTACGTGACCTGCCCGACGATCCGCTACCACCCCGCGATCGTGGCCCAGAAGTCCGCGACGCTGCAGCTGCTCGCCGAGGGGCGCTTCACCCTCGGCCTCGGCAGCGGGGAGAACCTCAA
Source organism: Nocardioides aquaticus (assembly GCF_018459925.1). Lineage (NCBI taxonomy): Bacteria > Bacillati > Actinomycetota > Actinomycetes > Propionibacteriales > Nocardioidaceae > Nocardioides > Nocardioides aquaticus. The sequence continues at coordinate 4,502,962 of NZ_CP075371.1, forward strand.
CGAGCACGTGGTGGGCGAGGGCTGGCCCGCGGTGAAGCAGCGGCTCGAGATGCTCGAGGAGGCGATCGAGATCATCCGGGCGCTGCACACCGGCGAGGTCGTCGACTTCAAGGGCGAGTACTTCGACGTCGCCTCCGCCCACCTCTGGGACGTGCCCGAGCAGGGCGTCCCGATCGGTGTCGCGGCCGCCGGCCCGCGCGGCATCGCGACCTTCGGACCCGTCGCCGACCACCTGATCTCCACCGACCCGTTCCCGAGCCTGATCGAGACCTGGAACGCCACCGAGGGCTGCGCCCGCATCGGGGACGGCGCCCGCGCCGTCGGCCAGATCCCGATCTGCTGGGGCCCCGACGAGGCCGAGGCCACCCGGGTGGCGCACGAGCAGTTTCGCTGGTTCGCCGGCGGGTGGAAGGTCAACGCCGACCTCCCCACCCCCGCGGGCTTCGCCGGCGCCACCCAGTTCGTCCGCGAGGAGGACGTCGCGCAGAACATCCCCTGCGGTCCGGACCTGGACAAGATCGTCGAGTCGGTCTCGGCCTTCTGGGAGGCCGGCTTCACCGACATCGCCCTGGTCCAGGTCGGCGACGCCCGCCAGGAGCAGTTCCTGGCCGAGGTCGCCGGGCCGCTGCTGGACAAGCTCCGCGCCGCCGCCCCCTGACCGAGGGCCTCAGCCCGGCTCGGTCATCCGCTCCAGCCGCTGTCGCAGCAGGTCGCGCCGCCGGGCGTTGCCGGTCAGGTCGACGTAGCGCTCCCGGTACGCCGCGAGCAGCGCGTCGTCGAGCCGCCGGACCGCGCCCGGCGGAAAGCGGTAGCCGAGCCGCTCGTTCAGGTCGTCGAGGACGCCGTCGCGCAGCACCTCGGCGAGCTCGTCGAACCGGGTGATCCCGAGCTCGAGCAGCAGCCCCGAGATCCACGCGTAGTGGTCGGTGCGCGACCAGCCGGCGTCGCCGTACTGCCCGGCGAGGAACGCTGCGAGCTCGCGGGGGTCCAACCGGGGGTCGTGCGGCTCGACCTCGACGACGCCGGCCCCGAGGGTGCCGCCCGTGCCGCCGGCGGTCCCGGCCGCGGGGTCCGCCGGCTGGGGCGCGGGGGTCCGCAACCGGTCGCGGATCGTCGAGAACTCCTGGTCGGCGAGCTCCAGCAGGCCGGCGGCCAGGGTGAAGCGACGGTCCAGGTCGCTGGCGTGCTCGGCGGGCACGCTGCCCTTGTAGCGGGCCTCGTGCTCGAACTCGGCCCACGCGTGCTGCAGGACCGTCCGCACCTGCACCTGGGCGACCAGCCCGCGCAGCTGCGCCCACTGCGGGTGGCTCTCCCGGGCCGCGTCCAGGCCGATCAGCAGGTGCCGGCTGGCGTAGCCGAACCGGCCCTCGCGCGCGGTGGCCAGGCCCATGTCGCGGTCGTCCTTCACGACGACCTGGTCGTCGAGCAGGTCGGCGACGGCGGCGACGTCGCCGCGGACGTAGGTGACGACGCGGACCCCGAGCTGGTCGGTGATGTCGTGCAGCGGCTCGGGGTAGGCAGCAGCCCCGCCTACCCGGCGCTCGGCCTTCTCGGCGAACGACGCCACGCTCTTGGTCCGTCCGGTGACCGAGAGGTAGTTGATCCCGGCCTCGTCGAGCACGGAGGTGACCAGCTCGACGAACGCCTGGCCGGCCTCGACCAGGGCGGGGCGGCGCTGGGCGTACTCCTGCACCGCCGCGCGGACCGGGTCCTCGAGCCGCCAGGTCCGTCCGCCCGGCGACCCGGACCCCCCGGGTGCCCCGGCGGGGGCCGGCAGCCGCTCGGGAGGCAGCGCCGGGGTGACGATGGTGCCCGTCTCGAGGTCGCCGTAGGTCGTCGTCCGCGTCGGGTGGTGCTCGGCGAACCACGCGACGTAGGCGCAGAGGACCGCGTCGACCTGGTCCTCGACCACCCGCAGCTGGCTCTTGCGGGTGGCGGTCTCGACCTGGCCGCGCAGGGTCGTCCAGGCCTCGTCGACCGTGACGACGGTCTCGACGTGCCCGACGAGCAGGAGCAGCTCGCGGCGCAGCAGGTCCAGGTCGCGACCGGGCTTGGCCTTGTACTTCAACGTCTTCGCGAGCCCGAAGAGCGCCACGCTCGCGGCGTGGGGGTAGACCTCGATCGCCCGGCGCGCGCGGCGGCTGCGCGGGTTGACGTCGAGCCCCAGCCTCTTGGAGACCCGGGCCGCGCGGGTGCCGTCGGCGAACTCCGGCTTGCCGGTGTTGGCCGGGTGCGCGCCGGCCTCGAAGCGCCGGAAGTCGCGACCCAGCGCCTGCTCGGCCGGACGCGAGCCCGTCGGGTTGACGACCACGATCGGGGCGTCGATCCCGACCAGGCACGGTCCCTCGACGTACGGCGCCAGCGCCTCGGCCACCTCGTCGTCGGTGCGCACCGTGCTGACGTGCAGCAGGCGCGCGTCGGCGTCGAGGACGGCCAGCCCCGTGGGGCTCTTCTCGCCCCAGGCCAGGTCGACGCCCACGAAGTGCACGTCCACACCCTGCCCTACCTCGCCGACAGGGCGGCCGACGCGTCCTAGCAGCCGGCGTACTCCCGGGCGATCGCCGCGCCGAGGCGGGCGTTGTGCCGCACCAGCGCGATGTTGGTGGTCAGGCTCGCGCCGTCGGTGAGCTCGACGATCCGGCCCAGCAGGTACGGCGTGACCTCCTTGCCGCGCAGGCCGCGGTCGTCGGCGTCGGCCAGGGCCCGGGCGATCACGCCGTCCATCTCCGCGGCCGGGATCTCGTCGGCCACCGGCACCGGGTTGGCCACCACGACACCGCCGGCCAGGCCGAGGTCCCACTTCGCGCGCATCACCGCGGCGACCTCGGCGGCCCCGTCGACGCGCATCGGGGCGCCGTGGCCGCTGCTGCGGGAGTAGAAGGAGGGGAACTCGTCGCTGCCCTCGACCAGGACCGGCACGCCCAGGGTCTCGAGCGCCTCGAGGGTCAGGCCGATGTCGAGGATGCTCTTGACCCCGGCCGAGACCACGGCGACGTCGGTGACGGCCAGCTCGGTGAGGTCGGCGGACAGGTCGAAGGTCTGCTGCGCCCCACGGTGGGCGCCGCCGAGGCCGCCGGTGACGAACGTGCGCACGCCCGCCAGCGCGGCCAGCCGCATCGTCGCGGCCACCGTCGTGGCCCCGTGCAGCCCGCGGGCCACGACGTACGGCAGGTCGCGGCGACTGACCTTGGTGACGCCGGGGTCGCTGGCCAGCAGCTCGAGGTCCTCGGGGGTCAGCCCCACCCGGGGCCGGCCGCCGAGCACCGCGACGGTGGCCGGGGTCGCGCCGGCGTCGCGGACGATGCCCTCCACCTCGACGGCCATCTCCACGTTGCGGGGGTACGGCATCCCGTGGCTGATGATCGTGCTCTCCAGCGCGACGACGGGCCGGCCCTCGGCCAGGGCTGCGGCCACCTCGTCGGACAGGGTCAGCATCGGGTGCGGGGTGCTCACAGCAGGCTCCTCACGAGGGCGTCGGACAGGTCGGGGCGCACGGTGTGGGGGCCGGCGACGGTCAGCGCGGCGGCGGCCTGGCCGTACGCCGCGGCCTCCTCGGGCGCGGCGCCCGCGAGCAGGGCGTGGCAGTACGCCGCCAGCAGGGCGTCGCCGGCGCCGGTGGCGTCGACGACCTCGACGTCGACCGACGCGTGGTGGGTCAGCCCGTCGGGCGTGCTGAGCAGGGACCCCTCCGGGCCCATCCGGACCCACACCTGCTCCACGCCCCGGGCGTGCAGGGAGGCCACCTGCTCCTCCAGGCCGGGCGGGTCGGGGTCGTCCTCGGGGACACTCAGCGCCGCCAGCTCGGCGATGTTCGGGGTGACGGTCCGCACGGGCCACCGGTCGAGCACCGGCGCGAGCACGCGCGCCTTCGGGACGCTGACCGGCTCCAGCACCACGGCGGTCCCGTGCCGCGCGGCGAGCCCCAGCGCCGCGTCGACCGCGGCCGCGGTCAGGTTCCCGTCGACGACGACCAGCGCGGCACCGGCCACCGCCGTCTCCGCCGCCGCCACGTCCGCGGGCCCGAGCAGCTCGGTGGCGCGCATGTCGGAGACCGCCACCACAAGCTCGCCGTCGCTGTCGACCACCGCGGTGTAGCTGCCGGTGGCGGCACCCACCCGGCGCACCAGGTCGACATCCACCCCGGCCGCCCGGGTCTGCTCCAGCAGGCGGGCGCCGCCGTCGTCCTGGCCCACGGCGGCGACCAGGCGGACGGGCGTGCCGAGGCGGGCGAGGTTCTCCGCCACGTTGCGGCCCACGCCGCCGGGGGTGCGCACCACGCGGCCCGGGTTGCTCGTGCCGGCCACCGCCCGGGTGGTGCTGCGGGCCAGCACGTCGAGGTTGGCGCCACCGAAAACCACTACGCCGCGACGGTCCACCTGCGTCACCCTAGGGCTGCCGATGACTACGGCTGTCGGCGGCGGTCCCTACGCTTGCCGTGCCTCGCGGGAGGCGCCGACGTGACACCGAGGAGAGCGATGACCGACATGATCCGGGCCGAGGGCCTGGTCAAGAGCTACGGCAAGGTCAAGGCCCTGCGCGGGCTCGACCTGGTCGTGCCCGAGGGCACCGTGCTGGCCCTGCTGGGCCCCAACGGCGCCGGCAAGACGACCGCGGTCAAGCTGCTGGCCACGCTGCAGAAGCCGGACGAAGGCCGGGCGGAGGTCGCCGGGGTCGACGTCGTGGGCGACCCGGACGGGGTACGCGCCCGGATCGGCCTGTCCGGGCAGTACGCCGCGGTCGACGAGCAGCTCACCGGCTTCGAGAACCTCGAGATGGTCGGGCGCCTCTACGGCCTCGGCAGGGCCGCCTCGCGGCGCCGCGCGACCGAGCTCCTGGAGCGCTTCGACCTGGCCGAGGCCGGCGGCCGGCCCTCGAAGACCTACTCGGGCGGCATGCGCCGACGCCTCGACCTGGCCGGGGCGCTGGTCGCCGCGCCGCCGGTGCTCATCCTCGACGAGCCCACCACGGGCCTGGACGTCCGCAGCCGCCAGCAGATGTGGGACGTGATCCGCGAGCTCGTGGGCTCGGGCGCCACCCTGCTGCTGACCACGCAGTACCTCGAGGAGGCCGACCGGCTGGCCGACGACATCGTGGTGATCGACCACGGCACGGCGATCGCGCGCGGCACCGCCGACGAGCTCAAGGCCCAGACCGGTGGCGAGCGGGTCGAGGTGGTCCTCGCCGACACCTCGAGGCGCCCCGAGGCGCTGCGGCTGCTCGGCGAGGTGGCCATCGGCGAGGTCCGCGACAGCGACAACGGTCGCGGCCTGGTCGCCCCGGTCGACGGTGGCACCCGCTCGCTGTCGCGGGTGCTGCAGGCCTTCGAGGGCGCCGGGCTCGAGCTGCTCGACGTCGGTCTGCGGCGACCGACCCTCGACGACGTGTTCCTCACCCTGACCGGGCGCACCAGCGACGACGACGAGGCCACGACGGACACGAAGACCGGCACGAACGAGAACGCGAGGGCCTCCCGATGAGCACCGTGACCAGCACCGGCAGCAGCACCCCGACCCCGCCGCGCCGCGGCGGACCGGCCCGCGCCGCCTCCGACGGGTGGGTGGTCGCCAAGCGCAACCTGATCAAGATCAAGCGGGTGCCCGAGGTCCTCGTCTTCGTGCTGATCTCGCCGATCATGTTCGTGCTGCTCTTCGCCTACGTCTTCGGCGGGGCGATCGACCCGGGCGGCGACGTGCCGTACCGCGAGTTCCTGATCGGCGGCATCTTCGCCCAGACCGTCGTCTTCGGCGCCACCTTCACCGGCGCCGGCATCGCCGAGGACATGCAGAAGGGGATCATCGACCGGTTCCGCTCGTTGCCGATGTCCCCCTCGGCGGTCCTGGTGGGCCGGACCGCCTCGGACGTGGTCTACAACGTGCTGTCGCTGATCATCATGGCGCTGACCGGGCTGGTGGTCGGGTGGCGCGCCCGCGAGGGCGTGATCGACATGCTCGCCGGGTTCCTGCTGCTGCTGGTCTTCGCCTACGCGATCAGCTGGGTGATGGCCTGGGTCGGCCTGCTGGTGCCGAGCGTCGAGGTCATCAACAACGCCTCCTTCATCGTGATCTTCCCGCTCACGTTCGTCTCGAACGCCTTCGTCCCCCTGGAGTCCTTCTCCAGCGGCCTGCGGGTGTTCGTCGAGTGGAACCCGGTCTCGGCGCTGACCCAGGCCTCGCGTGAGCTGTTCGGCAACATCGATCCCTCCGTGCCTGCGCCCGACGTGTGGTCCCTGCAGCACCCCGCCCTCTACACGCTGCTGTGGGTGCTGCTGATCCTGGTCGTCTTCGTGCCGCTGTCGGTGCGCCAGTACGCCCGGGCCAGCTCGAAGTGACCGCCGCGAGCGGCGCCACCGGCCCCTCCTAGGCTGGTCGCATGCCCTCCCCCGTCGACACCACCACCGACGTCGCGCCCCTCGACGTCGTCCAGCGGTTCTGGATCGCCCTGCAGACCGGCGACACCGCCGGCGCGGTGGCGCTGCTCGACGAGGACGTCGTGTGGCGCAACACCGGCCTGCCGACCCTGCGCGGCCGCCGGGTGGGGGCGGTGCTGGAGGGCCTCGACGCCCGCGGGGTCGCGGTCGAGGTCGTGATGCGCCACATCGCGACCTCGGGCGACGTGGTGCTGACCGACCGGGTCGACACGATCCGGACCGGGCCCCTGGCCACCAGCTTCCCGGTGCAGGGCACCTTCGAGGTGCGCCGCGGCCGGATCGTGCTCTGGGACGACCACTTCACCTGGGGCTCGATCGGGCTGGCGACCGCGGGCGCGGTCGGCGGCGCGCTGACCGGTCTCGTCGGTGGCCTCAGCGACGCAGCGCGCCGGCTGCGGCCCGGACGCTGAGCCGGCCGCGGGGGGCGACCGGGGCCGGCGGCACCGGGTCACCCGGCCACAGCCGGACCGGGAGCGCGTCCACGCCGTAGACAGCCGAGAGGTCGCGCCACGGCAGGGTCGTCTCGTCCTGGGTGAGCGCGAGGTCGGGGAAGCGGTGGGCCAGGCCGCGCAGCGCCGCGCGCAGCTCCATCCGCGCCAGCTCCGCGCCCAGGCAGCGGTGCATGCCCCAGCCGAAGGCGAGGTGCCGGCCGGGCTCCCGGGCCGGGTCGAACCGGTCGTCGCCGCCGGTGAGCCGCCGGTCGCGGTCGGCGGCCAGGAGGGACACCCCGACGCAGTCGCCCTCGCGGATGGTGCGCCCGCCCAGCTCGACGTCGCGGCGGGCGAACCGCAGGAACGCGATCTGCACCACGGAGAGGTGGCGCAGCATCTCCTCGACGACCGCGTCGACGTCCTCGTCGCTGCCCCGCAGTCGGTGCACCGCCTCGGGCGACCCGGCGAGCAGGTAGGCGCCGAGCGCGATCATCGACGCGCTGGTCTCGTAGCCGCCGAGGAAGACGCCGTCGGCCAGGCCGCCGAGGGTCACGTCGTCGAGCCGGTCGCCGTGGTCGCGCAGCAGCGCACCGATCAGGCCCTCCCCGGGGTTGGCCCGCTGCCGGGCGACGGCCTCGATCAGGAACTCCCGGGTCTCGGCGGCCGCACCGAACACCCCGGCGCCGCCCTGGGTGAGGTCGAAGCGGGCCGCCCCGAGGGCACGGAACGCCGCGCGGTCCTCGACGGGGAGCCCGAGCAGCTCGCAGATGACCTCGAAGGGCACCGGGAACGCGTACTCGGCGACGAGGTCGACCTCGGGGCCGGCCGCGGCCGCGGCGTCGAGACGCGCCTCGACGATCTCGTCGATGCGCGGGGCCAGCCGGGCCAGGCGTCGGCGGGTGAACTCCGGGGTCAGGCAGCGCCGCAGCTCGGTGTGCAGCGGCGCGTCGGTCATCCCGAGCCCGCCGATCTGCTCGGAGTCGCCACGCCCGTCCTGGGAGACGAACTGGCCGAGGTCGTTGCTCCAGGAGGTGGCGTCCCCGAGCACCGTGCGGGCCTCGTCGTAGCCGCTGACCAGCCAGATGCCCTTGCCGAAGAGGGTGGTCAGCCGGCGTACCGGCTCCTCCTCGCGCGCCCGTCCCAGGGCCGGCAGGGGGTCCACGCCGTGGCGGCGCACCGGGAGCGTGATCGAGGCCGGCAGGAAGCGGAGGGTCCGGAGGTCGATGCCGCTCCGCCCGGCCCGCCGCAGCAGCAGCGGTCCGACGGTGCGCGACAGGGTGCTCGGGATCCGCACGCGCCTAGTCCACCACGTCACCGGCCCCGCGGGGGTCAGGCCCCCCGGGGCCGGTGCCGATCGGTCAGGACCGGGGACCCGACCCGCGGCCCTCGTCGGGGGCCTCGTCGGGGTCCGAGGTGCGGCCCTGGGTCAGCCGCAGCTCGCGCGCGCGGCGTCGGTCGGTGTCGCGCTTGCGCTCGGCCTTGACGATGTTGCGGGTGTCGCGGGCGGGCAGCTGAAGCTCGTCCTCGGCCGGCATGCCGGCCTGGAGCTGGCGGGCCCGCTCGAGCTCGGAGTCGATCTCGGCGCCGAAGAGCAGCGCCAGGTTGGTGATCCAGAGCCAGAGCAGGAAGACGATCACGCCGGCCAGGGAGCCGTAGGTCTTGCCGTAGCTGGAGAACCCGGCGACGTAGAACCCGAAGGCGGCCGAGGCCAGCACCCACACCAGGATCGCGACGCCGGCCCCCACGGAGATCCACTTGAAGCGGGGCTGCTTGATGTTCGGCGTGGCGTAGTAGAGCAGCGCCACGATCGTCCCGACGACCAGCAGGATCACCGGCCACTTGGCGATGTTCCAGACCAGGACGACCGACTCGCCCAGCCCGAGGGCGTTGCCGACCGCGGAGGCGGCCGGACCGGTCAGCACCAGCGCGAGCAGCACCAGCGCGGCGAGCGCGACCGTCACCACGGTGACCAGGAGCATCACCGGGCGCAGCTTCCAGACCGGGCGGCCCTCCTCGACCTCGAGGATCCGGTTCATCGCCCGCCCGAAGGCGTTGACGTACCCCGACGCCGACCACAGGGCCGTGGCCAGGCCGACCACGAGGGCGACGCCGGCGCCGGGCGCGGTGGCCAGGCCCTCGAGGATCGGCTGGATCGTCGGGACGACGGACCCGGCCCCGACGTCGCGCAGGACCTGCAGGATCGCGTCGACGGTGTCCGGGCCCTGGCCCACCAGGCCCACAAGGGAGAGCAGGGCGATCAGACCGGGGAACAGCGCGAGCACGGCGTAGTAGGTCAGCGCGGCCGCGAGGTCGGTGCACTGGTCCTCGCCGAACTCGCGGAAGGAGGCGCGGAGGACGTACTTCTTCGACGGACTGGTCAGGTCCGTGGGGTCGTCCGGCTTGGCCGGGTTCTCGGGGTGGGGCGGGGTGGCCCGGTCCTCGGTCCCGGTGCCGCTGGTGGTGCTCGTGCTGTCGGCCATCGTCAGCGGCGCCGACGCCACACGACGAGGACCACGAGCAGGGCCACGACCGTGCCGGCCGCGACCGCGATCTCGGTGCCGCGCTCGTCGCGGAGCTCGGTGACCTTCTCGGTGGTGCGGGTCTTGACGTCGAGCTTCGCGCCGAGGGCGTCGACGGTCTCGGCCAGGCGCTCGCGGGTCTCCTCGAGGTCGGCCTCGATCCGGGCGACCTCGGGGCTGGTCGGCTTCGCGGCGGACGAGTCGTCGCCGGTGGGGTTCTGGTCAGCCACGGTGGGTGCCTTCCTTGAGGGTGGCGACGTCGCGCTGGACGCCGCGCTGGGTGGCGGGCACGGCCGGGGTGGCCTGGGTGACCTGCTTCTTGCCGAGCAGGGCCGCGACGCCGGCGACGGCGAGCAGGACGGCGCCGACGATCAGCGCCGCCAGCCACACGTCGAGGACGACGGCGAGCCCGGCGATCGCGGCCGCGACCAGCGCGCCGACGCCGTACAGCGCGATCACGCCGGCGCCGCCGAACAGGCCGGCACCGATGCCGGCGTGCTTGACGGTGTCGCTCAGCTCGGCCTTCGCCAGCGCCATCTCGCCGCGGACGAGCTCACGGGTCTGCTCGGTGAGGTCGTGGACCAGCCGGCCGGTGGTGGGCTCACCGCCGGCGGGGGTGCCGGTGCTGCCGGTCGAGGTGCTGCCCGAGCCGCTCGTGGCGCTCATCGGGTCGGTCCGTCCGGCTGGCCCGGGTCGGCCGGGAAGGCCGGGGGCGCCACGTCGCCCGGGGTCACGCCGGAGTCCGGGACCGCGTCGGTGGACGGGATGACCGGTCCGGTCGAGGACTTCTCGTCGCTGCTGGAGGACACCTTGTCCTGCACGCCGGCCTTGGCCGACCCGGCAGCCTGCTTGGCGCTGCTCGTCGCCTGCTGGGCGAGGTCGCCGGCCTGGCTGGCGGCGGTCGAGGCCGCGTCCTTGGCCACGTCGGCGGCCTGGTCCTTGCGGGTCTGGACGCGCGGGTCGCGCCACACCTTGCCGGCCGTGGCGGCGATCTGGTCGTAGCGGTCGCGACCGGCGCGAGCGCCGAGCACGTACCCGGCGGCTCCGGCCGCCAGCATCGTCAACTTGCCCATGGGTCTGTTCCTCTCGTCGGGGGGCGGGACCAGGGGCGCCCGAGCTGCGGGGGTCCGCCTGCCTCGGGTCGCGGTCCGCGCCAGACCCCCACCGTCGCAGCGGTCTGGACCGGCCCACCACCTGCCTGGGGGTGGATCGGGCGCGGGCGGCGGTCTTGGATGAGACGGTGACCGACCCCGTTCCCGCCGGCGATGCCCCGTCCTCCACCGGCGTCGACCCGGTCCTGCGCTGGCGCGCGGCGGCCGACCGGGTCTGCGACCTGGTCCTCGCCGTCGCGGCCGAGACCCCCGCGCTGCTCGAGCAGCACGTGCCCGCCTGCCCGGACTGGACCGCGCGGGACCTGCTGTCCCACATGGTCGGCCTCGCCACCGACGTGCTCGACGGCGACGAGCCCGACGACCACAACCCGGGGTGGACCGACCGGCAGGTGGCGCAGCGGCGGTCCCGCGACGTCACCGAGCTGGTCGCGGAGTGGCGCGCGCACGCCGACGACCTGGTGGCGTGGATGCGCGAGCACGGGTCCCGGCCGCTGAACGATGTCGTCATCCACGAGCAGGACCTGCGCGGCGCCCTCGCCCGGCCGGGGGCGCGAGACACCCCCGAGCTGGGCGTCGTGCGGGAGAGGATGGCCGACCGGTTCGCCGGCAAGGTGGCCGACCTGCCGCCGATCGCGCTCGTGGGGCCCGGCTGGACCTGGGCCAGCGCAGGCTCGGCCGAGGACGCGCCGACCCGGCTCGAGGCCGACGACTTCGACCTGGCCCGCGCACTGTCGTCCCGGCGTACCGAGGCGCAGCTGCGGTCGTGGACCGTGCGCGGCGACGTGGGGCCGTACCTCCCGGCGCTGGCCGGGCTGGGCGACCTGCCGGCCACCCCGCTGCCGGAGTAGCCGCCGGCCCGCGGCGCACCCGCCCGTCAGCGCGTCAGCGCGAGCACCTTGTCGTCGTCGCCCGCGGGGTCGCCGCGGCCGTCGGTGTTGGAGGTCGTGAGCAGCAGCCCGCCGTCCGCGGCGGGCAGGACGGTGCGCAGCCGGCCGTACTCGCCCGCGACGTGGGACACCGGCTGGCCGACGGGCTCGCCGGCCGCGGCCGGGAGCGGCACCTCCCACAGGATCGCGCCGCGCAGGGAGGCCAGCCACAACGAGCCGTCCCACACCGTCAGTCCGGACGGCGAGGCGTCGCCGGTGCGCCACACCGCGGCGGGGTCCAGGTAGTCCTCGTCCGCGACGTCCTCACCGCCGCTGCCCTCCACCTCGGGCCAGCCGTAGTTGCCACCGGCCTCGACGAGGTTGATCTCGTCCCACGCGGCGTCGCCGAACTCCGCCTCCCAGAGCCGGCCCTCGTCGTCGAGCGCGAGGCCCTGGACGTTGCGGTGGCCCGAGCTGTAGACCGCGGTCCCGCCGGGGTTGCCGGGCGCCGGCTCCCCGTCGAGGGTGACCCGCAGGACCTTGCCCGACAACGAGTCGGGGTCCTGGGCGCTCGCGGGGTCGCCGTTGTCACCGGTGCCGACGTAGAGCAACTCGTCGGGGCCCACCAGCAGCCGCCCGCCCTGGTGGTACCCCGCGCCGGTCGGGATCCCGGTGAGCACCGGCTCGGGCTCGCCGAGCCGGTCGCCGTCCCAGTCCATCGACACGACCCGGGCGTCCTGCTCGCCGGTGTAGTAGGCCAGCAGCCGGTCCTGGCCGGGCGGCATCGCCAGCCCCAGCAGGCCGGACTCGCTGCCGGTCACCACGCCCGGGACCGTCGTCACCGTGGTCTGCTCGCCGGTGCCACGGTCGACCCGCAGGATCTCGGCGGTGTCCCGCTCGGCCACGAGCAGGTCGCCGTCGTCGAGCTCGACGACGCCCCAGGGGCTGGTGATCCCGGACGCCACCTCGTCGACGGCGAGCTCGTCGGTCGCCACGTCCTCGGGGGTGCCGGTGGCCACCGCCCCCGACGGTGCGTTCGCGCGGCCCCCGGTGTCGGGGTCGTCGCCCGAGGTGATGCTGTCGTCGCCGCAGGCGGCGAGCAGCCCCAGGGCGAGCACCGCGGCGACGGCCCCGCCCGTACGACGGGTGGTGCGGCTCCGCGGAAGGCTCATGGCTCCCAGCGTGCCGACACCCCCCAAGGCGGGTCCGGGGCGGCGCTCAGCCGGCGGCGTCCAGGTGCGCGCGCACCGCGGTCAGGACCTCCTCGGGCCGCTGCTCGGCGAGGAAGTGGCCGGACGGCACCGCGTGGCCGACCGCGGCGGGGAACCACGTCCGCCACACCTCCACCGGGTCGGCCCGGGCGCCCACGACGCCCTTCTCGCCCCACAGCACCAGGGCCGGCAGGTCGACGGTGCGGCGCCGGTCGGCACGGTCGTGCTCGAGGTCGGTGCGGGCGCCGGCCCGGTAGTCCTCGCACCAGGCATGGACCACCGACGGCACGCGGGCGGCGCCGGCGTACTCCTCCAGCGCGGCGGTCGTCATCCCACCGGTGCCGCCGAGCGCGCCCAGGGCGTGGTCGAGCCAGGCCTGGGGGTCTGCGTCGATCAGCCGCTCGGGCAGGCCGCCGCCCTGGATGAGGAAGGTCCAGTGGAAGTAGCGCCGGGCCAGCCAGGCGTCCATCTGCTCCCACACGTCGAGGGTGGGCAGGATGTCGAGCAGGGCGACCGAGCGGGCGAGGCCCGGGTGGTCCAGGACCAGCCGGTGGGCGGTGCGCGCCCCGCGGTCGTGACCCACGACGTGCACACCGGTGGGGTCGAGCCCCAGCGCCTCGAGGACCCGCGGCTGGTCGGCGGCCATCGCACGGAAGGTCATCTCGCCGTCGTGGCAGGTCGAGGCGCCGTACCCCCGCAGGTCCGGGGCGACCACGGTGAACCCGTCCGCGACGAGGGCCGGCGCGACGTGGTGCCACATCGCGCTGGTCTGGGGATAGCCGTGCAGCAGCAGCACGACGCCACGGGTCCCCGGGGCCGTCCGGGACGAGCGGCCGCGGACGGTCGCGCCGTCCACCTCGACCGTGAACGGGTCCAGCCCCGGGAGGAGGACGTCGTCAGCGGGCTGCTCGTGGGTGGGCGGCTCGTGGGTGGGCGGCTCGTGGGTGGGCGGCTCGCGGTCGGTCACGTGGGCGAACCTAGGCGAGCCGACCGGCGCCCGCCACGCCCAGCCGCGACCTGGGGCCGGCCCGGATCCTCAGGCCCAGGCGGCGGCGACCCGCTCGGCGACGTCGGCCGCCTGGCGGAGCCCGGTACGCGCGGCGTCGGCGCGGTGCGCGAAGTCGAGCACGTTGCGGCCGATGTCGCTCAGCGCCTGGGCGTCCGGCACCACGACGGCCGAGCGGGTGCAGCCGGTGCGCGCGAGCTGGGCCGGGATCGACGTCGCCCGCGAGAACGCGCGCGGCAGCGGGGCCACGACGACCACGTCGTCGTAGCCGGTGGCGAGGTCGACGTTGGCGGTCGAGCGGAAGCCGCCGTCCAGGTAGTGCCGGTCGCCGACGGCCACGGTCGGCCACACCAGCGGGACCGCGCAGCTGGCGGCGACGGCGCGCACCAGCGGGACGCCGTTGACGCCCGCGGCGCGGTCGAAGACGGTGAACCGGCCGGTCTCGGCCTCGACCGCGGTGATCTTCAGCTCCCGCTCGGGCCACTCCTCCCAGGGGACGATCCCGCGGATGACCTCCACCCGCTCCTCCCGGTCCCCGGGGTGCCGCATCGCCTTGCGCCCGAGCCGGGCCCGCTTGCGCTCGGCGTCGCCGGGCAGCAGGAACGGCGGGACCAGCCGGGCGATCGTCCCCGGGCCCATCCGGGCCGTCGGGCCGGGCTCCGGCGGCTCGAGCTGGGAGTCGTACAACCCCGCCAGGTCGGTGCCCTCCGCCGGCGCGCAGCGCAGCAGCGAGCCGACGATCGAGCCGGCCGAGGTGCCGACCACCAGGTCGGCGTCGGTGAGGTCGACCCCGGCGCGGGCCAGGCCGTGCAGGAGGCCGAGCTCCCAGGCGATCCCGGTGATGCCGCCGCCGCCGAGGACGAGTGCGCGTCTGGTCACCCGGCGAGGCTAGCCACCACCCCCAGCGCCGCCCACGCCCCCCACGCCGCCCCCGACGCCGCCCCCGACCAGCGCGAGGGCCGCGACGGAGGCGACCAGCACGACCGGCACCAGCACCAGCCCGGACGCGGCGAACGACCGGGCGGTGACCTCGAGCCCCCGCGCCCGGCAGCGCTCACGCCACAGCAGCGTCGCCAACGACCCCCACACCAGGACCAGCGGCCCGGCGTTCACCCCGACGAGCACCGCGAGCAGCCGGGGCACGGAGTCGCCGGCGGCCGGCTCCAGGGCGAGGTACGCCGGCAGGTTGTTGACCAGGTTGGCCGCCCCGGCCGACGTCGCCGCCAGCCGCAGCAGGTCGGTGAAGCCGCCGCCCTCGCCGGCCACGGCGGCCGTGACCCGGCCCAGGCCGTGCTCGTCGGCCGCGGCGACGACCAGGAACAACCCGGTCACGGTCAGCACCAGGCGCCACGGCAGCGCCCGGGACCAGGTGCCGCGCGACGGCAGCGCGCGGCGGCGTACGCCCGCGACCACCGCGAGAGCCGCCGCGGCCAGCACCGCGGCCACCGCGACGTCGGCACCGGCCAGCACGGCCGTGGCGAACGCGAGCACCGCCACCAGCGCGGCGGCGAGGAGCACGGCGTCCTCGACCGGCCGGGGTGCGGGCACGACGTAGCGCCCGCGCAGCTCGCGGCGGTGCCGCACCGCGAGGACCACGACGGTCGCGACCACGGCGGCCGCGGCCGGGGCAGCCGCCCGCGCCGCGTACTCCGCCGGGTGCAGGTCGAGCGTGCGCAGCGCCAGCAGGTTGGTCAGGTTCGAGACCGGCAGCAGCAGGCTGGCGGTGTTGGCCAGCCACACGGTGGCCATCGCGAACGGCAGCGGTGGGAGCCCCAGCCGGGCGCACAGCGTGAGCACGACCGGGGTCAGCAGCACCGCGGTCGTGTCCAGGCTGAGCAGCACCGTGGTCGTGGTGGCCAGCGCGACCACCACGCCGAACAGCAGCCACGTCCGACCACCCGCCAGCCGGGCGGCCAGGTCGGCGGCGAGGTCGAACAGGCCCGCGCTCTCGCACAGCTCGGCCAGCAGGGTCAGCGCCACCAGGAAGACCAGCACCGGGCCGACCCGGACCAGCACCGCCTCCGCCGACGCCGGGGCGAGCACCCCGGTGGCGACCACGACCACCCCGGCCAGGGCGCTCAGCAGCCACAGCGGTGCCGAACGACGTCGCACGACTCATCCCTCCCCTGGACCCCGCAGGACCGCGGCGGAGCCTACGACGCCCTGCCAGGATCGGCCCGTGACGACGCCACGGTGGGACGGTGCCCGCAACCTGCGCGACCTCGGGGGCCTGCCCCTGGTCGGCGGCGGCCGGACCCGCGCCGGGCAGGTCTACCGGTCGGCGGCACCGGCGACGATGACCGACCGCGGGTGGCGCGAGGCCGCCGCCGCGGGACTGGTCCGGGTCGTCGACCTGCGCAACGCCGAGGAGCGCGAGGGCGGCCCGCACCCCGCGCCGCCGGGCGTCAAGGTGGTCCACGCCCCGGTGGAGGACCCGCACGACGAGGCGTACCTCGAGGAGGTCGGTCCCTGGCTCGACCACCCCCACGGCTGGGCGCCGACGGTCCGTCGCTTCCCGGACCTGGTCGCCACCGCGGTCGCCGCGGTCGCCGAGGCGCCGGGCCCGGTGCTGCTGCACTGCCAGGGCGGCCGGGACCGGGCCGGGATGCTGTCGGCGCTGGTGCTCGCGGTGGCCGGAGTCGAGACCGACGCGGTGGTCGCCGACTACGCAGGCGGCTTCCGGGGCGCGGCCGGCCATCCCGGGCACGGTCTGGCCTGGGACACCGCCGCCGGGGCCTGGGTGCCCCGGACGGACCCGGTCCCGACCGCTGCCGTGCTCGAGGAGAGGGTCGCCGCCCGGCTGCCCGACGCCCGGGCGTACCTGGAGGGCACGGACGTGCCCGCCGCGCTGCTCGCCGCCGGGGTCCCGTACGCGTCGCTGACCGCCCTGCGCGCCCGGCTCGACGGCGGCGCCCGCTGATCCGGACCGGTCGGGGCGGGTGGAAAGAAACGCGTACGGGTGGTCCGCACCCGGCCTACCCTTCGAAGCACCCACCCCCCGAGGACCACCCCATGCCCGCCATCCCGACACCGCCGCCGGCGCAGGCTGCGGCGCTGAGCGACCTGCACCGCGTGCTGCTCCTGGTCAACAGCGGCCGCGGTCTGCACGACGTGCTGCGCGCCGCCGCCGAGGGCGTGCGCGACGTGCTCGGCTTCGCCGGCGTGGCGGTCAACCTGCACAGCGCCTGCGGCTTCTTCGAGACCGTGGTCGTGGTCGGGCCGGGCACCGAGGCGGTCGCCGGGAGCCGGCACCGGGTCGAGGACGTCGAGGCCGAGCTCGACGCGGCCGACCAGTGGGGCCTGCTGCGCTTCGTCCCGGCCGGGCGCTACGACCTCCCGGAGGACGCCGCCGTGTGGCGCACCAGCGAGCCGGCGCTGGACGAGCCGGACGCGTGGCAGCCCGACGACGCCCTCTACGCGCCCCTGTGCGGCGCCGACGGCCAGCTGCTGGGGGTGCTCGGTCTCGACCTGCCCCTTGACGGACGCCGGCCGGGTCCCGAGGCCCGGGCCATCCTGGAGATCTACGCGGTGCAGATCGGCCTGGCGGTGGGCCAGGCGCGCGAGCGCGAGCGGCTGGAGGAGCGGGTCCGGCTGTCCGCGGCGGTACGCCGACTGGTCGCGACCGCCTCGGACTCCCTGGAGCTCGCCGAGGTGCTGCCGGCCTGCGTCCCGCCGCTGCTGGAGGGCTTCCGCGCCGAGAAGGCCTGGGTCCGCCTCTTCGCCGACGAGGGTGGCGCCTGGGAGGCGGTGAACTACCCGGCCGACCTCGGCCGGACCCTGCACCACTCGGCCGCCGCCGACCAGGGCTGGCCCGAGCTCGACGAGGCGCGGGCGTTCGCGTCGGCCTGGCGCGTCGCCGGCGCCTGCTGGGAGGCCCAGCGCACGGTGGTCATCGACGAGCACCGGTTCGAGGACGACGACGGCGTGGTCCCCGCGACCAGCCGCCGGCGCGTCGTGGACTGGCTCCGGGCCCTCGGCCACGCCCAGTTCGTGATGGTCCCGCTGGGCTCGGGGCGCCAGTGCCTGGGCTACGTCGTGCTGAGCCGCGCCGAGCGGGCCGGGGCGTGGACCGAGGCCGAGGAGGACGCCGCGCTCGACGTCGCCCGCGAGCTCGGGCGGGTGATCGGCACCGCGCGGGTCCGGATGCGCGAGCACGAGCTGCTGCGCCGGCTCGAGCGGCTCGACGCCCACCGCACCGAGGTCATCACCACCGTCGTGCACGAGCTGAAGAACCCGCTCGCGGCCATCCTCGGCAACCTCGAGATGGTCCGCGACGACCCGACCGTCATCGACCGGGCCCACCAGGCGATCCAGGCCAGCGGCGAGCGGATGCTGGCGCTGGTGCAGGACATGCTCACCCTCACCCGGCTGCGCGAGCCGGCGACGGTCGAGCACGTCCCGGTCGACCTCACCGCGGTGGTCGTCGCCGTCGTCGACCAGCTGGCCGCCCAGGCCGGGCGGGCCGGGGTGGGCGTGGACCTCTCGGGTGCGCGCCCGGGCGTGCGGGTGACCGGCGACGGCGAGGAGCTGGAGCAGCTCGTGCTCAACCTCGCCTCCAACGCGATCAAGTTCAGCGACGCCGGCGACATGGTGCGCCTGGAGGTCGGCACGGACCCGGACGGACGCGCGGTGCTGCGGGTGACCGACGAGGGCATCGGCATCTCGCCCGAGGACCGGGAGGGGCTGTTCACCGAGTTCGACCGGGGCACCGACCCCGAGGCGCGACGTCGCCCGGGCAGCGGCCTGGGCCTGGCCATCGCCGGACGGGTGGCCGAGCGCCACGGGGGCCGGATCGAGGTCGGCTCGCAGCCCGGCCGCGGCAGCACGTTCACCGTACGGCTCCCCTCGGCCGGCTGACCCGGGCGAGGACCGGCCGGTGCGGACCTGGGACTAAGGGTCACCTAACCTCTGCGGGTGACCCCCGACGAGATGCGCCGCCCGATGCGGACCCTGGGCGGTCGCTACCGCCAGCACCGCCCCCGCCTGGTGGCCGCCGTCGCCGCGTCGACGGTCAACAAGGTCGCCGACGTCGTGCCCGAGCTGCTGATCGGCGCCGCGGTCGACGTGGTCGTGCGTGGCGACGGGTCCCTGGTCGGCACCCTGCTCGGCGTCGAGTCCCGCTACGCCCAGCTGGCGTGGCTGGCCGCCTTCAACGTCGTGGTGTGGGTGATCGAGTCCGCCAGCGAGTACGCCGCCAGCCGGCTGTGGCGCGGGCTGTCCCAGCGGGTCGAGCACCAGCTGCGGATCGAGGCGTACGACCACGTGCAGCACCTCGACGTCGGCTGGCACGAGTCCCGCCCCTCGGGCGCGACCCTGGCGACGCTGAACGACGACGTGAACCGGCTCGAGGAGTTCCTGGACTTCGGGGCGCCGGCGATCCTCCAGACCGCGCTGAACATCCTGCTGGTGGGCGCGGTGTTCGCGGTGGCGTCCTGGGAGCTGCTGGTGCTGGCGTTCCTGCCGATCCCGCTGATCATCCTCGGCTCGCTGCGCTTCCAGCGGCGCCTCGCGCCGCTCTACGACCGGGTCCGCGCCAGCGTCGCCGACCTCTCCGACACCCTCACCGCCAACCTCGGCGGGATCACCACGATCAAGGCGTTCACCGCCGAGGACCGCGAGCGCGAGCGGCTCGCGGTGACCAGCGCGGAGTACCGCGACGCCAACCTGCAGGCCATCCGCTCCTCGGCGCTCTTCGTCCCGCTGGTCCGGATGGCGATCCTCGTCGGCTTCACCTGCACCCTGCTCTTCGGCGGGTGGGCCGCGCTGAACGGCACCCTCGAGGTCGGGCTCTACTCCGTCCTGGTCTTCATGACCCAGCGCCTGCTGTGGCCGCTGACCGACGTCGCCGAGGTGCTCGACCTCTACCAGAAGTCGCGGGCCTCGACCGTGCGCATCCTGCGGCTGCTCGACGAGGAGTCGACCGTGGTGCCCGGCACGACCCTGCTGACCCGGCCGACCTCCGGGCGGATCGAGCTCCGCGGGGTCCGGGCCGGCTACGCCGACCACCCCGACGTGCTGCACGGCCTCGACCTGGTCGTGCCGGCCGGGGAGACCCACGCGGTCGTCGGCTCGACGGGTGCCGGCAAGTCGACCCTGCTGCGCCTCGTGCTGCGCTTCGAGGACCCCCGCGCGGGCCACGTGCTGCTCGACGGCGTCGACGTGCGCGAGCTCGACTGGGACTCCCTGCGCGGGGCGATCGGCTACGTCGCCCAGGACGTCTACCTCTTCGCCGGCAGCGTCGCCGACAACATCCGCTACGGCCGGCCGGAGGCGACCGACGCCGAGGTCCGTGAGGCCGCGGACGCCGCGGAGTCGACCTCCTTCATCGAGGCGTTGCCCCAGGGCTGGGACACCCTGGTCGGCGAGCGCGGGGTAACGCTGTCCGGCGGGCAGCGCCAGCGGCTCGCGCTGGCCAGGGCGATCCTGCGCGACCCGGCCGTGCTCGTGCTCGACGAGGCCACCTCGGCGGTCGACAACGAGACCGAGGCCGCGATCCAGCGCTCGCTGGGGGTCGTCACCGCCCGGCGTACGGCGCTGGTGGTCGCCCACCGCCTGTCCACGGTGCGGCACGCGGACCGGATCTGGGTGCTCGACGCCGGTCTGGTGGTCGAGTCCGGCACGCACGACGACCTGGTCGCGGCCGGCGGGACCTACGCCGCGCTGTGGGGCGTGCAGACCGGCGAGGCCGCGCCGGCGCGCTGAGGCCTGGTGGTCGTCGGGCGGGGCGGCGGCCCGCGACCGCGGGACGTCATACGTTCGCGCGGTCGGCCACGGCGCCGACCGCATGACGTCCCGGTGGCGGCCGACGTGACGTCGCCCGGTGCGGTCGTCGTGGGCGACACGCGGTCCTCGTGCGCTGAGCCGGGTCAGCCGACCCGGTCGTCGCCGTCGATCTCGGTGCCGCGGCGGTCGACCCCGGTGACCAGCGCGTACGTCGCGCCCGCCAGGGCCGCACCGACGACCGGCGCGAGGAGGAACAGCCACACCTGACCGAGCGCGGCGAGGTCGAACCACGCCACGGCCAGCGAGCGGGCCGGGTTGACCGAGGTGTTCGAGACCGGGATCGAGATCAGGTGGATCAGGGTCAGCGCCAGGCCGATCGCCAGCGGGCCGAAGCCGGCGGGGGCGCGGCGGTCCGTCACGCCGAGGATGACGTAGAGGAACACGAAGGTCAGGACGGCCTCGGCCACCGCGACGGCGAGCAGCGAGTACCCGGTCGGGGACAGGTCGCCGTACCCGTTGGTGGCGAAGCCGTCGGCCAGGGAGAACCCGCTGCGGCCCGACGCGACGACGTAGAGCACGAGCGCGCCCAGCGACCCGCCGGCGGCCTGGGCGACGACGTAGCCGGGGACGTCCCTCCAGGCGAACCTGCCGGCGACGGCGAGGCCGACGGAGACGGCCGGGTTGAAGTGCGCCCCTGACACGTGGCCCACCGCGTAGGCCATGGTCAGCACGGCCAGGCCGAAGGCCAGCGAGATGCCGACGAACCCGACCTCGTCCCCGGCCAGGACGGCGGTGCCGCAGCCGGCGAGGACCAGCCAGAAGGTGCCCAGCGCCTCCACGGGAAGGCGACGGGCCAGCGACGGGGTCGCGGTCCCGGTCGGGGGTGCGGGACGGGTGGGGGTGCGGGTGCTCATCAGTGCCTCCTGGGGACGCCGTCGTCCCCCTCGGGAAGTCCGGCTCCGTGCCGGCTGACGATCAGTCGTCCCCGACCCGCCGACCGTCACGCGCACCGGGCGTGAGCCCGCCCACAACCCGCCCCCGCTGGGCCGACCGTCAGCCGTCGGCCTCCATGGCCGCCACGAAGTCCCGCTTGACCGCACGCCAGTCCTCGTCGGTCATCGTCCGTCGCCAGTACGGCGAGCAGGACATGTCGGCGCGGGTCATGCCGCGCTCGACCAGCAGGTGGCGGCGCACCGCGCGGACCTCGTCGGCCTCGCCGTGCACGAACGCCTGCACCCGCCCGGCGGCCGGGTCGGGCAGGGCCGCCCCGCGGACGGCCTCGGCCAGCAGGTCGACGTCCCCGTCGTCCCCGCGGCGGTGCAGCCACACCAGGTCCAGGTCGCCGGTCGAGTCCAGGGGCACCTCGTGCCCGGGTCCGTCGCAGAGCAGCCGGACCACGGCGCGCGCCCCCGGGGGGACCGCCCGCAGCGAGGCCGCGATCGCGGGGAGGGCGGACTCGTCGCCCGCCATCAGGTGCACCTCGGCGCCCGGCTCCGGGCGGTAGCCGCCGCTGGGCCCCTCCCACACGAGCACGTCCCCGGGCTGCGCCGTCGCCGCCCACCGCCCCGCGGCACCGGTGTCGCCGTGCACCACGAAGTCGATGCTCAGCGCGTGCCGCTCGGCGTCCCAGTCGGCCACGGTGTAGCGCCGACGCGCGGGCCAGGTCTCCCGTGGGTGCTGCTCGCGCACCTCGGCGGGGTCGAAGACCACGTCGTACGGCGCCCCGTCCGGCCGGAGCGCCAGGTTGACGTACGCGTCGGTCTCGGGCCCCCTCTCGAAGCCGGCGAGGTCCTCGCCGCCGAGCACCACCCGGACCAGGGTCGGGGTGAGCCAGCGGGTCTCGGTGACGCGTGCGTGCAACGCAGAGTTCCTCTCGGAGCGGGCCGGCGCGGGGCCGCCGGCCCGACGAGCCTAGACCCGGTTTCTGAGCCGCGGCTGTGCGTCACCGCCCTCTACGCTGGCGCCATGAGCGCGGTGGACCAGCAGCAGCCCGTCGACGGCCGGGGCGGCGTCGACGGCCCCGAGGAGGACCTGTCGGCCTACGACATCAGCCTGCGCCCGTACGGCGTGGGCCTCGTCGTGCTCGGCGCCCTCGGGCTGCTCGCCGCCTTCACGCTGACCGTCGACAAGCTGAAGCTGCTCGCCGACCCGTCCTTCACGCCGGCCTGCGACATCAACCCGATCGTGTCCTGCGGCTCGGTGATGGCCAGCGACCAGGCCGAGGTGTTCGGGTTCCCGAACTCGCTGCTCGGGCTGATCGGCTTCGCGGCCGTCGTGGCCCTCGGCCTCTCCCTGGCCCTCGGCGCCCGGCTGCCACGCACGGTGCTCGCCGGACTCGCCCTCGGCGGCCTCGCCGGGCTCGTGTTCGTGCACTGGCTGGCCTTCCAGACCCTCTACGAGATCAACGCCCTCTGCCCGTGGTGCCTGGTGGTGTGGGCGGTGACGATCCCGACGGCGGTGTGGTCGACGCTGGTGGCCGCCGGGGCCGGCACCTCGCGCTCGCCCCGCGTCGTGGAGAAGCTGTGGAACGTGCGGTACCTGATCGTGCTCGGCTGGTACCTGCTCCTCGCGGGCGCGATCCTCGAGCGGTTCTGGGACTACTGGGTCACCCTGCTCTGACCCGCCGGACACCTCAGAGCGTGGGCAGCCAGTCCACCTGACCGGCCAGCACGGCGTACCCGACGAAGGCGCCGATGTCGAGGAACGTGTGGGCGACCACCAGCGGGGTGACCCGCTGCCAGCGGCGGTAGAGCCAGCCGAAGAGCAGCCCCATCGCGAGGTTGCCGACGAACCCGCCGAGGCCCTGGTAGAGGTGGTAGCTGCCGCGCAGCAGGGCGGCCAGCCCGATCGCGCTCGCGTCGCCGAGGCCGGCCTGGCGCAGCCGGACCTGGACGAACCCGAGCACCACGAACTCCTCCACCACGGAGTTCTGCAGCGCCGAGAGGACCAGCACGGGGTAGCGCCACCACTCCTCGGGCAGGCCCTGGGCGACCACGGTGAGGTTCGTGCCGAGCGCGAAGGTCGCCAGGTAGAACACCACGCCCAGCGACCCGACGCCGAGCGCGATCACCGCGCCGGAGCCGAGGTCGCGCCACCCGGCGCCGCGGAACCACACCTCGCGCACCCGGGTGCCCGAGCGGACGAGGAGGTAGGCGCACAGCAGCACCGGGACGACCGCGAACCCCATCCGCAGCAGCTGGTAGGCGAGGTCGAACCACGGACGGTCCGGCGTGACCGAGGTGTTCAGCGTGGCGGCCTGCTCCGACAGCGCACCCGGTGCCGTGACGGCCTCCAGCAGGTTCACCACGGAGTAGACCGCGGAGCGGCCCAGCGAGAGCAGCAGCACCAGCACGACCTCGAGGACCAGCACCGCCCGGGCCAGCTCGGGCACGCCTCCCGGGACGGGGCTGTCGCGGCGCAGCGCGGCCCGGGCGCGGGCCAGGCGGGGGGTCCGGGTCGTCGCGGCGGCAGTGGTCACCGGACCAGGATGCCCGGGGTGGCTGAGAGACCGGTGAGCGCCGGGGCCGGGTGGGTAGGTCAGTACGCCGTGATCCGCAGCGTCCGGAGCTTGGCGTAGAGGGTCGTGCGCGAGATGCCCAGCGCCGCCGCGGCCCGGACCTTGTTGCCGCCGTGCTGGTCGAGCGCGGCCACGATCGCGTCGCGCTCGGCGCGCTCCAGCGGGGCGAGGGTGCGGGCGCCGTCGCGGGAGCGGTACGCCTCGGGCAGGTGGTCCACGGTGATCGGGCCGAGCCCACGATCCCGGACGGCGTGCTCGAGCACGGCGCGCAGCTCGCGCAGGTTGCCCGGCCAGGACTGGGCGCCGAGCGCGGCCAGGGCGGAGGGGGCGAGGTGGACCGAGGCGTCGCAGCCGAGGTCGACCAGCTGGGTCGCGACCAGGTCGGGTAGGTCGGCGGTGCGGGCGGCCAGCGGCGCCAGCTCGGTGCGGTCGGTGCAGGCCGAGACCAGTGCCGCGGCCCGGCCGACGAGGTCGTCGACCGGCCCCGAGATCAGCACCACCCGGGGCGCCGTCGCGGTGGCGACGTGGGAGGCCACGAGGTCGACGAGGTGGTCGGGGAGCAGGTCGACCCCGTCCACGCAGACCGTGCCCTGCCCGGCCCGGACCAGGGAGGCGAAGTCGCGCGACCACGCCTGCGGGCCGTCGAGCAGGGCGCGCGCCGCGGTCAGCACCGCCACCCGGTGGTCGCCGGCGAGCCGGGCGGCGTACGTGGTGCGGCCGGTGCCCGGCGCGCCCGCGACGAGCGCGGGGCCGGTCGCGACCCGGCTCACCGGGGTGGTCCGGTTGCGGGGGCTGCGCGGACGGGCCAGCGGCTCGACGTGGACCAGGGACCCGCCGCGGGTGCGCGGCACGTGCTCCACGCGGACCCGGGCGGCCACCCCGGACTCCAGGGTGATCTCGCGGGACAGCCCGGTGCTGCCGACGTCCTGGGCCAGCATCCGGAGCAGGGTCAGGTCGACCTGGCCGAGCAGGTCGAGCGCGGTCCGGTTCGACATCGTCAGGTCGTCCAGCATCGCCACGACCGCCCGGCGCCGCCCGGACGCGGCCTGGAAGGCGTGCAGCAGCTCGGTCTCGCTGACCCGGCTGCCGTCGAGCAGCCGCTGCTCGATGTCGGCGACCGCCCGGGCGACCACCGGGCGCAGGAGGGGGTCGGCGGACGTCGCGACGCAGGTGATGTCGAGGACGCCCTCGATCCGGCGGGTGACCGGGTGGAAGATCGGGTGGCCGTAGCAGCTGAAGTCGCGCAGCGGCACCGCGTAGTGCTCCGAGCCGTGCACCGCGATCCGCTCCCGGGTCTCCAGGACGGTGCCGGGGGCGTTGGTGCCGACCGCCTCCTCGAGCATGCTGACCCCGACGGCGACCCCCAGGTCGTCGAAGGCGCGCTCCAGGCCCCGGGTGCCGCACCACCGCTGCGCGACGCGGCCGTCCCGGTCGACCAGCAGGGTGCTGAAGACGGTCTCGCTGAGCTGGTCGCCGAGGTCGTCGAGCACTGGCGTGGCCGCGGCCATCAGCGGGCTCCGCAGGTCGACCTCGGCGTAGGTCAGGCCCTGGAGGGCCGAGGCGGGGTCGACGCCGGCGAGACCGGCGCGGCGCCACGAGTCGGCGATCGGTGCGCGCATCTCGTCGGTGAGGCTCACCGGCGTCCCCCTCGTGCCTGACGTCCGAGCCGTGCTGGTGTGGTCGCGGTCACAGTAGCCCGCGGTCCCGACCGCCTGTCCAGAACCTGAACACCCGTGCGCCCCACGACCTGCGACGGTGACCGGAGTCACAGCGTCGCGGACCGCGGCGTACCGGTCCCCGACCCGAGGAGCACGCATGAAGACCCAGGCCGCCGTCGTCTACGAAGCAGGCAAGCGCATCGAGATCGAGGAGCTGACCCTCGACAAGCCCCAGGCGGGCGAGGTCCTCATCCGCTACACCCACGCCGGGCTCTGCCACTCCGACGTGCACATCGCCCACGGCGACCTCGAGGCCCGGCTGCCGATGGTGCTCGGCCACGAGGGCGCCGGGATCATCGAGGAGGTCGGCCCGGGCGTGACCCGCGTGAAGGTCGGCGACCACGTGGTCTGCTCCTTCATCCCCAACTGCGGGTCCTGCCGCTACTGCGCCAACGGCCAGCAGTCGATCTGCGACATGGGCGCGACCATCCTCGAGGGCTACCTGCCCGGCGAGCGGTTCCCGATCACCGGCCCCCGGGGGCAGTACGGCGCGATGTGCATGCTCGGCACCTTCAGCCAGTACGGCGTGATCCACCAGAACTCCTGCGTCCCGGTCGACGACGACCTCCCGCTCGACAAGGCCGTGCTCGTCGGCTGCGGCGTGCCGACCGGCTGGGGCTCGGCGGTCAACACCGCCGACGTCAAGGCCGGCCAGACCGTCGTGGTGATCGGCGTCGGCGGCATCGGCATCAACGCCGTGCAGGGCGCCGCCCTCTCGGGCGCGAAGAACGTGATCGCGGTCGACCCGCTGGCCAACAAGCGCGAGAAGGCGATGGAGCTGGGCGCCACCCACGCGTTCGCCAGCACCGGCGAGGCGATGGAGACGCTGACCAACCTGACCCGCGGCCAGATGGCCGACTCCGCCATCCTGACCCCCGGCCTGATGACCTCCGAGATCGTCGGCGAGGGCTTCAACGCCGTCGGCAAGGGCGGCGTGGTCGTGCTCACCGGTCTCAACAAGCTCGACGAGATGAACATCCAGCTGCCCGGTTCGGTGATGACGCTCTACCGCAAGCAGCTCAAGGGCAGCCTGTTCGGCGACTGCAACCCGACCACCGACATCCCCCGGATCCTCGGCCTCTACCAGTCCGGCGACATCAAGCTCGACGAGATCATCACCAGGACCTACACCCTGGACCAGGTCAACGAGGGCTACGACGACCTGCTCAACGGCGAGAACGTCCGCGGCGTCGTCGTCCACAGCCACTGACCATCGACGGTCCTGGACAGCGAGGAGAACCCACACCGATGACGAGACTCCCCTCCGGGGCGGCGGGCTCGACCCCCGCCCCGGAGGTGGTCGGCCGGGCGCGGGAGAGCGAGCTGCTCGAGGCCGCGCTGCGCAGCGGCGCCCACGTCGTGCTGGAGGGCCCCCCGGGCACCGGCAAGTCGACGCTGCTGCGCGAGGTCGCCCGCCGCCGTGACTCCGCCTTCGTCCTCGTCGAGGGCAACGCCGAGCTGACGCCCGCCCGACTGGTGGGCCACTTCGACCCCGCCCTCGTGCTCGAGCGCGGCTACGCCGTCGACGTCTTCGTCGACGGCCCCCTGCTCGACGCCCTGCGCGAGGGCGGGCTGCTCTACGTCGAGGAGCTCAACCGGGTCCCCGAGGAGACGCTGAACACCCTGCTCACGGTGATGTCCGAGCGCGAGATCACCGTCCCGCGGCTCGGGGTCGTCCGGGCCGAGCCCGGGTTCGGCATGGTCGCCGCGATGAACCCGTACGACGCCGTGGGCACCGCCCGCGTCTCCAGCGCCGTCTACGACCGGACCTGCCGGATCACCATGGGCTACCAGTCCGCGGAGGCCGAGGAGCAGATCGTGGCCGGGCGGTGCCCGCTGCCCTCGCCCGGGTGGGGCGCGGCCGCGGTCGCGCTGGTGCGGGCCACCCGCAGCCACCCGGAGATCCGGGTGGGGTCCTCGGTACGGGGCGCGATCGACCTCGCCGGCATGGCCCACGAGCTCGCGCGCTCGCGCGGCGTCGCGCCCGACGACTGGGACGCCGGCCTGGACTCCGCGCTGGTGGCGCTGAGCGGGCGGGTCCGGGTCGACGAGGCGTCGCAGCGGACGGCCGAGCAGGTCATCGAGGAGCTCTACGTCGAGCACTTCGGTCCCCGCCCCGAGGACGGCTCCGACGAGCGCGGGGAGGGCGAGCCACCGGGGGAAGCCTGAGCCCGCCCCCCGCCGGGGCGGGCCCCTCCGCCGCGCCGCCGACCCCCGCCCCGGGCGAGCCGCGCGAGTCACGCCGCGGGCGCCCCGAGCGCTCCACCCCGCGGGCCGAGCTGTCCGGCCACGCCCGCTTCGCCGAGCTCTCCCCCGAGCTCGGCGAGCTCGACGTCGACGCGCTCCGTGAGGCGCTCGGCGAGGACCCCGACGAGGTGCTGCCGCTGCTCGCCGCGATGAGCCGGGCCACCGACGAGCAGCTGCGCGCCAAGGTCCAGGCCCTGGTCCCGCGCCTGGTGCTGGACCGTGCCCGGTCGGGGTCGCGGGGCGTACGGGGTCCGGCCGGCTGCGGCGGCGCCCGGCGCACCTGGGCGGCGACCTGGACGTCGACGCCTCCCTGGAGGCGATCGCGGGCGCGCGCGCCGCCGGCGCCCGGCCGTCGCTGGAGGACCTCACCGCCACCTCGTGGCAGCGTCCCGACACCGCGGTCTGCCTGCTCCTGGACCGGTCGGGCTCGATGGACGGCCCGCGCCTGGTCACCGCGGCGATGGCGGCCGCCGCGGTCGCGCTGCGCTCCTCGGGCGAGCTGGCCGTGGTCGCCTTCGACCGGCGCGCCGAGGTGGTGGTCGAGCTGCTGGCGCCCGTGCCCCCGCTGCGGACCGTCGAGCGGGTGCTCGGCCTGCGTGGTCACGGGATGACGTCGCTGGACGCGGCGCTGCGGGCCGCGCGCGACCAGCTGGCGCCGGCCCGGGCGGCCCGGAGGGTCACGGTGCTGCTCTCGGACTGCCGCGCCACCGACGACCTCGACCCCACCGCCGCGGCCCGGGCGCTGGACGAGCTGGTGGTGCTTGCCCCGGCGTCCGACGACGAGGAGGCCCGCCGCTTCGCGCGGTCCGTCGACGCCCGGGTGGCCAGCATCGAGCGCCTGGACGACCTGCCGCCGGCGCTCGACCTGCTGCTGGGGGACGGTTCGGGCTGAGTCGACCGGCTGGGGGCGGGTCGGTGGGCGGTGCTTGACGGGCAGGTCTCGACCTCAGCCCGCCCCGAACGCCCGCAGCCGCTTGCGGTCGAGCTTGCCCACCGAGGTGAGCGGGATCTGCTCGACCACGTGGACCTCGCGGGGGTACTTCACCGCGGAGAGGTGCTCGCGGGCGTACGCGCGCACGGCGTCGGGGTCCAGCGCCGCGCCGGCGGCCGGCTGGACGTAGGCCACGACCTCCTCGCCGTGGACGTCGTCGGGGCGACCCACGACGGCGGCGTTGGCGATGTCGGGGTGGGCCATCAGGACCTCCTCGACGTCACGGGGGTAGACGTTGAAGCCGCCGCGGATGATCAGGTCCTTGATCCGGTCGACGACGTAGAGGTAGCCGTCGGCGTCGACCCGGCCGACGTCGCCGGTGTGCAGCCACCCGTCGCGCAGCGTGCTGGCGGTCGCGTCCGGTGCCTGCCAGTAGCCCTGCATCAGCGACGGGCCCTGGACGCAGATCTCCCCGTCCTCCCCGGTCGGCACCTCGCGACCGTCGGGCGCGGTGATCCTCAGGGAGATGCCGTGCACCGGTCGGCCCACGCTCCCCCGCCGTACCGCCCCGAGCGGGGTGCTGGAGATCAGCGCCGCGGTCTCGGTGCAGCCGTAGCCCTCGGCGACCTCGACGTGCGGCAGCCGGCGGGCCAGCTGCTCGACGACCTCCTCGGCCAGCGGGGCGCTGCCCGAGGAGAGCCGCTGCAGGGCGGACAGGTCGTGCTCCTCCAGCGGCTGGGTGAGCAGCGAGCGGAGCATCGCCGGGACCACGGGGCCGACGTGCACGCCCTCGGAGGCCACCAGGCGGAGGTAGGCGGCGGGCTCGAACCACCGCATCAGCACGGTCGTCCCGGCCTGGGTGGCGTGCAGGCCCATCGTCGAGACCATCAGCCCGAAGACGTGGGCCAGCGGCAGCGGCAGGATCGAGACGGTGTGCCCCGGGTCGGTGGAGTTCAGCACCGACGCCCACGCGGCCGCCGACAGCGCGTCGTGGCTGAGCATGACGCCCTTGGACCGCCCGGTGGTCCCGCCGGTGTAGAGCAGCGCCCCCAGCCCGGTCGGGTCGACGTCGGCGGGCGCGGCCTCGTCCTGGCCGACCAGGTCGGCGAAGGCGACCGTGCCCTCGACCGGCTCCCCCGCGACGACGACGTGCCGGAGGGTCGCCACCCCGCGGGCTGCGCCGAGGACCTTGCCGGCGAACTCCGGGGTGGTCACCACGACCACCGCCTCGCTGTCCACCAGGACGTGGCGCAGCTCGTCCTCGCTGACCAGGAACAGCACCGGGGTGGTGACCGCGCCCAGCCACCAGACCGCCTGGTAGCTCACGGTGACCTCGGGGCAGTTGGCCATCAGCACCACCACCCGGTCGCCGGGCCGCACGCCCAGCCCGGCCAGCCCGCCGGCCACGGCCCGGGCCTGGCGGCCCAGCTCGGCCGAGGTCCACCGCGCGCCCTCGAAGACGGTGGTCGTGTCCTCGCCCCACCGCTCCCAGGCGTCGGCGGCCAGCCGCGCCAGCGGCCGCCCGGTCGGACTGGTCAGCATCTGCGACGGCTCCACGACCACGCTCCCTCTCGCCCCGGCCGACCTCGTCGTCGACCCCGGCGAACCTACCCCCGGTCGACGTCCGGGAGCCGGGAACGCGCCTCGACGACGGGGCCGTTCCGACCGCCAGGCGGGACCTCCGCCCTGTCGCGGCTCCCTAGGATCCGAGCATGAGCTGGACGGCGATGGTCACCGCGGTGCTGCTCGCGACCGAGTACGTCCTGAAGCTCGCCGCCGTGGGCACCGTGCCCGAGGGCCGCCGGCCGGCGTCGTCGTCGGCCTGGCTGCTGCTCATCCTCTTCGTGCCGGTGGTCGGGTTCCCGCTCTACTGGATGATCGGCAGCCCGTGGGTGCGCGGGCGCCGGATCGAGGTCCAGCGCCAGGCCACCGGCTTCATCGGCGAGCAGACCCGGACGCTGCCGACGGTGCCGTGGGGCGCGGAGCCCTCACCGGGGCTGGCCAGCATCCTGCGGATGAACCGGCACCTGACCGGCATCCCGTGCGTGACCGGGGCCGACGAGGGCCTGTTCGGCGACACCGCCGAGACGTTCGCGGCGATGACCGGGGCGGTGGCGGACGCACGGTGCTACGTCCAGGTCGAGTTCTACATCGCCTCCTGGGACGAGGCCACCGACGCCTTCTTCACCGCGCTCTGCGCGGCCGCAGGCCGCGGGGTCGAGGTGCGGATGCTGATGGACCACCTCGGCTCCCGCTCGTACCCCGGCTGGAAGGAGCTGCAGCGGCGGCTGACCGCGGCCGGCGTCGCGTGGGAGCTGATGATGCCGATCCGCCCCCTGCGCCGGCAGTGGCGCCGCCCGGACCTGCGCAACCACCGCAAGCTGCTCGTCGTGGACGGCGAGACCGCGTTCGTGGGCTCGCACAACCTGATCGGGCCGGCGTACGGCAGCGCCCGCAACGCCCGCGAGGGGCGGCGGTGGAAGGACCTGACCCTGCAGGTCAGCGGTGACGTGGTGCTGTCGGTGGAGGCCGTCTTCGCGACCGACTGGTACACCGAGACCGGGCAGGTGCTCGACTTCGAGACCCACTTCGTCGACAAGCCCGACCTGCTGCCGGGCGACCTCGACGGGCGGGCGAACGCGATGCAGGTGGTGGCCTCGGGGCCGGGCTCCCCAGCGAGCCGAACCTGCGCCTGTTCACCTCGCTGGTGCACCTGGCCACCGAGCACGTCTCGATCACCAGCCCCTACTTCGTGCCGGACGAGGCGCTGCTGTCGGCGATCACCACCGCGGCCCATCGCGGGGTCCGGGTGGAGCTGTTCGTGGGCGAGGAGGCCGACCAGTTCCTGGTCGGGCACGCCCAGCGGTCCTACTACAGCGGCCTGCTCGAGGCCGGGGTGGTCATCCACCTCTACCCGGCGCCGGCGGTGCTGCACGCGAAGTACCTCACCGTCGACGACACGGTCGGGGTGATCGGCTCGTCCAACATGGACTTCCGCTCGTTCGCGCTCACCTACGAGGTGATGCTGCTCGGCTTCGGCGGCGCCCTGGTGCGCCGGCTGCAGGAGCACGACGACGAGCAGCGCGCGGCGTCGCGGGTGCTGACGGTCGCCGAGTGGCAGCAGCGTCCGTGGCACCGGCGCTACGTCGACAACGTGTGCCGGCTGACGGCCGCCCTGATGTGAGCACGGACGGGGTACGTCCGGGACCGGTCAGCTCCCGCAGTACGCCGCGAGGTGCTCGCCGGTGATCGTCGCGCGGGAGGCGACCAGGTCGGCGGGCGTGCCCTCGAAGACCACCAGTCCACCGTCGTGGCCGGCGCCCGGACCGAGGTCGATGATCCAGTCGGCGTGCGCCATCACGGCCTGGTGGTGCTCGATCACCACGACCGTCTTCCCGGCGTCGACGAGGCGGTCGAGCAGGCCCAGGAGGTTCTCGACGTCGGCGAGGTGCAGGCCGGTCGTCGGCTCGTCGAGCACGTAGGTCACGCCCTGCTCGGCCATCCGGGTGGCGAGCTTGATCCGCTGCCGCTCCCCGCCCGAGAGCGTGGTGAGCGGCTGGCCGAGGGTCAGGTACCCCAGGCCGACGTCGACCAGGTTGACGAGGATCTTGTGGGCGGCCGGCACCCGGGCGTCGCCGCTGCCGAAGAACTCCTCGGCGACGGCGACCGACATGGCCAGGACCTCGCTGATGTCCTTGCCACCGAAGGTGTAGTCGAGCACGGAGGAGTCGAAGCGGCGCCCCTCGCACAGCTCGCACGGGGTCGAGACGCCGCCCATGATCCCGAGGTCCGAGAAGATCACCCCGGCGCCGTTGCAGCTCGGGCAGGCGCCCTCGGAGTTGGCGCTGAACAGCGCCGGCTTCACCCCGTTGGCCTTGGCGAAGGCCTTGCGGATCGGTTCCAGCAACCCGGTGTACGTCGCCGGGTTGCTGCGCCGCGACCCCTTGATGCCGCTCTGGTCGACCACCACGACGCCCTCGCGCCCCGCGAGCGAGCCGTGGATCAGCGAGCTCTTGCCGGAGCCCGCGACGCCGGTGACCACGGTGAGCACGCCCAGCGGCACGTCGACGTCGACGTCGCGCAGGTTGTGGGTGCTCGCCCCGCGCACCTCGAGCACGCCGGTCGGGGTGCGGAGGTCCTCCTTGGGCGAGACCCGGTCGTCGAGGTGGCGCCCGGTGAGCGTGTCGCTGGCCCGGAGGCCGGCGACGGTGCCCTCGAAGACGATCTCGCCGCCCGCCGTACCGGCCCGGGGGCCGAGGTCGACGACGTGGTCGGCGATCGCGATCGCCTCGGGCTTGTGCTCGACGACCAGGACGGTGTTGCCCTTGTCGCGCAGCTGGAGGAGCAGCTCGTTCATCCGCTGCACGTCGTGGGGGTGCAGTCCGATGGTCGGCTCGTCGAAGACGTAGGTGACGTCGGTGAGGGAGGACCCGAGGTGGCGGATCATCTTGGTGCGCTGGGCCTCGCCGCCCGAGAGCGTGCCGGCGGGGCGGTCCAGGGACAGGTAGCCCAGGCCGATCTCGACGAACGAGTCGAGCGTGTGGCCCAGCGTCGCCAGCAGCGGCGCCACCGACGGCTCGTCGAGTCCCCGCACCCAGGTGGCGAGGTCGCTGATCTGCATCGCGCAGGCGTCCGCGATGCTCACCCCGCCGATCGTCGAGGACCGGGCGGCCTCGGTGAGCCGGGTGCCGGCGCAGTCGGGGCAGGTCGTGAAGGTGACGGCGCGCTCGACGAAGGCCCGGACGTGCGGCTGCATCGCGTCGACGTCCTTGGCCAGGAACGACTTCTTGATCTGCGGGATCAGCCCGAGGTAGGTGAGGTTGATGCCGTCGATCTTGAGCTTGGTCGGCTCCTTGTGGAGGAGGTCGTCGAGCTCGCGGGCGGAGTAGTCGCGGATCGGCTTGTCGGCGTCGAGGAAGCCGCAGCCGCGGAAGATCCGGCCGTACCAGCCCTCCATGCTGTACCCGGGGATCCGCAGCGCGCCGTCGTTGAGCGACAGGCTGTCGTCGTAGAGGGCGGTCAGGTCGATGTCGTTGACCGACCCGCGGCCCTCGCAGTGCGGGCACATGCCGCCGGTGATCGTGAAGGAGCGTCGCTCCTTGGTCTCCCGTCCGGCCTTCGTCGTCGTCACCGCACCGGCGCCCGAGATCGAGGCGACGTTGAAGGAGTACGCCTGCGGCCCCCCGATGCTCGGCTCGCCCAGCCGGCTGAACAGCCGGCGCAGCATCGCGTTGGCGTCCGTGGCGGTGCCGACCGTGGAGCGCGGCGAGGCACCCATCCGCTCCTGGTCGACGATGATCGCGGTGGTCAGCCCCTCCAGGACGTCGACGTCGGGGCGCGCCTGGCTGGGCATGAAGCCCTGCACGAACGCGCTGTAGGTCTCGTTGATCATCCGCTGCGACTCCGCGGCGATGGTGGCGAAGACCAGCGAGCTCTTGCCCGACCCGGAGACCCCGGTGAAGACCGTCAGCCGCCGCTTGGGCAGCTCGACGCTGACGTCCTTGAGGTTGTTCTCGCGGGCGCCGTGGACGCGGATGAGGTCGTGGGTGTCGGCGGGGTGCGGGGTCGTCGTCATGGCGATCGTCAGTGTCCTGCGGCGCGGGGGTCGGTGTCGAGGGCCGCCCACAGGAGGCTGTCGCGCCACACGCCGCGGGCCAGGAGGTGGCCGCGCATCCGGCCCTCAAGGAGCAGGCCCGCCTTCGCCAGCACCCGGGCCGAGGCGGTGTTGTCGGGGTGGCAGGTGGCCTCCACGCGGCGGATCCCGTGCTCCTCGAAGGCGCGCGCCACCAGCCAGGTCGCCACCTCGGTGCCGTACCCGACGCCCTGGTGGGAGGGACCGACCAGGTAGCCGACCCGGGCCCGCCGGTGCGTCGCGCTGACGACGTCGAGGCTCGCCGAGCCGATGCCCGTGCCGTCGGCCAGGGTCACCGCCCAGGTCCAGGGCGACGGCGCCGCGCCCTCCGCGGTGGCCTCGCCCAGGAACGCGGCGGTGTCGTCGTCGCTGTTCGGGCCCCAGTCGGTGTAGCGGGTGACGACCGGGTCCGAGGCGATCGGGTGCAGCCAGGCGTGGTCGGCGCCCACGAACGGCCGGAACCGCAACCGGGCCGTCGTGAGGCTCATGGCGAGTCCGCGACGAGCGCCCGCAGCCCGCGGTCGACGAAGTCGAGGAGCCAGGTGAAGCTCTCGTCGACGTCGGTGTCGAGCTGGAAGCCGCGGGCCAGCTCGAGGTCGGCGAAGCCGTGGAGCATGCTGCGCAGCATCCGCATCGCGTGCACCTCCTGGGCGGGGTCCAGCCGGTACCCGTGCAGCACGGCGGCGAACGAGGCCAGGAACCGGGCGGTGGGAACCTCCAGCGGGTCGTCGGAGCCGGTACGGCGGCCGGCGTTGATCGCGGCGTACCGACCGGGGTGCTCGTTCACGAAGGCCCGCATCGCCCGGGCGGCGGCGGCGAGCGCCTCACGGGCCGAGCGGCCCTGGGTGGCGTCGCGGATGGTGTCGCTGAGCTCGTGGGCGGCCAGGACCGCGATCCGGTGGGCGAGGTCGTCGAGGCCCTCGACGTGCTTGTAGAGCGAGGGGGTGCGGACGCCGAGCCGGTCGGCCACCTTCCCCATGCTGAGGTGGTCGAACCCGGTCTCGTCGGCCAGGTCGGCGGCCGCCTCGACGACGGTGGCCGGTGCCAGGCCGGCCCTAGGCACGCGGGAGCGTCCGGGCCAGGAAGGGCAGCGTCAGCGCGACGACCTCGTCGGGGGTCTGCGTGTGCGGGTAGTGCCCGGCGCCCTCGATGACGGCGATCTCGCCCACGCCGTCGGGGAGGTCGGCCAGGATGAGCTCCGCCTCGGCGACCGGGTCGGCCCAGTCGGGGTCCAGGCTGCCCTCCACCACCAGCACGGGGCAGGAGACGTCCGGCAGGCGCGCGCCCGCGTCCGCCGGGCTCGACCCGCCCATCGCCTTGAGGACCTTCATCCGGCCGTCCTCGTCGAGCGTCGTCACGATCCGGGCCAGCTCCGCGTCCCAGTCGGCCGGCTTCTCGGGCACGGCCGGGTCGAGGTACCTCGCCCACCCGCGCGAGCTCCCCGTGGTGACGGCCCACACCAGCCGGAGCGTCCCGGTGCGGTAGCGCCTGTTCCGCAGCAGGCCGCCGAGGCTGACGGACTGCGTGCGGGTGAAGGGCGCCAGCTCGATGACCCCGGTGACCACGTCGGGTGCGGTGGCGGCCGCGATCGTCGCCGCGCCGCCGCTGATCGACTGGCCCATGATCACGGCCGGGCCGCCGAGGTGACGGACGAGGGCGACGAGGTCGCCGGCGATGTCGGTGCGGCTGTAGCCGTCCCAGCCCAGGCTGGAGTCGCCACAGCCGCGCAGGTCGACGTTGGCGACCCGGTAGCCGGCCGCCACCAGGGCGGGGACCACGAAGCGGTAGGAGTGCCGGGTGTCGCCCATCCCGTGGGCGAGGACGACCAGGGGCCCCTCGCCCTCGAGGTCGTAGGCGAGTGAGTGCTGGTCGATGCTCAGGTGGTGGGTCATGGCGGACTCCAGGGTCGTTAGCTAATTCTCTTAGCCTGAGGCTAACCTCATTAGCCGTTCAGGTCAAGGAGGTGGTGCCGCACGACCCGCCGGCGCAGGGTCGGCGAGGCCACCACCTCGTACCCGACGTCGAGGAACACCTGGAGCAGTCCCACCGAGGCCTCGTCCCAGATCACCGTCTTCCCGGGCACCGGCTCCGTCGGGTAGCCCTCCAGGACGTGGGCGCCGACCTGCCGGCCGTGCTCGACGGTGGCGGCCGCCAGCTCGTACATCAGCCCCTGCCGACGGAAGCCCTTGCGGACGACGAAGCAGGTCACCGACCACACGCCCCCGAGGTCGGGATCCATCCGCATCCACGGCGCCTTGCGGCTCCACACCCGGGGGTAGTTCTCCCGCGGCTCGACCGCGACCCAGCCGGCCGGTTCACCGTCGAGGTAGCCGAGGAGACCGGACGTGGGCCCGTCGGTGCCGCACCCGGTCTGCTCCAGCAGGGCGGCGTCCCGCTGCTCCTGGGTGGTGTCACGCCAGATCCAGCCGGGGGCCTTCAGCGCCTGGCAGCGGCACTTGCCGGCGCCACCCGTGTCGAACACCGCCTCGACGTCCTCCGTCGTGCACTGGTTGGCCGGTCTCCAGGTGAACTCGGGCATGCAGCACGCTAGCCCGGATCGGGCGTCCTGGCCCGGGCCCGTGGCCTAGGCGGTCGTGCGTCGGTAGACGGCGGTCGCGGCGACGTACGCGACGACCAGGAGGCCGACGCACCACCCGAGGGCGACCCAGAGGTCGCCACCGACCGGCTGCCCGGCG
The DNA here is from genome assembly GCF_018459925.1 of Nocardioides aquaticus. Taxonomy (NCBI): domain Bacteria; kingdom Bacillati; phylum Actinomycetota; class Actinomycetes; order Propionibacteriales; family Nocardioidaceae; genus Nocardioides; species Nocardioides aquaticus. The sequence continues at coordinate 4,539,998 of NZ_CP075371.1, forward strand.
AACAGGCTCCGGATCGTGTCCACGACCGAGGTGACCGGTTGGTGCTCGGCGAAGGCCCGGACCGGCCCGGGCATGGTGTCGGTCGGCACGAACGCGGAGCTGAGGAAGGGCAGGAGGATCAGCGGGTAGGAGAACGCGCTGGCGCCCTCGACCGAGCTCGCGGTCAGGCCCGGCACCACGGCGAACCAGGTCAGGGCCAGGGTGAAGAGGACCAGGACGCCCGCCACCGCGAGCCACGCGGCCACGCCCGCCCCCGAGCGGAAGCCCATGAGCAGGGCGACCAGCACGACGACCACCAGCGAGACCAGGTTCGCCACCAGCGAGGTCAGCACGTGGGCCCAGAGCACCGCCGAGCGCGCGATCGGCATGGACTGGAACCGTTCGAGGATGCCGCCCCTGAGGTCCAGGAACAGCCGGTAGGCGGTGTAGGCGATCCCCGAGGCGACGGTGATCAGCAGGATGCCGGGCAGCAGGTAGTCGACGTACGCGCCCTCACCGGTCTCGACCGCCCCGCCGAAGACGTAGACGAACAGCAGCAGGAAGGCGATCGGCATGACGGCGGTCGTGATGATCGTGTCCGGGCTCCGGACCACGTGGCGCAGGGAGCGTCCGGTGAGGGCGACGGTGTCACCGAGGGCGTGCGCGATCATCGCTGCCCCCTCTCCGTGGGGCCGTGCGGGACCCGGGGTGCGGGGCTGCCGCCGGCCGTGTCCGGGGCGCCGGTGAGCGCGAGGAAGACGTCCTCCAGGCTCGGCTGCTTCTCGACGCGCTCGACCCGGGCCGGCGGGAGCAGCCGCCGCAGCTCGGCGAGGGTGCCGTCCACGATGATCCGGCCCTCGTGCAGGATCGCGATCCGGTCGGCGAGGTGCTCGGCCTCGTCGAGGTACTGGGTGGTGAGCAGGACCGTGGTGCCCTGCGCCGCGAGGTCCTTGACGGTGCGCCACACCTCGAGTCGTGCCTGGGGGTCGAGCCCGGTGGTGGGCTCGTCGAGGAAGACGACCGGCGGGCTCCCGATCAGGCTCATCGCGATGTCGAGGCGCCGGCGCATGCCGCCGGAGTACGTCGCCACCCGTCGCCCGCCCGCGTCGGCGAGCGAGAAGCGCGCCAGCAGGTCGTCGGCGATCCGCTTCGGCGCTGCGAGGTGACGCAGACGCGCCATCAGGGTCAGGTTCTCCCGTCCGGTGAGGATCTCGTCGACGGCGGCGAACTGCCCGGTCAGGCTGATCGACCCGCGCACCTGCGCGGCCTGCGCACCGACGTCGTACCCGACCACGCTGGCGGTCCCCGCGTCGGCCTCGAGCAGCGTCGCCAGGATCTTGACGACCGTCGTCTTGCCCGCGCCGTTGGAGCCCAGCAGCGCGAGGACCGTGCCCGGGGCCACGTCGAGGTCCACACCGCGGAGCACCGGGAGCCCCCGGAAGGACTTCTCCAGGCCCCGCACGCTGATCGCCGGGACGGCGGCCTCGGCGCTGGCCTCGGCGGTGGCCGCCGGGGCGTTCATCCCTCGGTCCTCCGGCCGGCGTCGCCGGTCGCGTCGTCGATCGCCTTCGAGAGGCGGGCGCGCTCCTCGTCGATCCACTCCTTGCCCGAGTACGCCCGGGCGAACGCCTCCGCGAACTCCACCGGGTCGTCGCCGACGACCGCGCGTACCGGGGTGCCGTCGAGCGCGGCGCGTTCCCAGAGATCGGCGTGGTCGGCGACCATCCTGACCAGGGTGTCACCGTCGGTGAACCCACCGGCGTAGGTGAGGTACCGGTCGACCGCCTTCGCGGCTCCTCGGTACGGCTCGTCCAGGGCCTCGATGCGGGCGACGGCCCGCCGGTACTGCCTCTTCTGCTCCAGCGACCCGGTGAGGGTCTCGATCCATCGTGCGACCATGGTCAGGTGCCTTCTTCCTGCGGGTGTCCCGCGTCGTGGCGGAGCCGTTCGAGACGCTCGGCGAGGAAGCTCCAGGTCCTCCAGAACTCGGTGAGGTCGTCTCGTCCCTGCGCGTTGAGCGTGTAGACCTTGCGGGGTGGCCCCTTCTCGGACGGGACCTTCTCCACGTCCACCAGGCCGCGCTGCTCGATCCGGACGAGCAGCGCGTAGACGGTGCCCTCGGCGAGGTCGGCGAAGCCCTCCTCCCGCAACCGCGCGGTGATCTCGTAGCCGTACGCCGGCCTCACGGACAGGATCGCCAGCACGATGCCCTCGAGCGTCCCCTTCAGCAGCTCGGTCATCTGCTTGCCCACGACGGCACCTCCCTGGCTCACTACTCAACGTTGCTGACTACCAGTACATAGTAGTACTGAATAGCGATGGCGCAAGCCCCGGCCGAGGCGGATCCGAGGGGGCGTCGACCGATGAGTGCTGGTGCGCGGTCGGGTCGGCAGGTGGCAGGGGCGCCGTCGCCCGACCCGCCCGCCGCTCCACGAGGAGGCACCTGACCATGATCGACGGACTGATGGCGCAGTGCACCGTCACCGACCTCGAGCGCGCCGAGGACTGGTACGCGCGTCTCCTCGGCCGGGGCCCGGACGCTCGCCCGATGGCTGGCCTGCTCGAGTGGCACCTCGGCGACGCGTACGGCCTCCAGGTGTGGCGGGAGTCGGAGCGCGCCGGGCAGTCGTCGGTGGTGCTGACAGAGACAGCCCTCGACGAGGCTGCGGCGCACGCGTCCCACGTGGGGATCGACCACGACGGCCCACGACCGGGGGTGGGGCCAGGATCCTGCAGCTGGTCGATCCCGACGGCAACCGGGTGGTGATGACCGGGCCCTGACCGGCCGGCAGGGCTGGGGGCCGCCTGCGGTGCGCGCGACGCGGGGCGGCGGCGGGGCGGGTTCGCCGCGACCGTGCTGGTGGGAGGCGTTGCCACACCGGGCCGCGGGGTGCATCGTGCCGACCATGCTGAGACTCGGGGCGGTCGTGATGAGGGTGTCCGCCATCGACCGGGCGCGCGCCTTCTGGTCCGCGGCGCTCGCCCTCGAGGGCGCCCCGCACCAGCCCGCGTTCCTCCTGCCGGGGGACGCAGCACCAGGCACCCGTCTCCATCTCGACGAGGAGGACCGGATGCACCTCGACCTGTGGGCCGACGACGAGGCCGACCAGCGGGTGCAGGTGGAGCGGCTGGTCTCGCTCGGCGCTCGACGGGTCGAGTGGGACTACCCGGAGGGAGCGGACTTCGTCGTGCTGGCCGACCCGGACGGCAACCTGTTCTGCGTCATCGCCTGACGCGACCCCGGGGTCAGTGCGCCATGTCGACGAAGCGTGAGTAGTGGCCCTGGAAGGCCACCGTGATGTCACGGGTCGCGCCGTTGCGGTGCTTGGCCACGATCAGGTCGGCCTCACCGGGGCGGGTCGACTCCTTCTCGTAGGCGTCGTCGCGGTGCAGCAGGATCACCATGTCGGCGTCCTGTTCGAGCGAGCCCGACTCGCGGAGGTCGCTCATCATCGGGCGCTTGTCACCGCGCTGCTCGGGACCACGGTTGAGCTGCGACAGCGCGATGATCGGCAGCTGCAGCTCCTTGGCCAGCAGCTTGATCTGGCGGGAGAACTCCGAGACCTCGAGCTGGCGGGACTCGACCTTGCGGCCGGACGTCATCAGCTGCATGTAGTCGATCACGATCAGCTTGAGGTCGTGGCGCTGCTTGAGCCGGCGGGCCTTGGCCCGGATCTCCATCATCGTCATGTTGGGCGAGTCGTCGATGAACATCGGCGCCGACGACACCCGGCCCATGTGACGCGCGAGCTTGTCCCAGTCGGCCTGGTCCATCTTGCCGTTGCGGATGTGGTTCAGCGGCACCTTCGCCTCGGCCGACAGCAGCCGCATCGTGATCTCGGAACGCGTCATCTCGAGGCTGAAGAAGACGCTGGCCAGGTTGTTGTGGATGGACGCCGCGCGGCAGAAGTCCAGAGCCAGGGTCGACTTGCCCATCGCGGGACGAGCCGCCACGATCACCATCTGCCCGGAGTGCAGACCGTTCGTCAGGTCGTCGAGGTCGGCGAAGCCGGTGGGCACGCCGTAGAGCCCGGCCTCGCGGTTGCCGATGGCCTCGATCTCGTCGAGGACGCCGTCCATGATGTCGGCCAGCGGCGCGAAGTCCTCGCTGCTGCGCTTGTCGGTGACGGTGTAGATCTCGGCCTGGGCGCGGTCGACGACGTCGTCGACCTGGCCCTCCCCGGCGTACCCGATCTGCACGATCTTGGTGCCGGCGTCGACGAGGCGGCGCAGGATCGCCTTCTCCCGGACGATCTCGGCGTAGAACTGGGCGTTGGCCGCGATCGGGACGTTGGAGGCCAGGGTGTGCAGGTACGGCGCGCCGCCGACGCGCTGCAGGTGGCCCTGGCGCTGCAGCTCGGCCGAGACGGTGACCATGTCGACCGGCTCGCCGCGGCCGAACAGGTCGATCACCGCGTCGTGGATGGTCTCGTGCGAGGGGCGGTAGTAGTCCGTGCCGCGCAGGACCTCGGAGACGTCGGCGATCGCGTCCTTGGAGATCAGCATCGCGCCGAGCACGGACTGCTCGGCGGCCATGTCCTGCGGGGGCGTGCGAGCCCCCGCCGAGGACGACGGCGCCTCCCCCGGCGCGTAGGGCATCGGCCCGTCGCCCCACTCCTCGAAGGGGGGTTCGGCGAAGCGGTCCTGGGACTCGGTCACGCTCACGCGGCGGCCTCCTCGGCGGGTCGGCGGGACAGGTCGTGGGGGGTGCTGGGCGACCTCGGGACCGACGCTAGGGCCGGGCACCGACAGCGCTCCCAGCCCGACCGGAACCGCGACCGTACGGCCGCGCGGAGGTCTCCACCTAACCCGTTGTCCACAGGACCTGTGGATAACCTGGGGACAACTCGGGAAGACGTGCCGGAACCTGTGGGGTGAGTGTGGGCGACCCTGTGGACGACACGCCGTCCCGATCCCCAACACCCCGCCTGACCTGCTGTGATACGCCAGGCCGCATGTGGAACTGAGAAAGTTCGGTCCCACCGACGTTTACCCGCCGTCCATGTCAAGACCCTCTGCACGTCGACGACAGGGCCGGACCTAAGTCAGACTTTCCACAGACAGACCCCCGTTATCCACCGGGCCGATCCGGCCCTTGTCAAGCAGGAGCCAGGTGCGCACCCCACCCGCCCGCGCTGACCTGCGAGGACACCGCAGGCGCCACGACCGCGAGATCGTCCGGCTCGCCGTGCCGGCCTTCCTGGCCCTCGTCGCGGAGCCCCTCTTCCTGCTCGGCGACGCCGCCGTGGTCGGCCACCTGGGCACGGTCCCGCTGGCCGGACTGGGCGTCGCGGCCACCGTGCTGCAGACCGTGGTCGGGCTCTGCGTGTTCCTGGCGTACGGCACCACCGCCAGCGTGGCCCGCCGGGTCGGCGCCGGCGACCGGGCCGGGGCGCTGGCCCAGGGCGTCGACGGGATCTGGCTGGCCGTGCTCATCGGCGTCGTGGCCACCGGCGGCCTGCTGGCGCTCGCGGGCCCCCTGGTCGGGGTCTTCGGCGCCGAGGCCGCGGTCGAGGACGCGGCGCTCACGTACCTGCGCATCGCCGCGCTCGGGACCACCCCGCTGCTGGTCATGCTGGCCGCGACCGGCGTCCTGCGCGGCTTCCAGGACGTCCGCACCCCGCTGGTCGTCGCCGTCGTGGGCAACGTGGTCAACCTCGCCCTCAACGTCCTGCTGGTCTTCGGCGCCGGCCCGGTGCCCGCCCTCGGCATCGCCGGCTCCGCGATCGGCTCGGTGGTCGCCCAGGTCCTCAGCGCCGCGGCGCTGGTGGCGGTCGTCGTGCGCGGCGCCCGCCGCGAGGGCGCCTCGCTGCGCCCCGACACCCGCGGGGTCCGCGAGGCCGCCCGGGCCGCAGGGCCGCTGGTGGTGCGCACCCTCACCCTGCGCGCCGCGCTGCTGGTCACGACGTACGCCGTCGCGCTCGCCCCGGCCACCGAGCGCACCGTCGACCTGGCCACCCACCAGCTGGCGATGACCCTGTGGACGTTCCTGGCGTTCGTGCTGGACGCCATCGCGATCGCCGCGCAGGCCATCACCGGCCGCTACCTCGGGGCCGGGGACGTCGAGGGCACCCGGGCGGTGACCCGGCGGATGGTGCGGTGGGGCGTGGTCAGCGGCGTGGTCACCGGGGTGCTGCTGGCCGGCGCCGCCCCGCTGCTGGGCCCGCTGTTCAGCAGCGACGCCCAGGTGCACGAGCGCCTGGTCCCGGTGCTGCTCGTCGCCGCGCTGGCCCAGCCGCTGGCCGGTGTCGTGTTCGTCCTCGACGGCGTCCTGATCGGCGCCGGGGACGGGGCCTACCTCGCCCGGGCCGGGGCCCTGGTCCTGCTCGCGCACGCCCCCGTCGTGCTGCTCGTGGCCGGCGCCGGTGGTGGCCTGGTGGGGGTGTGGGCGGTGTTCTCGTTCGTCTTCATGGGCGCCCGCGGCCTGGCCCTGGTCCACCGCGAGCGCGGTGACACCTGGCTGGTCACCGGCGCCGGCCGCTGACCGGCCCGCGGCAGGCGTCCCGGCCGTGCCAGCATGAGCGCGTGCAGCCGCTGCTGGTCGCCGCGCTCGGGCTCCTCCTGGTCTCCCTCCGGGTGGAGACCGGCGGGTTCGACGCCACCCCCGACCCGCTCGGCTGGGCGCTGGTCGTGCTCGCCGTCGCCCGGCTCCCGCGGGGGCTGCCGCACCGCACCGCCGTGCTCGCCCTGGCCGCGCTCGCCGGGACGACCTCGTTGGCCCTGGTGCTGCCCGGGACGACCTCCCGCCTGGCTGCGGACCCCGCCCTGGCCTGGGCGGCCTCGCTGCCGGCCCTCGCCGCCACCGGCACCCTGCTGCACTCCCTGACCACGGCGTCGCGGGACGCGGGCGACCCCGCCGCGGCCGGCTGGCTCGGCTCGCTGCGCACCCTCACCGTCGCGGTGGCCGTGCTGCCGGCCGTGGTGCTGGGCGCCGGCGTCGGCGCGCTCGCGGGGCCCACGGCAGGCCTGGCCCAGCTCGCCGCGATCGGGACCGTGGCGGTGCTCCTGGTCTACGCCGGTCGGCCCTGGGCACGGCGGGGTGCAGCACCGGGCCGGACCACCCCGGTGTGAGCACGACGACGGCCGCCCCCCGGAGGGGACGGCCGTCGCGGTGGTGCGGGTGGTGCGGGTGGCTCGGTCAGGCGGGGACGACGCTGAGCGTCACCGTGGCCGAGACCTCCTCGTGGAGCCGCACACCGACGGTGTGGTGGCCCAGCGACTTGATCGGGTTGCCGAGCACGATCGTGCGCTTGTCGATCTTCTCGCCGGACGCGGTGCCGATCGCCGAGGCGATGTCACCGGTGGTGACGGCGCCGAACAGACGGCCTCCGGCACCGGCGCGGACCGGCAGGTCGACCGTCGAGCCCTCGAGCGAGGCCTTGACCTCGACCGCGTGGTCACGGTCGCGCACGGCGCGGGCGCCACGGGCGGCCTTGATGGACTCGACGGTCTTCTCGCCGCCGCGGGTCCACACGAGGGCCTCGCCACGGGGGACGAGGTAGTTGCGGCCGTAGCCGGGCTTGACGTCCACGACGTCCCCGGGGGCACCGAGGCCGTCGACCTCCTGGGTGAGGATCAGCTTCATGTCGTCAGTCCTCTCAGCGACCGGTCGCGGTGTACGGCAGCAGGGCGACCTCGCGGGCGTTCTTCACGGCCGTGGCGACGTCGCGCTGGTGCTGGACACAGTTGCCCGTGACCCGACGCGCGCGGATCTTGCCGCGGTCGGAGATGAACTTGCGGAGCAGGGCGGCGTCCTTGTAGTCGACACCGGTCGCCTTCTCCTTGCAGAACTGGCAAACCTTCTTCTTCGGCTTGCGGACCACTGGCTTGGCCATTGTGGGGCTCTCCTTCGATGAGCCCGGTCCGTCGTGGTGTCACGGACCGGAATGGTGGATGGGTGCTGGATCAGAAGGGGGGCTCTTCCGAGCCGACGCCCGGAGCCCCCCAGGGGTCGGCCTGCTGGCCACCGGCGGGGCGCTGCTGGCCACCCTGCGCAGGAGTGGCCCACGGGTCGTCCCCGCCGTACGAGCCGCCGCCGGAGCCGCCCTGGTTGCCCTGGCCGCCCTGGCCGCCGCCGGAGCCGCCCTGCGGGGCGCCCCCGCCGTAGCCGCCGCCACCCTGGCCGTTGCCGCCGGAGCGGCTGGCCCGGGTGACCTTGGCCGTGGCGTACTTCAGCGACGGCCCGACCTCCTCGACCTCGAGCTCGACGACGGTACGCTTCTCGCCCTCACGCGTCTCGTAGGAGCGCTGCTTGAGCCGCCCCTGCACGACGACGCGCATCCCCTTCTGCAGGGACTCGGCGACGTTCTCCGCGGCCTGACGCCACACCGAGCAGGAGAGGAACAGGCCTTCGCCGTCCTTCCACTCGTTGGTGTTCTTGTCGAAGGTGCGCGGCGTCGACGCGATCCGGAAGTTCGCCACGGCCGCCCCGGAGGGCGTGAAGCGAAGCTCGGGGTCGTCGACGAGGTTGCCGACGACGGTGATGACGGTCTCGCCTGCCATGGGTCTCTCCTGGGTCGAGGTGGTGCGGTGTCCGGTGCGGTGTCCGCCGATCGTGCCGTGCCTCGCCGACAGCCGTCACCGGCTGTCCACAGGCAGGGCTGCGATCAGTGGGCGTCGGGCCGGAGGACCTTGGTACGCAGGATCGACTCGTTCAGGGTGAGCTGGCGGTCGAACTCCTTGACCGTGGCCGGCTCGGCCTGCAGCGTGACGACGGCGTAGATGCCCTCGGCGTTCTTCTTGACCTCGTAGGCCAGGCGCCGACGGCCCCAGACGTCGAGGTTGTCGATCGTGCCGCCGTCCTTGCGGATGACGTTGAGGTACTTGTCGAGGGACGGCTCGATGGTCCGCTCGTCGAGACTGGGGTCAAGGATGACCATGACTTCGTATGCGCGCAAGGCTGTCTCCACCTCCTGTGGGCTAGGGCGGCCACGGAATCTCCGTGGCAGGAGGGCCTGTGCTCCTCGGGGCGCGGACCCGGTCGGCGGGTCCGGCTGGTCGCGAGGACAGGACAAGGTACCAGCGGGGCGCCGACGGGGGTAAATCATCACCCCCCGCCCTGCGGGCCCACGGTCTAGCATCCGCGGGTGCCCCCCGCCGAGCCCCGCCGTCCTGCCCGTCCCACCCGTACCTCCCGTCCCGCCGGCTCGCCCCGCGACCGCGCGGGCGAGGACGGCGACGTCGCCCTGGTCCTCGACGCGGGCGGCGCCCGCTCGGCCTACCAGGTCGGCGTGCTGGAGGTCCTGCTGCCGGAGCTGGAGCGTCGCGGCGTGCACCCGACGCTCCACCTCGGCACGAGCGCCGGCGCGCTGCTCGCCGCGGCGCTCACCTCGACCGCGCACCTCGACGCCGAGGAGCAGGTCGAGCGCCTCGTGGCCACGCTGGACCAGGCCACCAAGCGGCACGTGATCCGGCCCCTGTGGCAGCAGGTGCCCGTCGTCGCGCTGCGCTACGCCTCCGAGACGCTGGGGCTGTCGGTGTTCCGCCTCCGGGGCCTCTTCGGGACGGGGCCGCTGGCGCGCACCCTGGGCCGCGCGATCAGCTGGGACTCCCTGCACGACAACCTCGAGCAGGGGCGGGTGCACGCCCTGTCGATCGTGGCCACGGCCGTCCGTACCGGCGAGGTCGTGATGTTCACCGAGACCGACCCGGACCACCGGGACCTCCCCGGGCCCGAGACGCCGGACGGCTACCGCCGCTTCGTGCGGACCCACCTGGGCGTGGAGCACCTGATGGCGTCCTCGGCGATCCCGACGCTCTTCCCGTCGGTGCGGGTGGAGTCCCCCGACGAGGCCGCGGGCTGGTACGCCGACGGCGCCACCCGCCGGCGGGTCCCGCTGGCCCCCGCGCTCGAGCTGGGGGCCGAGCGGGTCGTGGCCGTGGGCACCGGGAGCCTGCACCCCCGCACCGCCGACCCGGTGCTCGACCGCACCCCGGTCGACCTCGGCGACGGCGGGGCGACGCTGCTCGGCTCGGTAATGGACGACCCGATGCGCCACGACCTCCGCCGGCTCGCCGAGACCAACGCGATGGCCGCCGACGAGGACCTCCGCCCCGCGCTCGACCGGCACCGCGCGTCGCGGGGCAGGCCGCCGTACCGGGTGGTCCCCTACGTCGCGATCGCCCCCGAGCGCGGCGACGCGCTGGCCGACACCGCGCTCGAGGTGTTCCGCGAGAACCACAAGTCCTGGCGCGGCACCCTGTCCGACCCCGACCTCCAGGTCGTGCACCGGTTGCTGGGCAGCGACAGCCCGCTGCAGGGCGAGCTGCTGAGCTACCTGCTCTTCGACCCCGACTTCTTCGACGCCGCGCGGGACCTGGGCCGCCGCGACGGGCGGACCTGGCTGGCCGAGCACCCCGACCTGTGGGAGACCGGGCCGATCCAGGCCCCGGCCGGCTGAGCCGTACTCGACGGGCAAGTTTCGAACATGTCGGCCTTCGCAAAGGCCGACATGTTCAGAAGTCCCCGGCCGACCGGGGACTTCAGCACCCTCCACCCGGCCCACCTACGCTGGCCCGATGAGCAGCACCACGATCGCCATCGGCGCCCACGTCGACCAGACCGACCCGCTGGCCGAGGCCCGCGAGCGGGGGGCGCCGCTGGTGCAGATGTTCCTGGGCGACCCGCAGGGCTACGCCGGCCCCGAGGTGGCGTACGCCGGCGGCGCCGCGGCGCTGCGGGCCGACGCGGAGGCGGCGGGGGTGGACCTCTACGTCCACGCGCCCTACATCGTCAACGTCGCCACCACCAACAACCGGATCCGGATCCCGAGCCGCAAGCTGCTCCAGAAGCACGTCGACGCCGCGGCCGAGATCGGCGCGAAGGGCCTGGTCGTGCACGGCGGGCACGTGAACAAGGCCGACGACCCCGAGACCGGGTTCGACAACTGGCGCAAGGCCGTCGAGGCCACCGACCTCAAGCTCCCGCTGCTGATCGAGAACACCGCCGGCGGGGACAACGCGATGACCCGCTACCTCGAGCGGATCGGGCGGGTGTGGGACGCGATCTCCTCGGCCGAGGGCGCCGACATGGTCGGGTTCTGCCTCGACACCTGCCACGCCCACGCCGGCGGCAACGACCTCACCACGGTGGTCCAGGACGTGCTGGCGATCACCGGGCGGATCGACCTGGTCCACGCCAACGACAGCCGTGACGAGTTCGACTCCGGCGCCGACCGGCACGCCAACTTCGGCCAGGGCCGGATCGACCCCGACCTGCTGGCGCAGGTGGTGCGCGACGCCGGCGCCCCGGTCGTCTGCGAGACCCCCGGCCCGGCCGAGGCGCACGTCGCCGACTTCGCCTGGCTCCGCGACCGCCTCTGACCCGCCCGGTCGGGCCCACCGCCCCGGCGCCGGTAGCCTCGATCCGTGCCTGCCGCCCTCACCGTCCGACCCGTCACCGAGGACGAGCACCTCGCCCACCTGCGCTCGCGCCCGTCGGCCAGCTTCCTGCAGACCCCGGCCTGGGGCCGGGTCAAGAGCGAGTGGCGCCGTGAGTCGCTGGGCTGGTTCCGGGCCTCGCCCGACGGTGCCGAGGAGATGGTCGGCACCGCACTGGTCCTCTACCGCCAGCTGCCCAGGGTCAAGCGGTTCCTGGCCTACCTGCCCGAGGGACCCGTCCTGGACTGGGACGACGCCGCCGACGACCTCGCCGCCTGGCTCGACCCGCTGACGGCCCACGTCAAGAAGCAGGGCGCCTTCGGCGTCCGGATCGGCCCGCCCGTCGTCACCCGCCGCTGGAGCGCGCAGCAGGTCAAGGACGGCGTCGCCGACGCCGGCACCGCCCGCCTGGCCGACCTGGCCCCCTCGGTGCGCGAGCCGCTCGGCGCGGCCGTCGTCTCGGGCCTGCGCCGGCTCGGCTGGCGCCACCAGGGCGCCGAGGGCGGGTTCGCCGCGGGGCAGCCGCAGTACGTCTTCCAGGTCCCGCTGGTCCACCCCGACGGCACCGCCCGCACCGAGGACGAGGTCCTCAAGGGCATGAACCAGCTCTGGCGCCGCAACATCAAGAAGGCCGCCAAGGAGGGCGTCGAGGTGACCACCGCCGACGTCGGCGACCCCGCCGGGCTGGCCGACGAGCTGGCCGCCTTCCACGCGCTCTACGTCCACACCGCCGAGCGCGACCACTTCACCCCGCGCCCGCTGTCGTACTTCCGCACGATGGCCGAGGCGCTCGGCGCCGAGGACCGCGACCGGTTCCGGGTCTTCGCCGCCCGCCAGGAGGGCGACCTGGTCGCCTCGACCGTCGCGATCCGGGTCGGCACCCACGCCTGGTACTCCTACGGCGCCTCCTCCACCGAGAAGCGCGAGGTCCGCGGCTCCAACGCCGTGCAGTGGGCGATGGTCCGCGACGCGCTCGCCGCCGGCGCCCACGTCTACGACCTGCGCGGCATCACCGACACCCTCGACCCCGAGGACTCCCACGTCGGCCTGATCCAGTTCAAGGTCGGCACCGGCGGCGAGGCCGTCGAGACCGTCGGCGAGTGGGACCTCCCGCTCAACCGGGTGCTCTACCGCGCCTTCGACCTCTACATGAGCCGGCGGTGACCGCATGAGCCTGACCCTCCACGTCGACGGCGCCCGGTGGCGCGCCCACCTCGACGCCGTCGCGACCGCGAACCCTGGCCTGACGCCCGTCGTCAAGGGCAACGGCTACGGCCTGACCCTGCCCCGGCTCGCCCGTCGCGCCGGCTGGCTGCGCGACCAGGGCCACGACCTCGACACGATCGCGGTCGGCACCTACTCCGAGCTCGAGACCGTGGCGAGCCGGTTCGACGGCGACCTGCTGGTGCTGACCCCGTGGCGGCCGTTCGGGCCCGAGCTCGAGCTCGACGAGCACCTCGAGCGCCGGGTCGTCCACACGGTCGGGCGCCTCGAGGACCTGGTCGACCTGCTCGACCGGCACCCCGCCGCCCGGGTCGTGCTCGAGCGACGCACCAGCATGCTGCGTCACGGCTTCGACGCCGACGGGTTGCGGGCCGCCGGCAGGCTGCTGCGCGGACGACGTACGGCCTCCGTGGCCGGCGTGGCGTTCCACCTCCCGCTCGACCAGGGCTCGCACCTCGCCGAGGTCCTGCGGCTGATGGACGACGTGGTCGCGGCCGACCTGCCGACCCGCACCCTATGGATCAGCCACCTCTCGGCCGACGAGCTGGCCACCCTGCGCAGGACCTACGCGGACTACGTCGTGCGGCCCCGGGTCGGCACCGCCCTGTGGCTCGGCGACCGCGGCGCGCTGCGGGTCACCTCGACCGTGCTCGACGTGCACCCGCTGCGCCGCGGCCAGGTGTACGGCTACCGCGGTCGTACCGCGCCCCGCGCCGGGCACCTGCTGGTCGTCAGCGGCGGCACGGCCCACGGCATCGGGCTGACCGCCCCGGCCGGTGAGAGCCGGCTGCGCGCCCGCGCCGCCGTCCTGGCACGCGGCGGCCTCGACGCCGCCGGCCTGGCCCGCTCCCCGTTCACCGTCGACGGCCGCCAGCGGCTCTTCGCCGAGCCCCCGCACATGCAGGCCTCGATGCTCCTGCTGCCCGCCGGCGCCCGGGTGCCCGAGGTCGGCGACGAGCTGGACGTCCGGGTCCGCTACACCACGACGTCGTTCGACCGCGTGCTGGTGGACTGACCCCGGGCCCGCGCCGGCAGCGTCAACGGCTCCGTGCGGGCCACCGGGTCCCGGTGCGGCCGCCACACGTCGCGGACCACCACGGCGGCGAGGTAGAGCTCGCAGAGCATCCGCAGGACGATCCCGAGCCAGTAGACCGGGGCGTCGTACGCCTCGCCCTCGCCGGCCGCGCCCGGGCGGAGGTAGCCGCCGAGGTACCACCAGATCACCGCGAAGTAGAAGACCTCCCCGGCCTGCCACACGAGCTGGTCGCGCCAGCGCGGACGCGCCAGCGCCGCCAGCGGCAGCAGCCACAGGACGTACTGCGGGGAGTAGACCTTGTTGACCAGCAGGAACCCGACCACGACCAGCAGGCCGAGCTGGGCCAGCCGGGGCGGGGACGGGGCCAGCAGGCCGAGCGCCGCGACGCCGAGGCACCACACGACCAGGAACGCCTGCGAGACCAGGTTGATCGTGCCGGCCGAGAAGGTCACGTCACCGACCTGGGAGACCACCGTCCACACCGAGCCGAGGTCGGCGCCCCGCTCGGCGTTGAACCCCCAGAAGACGCCCCAGGCCTCCGGCCCGGTGAGGTACGCCGGGGCGTTGGCCAGCAGCCACGCGCCGGCCGCCCCGCGACCACGAGACCGGCGTCGCGCCAGCGCCGCGCCCGCACCAGCAGCACCAGCGCCGGTCCCAGCAGCAGCCCGGGGTAGAGCTTGGCGGCGGTGCCCAGCCCGAGCAGCACCCCGGTCAGCAGCGGGCGCCCGCGCGACCACGACCACAGCGCCGCCGCGACCAGCGCCACGGCCAGCAGGTCCCAGTTGACCAGCCCGGTCAGCGCCAGGGCCGGCGAGGCGGCGAGGACCGCGGCGTCCCAGGGTCGGCCGGGGTTCGCCCGGGTCAGGAACCACGCCGCGGCCAGGGTCAGCAGGGCCAGGCCGAGGGCGTTGACCACGGTGAACACCACGACCTCGCGCGCCACCTCGGGCTGGCCGAAGAGCTCGTCTGCCGGGGTGGCGTACCGCGGGGCGAGGTCGGGGAAGCCGACCACCGCGTGGGTGGCCCAGCTCGTCGCCCAGGCCCAGTAGGAGATCCCGACGGGGTACTCCATGGCCTCGAAGCGGTCGCGCACCCCGGCGTCGTCGGAGTAGGGCCACTCGTGCTCGACGAAGCCCCGGCCCGTGTAGAGGTAGGGCAGGTCGGAGTAGCACATCGCCGAGTAGCGGGTCTCGCCGTCGGCCCACGCGTCGGCGGCGCACGGCGCCTTCTGCAGGGTGCCGAGCGCGAAGGTCAGCGCGGCCAGCAGCAGCACCACCGCGGTGGGGTTCCACCACCGGCTGCGGGCGGCGCGGGGCCCGACCGGGCCGCCGACGCCCTCGCTGAGGGCGGCGACCACGGGGTCGTCCTGGGTCGGGTGGACGTGGCGGGCCACCCGACCCCGGTCAGTCACGCCGGTTCGCCGGGTCCTGCTCGGGCGCCTGCCCGCCGCCGCCGCCACCGCCGCCACCGCCACCGCCGCCACTGCCGCCGGGCAGCGGAACGGGGGCCGACGTGGTCGGGGTCGGGGTCGGCGTCGGGGTCGGGGTGGGCGTCGTCGGGGTGGGCTCCGGCGGTGCGCTGGTGGTCGGCGTCGGCGTCGGCTGCTGCGTCGGGGTCGGGGTCGGCGACGGCGGGGTCGGCGCCTGCGACGTGGTGGGCGGCGGGGCCGGCGGGGCGCTCGTGGTCGGCGCCGGCTCGGGCGCCTCGGTCGCCACGTCGTCGCTGTCGTCGGGGGCGTCGCCGTCCACGTTGGCCGGCGGCGGGAACTCCTCGACGGCCGTGCCCTCGAGCGCGCGCTGCATCACCGCGAGCCACGTCTCGGCGGGGTAGCCCGACCCGAAGTACGTCGGCAGCCACCCGTCGAGCGCGTCGTCGCCGTCACCGCGGACGTACATCACCGCGGTCGCCAGCTGCGGGGTGTAGCCCACGAACCAGGCCGACGACACCGCGTCGTCGTCGTTCGTGGCCGTCCCGGTCTTGCCGGCGGCGGGGCGGCCCAGGGGCAGCACGGTCTGACCGCTGCCGTCGGCGACGACCTCCTGCATCGCGTAGGAGACGTCGTCGGCGACCGGCTCCGCGACCGCCTCCTCCGTCGAGGAGCGGTGGGCGTACAGCTCCTGGCCGTCGGCGTCGGTGACGCTCTCCACGACGTGGACGTCGGCCTGCTGCCCGCGGTTGGCGAAGGTGGCGTAGGCGTTGGCCATGTTGATCGGGCTGACCCGGGCCCGGCCCAGGGTGAGCAGGGTGTCCTCGTCGGTCAGGTCGACCGAGGTGCTCGGGATGCCGGGGAACTGCTCGGAGGCCTTGCTCGGCGGGATCCCGACCCGGTTGGCGGTGTCGAGGATCTGGGCCGGGCCGTCGGGGATCCGCACGCTCATGTCGACGAAGGCGGTGTTGACCGAGTCCTCGAGCGCGGCGACGGCGTCCACGGCCGAGCCGTAGTCCTCGCCGAGCCCGTCGGGCCCGGTGCCCTCGTTGCGGACCGCGAGGCCGCCGGGGAACTCGTAGGGGGAGTTGCCCTCGAAGGTGTCGGTGAGCGAGAAGCCGTTCTCGAGGGCGGTGGCCAGGGTGACCGGCTTCATCGTCGAGCCGATCATCCCGCCGGTGGCGGCCCAGTTGATCTGGGAGTCCAGGAAGTCCTGGCCGCCGTAGAACCCGCGCAGCGCCCCCGTCCCGGGCTCGACCGAGGCCACGCCGATGTGCAGCTGCTCGTCGCCGAAGCCCTCGGGCCTGGCCTCCAGCGCCCCCTCCTCGGCCGCCTGCATCGCCTGGGTCGTGAAGGTCGTGGTCACCCGCAGCCCCTGGCCGTCGATCTCGGACTCGCTGAACCCGAGGGCCTGCAGCTCGTTGCGGACCAGGCGCAGCATGTGGCCGGACTGCCCGCCGTACGCGTCGTCCGCCTCGATCGCGGGGAACTCGGGCAGCCGGCGGGCGGCCTGGTCGGCCTGCTGCTGGCTGATGTCGCCGACCTCGGCCATGTTGCCCAGGGTGTACCGGTAGCGGCTCGCGAGCTCGCGGCGGTTGTCCCTGCCGTTGGCCGGGTCGAACCGGGTGGGGTTGTTGATGACGCTGGCCAGCACCGCCGACTCGCGCAGGTCGAGCTCGGCCGCGGGCTTGGCGAAGAACGCCTCGGCGGCCGCCTCGATGCCGTAGGCGCCGCGCCCGAAGTAGATGGTGTTGAGGTAGCCCTCGAGGACCTGCTTCTTGGACTGGCTGCGCTGCACCTTCAGCGACAGGATGGCCTCCTTGACCTTGCGCTCGAGGCTCTGCTCCTGCGTCAGGTAGAGGATCTTCACGTACTGCTGGGTGATCGTCGAGGCACCCTGGGTGTCGCCGCCCTGGGCGTTGTTGAACGCCGCCCGCACGATGCCGCGCGGGTCGATGCCCTGGTTGGTCCAGAACGTCTGGTCCTCCGCGGCGACCACGGCGTTGCGGACCGCCTCGGGCATCTGTGCGTAGGGGATGGAGTCGCGGTCCTGGGTGGCGAACTGCCCGATCTCCTCCTCCCCGTCGGCGTAGTAGACGTAGGAGGTCTCGGTGAGGAAGTCGGCGTTCGGGTCCGGGATGTCGATCGCGCGGTAGACGGCCACGAAGGCCAGCACCCCCACCAGCGCCCCGACCAGGCCGAGGACCAGGAACCAGCGGCCCACCCGCCACAGGCGGCTGCGGAAGGACCGCCGGGGCGACCCCGCGGTGGTCGTACGGCCCGTACGGCCCTCGGCCCGCGCGGGGGCGGGGCCCTGGGTCCGGCGCTTGCCAGCCAACTTCTCGTCTCCGTCACCTAGGGGAACGTGCTCGCCCGCCCGGCCGGCGCCGGAGGGCCGCTCCACTGTAGAGGCAGCACCACGCTCCCCCGGCGCTGCGGACGTGAGCCGGAGCACACATGTTCACCCCCGACACGACCTATCGGTGGTTTCGAGTGTGCGGATATATCGCTACGATGCATCGCATGGCACGTCGTGGAGAGACCATCGAGCTGGCAGTCCTCGGACTGCTGCACGAGGGACCCATGCACGGCTACCAGCTGCGCAAGCGACTGAACCTGATGCTCGGGTGGGGACGGGTGCTGTCGTACGGCTCCCTCTACCCGGCGCTGAAGAAGATGCTGCGCAACCAGCTCATCGAGGAGACCGCGGTCAGCGCGGCCGGAGCGACTTCGCGCCGACCCAAGATCGTCTACGAGGTGACGCCCGGCGGCACCGCCGAGTTCGAGCGTCTGATGTCGGAGGTGGGTCCGACCGCGTGGGAGGACGACAACTTCGACATCCGGTTCGCCTTCTTCTCCTCGACCGACATGGAGATCCGGCTGCGCGTCCTCGAGGGACGTCGCACCCGCCTCCAGGAGCGTCTCGACCGGGTCCAGGGCGAGCTCGCCATGACCCAGGCCGAGGTCGACCGCTACGCCGCCGAGCTCCAGAGGCACGGCGTGGAGTCGGTCCAGCGCGAGGTGCGCTGGCTGTCCGACCTGATCGACGCCGAGCGTGGCGTCGTCCGCACCCCAGACCCGGCCCCGACAGACCCGGGGCAGTGAAGTGAAGAAACGAGAGGAAGTCCCCATGGGATCGGTTCGAGTAGCCATCGTGGGCGTGGGCAACTGCGCCACGTCCCTGGTCCAGGGAGTCGAGTACTACAAGGACGCGGACCGCGGGGCAGTCGTCCCCGGCCTCATGCACGTCGTCTTCGGTGAGTACCACGTCTCCGACGTCGAGTTCGTCGCCGCGTTCGACGTCGACGACATGAAGGTCGGCAAGGACCTGTCCGAGGCGATCAACGCCTCGCAGAACAACACCATCAAGATCACCGACGTCCCGACCCTCGGCGTCGAGGTCCAGCGCGGCCCGACCCTGGACGGTCTCGGCAAGTACTACCGCCAGACCATCTCCGAGTCCGCTGCCGAGCCGGTCGACGTGGTCTCCGTGCTCCGCGAGACCCAGGCCGACGTCCTGGTCTCCTACCTGCCGGTGGGCTCGGAGGAGGCGGACAAGTTCTACGCACAGTGCGCCATCGACGCGGGCGTCGCCTTCGTCAACGCGCTGCCGGTCTTCATCGCCTCCGACCCCGTGTGGGCCAAGAAGTTCGAGGACGCGGGCGTCCCGATCGTCGGCGACGACATCAAGAGCCAGGTCGGCGCCACCATCACGCACCGCGTGATGGCCAAGCTGTTCGAGGACCGCGGCGTGGCGCTCGACCGGACGTTCCAGCTGAACGTCGGCGGCAACATGGACTTCAAGAACATGCTCGAGCGCGAGCGCCTGGAGTCCAAGAAGGTCTCCAAGACCCAGGCCGTCACCTCGAACCTCGAGGGCGAGCTCAAGGACAAGATCGACGACCGCAACGTCCACATCGGTCCCTCGGACTACGTCCCGTGGCTCGACGACCGCAAGTGGGCCTACGTGCGCCTCGAGGGTCGCGCGTTCGGCGACGTCCCCCTCAACCTCGAGTACAAGCTCGAGGTCTGGGACTCCCCGAACTCCGCCGGCATCATCATCGACGCGGTCCGCGCGGCCAAGATCGCCAAGGACCGCGGCCAGGGCGGCCCCGTGCTGTCGGCCTCGTCCTACCTGATGAAGTCCCCGCCGGTGCAGCTCAACGACGAGGAGGGCCGCCGACGCGTCGAGGCCTTCATCAAGGGCACCGACTAGGCACGAGGAACCCGTCGTACGACGAGGGCCCCGACGCGATCGCGTCGGGGCCCTCGCTGCGTCCCCCGGCTGCGTACCGGAGTGTCCGCGAGCGTCATCTCGGGGCGCCGCGAGCGTCATCTCGGCTGCCCGCGAGCGTCATCTCGGCTGGGCCTGCTCGGCGGCGCGGCGGAGCCGGAACGGCAGCGGGGGCTGGCCGAGCGGGTTGGCCCGTGCCACCTCGTCCATCGCGTTCAGCACGTTGCGCAGGTTGGTCAGCACCCCGCCGTACTCCGGCCACAGGCGGGCCGGCAGCCCGGCCTCGGTGAGGTCGTCGACGAAGACGTCCAGCCGCTCGCGGAGCTCCACCAGCGGCTGGTGGTCGGCGTCCTCGACCGCCTTGCCGCTCTCGTGCAGCAGCGTCACGAACCGGACCCGGAAGCCGTCGTCCCACTCCGAGCCGCTCTCGACGCCGAGGGACAGCGTCCGGGCCAGGCTGCGGCACTCCGCGATCGCCTGCTCCATCCGCTTCAGCAACGAGTGCCACGCGGCGGGGTCGCGCCAGCCGCGTGCCGAGCGGCGCGGGTTCAGCCGGGCGCTCTCGCGGGCCTGGCGCACCAGCGCCCAGGCGGCGTCGAGGTCGTCGTCGAGGTCGCGGGTGCGCTCCACCCACGCCGTGGCGTCCTGCGTCGTCACTCCGCGCCGCACCCCGTCGGCCATGTCGACCAGCAGGCCGCCGATCGCGTCGTCGATGGCGTCCATCGCCGCGATCGCGGTCCGTCGTCGCAGCGGCGGCCAGACCAGCAGGTTCACCCCGATGCCGACCCCGATCCCGACCCCGGTGTCGAGCAGCCGGGCCAGCAGGACGCTGTCGTCGTCGGAGAACCCGGTGGTGAGCACGACCAGGGCCGTGGCGGCCACGGTGGTCTCCTGGCCCTCGAGCAGGGCCACCGACCCGATCGCCAGGCCCACGGCCATCGCGACCGCGACGCTGGCCACGTCCAGGCCCAGCGCCTGGCCGGCGGCCGAGGCGACCAGCACGCCCAACACGGTGGCGGCGACCTGCCGCCCGCCCTGCGACAGCGTCCGGTAGACGGTGGAGTTGACCACCAGCAGCGCCGCCCACGGGGCCAGGAAGGCCTGCTCCAGCCGGAAGACGCTGGTGGCCAGCACCCAGGCCAGGGTCGCGGCCAGGACGGTCTTGGCCAGCTGGGTGACGTCGGTCCAGAACACGGCGTCGTGCAACCGTTCGCGCCACCAGGTCGTGGACCAGACGTGCGGGGTGCGCCGACCGACCTCCGCGGTGGTCACGTCCTGCCCGTGGGTGCTCACCCCCGTGCCTGGTCGTCGGGGCGCTGCTGGTCGGCCCACCAGGACTGCAGCGCGGCCCGGGCCTCCTCGGGGGACTTCGGGCCCTCCTCGAGACGCAGGTCGAGCAGGTGCCGGTAGGCCAGCCCCACCTCGCGGCCCGGCCCGATGCCGAGCACCTCCATGATCTGGTTGCCGTCGAGGTCGGGCCGCAGCGAGGCCAGTTCCTCCTCCTCCGAGAGCCGGGCGATCCGCTCCTCGAGGTCGTCGTAGGTGCGCCGCAGCCGGGCCGCCTTGCGCTGGTTGCGGGTCGTGCAGTCGGCGCGGGTCAGCACGTGCAGCCGCTCGAGCTGGTCCCCGGCGTCGCGGACGTAGCGGCGTACCGCCGAGTCGGTCCACTCCCCGGAGCCGTAGCCGTGGAAGCGCAGGTGCAGCTCGACCAGCTGCGTCACGGCGTCGGTGTCGTCGTTGGAGAACCGCAGCGCCTTCATCCGCTTGCGGGTGAGCTTGGCGCCGACGACGTCGTGGTGGTGGAAGGTCACCGTCCCGTCGTCGAGGAACTTGCGCGTGCGCGGCTTGCCGACGTCGTGCATCAGCGCCGCCAGCCGCGAGACCAGGTCGGGCCCGCCCCCGGGCAGCCGCTCCTCCAGCTCGATCGACTGCTCGAGCACCGTCAGCGTGTGCTCGTAGACGTCCTTGTGGCGCTGGTGCTCGTCGCGCTCACGCGCCAGGGCCGGCAGCTCGGGCAGCACCCGGTCGGCCAGGCCCGTCTCGACCAGCAGGCTCAGCCCGCGCCGGGGCCACCGGCCGCAGATCGTCTTGACCAGCTCGTCACGGACCCGCTCGGCCGAGACGATCTCGATCCGGTCGGCCATCGCGGTCATCGCCGCGACCACCTCGGGGGCCACGTCGAACCCGAGCTGCGAGGCGAACCGGGCCGCGCGCATCATCCGCAGCGGGTCGTCGGAGAAGGACTGCTCCGGGGTGACCGGGGTGCGCAGGACCCGGTCCGCCAGGTCGACGATCCCGCCGTACGGGTCCTCGAACGCCCGCCCGGGCCACCGCACCGCCATCGCGTTGACCGTGAAGTCGCGCCGTCCCAGGTCGCCGGCGAGGGTGTCGCCGTAGGCGACGTCGGGCTTGCGGGAGTCCGCGTCGTAGGCGTCGGTGCGGTACGTGGTCACCTCCACCTGCCACGGCCCCTTGCGGCAGCCGATCGTGCCGAACGCGCGCCCGACGTCCCACGTCACGTCGCCCCACCGCTCCAGGATCCGCTCGGTCTCGTCCGGGAGGGCGGAGGTGGTCAGGTCGAGGTCGGTGTGGGCGCGGCCGAGCATGGCGTCGCGCACGGGCCCGCCGACCAGGGCGAGCTCGTGGCCGGCGTCCTCGAACGCCTTGCCGAGGCCGTCCAGGACGGGACGGAGCCGGTCCAGCTCGGCGTCGGCGGTGCGCTGCACCTCGACCATCTGCAGGGGGGCGGGTACGGGGTCGGGCACGGCCGAGCAGTCTACGGGCTGCGGCGCCGGCCGCGTACTCCTCGAGCCGGCCCCCGGTCGCGGCGCCGGTGGCCCTCGCCAGCGATGTCCTAGGCTCGCCGGGTGGGCCGCCAGGGACGACGCATCGACACGCGCGCCCGCTCGGCGACCCGTCGTACGGCGGCCGCCGGGGTCCTCGGCGGCCTGGTCACCGGGCTCGTCGGCGGCGTGGTCCCGGGCCTCGCCGGACCTGCTGCCGCCGCCGCCAGGACCGCTGCGGCCGAGCCGTCCACGCCCCTGAGCGTCGAGCTGGACGACATCGTGCCCGGCGAGCTGCCCCGCAGCGGCCGCGTCGAGATCACCGGCTCGGTCACCAACGACGACGACGAGGCGTGGCGCCAGGTCAAGCTCTACCCCTTCATCGGCGCCGACCCCATCGACGACGCCGCCGAGCTCGACGAGGCCGCCCTGGCACCCGAGGACCTGCTGGTCGGCGACCGGGTCGTCGACGAGGCGGCCACGGACCTGGTCCAGGTCCTCGCGCCGGGGGAGAGCGCGTCCTTCTCGCTCTCGGTGCCCAGCCGGCTGCTGCTCGAGGAGGCCGCCGGCGGGGCCGCGGAGGCGGAGCCGGGCGTCTACTGGTTCGGCGTCCACGCCCTGGGCGAGAGCACCGCCGGGCGCGACCAGTTCACCGACGGCCGGGCCCGCACCTTCCTGCCGCTGATGCCCGAGGAGGTCGCCGAGCCGCTCCCGGTCTCGCTGGTGGTCCCTCTGCGCACCCCGGTCTCCTACGCCGCCGACGGCTCGGTCGCCGACACCGCCGGCTGGGCGCAGCGGCTCGGGCTCGGCGGCTCCCTGCGCGACCGCGTCGACTTCGGTGCCGCCGCCGGCAGCGCACCGGTGAGCTGGCTGGTCGACCCGGCCGTGGTCGAGGCCGTCACGCAGCTCGCCGGTGCCAACCCTCCGCGCAGCCTGGCTCCCACCGACGAGGCCCCGGACGGGCAGGGCGGCGACGGCGGCGACGGCGGCGACGAGGAGCAGGACCCGCCGGAGGGACCGCCCGCGGACTCCGACGGCACCGACGGCACCAGCCCGGACGACGACCTCGACTACTCCGGCACGACCGTCCCCGCACCGGACCCCGCCGACGACGCGAGCGCGATCCCCTCGGAGGACCCCGACGCCTCGGAGGAGCCCGGGACGGTGCCCCCGGAGACCGGTGACACCAGCACGACCGAGGCCGCCGAGCGCGCCCTGGCCTGGCTGGACCGCTTCCGCGACGTCGCCGGTGACGACGAGGTGCTCGCGCTGCCCTACGGCGACGTCGACGTGGCCGCCGCCCTCGAGCACGACCCGCGCACCTACCTCGAGGCGCGCCGCAGGACGAGCGCCGCGCTGCGGTCGCTGGTGGGCGCCGACGACCCGGTGCCGGTCGTGGCTCCCCCGACGGCTTCCTGACCGCCGCCGAGATCGCGGCCCTCGACGAGCTCGACCCGGCCTCGCTGCTGCTGGGCAGCGACGCGATGGTCCAGGGCCTCGCGCCCAGCCTGGCCACGATCGCCGACCGTGCGGTGGTGCTGGCCTCCGACGGCGCGAGCTCGGGGGGCCCCGGTCCCACCGACCCCCTGACCAGCCTGGCGCTGCGGCAGCGGATCCTGGCCGAGGCCGCGCTGCGCCTCGTCGACGCCGACGAGGCCGCCGCGGCGCTCCCGGAGACCACCGAGACCACCGAGGCCACCGCCCTCGACACCTCCGCCTCCGCTGGACCCTCGTCGGGCCCGGGGCGGACCGACACCGAGCTCACGGGCGCCCCGGACCCCGTCCCCACCGTGGACCCCGAGCCCCTGGTGGTGGTCATGCCGGACGACTGGGACCCCCAGAGCGGCGGGAGCTTCTTCACCGCCCTCGGCGACGCCGGTCTCGACCTGGTCCCGCTGTCCGCGTCGGCGGAGCAGGACGGCGTCACGGTGCCGTCCGACGACCTGGCCGAGCCCCCGGAGACCACGCCGGCCCCGCTCGACGCCGGCGCCTTCTCCGCCGCCGGCGCCCTGCGTCGCAACGGGGTGACCCTGCAGAACCTGCTGACCCGGAACTCGGAGGTGGCCTCGGCCGTGGCAGGTGAGGCACTGACCACCCTGTCGTACGACGAACGGGTCGACCCCGGGAACGCCCGGGACCGGGCCCGCACGTCCACGGTCTGGATCCGTGAGCGGCTCGGTGCCGTGACCATCGACGCCCCGCCGGGGATCACGCTGTCCGGCGACACCGGGGACTTCTCGGCCACGGTGGTCAACAACCTCGACGAGCCCGTGACGGTCGGGGTGGAGGCCGTCGTGGACGGGGGGATCACCGTCCGCACCCCCGAGGCCGTCGAGATCGGTCCGGACGCCCGGACGACCGTCCTGCTCGAGACCTCCGACACCAGCCCCGGCGTGCACAACGTCGAGCTGCGCGTGGTCGACGTCGACGGCCGCGTGCTGCCGGCCAGCGACTCGGTCCCGATCCGGTCCTCCCAGGTCAGCAACGTGATCTGGGTGATCATCGCCACCGGCGTCGGGCTGCTCGTCGTGGCCGTCGTGCTCCGGGCCGTACGCCGGGTCCGGGGACGCGGCGGCGTGCCCGCGGACGGCCGCCCGTGACCGGGGCCGACACCGGGGCCGACACCGGGGCTGCCCCGGACACCGCACCGGACACCGCACCGGACACCCCCCAGGACGCCACCGCGGCCGCGAAGCAGGCCGAGTCGGCCTCCCGGGTCGCTGCGGCGGAGGCGGAGGCGGCGGACCAGAAGAGCCTGCTCGGCAGCAGCGCGGTGATGGCCGCCGGCACGGTGGTGTCGCGGATGTCGGGGTTCGTGCGGACCGCGCTGCTCGCCGCGGCGCTGGGCGCCGGGCTGCACGCCGACCTGTTCACGATCGCCAACACCGTGCCGAACATGCTCTACATCCTGCTGGCCGGCGGCGTGTTCAACGCCGTGCTGGTGCCGCAGCTGGTGCGTGCGATGAAGGGCGACCCCGACGGCGGCGAGGCCTACACCAACCGGGTCGTCACCCTGGCCGCCGTCTTCCTGCTCGTGGTCACGGTCGCGCTGGTCGTCGCGGCCCCGCTGGTGATGGACGTGCTGCTCGGCTCCGAGTTCGGCGAGCCCGAGCTCGCCGCCCAGCGCAGCTCGGCGATCGGCTTCGCCCGCTACTGCCTGCCGCAGGTGTTCTTCTACGGGATGTTCGTGCTGGTCGGTCAGATCCTGAACTCCCGCGGCCGGTTCGGGCCGATGATGTGGGCGCCGATCGCCAACAACGTCCTCGCGGTGGCCGTGCTCGCCGTCTACCTGGTGCTCTACGGACCCGCCACCACCGCCGAGCAGTCCGGGCCGTTCTCGCCGGCCCAGGAGGCGCTGCTCGGGATCGGTTCCACGCTGGGGATCGTGGCGCAGCTGGTGATCCTGGTGCCCTACCTGCGCTCGGCCGGGTTCCGCTACCGGCCGCGCTTCGACTTCCGCGGCACCGGCCTGGGACACACCCTGCGGCTGGGCACCTGGACGGTCGCGTTCGTGATCGTGAACCAGCTGGCGTACACCGTCGTGGTCCGGCTGGCCTCCGGGGGCACGGCCCAGAGCCCCGAGGGCACCGGCATCACCGTCTACTCCAGCGCGATGCTGATCATGATGGTGCCGCACTCGGTGGTCACGGTCTCGCTGGCCACCGCGATCCTCCCGCGGCTGTCCGCCCACGCCGCGGAGGGTCGGCTGCCGGCCCTGGCCACCGGGCTCGTCTCGACCCTGCGGACCGCCCTGGTGGTGATCTTGCCGTTCGGCCTCCTGCTGCCGGTGCTGGCCCGCGACATCTCCCACGTCGTGTGGGGCCACGGCGCGACGGCCGACACCTGGCCCCGGTACGCCCCGACGCTCGGGCTGCTCGGGATCGGGCTGATCTTCTTCACCCTGCACTACCTGATGCTGCGCGGGTTCTACGCCGTCGAGCGCACCCGGACGGTGTTCTGGGTCCAGTGCGCGGTCTCGGGCACCAACATCGCCGTCGCCGTCGCGCTGGTGGGCCGCACCGACCCCGCGCAGACCTCGCCGGCGCTGGTGGTGGCCTACATCGCGGCGTACGCCGTGGGCTCCCTGGTCTCCTACACCGTCCTGGGCCGCCTGCTCGGTGGTCTCGGGACGCGCCGGCTGCTGGCCTTCGGGGCCCGTCTCGGGCTCGCCGCCGTCCTGGCCACCGGGCTCGCGCTCGCGGTGGTGCTGGGTCTCGACGCCCTCAGCCCGGACCGTCCCTGGACCCTCTCGGCCGTGCACGTGCTCGTCGGGGGTGGCGTCGACGTGGTCGCGTTCCTGCTGCTGGCGCGGCTGCTGAGGATCGAGGAGGTCTCGGCGGTCACCGGGCTCGTGACCGGCCGGCTGCCCGCGCGCCTGGTCCCGGGACGCCGCCGGTGAGCGGGCCTACGATGGGCCTCCCGACGACCTCGCGCACGACGAGGGGACCAGCGGCACCGCAGGGAGGACGACGACGACCGTGACCGGCGCCTTCCGTCCCGGCGACGTCCTCGCACGCCGCTACCGCCTCGTCGACCTGCTGGTCGAGAGCGGCAGCGGACGCTTCTGGCGTGCGCACGACCTCGTGCTGGACCGCCACGTGGCGCTGCACACCATCGCCGCGGACGACGCCCGGTCCCAGGCCCTGCTCGACGCCGCGCGCGCCTCGACCGCCGTGGCCGACCGGCGCCTGCTGCGGGTGCTCGACGCCGCGGTCGACGACGACGTCTGCTACGTCGTCAACGAGTGGGGCTCGGGGGTCTCGCTGGACATCCTGGTCGGTGGCGGCCAGGTGCTCGCCCCCCGCCACGCCGCCTGGGTCGTCGCGCAGGTGGCCGACAGCGTGGCCCGCGCCCACGCCGCCGGGATCGGCCACGGTCGGCTGGCACCCGAGAACGTGCTGGTCGACCGGCACGGCCAGGTCCGCGTGATCGGGCTGTGCGTCGACGCCGCGCTGCACGGCGTCCCCCACGACCGCACCTCGACCGACGTGACGGACCTGGCCGGTCTGCTCTACTGCGCGCTGACCGCGAGCTGGGCCGGTGCGTCGGCCTCCGACGTCCGGGCGGCTCCGGTCGAGCACGGGCACGTGCTGCGGCCCCGCCGGGTCCGCGCCGGCGTGCCGCGACCGCTCGACCAGCTCTGCGACCTGGTCCTGCACCCCCACCTCGACACCCGGGGCCGCCTGGACGTCACGGCCGCCGGGATCGCCGAGCGGCTGGTCGAGTTCGTCGGCGACGAGGCCGGCCTCACCGACGCGCTGGTCGCGACCCTGCCCCCCGTGCGCGAGCGGTTCCCGACGTCCCTGCCCCCGGTGCCCGAGATCCCCGCGCGCCCGGACCCCCCCGAGGACGAGGCCGAGGCCGACACCGCGTCCGTCGCCGCGGTCGCGGACCTGCCCACCGAGGCGGCGCTCCCGGCGTACGACGCCGACGAGGACACCACGGACGGCACGGGTGCCGGGACGGACACCGGCCGCAGCGGCGGGAGCAGCGGTGCGCGCCGCGCCCGACGTACGCCCGGCCCGCCCCCACCGCGCCCGCCGGACCCGCCCTCACGGCCGCTCTTCGCCCCCGACCCCCTGACGGCACCCCCGTGCGCCGCTCCCGGCGGGCCGCCACGACCACTGCGGTCGGGGCCGGCGGGGCGGGCGCTGGTGCGACCGCCGGTGCGACCGCTGGTGCGGGCAACCCCACCGGGTCGACCTACTGGCCCTGGGACACCGGGCAGGGCGACCCGGCGGACTCGACCGGCTCGGGCGTGCTGCCGGCCGTCCAGGAACCGGTGCCCGGGCGCCGCTCCCAGCGGGTCGGCATCGTGATCGCCCTGCTCGTGCTGGTCCTGGTCGCCGCGGTGGTGGCCTACAACCTCGGCCGCGGGCGCACGCCCCTGGGTGCGGAGCCCGAGGCGTCGGCCACCCCGACGCCCAGCGCCGCCGCCGCCCCCGAGCCGGTCGCCGTCGAGGGTCTGACGGCGAGCCTGCTCGACCCCCAGGGCGGGGGCTCGGAGGACGACGGCGAGGCGCCGCTGGCCGTCGACGACGACCCGGCGACCGGCTGGTCGACCCTGACCTACTTCCAGCAGCTCGGCCCGGGTGGCCTCAAGACGGGCCTGGGCCTGACGATCGACCTCGGCGAGGAGCGTGACGTCGCCGCGGTCGACCTCGCCTTCGACGGCGCGCCCACCAGCGCCACCGTCTTCACCTCCGACACCCCCCGACCGGGGTGGACGGCCTCACCGCCGTGGCGTCCGTCGACGGCGCCGGGCCGGAGGCCGGCCTCGACCTCGAGGAGCCGGTCGCGGCCCGCTACCTGGTGGTCTGGCTGACCGCGCTCCCGCCCGTCGAGGGCGGGTTCTCCGGCGGGCTGCGCGACGTCGCGGTGTCGGAGGTCCCCCGTGGGTGAGGACCGGGCCGGCCGTGAGCCCGGGGCGCCCGGTGCCTGAGCCGTCCGGGGGACGGGCCGGCAGCTGGGCGGACCCCCGTGACGACGCGACGCTGCTCGCCGCGCACGTCGCCGGTGACAGCGAGGCCTTCGGGGTGCTGGTCCGCCGCCACCAGGACCGGCTCTGGGCGGTCGCGCTGCGCACCTGCGGACACCCGGAGGACGCCGCCGACGCGCTCCAGGACGCCCTGGTCGCGGCCCACCGCCGCGCCGCGACCTTCCGGGGGGAGGCCGCGGTCACCACGTGGCTGCACCGCGTCGTCGTCAACGCGTGCCTCGACCGGCTCCGGGCCGCGAAGGTCCGCCGCACCGACCCGCTGCCCGACGACGTGGTGGACCGGCCCGGGACCACCACGGGCACCGGGTCCGCGCCCGCCTCGGGCACCGGGACCGCGGACCCTGCGGCCGCCGCCGTGACCACGGACCGTCGGCGTCGGGTGGTCGAGGCGCTGGCCACCCTGCCGGCGCCCCAGCGCGCCGCGGTCGTCCTGGTGGACCTGGAGGGCTACTCGATGGCCGAGGCGGCCGAGGTGCTCGACTGCGCCGTCGGCACCGTGAAGTCACGCTGCTCGCGCGGACGCGCGAGCCTGGCGACGCTGCTCCGGCCGCTGCTCGACGACGCCGAGGACGAGCCGGACCGCCCGATCCCCCGGGGACGGAACCACCCGGCCTCCCGGCACGTCCCATCCACGCCCCCACGAGGGCCCCCGACCCAGGCCTAGGCACGCCCGACGGGCCGAGGCCCTCCGGGGCCCGCCCCGCCCCTGCCGCGGGGCCTGGGACGATGGTCCGCCCGCACCCCGCCGTCCCGTGCCCGTCCCCTGTCCGTCCCTGTCCGTCCTCGTCCACGTCCGCTGCCCACCGGAGGAACCCCGTGCCCGACCGTGACCCGACGCCCCGTGAGGAGGCGGCCCTGCGCCGCCTGCTCCGGGACGCGCGCCACGACGGACCCGTCCCGCCCGAGGTCGCCGCACGGACCGAGGAGACGCTGGCGTCGTTGGGCGCCGGCCAGGCCACGACCGCACCCGCGGTGCACGGTGGCGCCGACCACCACCGCCGCCGCCGGGTCGCGACGGCGCTGCTCGTCGCCGCCGTCAGCGTCGTGGTCGTCGGCATCGGCACCGGCCAGGTCCTGCGACCGGCCAGCGACCAGGCGTCGGGCGGTGCCGCGTCCGAGAGCGCCGGCAGCGCCGCCCGGGACACCCCTCCCGACCGGGCCGGGTCCGAGGACGAGGCCGCGCAGGAGAGCACCGACGAGCTCGACACCCTCTCGGAGCCGTCCGGCGAACCCGACGGCGCCGGCCGTCGTGACGTCGCGGTCGAGCGGCTCGCCCTCGTCGACGACCCGCCGGCCGTCCGGGAGACGCGGTTCGCCCGCGACGTGAGGCGGGTCCGCGCCCTGCAGCAGGTCGAGCGCGGCGAGCGGTCGTCGCCCGAGGCGCAGGACGGGGCCGGGCTCCCGGCCCGGGACCCCGCCCCGGGGTTCACCTGCGCGCAAGCCGACTTCGGCCCGGGCCGACCGGTGGCGGTCCGCTACGAGGAGGCGCCCGCCGTCCTCGTGCTCCGCCCGGCCACCCGGGCCACGCAGGTCGCGGACCTGGTCGAGTGCCGCAGCGGCGACGTGCTCCGCTCCGTCACCCTCCCCCGCTGACCCGTCACCCGTCCGCCCGGACGCACCTGGCCACACCGGGCCCGGGAACACCCGGGCCCTACGATCGGTTGGGACCAGCGACGGCCCGCTCCCCCGCGGCGCCGCGCCCGCCGTACCAGTCGAGGAGAGAGACGCCTGTCATGAGCGACCCCCGCAACGTGATCATCATCGGCTCGGGACCGGCCGGCTACACCGCCGCCGTGTACGCCGCTCGTGCCAACCTGAAGCCGCTGGTCCTCGAGGGCTCGGTGACGGCCGGTGGTGCCCTGATGAACACCACCGAGGTGGAGAACTTCCCGGGCTTCCGCAGCGGCATCATGGGCCCGGCCCTGATGGACGAGATGCGGGCGCAGGCCGAGCGCTTCGGCGCCGAGCTGCTGCCCGACGACGCGACCGAGGTCGACCTGACCGGCGCGCTGAAGACCGTGACGACCGCCACCGAGACCTACCAGGCGCGCGCGGTGATCCTGGCGACCGGCTCGGGCTACCGCAAGCTGGGCCTGCCCCGCGAGGACGAGCTGTCCGGTCGCGGCGTCTCGTGGTGCGCCACGTGCGACGGCTTCTTCTTCCGCGAGCAGCACATCGCCGTCGTCGGCGGCGGGGACTCGGCCATCGAGGAGGCGACCTTCCTGACCCGGTTCGGCTCCAAGGTGTCGCTGATCGTGCGCCGCGACGAGCTGCGCGCCTCCAAGATCATGCAGGAGCGCGCGTTCGCCGACCCGAAGCTCGAGATCATCTGGAACGCCGCCGTCGAGGAGATCCACGGCGCGGACCGGCTGGAGTCGCTGACGCTCAAGGACACCGTCACCGGCGAGACCCGGCCCCTGGACGCCACGGGCCTGTTCATCGCGATCGGGCACGACCCCCGCTCGGAGCTGCTGCACGGCCAGGTCGACCTCGACGAGAACGGCTACGTCCTGGTCACCCACCCGGGCACCGCCACCAACGCGGCCGGCGTCTTCGCGTGCGGCGACCTGGTCGACCACCACTACCGCCAGGCGATCACGGCGGCCGGGACCGGCTGCGCCGCGGCGCTGGACGCCGAGCGCTACATCGCCGAGATCGAGCACGTCGCGATCACCAGCGGCACCTCGCCGGAGACGGTCGCCGAGATCGTGCAGACGGCCGGCGCCACCAGCGCCGGCTGAGGCCGACGGCGCCCACCTGGAACAAAGCCCGGGTGGGGCGCGTTCTCCTCACGACCGGGCGGCGCGAGCCGCCGGTCACCCAGACCCCTGCAGCATGGAAGGAACGTCATCGTGAGCAACATGGCCGCCGTCACCGACGCCGAGTTCGAGTCCCAGGTCCTGAAGTCCGAGAAGCCCGTCCTGGTGGACTTCTGGGCCGAGTGGTGCGGCCCGTGCCGCCAGGTCTCGCCGATCCTGGACGAGCTGTCCGGTGAGCACGGCGACAAGATCACGTTCCTGAAGATGAACGTGGACGAGAACCCGGTCACCCCGAGCTCGTACCGGGTCACCGGCATCCCGACGATCAACGTCTACCAGGGCGGCGAGGTCGTCAAGAGCATCGTCGGCGCCCGCCCCAAGGCCGCGATCCTCAAGGAGCTCGACGACTTCCTGGCCTGAGCCGGCCCCGCAGCACCCGCGCAGACGCGTCCCGCCGCACGGCGGGGCGCGTCTCGTGCGTCCGGGCGGGGCTCGGCACGGGGACGGGGGGACGCACCACCCCGCGCAGCCGCTCGACGGCGGCCTCCACCTCGTCGCGCCACCGCAGCAGCGAGCGCAGGTCCATCCGCATCCGGGGGTGGAGCGGGTGCTCGCGCTGGGTGGCGAACCCGACCCGGGCCAGGAAGTCCGCCGGCGGCGTGCAGGACGACCACCCGGGCGCCCGGGTGAGCGGGCCGGTGGTGCCGAAGGCCTCGACCGCTCGGTAGCCACCACGCTCGACCAGGTCGCGGGCCAGGTGCTGCACCAGCTGCCGGCCGAGGCCGGCCCCGGTGTGCGACCGCGCCACCCACAGGTTGGTCAGCAGCACCGCGTCCGGCGAGACCGGGGAGGTGGGGAACCGGTCGGCGCCCGGCACCAGCGCCGGCGGCGCGTACACGACGTACCCCACCGGACGATCGTCGTCGAGCACGACGCGACCGCAGGACCCCCAGTCGCGCAGCACCGACGAGACCCAGGCCCGCTTCTCCACCGAGCGCTGCTCGGCGTCGTGGTCGAGCCGGCCGGCGTCGGCCGGGGTGCACTCCCACGCCACGCACGTCGAGCACGGCCCGGGCATCGCCGCGAGGCGGTCGGGGGTGAGCGGCACGATCCGGCGGGTCACACCGCCGATCGTAGGCCGCGGGCCCCGGCCCGCAGCGAGATCCGCGTGGCCGCGCCCCCGCCCACCTGCGAGGATGACGCGGTGCGCCAGATCCGCCAGAGCCGCAAGCTCCACGACGTCCGCTACGACGTCCGGGGACCCATCCTCGTCGAGGCCCAGCGCCTGGAGGCGGAGGGACACCGGATCCTGAAGCTCAACATCGGCAACCCGGCGCCGTTCGGCTTCGAGGCCCCCGAGGCGATCCTCGCCGACATGCACCACCACCTGCACGAGGCGCAGGGCTACAGCGACTCCCGCGGGATCTACCCCGCCCGCACGGCCGTGGCGCAGTACTACCAGCAGCAGGGCCTGCGCGACGCCGTCGTCGACGACGTCTTCATCGGCAACGGCGTCTCCGAGCTGATCTCGATGGTGCTCCAGGCCTTTGTCGACGACGGCAACGAGATCCTGGTGCCGGCGCCGGACTACCCGCTGTGGACCGGGGCCGTGACGCTGTCCGGCGGGGTGCCGG
The DNA here is from genome assembly GCF_018459925.1 of Nocardioides aquaticus. NCBI lineage: Bacteria > Bacillati > Actinomycetota > Actinomycetes > Propionibacteriales > Nocardioidaceae > Nocardioides > Nocardioides aquaticus. Next base: position 4,572,951 of record NZ_CP075371.1, read on the forward strand.
TGCACTACGAGTGCGACGAGGCGGACGGGTGGAACCCCGACCTGGCCGACGTCGAGGCCAAGATCACCGAGCACACCCAGGCCCTGGTCATCATCAACCCCAACAACCCCACGGGCGCGGTCTACAGCAAGGAGGTCGTCGAGGGCCTGGTCGACATCGCCCGGCGCCACGAGCTGGTCGTGTTCTCCGACGAGATCTACGAGAAGATCCTCTTCGAGGACGCCGTCCACCACCACGCGGCGCTCGCCGCCGGGGACGACGTACTGTGCCTGACCTTCAGCGGCCTGTCGAAGGCCTACCGCGTCTGCGGCTACCGGGCCGGCTGGGTGCTGATCTCGGGCCCCCAGGAGGTCGCGACCGACTTCATCGAGGGCCTCACGCTGATCGCCAACATGCGGATGTGCGCCAACGTGCCGGCCCAGCACGCGATCCAGACCGCCCTCGGCGGGTACCAGTCCATCGAGGAGCTGATCGTGCCCGGAGGACGCTTCTACGAGCAGTCCATGCTGGCCGACCGGATGCTCAACGAGATCCCCGGGGTGACCTCCGTACGCCCCCGCGGGGCGCTCTACTGCTTCCCGCGCCTGGACCCCGAGGTCTACCCGATCGAGGACGACGAGGCGTTCGTGATCGAGCTGCTGCGCGCCAAGAAGATCCTGGTCACGCACGGCACCGGGTTCAACTGGGTCCGCCCCGACCACTTCCGGCTGGTGACGCTGCCCGACGTCGCCGTCCTGGAGGAGGCCATCGGCCGGATCGGCGACTTCCTGGCCGGGCGCCGGTCGTGACCGGCCCGCCCACCTCGTCCCGGCCCGAGCCCGTCCCGCCCGCCCGACACCGCAGGAGCAACCACCGTGCGTGACCTGACCTACCCACCCATCATCGCCGCGGCCAAGACCTCGTTCCGCCTGCTCGGGCAGCGCTTCGTGATGACCGGCACCGAGCACGTGCCGCGCACCGGCGGGGTCCTGCTGGCCTACAACCACATCGGGTACGTCGACTTCGTCTACGGCGGCCTCGCGGCCAACCCGTCGGGCCGCCTGGTGCGGTTCATGGCCAAGCGCGAGCTGTTCGACCACCGGTGGACCGGGCCGCTGATGCGCTCGCTGCACCACATCGAGGTCGACCGCGGTGACGGTGTGCAGTCCTACCAGACGGCCGTGGACCGGCTCCGAGGCGGCGAGGCCGTCGGAATCTTCCCCGAGGCGACGATCTCCCGCTCCTTCGAGCTCAAGGACTTCAAGACCGGGACGGTCCGGATCGCAGCCGCGGCCGGGGTCCCGCTGCTGCCCGTGATCCTCTGGGGCACCCAGCGGATGATGACCAAGGACCACGACAAGGACTTCTCGCGGGGCAAGACCATCGCGATCAGCGTCGGTGAGCCCCTGCACCCCACGGGCGCCGACCCCGTCGCGGAGACCCGCGAGCTGAAGGACCGGATGACCGGGATGCTGGACAGCACGATCCGGGCCTACCCCGAGACCGAGCAGCCTCCGGGCAGCTGGTGGCTGCCCGCGTCGTACGGCGGCAGCGCCCCCACCCCGGAGGAGGCCCTCCGTCTCGACGCCGAGGAGAAGCGCCGGCGCGCCGAGAAGCGGCGCGCGGCGCGGAAGAAGTAGTCATGTCGACATGTCGTTTTACCGACATGTCGATCTGTCGGCAAAGCGCTTTGTCGACAAACGTCTGGACGCCGCGGCAGCCGCACGCCCCTGACCTGCAGGGATGGGTCCAGCCGACAGGCGCGGCCGGTTGCTGTTCCACGTGAAACGCGCTCCGACGCTCCCCGGGCGTCGCGCAGCACGCCCGGCCGAGCGGTCGGAACGGCCGTCAGACCGGGCGATCGGTGCGGGCTGTCAGACCGGGCGGTCGGTGCGGTTCCGGGGATCCATGACCTCGATGATCCGCTGCAGGTCGTCCAGGGAGGCGAACTCCACGGTGATCTTGCCCTTCGACCGCCCGAGGTCGACCTTGACCCGCGTCTCGAACCTGTCGGAGAGACGGTCGGCGATCTCGCTCAGCCCGGGGGCCGACGGACGACGGCGTGCGGGGGACCGACGCCCACCGCCGTCGTCACCCACCGCCACGATCTCCTCCAGCGCTCGCACGCTGATCCCCTCCGCCACGATCCGCGACGCCAGCCGGTCCTGCAGGTCGGCGTCGTCGACCGACAGCAGCGCACGGGCGTGGCCGGCAGACAGCACCCCGGCGGCGACCCGTCGTTGGACCGCCGGGCTCAGCCGGAGCAGCCGCAGCGTGTTGCTGATCTGCGGGCGGGACCGGCCGATGCGCTGGGCGAGCTCCTCGTGCGTGATGCCGAAGTCCTCGAGCAGCTGGGCGTAGGCGGACGCCTCCTCGAGCGGGTTCAGCTGCGAGCGGTGCAGGTTCTCCAGCAACGCGTCGCGGAGCATGTCGGTGTCGTCGGTCTCCCGGACGATCGCGGGGATCCGGTCGAGACCCGCTGCCTGGCTGGCGCGCCAGCGGCGCTCACCCATCACCAGCTCGTACGACTCCGGGCCGGTGCGGCGCACCACGATCGGCTGCAGGAGACCGATCTCCCGGACGCTGTGCACCAGCTCGGCCATCGCCTCCTCGTCGAAGACCGACCGCGGCTGCGCCCGGTTGGGCCGGATCTGCTCCGGGGGGAGCTCGACGAAGTACGCGCCCTCGACGGGCGCCAGCTCGACCATGTCGGGGCGGGGCTCGGCCGGTGCCGTCCCGGCCGGCGGTGACGAGGCCGACGGGGTCCCGGCCGGCGGTGTCGCAGCCGACGGTGTCGCGGCGGGCTCGGTCGCGTCCTGCGGCGGCCCGCCGGGCTCGCCGTCGGGGGAGTCCGTCCCGTCGCCCTCCGCCGGGGCTGGCGGCGCCTGGGTCGGGATGAGGGACCCCAGACCGCGTCCCAGACCGCGGCGCGGTCCCGGTCGCGCGCCCGTCATGCCGTCACCGCGCGCTCGGTAATCTCACGGGCGGCCTCGAGGTAGCTCAACGCGCCCGGTGAACCCGGGTCGTAGGTCATCACGGTCTGAGCGTAGGACGGCGCCTCGCTCACCCGGACCGACCGGGGGATGTTCGTCCGCAGCACCTGGTCGCCGAAGTGCTCCCGCACCTCCGAGGCCACGCCCGCCGCCAGCCGCGTCCGGGCGTCGAACATCGTCAGCAGGATGGTGCTGACCGACAACGCCGGGTTCAGGTGCGCCCGGACCATCTCGACGGTCTCGATCAGCAGTCCCAGACCCTCCAGGGCGTAGTACTCCGCCTGGATCGGGATCATCATCTCCTCGCCGGCCACCAGGGCGTTCAGCGTCAGCAGGCCCAGCGACGGGGGACAGTCCACGATCACGTAGTCGTAGCGGGCGTCGCCGGCCTTCTCCGCGGTGCCGACGAGGGGGTGGGCGAGGATCGCCTTCTTCAGCCGGCTCTCCCGCGCCACCACGCTCACGAGCTCGATCTCGGCGCCGGCCAGGTCGATCGTCGCCGGCACCACGTCCAGGCCCTCGACGTCCGGGCACGGGCTGGCCACGTCCTGCAGCGCCGCCCCGTCGACCAGGGCGTCGTAGGTCCCCGGCGTCCCGCGGTGGTGGTCGATGTTGAGCGCCGTCGACGCGTTGCCCTGGGGATCGAGGTCGATCACCAGCACCCGCTGCCCGAGCTGGGCCAGCCCGGCCGCGATGTTGACGGTCGACGTCGTCTTGCCGACGCCGCCCTTCTGGTTCGCCACGACGAACACCCGGGTCGCCGTGGGTCGCTCGGCCGACGGCCGGGAGGCCGCGCTGCGCCGGGCCCACAACGAGTGCTGCGCCGCACGCGCCAGTGGTGTCAGCTGGTCCTCGAACCCGGTCTCACGCTCCGCCAGCTCGGCGGCGGTGAGCACGCCGCTGCCGAGGGGGTTCAACGTTCCACGTGGAACATCGCGGTCTTCCGGCACGGGGCCTCCTGTGGAGAACAAGCAGAATCTGTGGACAATCACGCTCAGGACGTGCACCGGAGCGGTGGATAACTCGTCAATCACCGGTGCCGCGTCGCACCACGGCCGTTCCGGTCTTCCGCGACCGTGAGGCCTCCGGCAGCCACGTCACCGGCCTCGCCGGCTCCTGCCGCCGCCTCGACCACCCCGACGCTGGGACGGCCCCGACCGCGGCCCCGAACCACCCGGAGGACCGGCGGTCGACGATACCCGTGCCGGCTCGGCCCAGCGAACGCGCACGGCCCGGACGGTCGACGCGTCGTCCCCGGGACCCGTCGCGACGTCGACCGGCTCGACGCCCCCGGGACCCACCTGCACCAGCTCGGGCGCGGCCCACCCGTGCCGTGCGAGCAGGGGCCTGACAGCGCGGATCTCCTCGCCGGCGGTGGAGCCCTTCAGCGCCAGGACGTGGCCGTCCGGCGACGTCAGCGGCATGCACCACTCGAGCAGACGCCCGAGGGGGGCCACCGCGCGCGAGGTCACCACGTCGAACAGCGCCGACCCGTGCAGGTCCTCGGCGCGGGACCTCACGACCGTCACGTTGTCCAGGCCGAGCGCGTCGACGACCTCGGTGAGGAAGGTCGTCCGCCGCAGCAGCGGCTCGACCAGGGTCACGTCGAGGTCCGGGCGCCCGATCGCAAGCACCAGGCCCGGCAGGCCGGCACCGCTGCCGACGTCGGCGACCCGGGCACCCACGGCGATCGCCGGGGCCAGGGCCATCGAGTTCACCAGGTGCCGGTCCCACAACCGGGGGACCTCGCGCGGCCCGATCAGCCCGCGCACCACGCCGTCGGAGGCCAGCAGCGCGGCGTACTGCTCCACGCCGGGCATGGCCTCGGACGAGAACACCCCCCGTGCCGTGTCCGGGACGGGGGGTGTTCCACGTGAAACGTCGCTCATCCTGCGGGGAGCACCACGACGTAGCGGCGGGGCTCGGTCCCCTCGGACTCGGAAGCCAGTCCGGCGGCGGCCACGGCGTCGTGGACCACCTTGCGCTGGAACGGGCTCATCGGCTCCAGCGACGCCGGGGAACCCGACTCGCGCACCTCCGCGATCGTGCGCGCGGCCAGCTCCTCCAGCCGACGCTTCTGCTCGGCCCGGTGGCCGCTGATGTCGAGCATCAACCGCGAGCGCTCCCCGGTCTCCCGGTAGACCGCGAGCCGGGTCAGCTCCTGCAGCGCGTCGAGCACCTCACCGTCCTTGCCGACCAGCTGGCCGAGGTCGGCGCCGACGATCGAGACCGCCGCCCGGTCGCCGTCGACGTCCATGTCGAGGTCCCCGTCGAGGTCGGCGATGTCAAGGAGCTCCTCGAGGTAGTCCGCCGCGATGTCACCCTCCTGCTCGAGCTGGCTGAGCCGGTCCGGGGTCCCCTCGGCGGCCGGCGTCCTCTGCTCGGACCCGCCCTCGGGCGCGTCGACGGTCGCGACGTCGTCCGCGTCACCACGGGGAGCGTCACCGGCGGCGTCCGGGGCGACCCCGTCCGGGCTCACCGCCCCGCCGTCCGCCCCGACCTGAGGCTCGGTCTGGTCCCGCTCGTCGATCTGCTCGCTCACTTCTTCCCCTTCTTGTTCGCTGGCTTGGGTCCGCCCCCGGGCCGCTGCCCGGCCGGCCGCTGGCCCGCGGGGCGCTTCTGCGACCCGGACCCTCCGCCCGTGCTCGGTCGCGGCGACCCCTGCTGACGCTGCTGACGCGTCTGGCGCTTCGGCTGCTGGCGCGTCGCCGGGCGGGCCTCGGACGCGGGGACGACCTCGGGCTCGGTCTCCACGACCTCACCCTTGCGGACCGCCTTGGCCTTGTCCCGCTCGAGCTTGGCGTCCATGGCCGGCGTGCCCGGCGCGGGGTTGTTGCGGATGACGTAGAACTGCTGGCCCATGGTCCACAGGTTCGAGGTGGTCCAGTAGAGGAGCACGCCGATCGGGAAGGCCACGCCGCCGAGGCCGAACGCGACCGGGAGCACGTAGAGGAGCAGCTTCTGCTGCTGGGCGTACTGGCCCTTCAGCGCGTCGGCCGGCATGTTCTTGCTCATCAGCTGGCGCTGGGTGATGAAGGTGGTGGCGGTCATCGCCAGGACCAGCACCAGCGCCACGAGCATCACGCTGAGGTCGGGCGTGGGGCCCCAGGTCCGGGACTGCCAGAAGGTGTCCGAGATCGGCACGAAGCCGAAGATGTCGGAGGTGCCGAACGCCTCGGCGCGCGCCGAGGTCATGAAGCCGTGAGGGGTCCCGTCCGCGGCCTGGTCGAGCAGGCGGAACAGGGCGAAGAAGATCGGCATCTGCAGCAGCAGCGGCAGGCAGGACGCGAACGGGTTGGTGCCCGCGTCCTTGTACAGCTTCATGGTCTCCTCGGCCATGCGCTGCCGGTCGTGCCCGTACTTCTTGCGCAGCTCCACCACCTTGGGCTGGATGAGCTGCATGTTCCGGCTGGACTTGATCTGCCGCACGAAGAGCGGGATCAGCGCGATCCGGATGACCACCGTGAGGCCGACGATCGACAGGGCCCAGGCGAGCCCCCCGGCGGGGTCGAGGAACAGGCTGAAGAACTCGTGGAACCCGATCATGATCGCCGAGATCACGTAGTACAGCGGCGTCAGGATGAAGTTCCCGAAGTCGGAGAGTGCTTCCACGGCTCGTCAGGCTCCTTGGGTGTCGGGACGGGTCCCGGCGGTCTGGTGGTCGTGCACGTCGTACGGGTCGGGGTCGGCGGCTGCCTGGTGACCGGGGACGTGGTCGACCCCGCCCTCGGCCCACGGGTGGCACCTGCCGAGTCGGCGGACCGTCAGCCAGGTGCCGCGGGCCGCACCATGGCGCTCCACTGCCTCCAGAGCGTAGGCCGAGCACGAAGGGTAGTAGCGGCAGACCTGGCCGTAGAGCGGGCTGACCACCGCGCGGTAGCCACGGAGCAGGAGCACCAGCACGTGCTTCACGCGCTCACCCGCTCCGTCGGCACCAGGCTGCGCAGGCACCGGTCGAGATCGGCGCCGAGATCGGCGCTGCTGGCCGTGGCGGCCGGGGGCAGCGCGCGGAGCACCACCTCGGTGCCGGCGGGCAGCAGGTCGAGGCGCGCGGCGCACAGGTGGCGCAGCCGGCGCTTGACCCGGGTGCGCACCACCGCGCCGCCGACCGCCTTGGAGACCACGAGACCCACCGACGACGTCCGGGCCGCGGCCGGCGACCCGTCGGGCAGCAGCACGCTGACCACGATCGTCCGGGCAGCACGACGCCGCCCACGCCGGAGGACGCGACGAAAACTCGTGGCGTCGGTCAGGCGGTGGGCGGCGGGCAGCACAAGTCGGTCGGTCTCGGGTCCGCCGGGCGGCTCAGACCGCGAGCTCCTTGCGGCCCTTGCGGCGGCGGGAGTTCAGGATGGCGCGGCCGGCGCGGGTGCGCATGCGCAGGCGGAAGCCGTGCGTCTTGTGGCGGCGACGGTTGTTCGGCTGGTACGTACGCTTGCTCACGGTCGTCTCTTTCGGTTGCTGCGGTCGGTGCCCACGTCCCGGCCTCAGGTAGGTCGCGGGAGTGCGCATTCGGCCGGTGCCGTGCGCCTCGCAGGCAGCTGCGGGCAGGCACCCGCCGACCTCGGATGACCAACAGACGGTACGCGCTGCGGCGTGAGGGGGTCAAACCCACGACGAGCTCCGCCGGCGCCCCGGCCGCCGGCCCGCGACGGACGGCCGCCGACCCGGTGTCGGGCCTGTGGATGACGGCTTGCCGGTGGTGCCGTCGCGGGTTACGTTCCCAGGGTGCCGGAGGCAGGCGCGACGACCGGTCCCCTCCTCTCGGACGACGTAGCCACATCGCCGCGGTTCGGGTCCTGCTAGGCCCCTGACCTGCGACGACAGCACTCCACCGTGATCAGCCACCCGGGTGCCGCCGGACCTCGGCCATCCCCCGGGTCGCCAGTGCA